>CAVRIU010000001.1:0-92218 GCA_963721315.1 uncultured Solirubrobacteraceae bacterium
CCCTGAAGTCGCGGCTCTTTCCCGACGTTTCCAGGTGGTTCGCGCGCATTTGGAAGCCGATCCGACCGACCGCCACGAACCGCTATGGAGCGCCCGACGACCGAGATGAGGAGCGTCTGACGTGGCAGTAGGAATCTTCGCCGGAATCGCCGTTCGCGACTACAAGCAGGCGGTCGACTGGTACAGGCGGCTGCTCGGTGCGGATCCAACGTTCTACCCGAACGATGTCGAGGCCGTGTGGCAGCTGGCCGAGGATCGCTACGTCTACATCATCGAAGATCCCGAGCGGGCCGGCGGCGCGGTCAGCATGATCTGGGTCGACGATCCCGCCTCCGAGGTCGCGCAGATCGCTGAGCGAGGCCTGGAACCCACCGACATCGAGAAACACGACGCGGTCTGGAAGTACGTCTTCCACGACGTCGATGGCAACGAGACTGGGATCGGTGGTGAAATCTCAGCACGAAAGTGAGACTCGCCGCCCGGCATTGGCTCGTGTCGCGTGCGGAAACGATCACCACTCTCGCCGTGTCCACCGCGCCGGGGTCGACCCGTTCCCCCGCGAGCCGCGGAACTTCCAGCATGGCGAGGGCGCCGAGGGTCGCGGGCAGCGCTTTGGCCGGCGATGGCCGGCTGCTCCTGCCGGGTCGCGGCGCGCCGTTCGACTAACGCGAGGCGCTACTGACTGCGCTGCACGTTGCGCACCGTCAGGGCAACCATGCTGAGCAAGAGCAGCAGCCCGAAGCCTACGAGCCCCGGGGCATCGTCGGCCTCGCCGGCGACCATCGCCCCGACGCCGAGCGTGCCCGCGACCGCCGCGGCGGCGTAGGCGGCGGTACCGCGGCTGCGCACCACGAACTCGATCAGCAAGCCCGCGCCGGCGATGATCGCGCCCGCAAAGACGAAGTCGAACACGCCCCAATCGGTCCCTTCGCCGAGGAGCATCAGCACGAGCGGGATGAGCAGGAGGAGCACCGTGACGACAGCGACACGTGTGACTGAGCGGCGGGACAGGGCGGTGGGGCGCATGGGCTGGTCCTCCTGGGTCTGGCGCTGACGGGTCCTTTCGTGCCGCCAAGACACGTCCGCGGCCATTCCGCGGAGCATTCGGGCGGCGACGCTGCCGGCGATCCGGCGCTCGCCGGTGCCGTGCGCGCGCTCGTGCGAGATGTGATCGTGCAGGTCGGCGCGGAGCTCGTCGACCCGGCGCCGAGCATCCTGCTCGGGCAGCCGGCGGGTGTAGAGACGTGCCCAGAGCAACACGACGGCGGCGACGCGCTCGGGCGTCATGCGGGCTTTGGCCTGGCGCTCGCAGGTCGAACGGCAGCGGTGCTCGCGCTCCGTGCCCGAGCCTGGCCCGCGACGCGGGCGCCCTCGGCGGTGAGGGCATACAACCGCCGCCGTGGCCGGCCCTCGGCGGCCGCCGGATCTTCCCAACGGGATGACAGGAGCTCGCGCTCCTCGAGACGGCCGAGGGCCTTGTAGAGCGTCCCGTGCGCGGTCAGCGCCCGTGACCCGCTCCGTTCGCGCAAGGTATGCGCCAAGCCGAAGCCGTGAATGGTCTCGTGACCGTCTTCGCGGAGGCCCAGGACCGCGCCGAGGACCTCGGTCTCGAGCGGGAGAAGCGTTCCGGGCTTCCTGCGAGGCATACGCAATGAGTATAGGAAGATAGCTTCCCATTACGCAAGCAAGGTGAACGCGCTTGGGCTCTGCGAAGCGTGGAATATCGCGCGGCCCACTGGCGTCTCGATCGCATGCTGAGACCAACGCTCGTCGCGCTCGCGGCGGTGGCGCTCGCCGCCCCCGCGTCCGCAGTCGCCCATGACCGACTGCCGGATGCCGAGATCTTCGCGACCAACAACACTGCCGTGATCACCGATCCCGACGACCCGCGTCTGCGCGACAAGCTGACTGGCTTCGCGCACGAGGTCGAGCGCATCGTGCAGCGGGGCGGCGGATCGCCGCGGGGCTCGCGGCTGCTGGACGGCGTATTCGCTTCGGCCGAGGCGACGACGTTCGAGCGCTCGCGCCGTTTCGACGTCGACCATGTCGCCGACGACGAGCTGCACGCGATCGCCGACAAGGTGCGCGGCCGCTTCGGGCAGCAGTCGGTGCTCACGTTCGATCACCTGCCGCGCGGCGACGACGAGGTCGACGCGATCGAGCTAGAGGTCCCCGGCGTGACTGCGCAAGCGCTGCGCGACGGGCTGCTCGCCGACCAGGCGGCGCGTGATGAGCTGTTCGGCGGATCGGTGACGCTTGATGGGCGTCTGCTGTTGATCGCCGAGCTCGCCGACGCGGAGCTCGCCCGCACGTTCGCCGAGCGGATCGGTGGCGATCTGCGACGCGCAGAGACGCGCTACGGCGAGCGTGAGTTCGTCGAAGGGCCGGCGCCGGTGCGCGTCGATCGGCGGACGCTGGTCGTGTCCGGAAGCCCGGACGACGAGTCGGTGGCGCTGCGCGACCGACTCGGCCGGCTCGAGATCGACCTCGGCGCTGATGGCTCAGTCGACTTCGACGTCGAACGCAAGCGGTTTGACCGTGTCCGCGTCGAGCTGGGCGACGGGATCGACGCGCTGGCGCTCGACGGCTCAAACGCCGACGAGCGACTTCACGCGACCGCCGCCGGCCAGCGGGTGCGGCTGACTCGCGGTCCGGGTCGCGAGCCGATCGAGCTCGACGGCATCGACATACTCCGCCTCGGCACGGGCGGCGGCGCCGACGCGCTGACCATCGACGATCTGTCCGCGACAGCCACGTTCCAGGTCGACGCCGATCTCGGCGCCGGGCTCGACCGAGCGGTCGTCAACGCGTCCGGCGACGACGACCAGGTCTCCGTCTCTGACCTCGGCGCGGTGTCCGTGCTCGGCCCGACGTTCGTGCGCCTTCCCGCGGCCGAGGCGGCCGACCGGCTCACGATCAACGGCCGTGGCGGCGACGACATCGTCAGCGCGTCGACGGCCGGCATGGCGCTGACGCTCGACGGCGGCGACGGCTCGGACGTCGTACTCGGCGGCCCCGGGCACGACACGCTCATCGGCGGCCCCGACTTCGACGACGTCAAGGGCGGCAAGGGCGATGACGTCGCTCGCCTCGGTGGCGACTTCGACCGCTTCAGCTGGGCGCCGGGCGACGGGAGCGATGCCGTCGACGGCGGCGCCAGCCGCGACTCGCTCTTCTTCCTCGGAGAAGACGCCGCTGAGACGTTCGACGTGTCGGCGATCGGCCGCCGCGTGCAGTTCAAGCGCGACGTCGGAGACATCAGGATGCAGCTGACCGACCTCGAGGAGATCGACACGCTCGCGGGCCGCGGCGCCGATACGTTCGCGATCGGCGACCTCAGCGGCACACCGGTCGAGCTCGTCGACGTCAGCCTCGCGCCGGGATTCGGCTCCCCGGGCGGCGACGGTCAGGCCGATCGCGTCGCGGTCACCGGCACCGACGGCAACGACGAGCTCGCCGTCACCGGCCGCGTCGTCGTAGCGGGCACCGCGACGTTGACCGGGCTCCCGGCGACGGTCAACGTCTCCCACGCCGAAGGGTCGACCGACACGCTCGCGATCGACACGCGCGCGGGCGACGACACGATCGACACATCCGGGCTCGCGGACGGAACCATCCGGCTCGAAGTCGACTGACAACCCGTGGGCGGGCGCCCTCGCGGCGCCCGCCCGCCAGTGGGCTCGCACCGCACCGCACCGAGAGGCGACCGCCCTCCGCGGCCGCGTCGAGCGCGGTGGCGTGGCCGTCGGCGGGCCGCTCCCACAGCTTCAGCGGTGGGTCTGGCCGGCCGGCCAGCGCCCATGCCCGGACAGCTCCGCCGACGTCGGATTAGGCTTCGCACGGAGGACCTTGAGGCTCGAGCCGCTGTACCGGATTCGGTTCACCTATCCAGAGAGCTGGATGGTCAGCCTCGACGGCGGTTGGGAGCAGCACCTCTTCCTCGCCGAGGGCCGGTGTGAGGGCACGATCAGCGGCCGCTTCCGCGGCGCGAACTTCCCCCGCCGACACGGTGCGGCCGGGCCGTTTCGGCCGGACTTCCGCGCCGTGATCGAGACCGATGACGAGGCGCTGGTCATGCTCGAATGGCACGGGTACGGGCGCGCCTATCCGCCCGGGCGCCGCCAGATAGTCGGTGCGATCTTTCACACCAGCGACGCCCCTCAGTACCGTCGACTCAACGATGCGGTATGCGTCTGCAGCGGCGAAGTGCGTACGCCCGAGGACCCCGCGCAGGCCAAGCCCGACCTCGTCCTCGACGTCGCCGAGCTGATCTGGGAACCGATCCCGGACTGAGAACCGGTCGGCACTCGGGAACGCTTCGGCGACAGTGGTCCTTGATCAGGTGAGTCGCTGAACGTCCGAGCTACTTGGCGTGTTGCCAGCGGCTTGTCGCGCCCGATACGGTGGGCAATCTGCCTCACGAAGTTGAGAGCCGCGAGCCGGTGGAGGCACCCGTGCCTCGCACCGCGCCTCCTGAGCCCGCCGGGCCGCCGCCGGTCGCCGGCGCACCACCGTTCGGCCTTCACCGGCTGGCCGGACTCCCGCCGGAGCACCGCCAGGCGGCGATCGCGCGCCTCGGGGCCGGCAACCAGCAGGTTGCCCGCCTGATCACCGCAAGCGCGCCGCTCGTCGCCCGCGTCGGCGACGGGCACGAGCCGCCGACACTGGACGAGATCCTGGACGCCGACCGGCGAATCGACCTCAAGACGGCCACCGACGAGCAGAAGCTCGCCGAGATCCGCCGCCAGCTCGACTCCCAGGGAATCTTCAGCCCGACGGCGCACGGTGCATGGGAGGTCTGGCTGTCGTTCGGCGACCGGCTGCGCGAGGTGGCTACGGCGAACGCCGGCCTGTGGGAGCGCCAGGTCAAGGAGACGCCGGCCCTGGTCGCGACCTCGCCGCAGATCAAGAAGTGGCGCGACGCGCTCAAGCTCGACGTCGAGACCGAGGTGCGGCGCACGCTGGCCTCCAACAAGGCGTTCGTGGTGCAGGAGATGACCAAACTCGGCCTGGCGGGAGGCCCGGGCGGCGGTCCCGTGGCAGAGGCGACGCCCGAGAACGATGCCGCCACGGCGGAGAACCAGAAGGCACTCGCGCTCGCCGCCAAGGCGATGCAGGCCAAGGCGCTGCTGCTCGGCATCCAGCTCGGCGCGGAACCGCCGGTCAGCAAGCACTCGATGCCGCGAATCATCTACTTCCGCCCGAAGGACAAGCGCGACAACCCGCGGTGGCGCGAGGCCAAGGAGAAGTGGGACCTCGTCCAGATGTTCACGGCGGAGCTGATGAGCCGCTACCCGGTCGTGCAGTCCGTGATCTCGATGCACGACGCGGAGGGCCACGACCCGGAGAACGCGGCGGCGGCCGGAAAGGCCACGTCCGATCTGTCGCAGCTGTCGCCGGAGAACGCGCGCAAGATCATGGCGATCGCCTTGAAGCGGTCGCTGACGCTCATCGACAACGCGGAAGGGCTCGTCGGCACCGATCTCGACTACCGCGACTTCGAGCCCGTGCACGCGCGCCTGATCGCGCTCGGCGCACCTGCCACCAGCGGCGTGGACTGGTCGCGGCCGTTCGAGCGGTCGATCCTCCAGAAGGACGTTCGCCAGCACGGAATCAACAGGATCGCCAAGTCGCTGGGGCTCGGCGTCCTCTCAGCGGCGGCCTTCATCATCGCCGAGTTCGCGACCGCCGGCATGGCGACGTTCCTGTTCGCGGGCGCGGGAATCGGGATCGGCGTCGGGCAGGCTGCGGCCTCTTGGGACCAGTACGCCGACCTCGCCAAGATGCACAAGGCGGGCACGCGACCGGAGCACGGGCTTGATCTCGCGCGAGCAGGTCGACTCGGCGGCGTTTGCCGCGGTCCTCGACACCGTCTTCGTCTTCGTCGACGTCGCCGGCGCCGCCGGTCCGCTGAGCAAGGCCGGCGCCGCCGGGCGCGGGCTCATGGCAGCGGCCGAGGCGGGCATGCAGTCCGCTGCGGCCGCCGGTCTGAAGGAGGCACTGAGCGGCCCGAACGCGCGGACCGCGCTCGGCCTGGCGGTGGACGAGCTCGGCGTCGGGGGCGCCGCCGCCGCGGCCGGCCGCTCGCCGGAGCAGCTCGCGGCGCTCGCGCGCAGCATGGACGATCCGGTGCTCGCCACGCGCATCGAGGCGGCGGCCAAGCTCGACCGCGGCGGGCACGAAGGGCGTCGACGACCTCGGGGCCAAGGTCAGCGACGTCGTCCGGCTGCGGGCGGCGGACACGCTCAGCGCCGCCGCCGCGGATGACATCGTGCGCCAGTCGATCGACCAGTTCGGGATGGCGGCGACGATCAAGCGCGCCGGCGGCTGGAAGGGGCTGACCAAGGCACTCGGCGACGACTCCGCTGTGGCGCGGCAGATGGACGCGTGGCGCAAGTCGCTGCTCGACGACCTGCAGAAGTGGACGACCCGGGAGTCCGACAAGCAGGCGCAGGCCGTTCGAACCGGGACCGAGGGCAAGCCGACGAACGACCTCGACATCAACATGATGGAGATCGGGGCCGCGGGCTTCAAGGACCGTGCCAAGCAGTTCCTCGCGGCGCGCGCGGGCGTCGGCTCCGACGAGCTCGGCAAGGTGCTCGACGCGGCCTTCATGGTCGACCCGACCCGCATGCACCTGCAGGACGTGGCCAAGCACGGCGTGTCGGACAAGGTGCGGGCAGAGCTGGCCCGCGGCCAGGCCAAGGTCGACGAGCAGGTGCTCTACGGCCGGCGGATCTTCGACGCCAAGCAGGCCGGCGACGCCGCCGGCGCCGAGAAGGTCCTCGCCGAGGCGCGGGCGCGCGGCATCGACCCGATGGATTTCAAGCCGCTCTCCGACAATCAGCGCAAGGCGCTCGAGCTCCAGGTCGACGGCATGATGAAACAGCTCGACCAGGCCACCGAGGAGGCCGTCAAGAAGGACCTGATCATGCGCATCCACCAGGCGCAGGCGATGATCAACGCCTCCACCCCGGACGCCTACATGATGGCCGGCGGCGTCGCGCTCAATGTGTCCAAGCGCGACATCGATGCGGCCAAGATGCCGGCCATGACTCCCGGCGCCCCGGGCGCCACCGAGCGCTACGGCGCGGCGCTCGACGAAACCATCTTCCTCGACGAGGCGCGGCGCGTCGTCGCGACCGCCAAGGCGGGCGCCGTGGACCTCGCCAAGAAGATCGCCGACGAGGTCAAGAACATCGGCAAGCACGGCGAGCGGATGGCCAAGCAGCTCGCGGACGGCGCCCCCAAGCACGTGGCGCGTCAGCTGGAAGAGCTGGCGGAGCGCTTCGCGCGGATCGCCAAGGACGCCAAGTCCGGCAAGGCGGCCGCGCGCACGCGCACGGCCGGCAAGCTGCGCAACCTCCAGCGCGAGATGAACAATCGCCTGCGGCAGCTCGAGAAGCTCGCCGACACGCGGCTGCGCGAGCTGCGAGACAAGGCGGGACTCGGTCAGGCCCTGGGCAAAGAGGAGATGGAGGCGATGCAGGAGGCGATCGCCTTCCAGGCCTCGGTGTCCTCGCTCGCGCGGCAGGTCGACGGCTATTCGATGGCGATCCTCGAGGTGCTAGAGGGCGGGGTGCGCGCGGCCGACGGCTCGCCGGTGGGCGAGGAGGAGAAGGCGGGCACCCCAACGGCGCCGTGACCGGCTCGCCGCCTCGGGCGACAAGAGATGGAGGTACCGGCGACCTGAGCGGCGGCTTTACGGTTGCAGACATGGCGTCCTGGACTGAGCGCAACGTCGTCAATCCCGCCGTGCGCCTCGGGACGAGGCTCGGTCGCGACATCGACGGCGTCCGGGAGCTAGAGGTCCGCGGCCGGCGAACCGGCAAGCGGCGTCGAACGCCCGTCAAGGTCCTCGAGGTCGACGGGGAGCGATACCTGGTCTCGCTGTATGGAAGCTCGGGCTGGGTGCGGAACCTTCGGTCACAAGGGGTCGCGCGACTGCGATTCGGCCGTGACGTCGAGGAGGTGCGCGCGATCGAGGTCGCCGACGACGAGAAGCGGCCCATCGCGCTCGCCTACCTGGCGGGCGCCGGCAGACAGGAGACACTGAGATCGCTCGCCTGGGCTGCGGACGGCGTGTCCGACGAGGATGCGCGGCGCGGAGCGGTGAGCGTCCCGATCTTCAGGCTGAGCGGACGAGCGACCTCACCGTGATGCCGCCGGGCCGTCGCAGCGTCGCTCAGCCGGCGTCTACTCCGCCCAGCGGAAGCCGGTCGCCTGGGGGCTCGGCGCCAGCGGGCTGGCCGGCAGGCCGCCCGGCGGGTCGTCCTCGTTGTAGGCGCTCGGCGCCACGTCGTTGGGCCCGTCGGCGTGGAACAGCGCGGCGAGCAGCTCGATCTGCCCGCGGCCGACGCCCAGCTCGCCCATTCCGCCGCCGTACATCGGCCGCCGCTCCCGTGTGCAGCGGGCGTAGACCTCGAACAGCGCCCGCAGGCTGCCGATGCGCGACGGCTTGACGTTCACCACGCGCGCGGCCAGCGGGGTCGCGCCGATGTCCTCGGCGTTGCGGATCGGCGAGTCATACGACACCCGCTCGAGCTGGTCGCCGAGCCGCCGCGCGATCTCGGGCAGGTCGTGCGGGTCCTCCAGGTAGGCGCCCGGGAACGCGGCGAGCACATGGTCATACAGCTCACCCAGCGCCTCCGGATCCTCGACCTCGAAGCCGTAGTGGCCCTTGAAGTCGATCGTGTCGACCGCGCCGGTCGCCGCGACCTCGTCGACGAGCGCCGGGGCCCAGGTCGCCTCCGCGTCGAGCTTGAAGCGCACGTCGGGAGAGCGGGCGAGTCGCCGGCGCAGCGGCTCGATCGAAGGCTCCTTGCCGAGGCCGAGCGAGTTGACGAAGCGCACCGGCCGTGGCTCGAGCCCGAGCACGTCGTGCAGCGGGCGGCCGGCCTGGCGTAGCGCGAGGTCGAGCGCCGCCGACTCGAACGCCCACCTGCGGAAGCGCAGCGCCACGTCCCACTCCGGCGGCTCGGGCCACAGCTCGAGCGTGGCGAGATGGTCGCAGAATCCGGCCAGCGTCCAATCGCCCTCGAGCTCCAGCGAGGGCCGGGACTCGTGCAGCGCGGTGCCGTCTTCACGGAACACCGAGACGTCCTCGCCGAGCCCGTCGGCGCCCGCGCCGGTGAGCCGCACGTGGGTGGTGATGCGCTCGAACTCGTAGGCGAGCACGGCGTGCAGGCGGTCGTACTCGCACGCCTCGATGACGAGCGGCAGTCCTGCGAGCCGCGGCCACAGCGACTCCCCGTTCATGGCTGCGCTCGCGGAATCCACCCGGTCAGTGTGTCAGTCAGGGGTGATCACCGCGCCGCCCTGGTCGCTACCGTCGCGACGCCGGCCATGCGGTCTAGCGCTGCGCCGGGCCGTCGCGGATGACTCCGCGCACCAAGTCGACCGAAACCGCGTCGCCGGGGAAGTCGACGACCCACCACGTGGCCCCCGCCGCACGGTAGGGCGCCGGGTCGGCGCGCGGAGGAAGGGCAGCGACGACATCGTTGGGCTCGGCCGGGTCCCGGCCCGACTCCCGGCGCAGGGCGGCGAGATCGGCAACGATCTCGGCGAGCTGGTCGGGGTGCTCGAGGTTGACGGGGAAGAAGCCCTGATACCGGGCGGCCCGGCGCAGCGGTCTCGGCTTCCCGTAGAACCCCGCGACCCACACCGGCACACCGGGCCTCTGGACGGGCCGCGGCAGGAACCGCATCCCGTCGACGGTGTAGTGGTCGCCGTGGTGATGGACGGGTTCGCCGGACCAGGCAGCTTTCAGGATTGCGAGCGCTTCGTCGAGCATCCGAGCACGCCGCTTCGCATCCAGCTCCTCGCCGGTCATCGAATACTCGCTCCCGAACTCGTCGCCTCCCAGGCCGACGCCGAGCGTGAGCCGGCCGCCGCTGAGCCGGTCGAGCGTCGCGGTCTCGCGGGCGACCTTGACCGGCCGGCGGCGGGCCAATGGCGTGACCATCGGGCCGAGCCGGATCCGCTCGGTCACCGAGGCCATCGCCGCCAGCGTGATCCACGGATCGGCGATGGCGGCGACGGGCGCGCGCCAGTTGACGTGGTCCCAGACGAACACGCCGTCCCAGCCTGCGTCCTCCGCCTCGGCCGACAGGCGAGCGACGATCGCCGGGTCCGCCAGCGCATCGAACGGTGGTAGGAACAGTCCTGAGCGCATGGAAAAGACGCTATGGCATCGCGGCGATCACGGTTCTGCTTCACCCGAATCGGCAAGCCGGGCGCCGACGCGCGGTCACGTGACTGAGCCGGACCGGGCGGGTAGCAGTGCACAGTGATCGACTTCCTCGCGTGGGCGCTGCTGATCAGTGTGGTCGGCATGTGGATCGTCATACCGTGGCGCTCCGAGCCGACCTTGCGGCTCTTCAACGCCGAGAGCGATGAGGAGCTGCTGCAGGTTCGCCCAGGACCGGCGCTTCCTGGCGAGCGTCGGGTTGGTTCTCCTGATGGACGTCGTCGCCGTCGCGCTCGCACTCGCGATCCTGATCTGACCGGGCGCCGAGTCCGCAACACTCTGCGAGTGAACACCACCGCGCGGCTGATCGATATCGCGCCCAGGACGTTCTTCGGGGTGCCGAGCCTACGCGACCTCGACACGCTCGATGCACAGGTGGCCTTTCTCGGCGTCCCTTACGACGGTGGCACGCCGGAGCCGGGGCTCGCGACCGGCCAGCGCGCCGGACCGGCGGCTGCCCGCGAGGCGAGCGGCGACCAGTTCTACTACCCGCCCTCCGCCGGCACCGGCGGTGCCGAAGGCTGGTACGACGTGGAAGCCGACCGCGATTACCTGGTCGGCGTGACGATGGGGGATGTCGGCGCACGCACTTCCTGAGCGAGATCTTCGACCAGCCGCGCTGAGCGCCTGTCAGACGCGTCGAAGGAAGCTGCTGAGCGCGGCCAGAAACGAGCCGTATTGGTCGCGGTGGATGCCGTGCCCGGCGGCCGGAATGTGCGCGACCCTCAGAGAGGGGCACAGCCGCTGGGCCTGAGCAGCGCCCTCGGCGCCGACAGTGACGTTGCTCGCGTCACCGGTGACGAGCAGCGTGAGACAGCGGATCTGCTCGGCGAACTCGCGCCAGCCGTCGATCTCACGAGTGGAGTTCAGCCAGGTCGCCACCGCGGGTTCGACAGCCTGCTTGGCGCGGGCCCACGGCTCCAGTTCCTGCTCGGTCCAGCTCGGGTTCTCGCGGCGTCCGATCGCCAGCAGCTCCTCCAGCGACAGCGCGTTGTTCGCCGCCATCGCCATCCGCCAACCCTCGACGTCATAGCCGGCGGAGTCCAGCGGCCAGTGCGGATCCACCAACACCAGCCCGCGCACCAGCTCCGGCTGCTCCGCGGCCACCGCCGCGGCATGCGCCCCGCCCATCGAGTGCCCGACCAGGACGGCCGGTTGGAGCTCCAGTATCTCGAGCACGCCGACCAGGTCACGCACATGCTCGGCGAACGAGTACGAGCCCGGACGCGCGGACTCGCCGTGGCCCCGCGCGTCGAACATCACCACGTCATAGTCGGGCTCCAGCGCGTCCGCCAGGCGCGCCCAGCACAGACCGCTGTCGGCGATCCCATGAACCAGGACGACCGGTCGCTCAGCCCTCCCCGTCCGATGTACACGCAGCTCCACGCCGTCCACCAGCACCGAGCTGCTCCGCCAACCGCCGGTCATCGCGCCAGGCTACGCCCGCATGCCTCAACTCACGCGGGCGCGCGGCAAGAGGACTTGTTGATGAGTCCAACTACATGCCCGGCGCCAGCATGGTGTCAGTCGGGTCGAGCACCACGTTGTCGCCGGGAATGACCGTGGTCACCGGAAGGCCGAGCCCCTGCACGCGACGGACAAGGTCGCGCCGCAGCCATTTCGACGTTCGCTTGGGCAACGTCGAAACGATGATCTCGTCGAAGCCGCCGTCGCGGACGGCGTTCTGAACCGCCTCGAACGCGTCGGGCCCCCCGACGAGGCTCCCCACCGGGGCCTTGGCTGCCTTCCTCAGGAGCGGTAAGGCAGACTCGAGCGTCCAGTCGGCCACCTTCCGGTCGGTGGCATCCGGGATCAGCAACACGAACTCGCACGGCCCAGCCGCGGCTCGCGCGTCGACCGCCTTCAGTAGTCGGTGCGTGGCAGCCGTCCGGTTCGCCACGACAAGGATTCGCTTGACCTGCGAGGTCTCCATCGGACCTCCCTTCCTGAACGGGGCTGCCAGGACCCTCGCATGCTGTGTGAACCAACGCAAGGCGACGCCGTAGCGTCGGCCGTAGCGTCCCGGCATCGAGGTCATCGCCGAAGCCCACGAGCGGACGCGTGCCGCAGGAAGTGCGCGCATCGAGCTGATCATGGACTTCACCTGGCAGATGCCGCCGATGCAGTGCCGGCGGCGGGGCGGGCTGATGCAGCCGGTGACCTCAGTCGCCAAGGCGGCAGGCAAGCGGCTGCTCCGGGCGTCGACGCGCAAGTTCGACTTCCGCCACTACAGCGCGGAAGGATTCATCGACTTCCGCCGACGCCGCTACATGCTCGACTACGGCTCGTACGCGCTGCTGTACGCAGGCGCCCAGAAGTGGCACGGGGCGGTCGGGTCGCCGGCTCGCCACGCTGACTCCCGCCGAGCAGGAGCTGCCGGCCCCGCTCTGGCTGCTGGACATCCTCGCCGGGCTGACGGCGGCGACCGAAGTGGGCCCCGAAGACGTCCGCGGAACGGCATGCCGCCACTTCACCGCCACCGTCGACCTGAGCCGCGCGTCGGATGTCACACCGGGCGGCGTCGCCGTGCCGGCACTCGCCCGCTTCGAGGACCTGCTCGCCCTCCCTGTCGAGGTCTGGCTCGACGCCCAGCATGTCCGACGAGTTCGCTACCGCCCTGAGCACCTCACGGAGACGCTCGAGCTGTGGGACTTCGGCGTAGCGCTGGACGACCTCGACTGGACCCGCCTCCCGGCGTTCCGCTCCCCGGACGAGGCCGCGGCGGTGGAGAAGGCCCGGTGAGCTTCCGCTCGCGCCGTTGCTGGACCGCAGCGGCCACGTGCTGGATGCCGTCGCGCTTCTACCGCTCGACCGTGCCCTGCTCGCCGCCGCGGGCGCGTTCTCAGAACCCGCGCTGCGCGCGCTTGACGCGATCCACGTCGCGGCTGCAGTAGACCTTTCCCATCGACGCGTTCGTCAGCTACGACCAGCGCCAGAGCGCCGCCGCCCGCCTCGCCGGCTTGCGCCGTGCGCCGCGGGCTGAGTCCGCAGGTCACTAGCGTCCAGCGCATGCCGGGCATCACTTACACGACGCGCGGTCTCGTCCTGACCGAGCACGAGTTCACCGTCCCGCTCGATCACGCCCGCGCGGACAGCGCGCAGATCCGCGTGTTCGCGCGCGAGATCGCCGACCCTGACGGCCGGGATCGGCCGTTCCTCGTCTTCTTCCAGGGCGGGCCCGGCTTCGAGGGCGCCCGTCCGACACGCCACCCGACCTCCCCGGGCTGGCTCGACCGGGCCTTGCAGGACTTCCGCGTGCTGATGCTCGACCAGCGCGGCACCGGTCGCTCCACCCCGGTCGGCACGCTGCCCGGCATGACTCCGGCAGAGCAGGCGGAGTACCTGACGCATTTCCGCGCCGACTCGATCGTGCGCGACGCGGAGCTGATCCGGACGGCGCTGGGCGTGGACCGCTGGAGCATCCTCGGGCAGAGCTTCGGCGGATTCTGCGTGATGAGCTACCTGTCGCTCGCGCCCGAAGGGCTGCGCGAGGCGCTCGTGACGGGTGGGCTCGCACCGGTCGGCCATCACCCGGACGAGGTCTATGGCGCGACCTACGGCCGCATCATCGATCGCTGTCGCCGCTATTACGAGCGCTACCCGGAGGACCGCATGCGCGTGCTGGCCCTGATCGAGCGCCTCGACACAGAGGACTTGCGACTGCCGACGGGAGACCGCCTGACGTCCCGCCGCTTCCGGCAGGCGGGCAACATGCTCGGGATGAGCGACGGCGCCGAGCAGCTGCACGCGCTGCTCGAGCTGCCCGCCGACTCCCCCGGCTTCCGCCACGACGTCCAGGACGTCCTGGGTTTCGAGCGCAACCCGCTCTACGCGATCGTGCATGAGGCGTGCTACGCGGACGGCGTGGCCACGCGCTGGTCGGCCGAGCGCGTGATGCCGCCCGAGTACGCGGCGCAGCCGGAGCTGCTGACCGGTGAGCACGTCTTCCCGTGGATGTTCGAGGACTACGGCGGCCTGGCGCCGCTGCGGGAGGCCGCCGAGCTGCTCGCCGCCCACGAGTGGCCATGCCTGTACGACCCTGAGCGGCTGCGGACCAACGAGGTTCCTGTGGCCGCCGCGATCTACAGCGAGGATCCCTACGTGGAGCGCGCGTTCTCGGAGGAGACCGCCGCTCTCATCCGGAACACGCGCGCCTGGGTCACCAGCGAGTACGACCACAACGGCCTGCGCGCGGACGGCGACCGGATCCTCGGCCGGCTGATCGACCTCGCGCGCGGTCGGGCCTGATCGCCGTCGCGCTTGCGGGGTTGCCGGCCGGGTCGACCGCTAGCTGCGGCCGGCGGCGTCGGCGGGGCCGACGCGTCCCGTCTCCACCAGCAGCTCGCGCAGCACGTCGACGTCGACGTCGGACGCGCGCTTGATGCGCACGCAGCTCTTGCCGACGCTGACCTTCCCCAGCCGATCGGCGTAGCGCTCGGCGAGGTACGCGCCGTCGACGCTGCAGAGCACGTACAGCGAGATGTACGCCTTGCGGCTCGTCAGCGAGAGCAGGAACGTGTCGCCCTCGCGGCCCGAGGCGTAGCGGTAGTGGAACGGCCCGTAGCCGATCATCCCGTCGGCGAACTCCCGCTCGAGCTCGGGGAGCGTCGTTGCGATCAGCTCGTCGAGCGACTCGACATCGCTGCGGCGCGGCTCGTCGAGGCTGGCGATGTACTCCTCGGGCGTGGTGCTCATGACCGCCTGCAGTCTGCCAGCCCGGAGACCGTCGCGACTAGGAGTACCAGCGCATCCGCGGGAGCGGGTCGGGGCGGCGCCTGACCGGAGCGCCGGAGCGCCGATCGGTCACGGCCGCGGTATGGCGCGAGGACTGGCGAAAGCGTGAGAGAAGTTTGACCATGTTGTCATCCTACAACGTATCTTCCTAGGACGCAAGTATCCGCGACGCAACTAGCCGGTAGCCTCCAGTCATGGCCGACCGCGACGGCGTCGACATCATCCTCGAGCAGTGGCGCCGCGAACGCCCTGAGCTCGACCCCTCGCCGATCGGAGTGATCGGGCGGATCTCGCGGCTCGCGCGCGAGCTCGAGCAGCGGCTCGAGCCGATCTACCGCGAGCACGGGCTGGAGCCGGGCTGGCACGACGTGCTCGCGACGCTGCGCCGCGTCGGTCCGCCTTACCGCCTTCGGCCCACGGATTTCACGAGCTCGCTGATGCTGACCTCGAGCGGCACCACCAAGCGCCTCGACCGGCTCGAGCAGGCCGGCCTGATCGTGCGCGGCCCGGATCCCGCGGACCGGCGCGGCACCCTGATCACCCTGACCGCGGCGGGCCGCCGGCTGATCGACAGCGTGACCGAGGCGCACCTGGCGAACGAGCGCCGGCTGCTCGGCGCCCTCAGCGCGACAGAGCGGCGCCGGCTGGCCGATCTCCTGCGCAAGCTCCAGCTCGGCATGCCGCGCTGAAGCTCACCACGGGTCCGATCCCTCGGCCGCGGCGGCGGCGGCGCGATATGGCGCCTGCTCGCGGCGGATCAGGTCCGGGTTGGTCTTGCGCGCGTGCGCCAGCGCGAGCGTCAGCGCCTGCAGCGCGCCGGCGCCGCCGAGCAGGGCGGCGAGCGCCGGCGGCAGCGCGTCGGGCCGGCCCACGATCGCGCGGCCGGCGGGCGTGAGCTCGGGTGCGAGCCGATCCGCGGCGGCGCCGGAGAGCAGCGCGGCGACGGGCAGCCCGATCTCCGCGACCGCCCGCGCGACGTGTTCGGCGCGGCGCAGGTGGCGCTCACCGTCGGCGTGCTCGGCCAGCGCGACGAGCACGAGCGCGTCGCGCTCGTCGTGGCCGCCGAGCTGGCCGTGGAGCACCGTCTCGAGCTCCAGCGCGAGCGTCGGCAGATGCGCGCCCTCGGCGATCTTCAGCGCGAGCTCGCGCGCGCTGGTCAGGTCCGGTCCGAGGCCGGTGCACAGGATCACGCGGCGGTCGGCGAGCCGTTCCGCGACGGCCTCGAGGCCGGACGCGTCAAGTCCCGCGGCGAGCGCGTCAGAGGCAGCATCGGGCGACACGCCGGCCAGCCCGAGCCGGGACGCCAGCGCGGCCCCGGCCGCGATCGGCGACGTGTAGCCGACGGTGTGGCACCAGGAGCGGTCGGCGAACGGCGTGGCGATCACGTGGTCGGCCGCCTGCGGGACCGCACCCGCGGGCTTGGCCGTGATCGCGGCGGTGCGCGCGCCGGCCCGGCCGGCGGCCTCGAGCGCCAGCAGCGTGGCGCGCGTGCCACCGTCGTGCGAGATCGCCAGGCAGACCCCCGGCTGGGGATCGAGCGTCGCGCTGAGCGCGGGCAGCGCCCGCACCTGCGGTCGCGCGGCGGCGGGCAGGGCGGCGGCAAGCAGCGCCGCGACGGCGTGCGCCGCATGCTCGGAGGTGCCACAGCCGCAGACGATCACCGGCTGACCGGCGTCGAGGGCCTCGCGCGCCGCGCCCGCGATCGCGTCCAGCGCGGGGTCGTCGGCGCCGATGATGGCCGCGGCCAGCTCGGGCTGGCGCGCCATCATCTCCTGCATCACCCAGGGCGGGCCGGCGCGCAGCTCGGGGAAGTCGGCGGTGTGCCAGTCGGGATCGGTCTGCTCGGTCACGGCCGGAACCGTACCGGGCGCAGCGCGGCGCTTAGACTTCGGCGCATGCCGACCCGCAACGTGCCGCTCGCAGCCGCCGGTCCACGGGCGGTCGACGTGATGCT
The DNA here is from genome assembly GCA_963721315.1 of uncultured Solirubrobacteraceae bacterium. Lineage (GTDB taxonomy): Bacteria > Actinomycetota > Thermoleophilia > Solirubrobacterales > Solirubrobacteraceae > DASQMT01. Next base: position 16,938 of record CAVRIU010000001.1, read on the forward strand.
GCGCGCGCCGCGCACCGTCGCGCCCGAGACGACCGTCGCAGAGGCGCGCGAGACCTTCGCGAACCCGCGCGTGCGCCTGCTGCTCGTCGCGCGCGGGGACAGCTTCCTCGGCGCGATCACGCGCGACTCGATCCCCGACGACGCGGCCGGCGAGCTGGCGCTGGGCACGCTCGCCCAGGCCGACGGCGATCTGGTCGCGCCGCAGGACCCCGTCGCGCGCGTCGTCGAGCTGCTCGACGCGCGCCAGACCGATCGCCTACCGGTGGTCGACGAAGGCGGCGCGATCGTCGGGCTCGTCTGCTTCAACCGCAGGCACGGCCACTTCTGCGTCGACGGCTGAGCGTCAGCGCTTCTCCGTGCGGGGCGGCGAGGACGCCTCCCCGCGCCGTAGCCGACGACGCAACCGCCGCGCCGCGCGCCGCCGGCTCGATCCCCGCCGGCTTCTCGGCGTGAACAGCCAGGTCGCTGAAGAACGCGTCGAGCTGCTCGCCGGAGATCCGCTCGGCGAGCGCGATGAACTCGTCGATCGGTGACGTTGTCGCCCTCGCGCGACTGCGCCCAGACCCGCAGGATGCGGAAGAAGTCGCGCGTCGCCGACGGCCAGCCGCAGCGCGTGCAGCGTCATCGCGCCGCGGAAGTAGACCGCGATGTCGAAGATGCGGTCCGGCCCGGGATCGCCGATCGTCACGGTCCAGAACGGGTCGTCGGCGGGGATCCCGGCGAAGAAGTCGAAGATCTCCTGCGCGGTCGCCGAGCCCCTCGGCCTCGCTCCACAGCCACTCCGCGTAGCTGGCGAAGCCCTCGTTGAGCCAGATGTCCTGCCAGCGGCCACCGCCAGGCTGTCGCCGACCCACTGGTGGGCGATCTCGTGGACGACGACCGCGTCGCCCGGAGTCGGTCGGATCGTGCAACCACTCGCGCGCGTAGATCGGCCTCGTCTGGTTCTCGAGCGCGAACCCGAGCCCGTGGAGGTCGTCGACGATCCCGCCGCCGGCGGAGAACGGGTAGCGGCCCGAACATCCCCGCGAGGAACGCGATGATCTCGGGCTGGCGCGCGAAGATCGCCTCGACCGCTCGCCGCTGTCGGCGGCGCGTCGTCGGCCGTGCCGACGATCCAGTCGTTCGCGTTCGGCGCGCTGCCCGCGGGCGCGCCCGGCGCCGCCCAGCCGTCCAGCGGTGTCGCCGTCGTCCTCGAACGAGGTGGTGCCGTCGCCGCCGGGGACGACGATGTCGTCGACGAACGCGCCGTCGAGCTGGACCACGTCGTCGCTCGCGTAGCTGATCGAGACCTCGACGTCAGTGCCCGCGTACGGCGTCGAGGTCGACCGCCCATTGCTCGTAGCCGTCGCTGCTGCCGCTCGCCGCCGACCAGGTGCCCGACGAGCCGGTCGGGGAGCAGGTGCCGTCGCCGTTGTCGGTCTGGTAGTGCGCGAGGAACGGATGCAGCTCGAGCCAGAACGGGCACGAGCCTGGCCGGTGTCGGGACCGGTGTGGCCGTTGAGGTCGGGCAGCGTCGTCCACTCGTCGCGAGCCGACCGCATGCGCCTCGACGAACACATAGTCCCAGTCGGGCTCGGTGTCGCGCTGGACCCAGAAGGAGAGCTGCGCGCCGCCGGCCGGGACGCTGATCGTGCGCGCGAGCCGCTTGTACGAGAGGTTCGCGGCCTGGGAGACGGCGTACTGCGTCGCCGGTGCGCGGCTGGACGGGCAGTGAACAGGTCCGGGTCGATCGCGTCCCAGTAGTCGATGCCGTCGACGCGGTAGGCTGTCCAGGTCGAACTCGCCGATCGTCGCCGTCGTCAGGTACGGACGCCATCGGCTCGCGCGCGTCCCAGGTCCACGTCGTGCGGCCGCGGCGCGTGTCGCGTGCGCTTCAGCTCACCGTTGGCGATCGCCTCGAGCCCCGCGGGAACCGTGATCCGGAAGCGTGTAGGACGGCCTTGTCGAGCGGGTGGTCGTTGACCGGGTACCACGTCGCGGCGACGTCGGGCTCGCCGACCACCAGCGTCCCGTCGTCGGTGTGGATGAACCCCGAGCCGTCGGCGAGCGTCTGCGGCACGCCGTCGTAGACGACGACGACGCTTGAACCGGCGGTGCTTGCGCAGGCCGCGGCGCGGCTTGACCGTCAGCTCGTCGCCGGCGCGCGTCCAGCGCGCCCGGCGGCCGTCGACCCGGATCGAGCGCACGTTCATTCCCACCAGGTCGAGGTTGAAGCGCGAGAGATTCTGGGTCGCGCGCGCACGGATGCGCGTAACGCCTTCGAGCACGTCGGTCGCCGGCTCGTAGCGAACGTCGAGCCGGTAGTGCTTGACGTCGTAGCCGCCGTTGCCGTCGAGCGGGAAGTACGGGTCCCCGATGCCCGGGGCGCCCGGCGCGAAGCGCGACCACGAGTCCGACGCAGCAGCCGCCGTGGGCGGCAGCGCCAGGCAGCAGCGAGACGGCGATGGCAACGGCGAGCCTGCGCGACATGCTGCCCTCCAGCATCGGACCGGATCGGGCCGCGACCGTATCCCGGCGTAACGCAGCGGTCAAGCGACCCGGCCGCGAGCGGCGTGGCGCGCTTGAATGGGCGGATGCCACGCCGCCCCGTGCTCGATCGCAGCGGCGACGGCAACGCTCCTGATCGCCGCGGCGGCCGCGTATCTGGGCCGGGGCGGCGAGTCGGCTGCACCGCGGCCAAGCCCGCTACCGGCGCGGCGCCGCTGCCGACGGCCGCAGAGCCCGAACCTCCGCGCCGACGCGCGCGGCCGAGGCCGGCATGGCGACCGCGCACGGCGCCGGCGCGTGCGTATGCGCGCCGGCGCGGCGGCGACGTCTCCTTCGCGGTGCGCCGCGGACGCCGCAGCTGGACCTTCCATGGGCGTACGCAGGCACGCTCGGCCAGCACGGTCAAGGTGATGCTGCTCGCGGCGTACCTGCGCTCGCCCGGTGTGCGGGCGCGTGCCCTGAACGCCGGCGAGGCGACGACGCTCAACGCCATGATCACCCGCTCCGACAACGATGCCGCGACCGCGATTCACGCGCTGGTCGGCGGCGACGGGCTTACCGCGGTCGCCCGTCGTGCGGGCATGCGCGACTTCGGCGCCGCGCCGGCCTGGGGCGCGAGCCGCCTCACCGCTGCCGACGGAGCGCGGCTGATGCTCCGCTTCGCGCGGCTGGTCCCGCGCCGTCACCGCGAGCGTGCGCTGTCGTTGCTGGCCGGGATCACGCCGTACCAGCGCTGGGGCGTCGCCGACGCCGTGCCGCGCGGCTGGCGCCTGCACTTCAAGGGCGGCTGGGGGCCGCCCGCGGACGGTGCGCCTGCCGTCAACCACCAGCTCGCGCTGCTGCGGCGCGGGCGGCGGCGGGTCGCACTCGCGATCCTGATCTCCGGCGGCGTCTCCCAGGCGCACACATCCGAGACCCAGCGCGGCGTCGCGAAGCGCCTGCTGCGCGGGCTCGCGAAGCACTAGCAGCGGTACGGCCTGCCCCCTGCGAGGAGGCGGGGATCCCACCGCGCGGACGCAGGCTGGCTCGGCTTCGCCGCGGCAGCGTCCGTGCGATCTTCAACGCATGCCCGATCACGTCTACAACTACATCGAGAGCGACGCTCCCGCCGGTGTGACGCTCGTGCAATGGCGCCGTACCCGGCTCGCCCCCAAGCCGCGCCGCCGCTTCGGCTCGCTGCGGACCTACATCCCGGCCCGGCGCCCCGAGCTGCTCCCGCTCTGAGCGGGCGTCAGCCGTCGAGCGGCAGCACGGCCCGCACGAGCGTCCCCTCGCCAGGCGGGCTCGTCGACGCTGAGCGTCCCGTCGCAGGCGCCGACGCGGTCCGCCAGGCCGCTCAGCCCCGACCCGACGCCGGCGCGCGCGCCGCCGACGCCGTCGTCGCCGACCTCGATCACGAGCGCTCCGTCCTCGACGGCGAGCCGCACCGAGGCGAGCGACGCGCGCGCGTACTTCGCGACGTTCGTGAGCGCTTCGGAGACGGTGAAGTACGCCGTCACCTCCAGCGTCGGGGAGAGCCGCTCGATCGGTTCCCCGACGATCTCGACGGGCACCGGCGCGCGGCCGCCGAGCGCCTCGATCGCGGGCAGCAGCCCGCGTTCGGTGAGCACCGCCGGGTGGATGCCGCGGGCCAGCTCGCGCAGCTCCGCGGAGGTCTCGGACAGCTCCTTGGCGAGCCGGTCGAGGAACGGCCCGGCGGAGTCCGGCGCCGTCCGCACCTGCTTGCGCGCGACCTGCACGTCGAGCGCCAGCGTCGACGAGCCGCTGCTGCGCGCCGTCGTGCAGGTCGCGCTCGATCTTGCGCCGCGCGGCATCGGCGGCGGCGACGATGCGGGTGCGCGAGGCGCGCAGCTCGGCGGTGCGCGCCGCCTCGATCTCGCGCCGCCGCAGCGACTCCTCGGCCTCGCGGCGCTCGGTGATGTCGAAGATCACGCCGTCCATCCAGAGCCGGCCGCCGAAGCCCGCGACGAGCTGGCCGCGGTCGAGCACGCAGCGCACCGCGCCGTCGGCGCGCACGATCCGGTACTCCTGCGAGAACGGGTGCTCGTCGTCGGTCGCGGTCGCGACCTCGCGCATCACCTGCTCCCGGTCGTCGGGGTGGATGATGCTCATCAGCGTCCGCCGCGAGCTGGCGATGAAGTTGTCCGCCGGATAGCCCGAGATCCGCTCGATCTCGTCCGTGATCAGCTCCAGCCGGTGCCCCGCGTGCCAGGCCGAGCGATAGATCGCGCCCGGGACGGTCGCCATCAGCGAGCGCAGCAGCGCGTCGTCGGAGCGCTGGTGGACGGCGCGCAGGCCCGTGCGGGCGCGCGCGAGCAGCTGCACGCGCGTGAACGGCCGGTGCAGGTAGTCGTCGGCGCCCACGTCGGAGCCGCCGCGCGCGCGTGATCGCGAGCAGCCAGGCGCTGCCCAGCCGCGGGTCCTGGCGCAGGGCGAGGCAGACGCCGGAGACGTCCACACCGTCCGGGCTCGCGATCGGCGATCACGAGATCGGCCGGCTCCTCGCCGAGCGCTGCGAGCGCCGCATCCGCGCCGTCGACCGCGCGCGTGACGCAACCGTCCGCGTGCAGCCAGGAGCCGACCTCGCGGCTCGATCGCGCCGACCAGGAGGATGCCCGCCTGACGCCGCCGGACAGATCCAGAGCGGGTCATCCCTGCACCGTAGAACGCGAGCGCATCCGGGGGCCAGCCGCACCACCACACACGAGCCATCCACGCTTTAGCTCGCGCGCTGAATTGCCGATCATATGTCCATGGACGCTCGCTTCCCCCTCCCGCCCGCCCTCTCGGCTCCCGCCCGCCTGCAGGCCGTCCTCGCCACCGAGCGCGACATGCACGCGCGCCAGCGTGAACTGGTGCGCGCCAGCCTGTTCAGCTGCCCGGATAAGGGCGGCTCGCGGCACCTCCCCCTGCGCTGAGCCGGCCCGACGGGAGCAGCCAGAGGATCGGCGCGGCGACGATCGCGGTCGCGCCGAGCGCGAGCGCCGCGACGCCGATCGAGTCCAGCGCGAAGCCGCCGAGCAGCGCGAGCGCAGCGCCGAGCAGCGCCGGAGAGCAGGTCGTTGAAGCCGAGCAGCTTGCCGCGCTCGGACGCGCTCGTGCGGTCGGCCAGCTGCGCCGTCGCCGCGACGAACGACACGTTCCAGCCGACGCCGAGGCCGAACAGCAGGATCGCCGTCGCGATCACGCTCTCGACCCAGAGCAGCCCGATCGTCGAAGCGGCCATCACCGCGAGGCCGGTCGCCAGCGCCGGCCGGCGCCCGACGCGGTCGATCAGCGAGCCGACGACGATCACCAGCGCGTACATCCCGAAGACGTGCGCGCCGATGATCGGGAAGACCGAGTCCTGCCCGTGATGGTGGTGCTCGACCACGACGTAGCCGCTCAGGTTCATCACCGAGACCATCACGCCGAAGCTGGCCAGCGCCGTCAGCATCGCCGGCCGCACGCCGGGACGGCGGATGATCTCGCGCAGCGGCGCCGCCGGCTGCTGCGCCGCGCCCGGCTCGTCGCCCGCGATCAGCTCTGCGATCTGCTTCGGGTCGGGCCGCACCAGCCCGACGAGCCCGAGCGCTATGAGGCTGATCGCGCCCGCGGCCAGCCACGGGACGGTCAGCGCGCCGGCCTCCAGGTCGCGCCCCGCGAACAGCGGGCCGAACACCGCCGGGCCCAGGATCGCGCCGAAGACTGCGCCGAACAGGACGTAGGAGATCCCGCGCGCGCGCCGCTCGGGCGGGTACATGTCGCCGGCCGCCGTGCGGATCAGCAGCGCGATCCCGCTCGCGGCCCCGGTCAGCGCGAAGCCCAGGATCACCAGCGCGCGTCGAGCCGACGTTGGTCGCGAGCGCCGTCAGCGCGCAACCGGCGGCCGCCGCCAGGAAGCCGCCCGCGATCACCGGCCGGCGGCCGACCCGGTCCATCGCGCGGCCCGCGGGCACGGCGGTCAGCGCCGACGCGACGAGGAAGATCGCCGGACCCAGCCCCAGCAGCCCCTCGACGCCCGTGACGAGCACGAACGTGAGCGAGGAGACCGCGGCGACGAGCTGGAGCACGGCCGAGTAGACGGCCATCGTGGCCGCCAGGATCAGCGTGTTGCGCCGGATGGGCAGCGAGGCGGCGGATGTGTCAGACCGCGATTAATCAGGTGACTCACGTCCGGCGCGTGACGGTACTCTGAGCGACCGTGAGCGTCGATCTGGTCATCGCGACCCCTGCCTTCCTCGATCTGACCGTGGTCGGTCTCGAGGCGCTGCCGGCACTCGGCGAGGAGCGCTTCGCGGGCGACCTGCTGCGCTCGCCGGGCGGCGGCGCGATCACCGCGGTGGCGGCGGTGCGGCTCGGACTGCGCACCGCGCTCGTCGCTCCGCTGGGCGACGACCTCGCGGGCGAGTTCGTGCGCGGTGAGCTCGCGCAAGAGGGCGTGATCGTCGCCGGCTCAGCTCGCGGCGCGCACTCCGCAGACGCTCGTGATGCCGTTCGGCGACGACCGCGCGATGGTCACCGTCGACCCGGGCGCGCGTGCGCGCGCGGCCGACATCGCGGCGCTGGAGCCGCGCGCGCGTGGCCGCCAACATCGAGCAGCTCGACCTGCTGCCCGACGGCGCGCGCCGCTACATCACGTGCGGCGACGACGACGCGCGCGCCTTCGCGCGCCGCCTGCCGCCGGCTATCGGCACGCACGCGCGCGCTCTTCCTCGACCGCTCGGACGCGCTCGTGCTGACGGGCGAGAACACGCTCGAGGACGCCGCCTCGCTGCTCGCGCAGCATGTCGAGACGGTCGTGGTGATGGACGGCGCGCACGGGACCGTGACGATGCTCGCGCGGCCAGAAGGTCGAGGCGCCCGATTTCGACACCGGCGCCGCCGTCGACACGACGGGCGACCGCGACCTGATCTGCGCCGCCTACGCGTGGGCCGACCTGAGCGGCGCCGACAGCGCGACCGCGGTCGCCTGGGCGTGCCTCTACAGCCAGCTCGCGATGACCGTGCCGACGGCCACCGGCGGCGCGGTGACGGGCGGAGCGGCTGCTGCAGGAGGGCGCCGCGCGCGGGCTGGTGCCGCCGCCGCTGGTGGAGCGCACCACCGCGTAGGCGGACGCGCGTGAAGCTCGCGATCGTCGGCGGTGGCGGCTTCCGGGTGCCGCAGGTCCACGCCGCGCTGCTGCGCCGCCAGGACGTGCTGCACTTCGGCGAGGTCGTGCTGCACGACGTCGACGGCGCGCGGCTCGAGCGCATCGGGGCGGTGCTCTCCGAGCAGGCGCGCGAGCACGGCACGGCGCTCGCGCTGCGCACGACGACCGACCTCGAGGACGCCGTCGACGGCGCCGACTTCGTCTTCTGCGCGATCCGCCCGGGCGGCCTGGAGGGCCGTGCGGTCGACGAGTCGGTCCCGCTCGCGCACGGCCTGCTCGGCCAGGAGACGACCGGCGCCCGGCGGGATCTGCTTCGCGCTGCGCACGATCCCGGCGATGGTCGCGCTCGCGGAGGTCGTCGCGCAACGCGCGCCGCGCGCCTGGCTGATCAACTTCACCAACCCGGCGGGGATGGTGACCGAAGCGGTGCAGCAGGTCCTGGGCGACCGCGCCGTGGGCATCTGCGACTCGCCGTCGGGGCTCTGCCGGCGCGTCGCCGCGGCGCTCGGGCGCGACCCGGGCGAGCTGTGGTTCGACTACTTCGGGCTCAACCACCTCGGCTGGCTCAAGGGCGTCAGCGGCGCCGAGGGCGAGCTGCTGCCCGGGCTGCTCGCCGACGCCGAGGCGCTGGCGGGCTTCGAGGAGGGCGCGCTGTTCGGCGCGGACTGGCTGCGCTCGCTCGGGATGATCCCGAACGAGTACCTGTACTACTTCTACTTCGCCGCCGAGACGGTCGCCGCGATCCGCTCGGGCGGGCCGCCGCGCGGCGCCTACCTGCGCGAGCAGCAGGCCGGCTTCTACGCCGGCAACGGCGGCACCGGCGCGCTGCCGGCCTGGCGCGCCGCCCGCAGCGAGCGCGAGCGCAGCTACATGGCGGAGGCGCGCAGCGCGGCGGGGATCGCCGGCGAGCACGCACAGGACCCGGCCGGCGGCTACGAGGACGAGGCGCTGGCGGTCGTCGAGGCGATCACGCTCGGCAGCGGCTCGGTGCTGATCTGCAACACCGCCAACCGCTCGGCGCTGCCGTTCCTCGACGAGCGCGCGGTCGTCGAGGTGCCCGCCGCCGTCGGCGCCGCCGGGCCGCGGCCGATCGCCGTCGGGAAGGTGCCCGATCACGCCCGCGCGCTGATCGAGAGCGTCAAGGCGGTCGAGCGGGCGACGATCGAGGCTGCGCTGACCGGCTCGCCGGCGCTCGCGGTCAAGGCGCTGGCGCTGCATCCGCTCGTGCCGTCCGTGAACGCCGCGCGCGCGTTGTTCGACGACTACCGAGCGCAGCTGCCCGAGTTGCAGGAGCACTTCGCTTGACCGACCTGGCGGTGCTGCTGACGCCGTTCCTGGACCTCACGTTCGCCGGGCTCGACGAGCTGCCGCCGCTCGGCGGCGAGCGCTTCGCGACCGACCTGATCCGCTCGCCCGGCGGTGGCGCGATCACGGCCACAGGCGCGGCGCGGCTCGGCCTCGACACCGTGCTCGCGGCGCCGCTCGGCGACGACCCGAGCGGCATGTTCCTCGCGACCGCGCTGCGCGCCGACGGCGTCCGGCTGGTCGAGCCGCACGACGGCCTGACCGCCACGACGGTCGTGATGCCGGCGCACTGCGACCGCGCGCTGGTGACGTACGACCCGGGTGCGCGCGTGCGCCGCTCCGACCTCGAGACGCTCGCCCCGCGCGCGGTCGTCTGCGGCATCGACCAGCTCGACGCGCTGCCCGACGGGACGCAGGCGTACATCTCGGTCGGCGACCAGGAGGCGCACGACAACGCGCAGCGGCTGCCGCGCGGCGGTCGCCGGCCACACGCTGGTCGTCAACGAGCCCGAGGCGCTGCTGCTGACCGGCGCGCCGACGCCGAGCAGGCCGCGTTCGCGCTCGCCGAGCAGGCCGCGGCACGCCGTCGTGACGGTCGGCCCGCGCGGCGCGCTCGCCGTCGCCGCCGGCGAGCTGTACGTCGCCGCCGGCGTCGACGTCGGCCGCGCGGTCGACACGACCGGCGCGGGCGATCTCTTCATGGCGGCCTACGTCTGGGCCGGCCTGAGCGGCATGGCGACCGCGGAGCGGCTGCGCTGGGCCGTGCTGTACGCCTCGCTATCTGTCACCGTTCCGACTGCGACCGCCGGTGCGATCACGCAAGCGCAGCTGATCGAGCAGGCGGCCCGGCGCGGGCTGCACGCCGCACCGACCCCGTCCCCGGCAAAGGAGCGCTGAGCAATGTTGAACGCGCGACGTCCGGCCCTCGCCCTACTCCTGCTGATCGCGGCTCTGCTCGCCGGCTGCGGCGCTTCGCCGGGCAGCGACGAGGACACCGGGGCCAAGGCCGAGGAGGCGCGCGAGAGCTCGAAGAAGATCGACGTCGCCAAGGCCGGCGACGTCACGCTGACGGTCTGGGACCAGGAGGTGCGCGGCGGCCAGCGCAAGCAGATCGAGCGGCTCAACGCGGCGTTCCAGGAGCGCTACCCGAACATCACGATCAAGCGCGTCGCGAAGTCCTTCGAGGACCTCAACACGACGCTCAAGCTCGCCGTCTCGGGCGACAAGGCGCCCGACGTCGTGCAGGCCAACCAGGGCCGCCCGGTGATGGGGCAGCTCGTCAAGGGCGGGCTGCTGCGACCGCTCGACGCCTACGCCGAGGCCTACGGCTGGGCCGATCGCTACGCGAAGGTGCTGCTCGACCTCAACCGCTTCTCCGACGACGCGGCGGAGTTCGGCACCGGCGGGCTCTACGGGCTCTCGCAGGTGGGCGAGATCGTGGGCGTCTTCTACAACCGCGAGCAGGTGCCCGAGCCGCCGAAGACGTTCGACGAGTTCGAGTCCCAGCTCGCCCAGGCCAAGGGCGAGGGCGACGTCGCGATCGCGTTCGGCAACCTCGACCGCTGGCCCGGCATCCACGACTTCGAGACCGTGCAGGCGCAGTTCGCCGAGCCCGACGCCGTGCGCGACTTCGTCTTCGCGCGCGCGGGCGCGACGTTCGCCTCGCCCGAGAACGAGGCGGCCGCCGCCAGGATCCAGTCCTGGGCCGAGAAGGGCTACTTCACGCCCGACTTCAACGGCACCGGCTACGACCCCGCGTGGCAGCAGTTCACGCGCGGCAAGGGCCGCTTCCTGATCGCGGGCACGTGGCTGGTCGCCGATCTCGCCGACGCGATGGGCGACAAGGTCGGCTTCATGCTGATGCCGCCGCGCGAGGCGGGCGCGCCGCCGGTCGCGCTCGGCGGCGAGGGCCTGCCGTTCGCGGTCACGTCGAAGTCCGCGAACCCGGACGTGGCCGCCGCCTACATCGACTTCATCACGAACGCCGAGGCCGGCAAGGTGCTGGCCGAGACCGGCAACCTGCCGGCGATGGAGACCGACGCGCAGCCGGCGGGCGCGCTCGCGGGCGAGGTGCAGGAGGCGTGGCTGACGCTCGCCGAGCAGGAGGGCATGATCCCCTACCTCGACTACGCGACGCCGACGTTCTACGACGAGATCACCGCCGAGATCCAGCGCCTGCTGGCCGGCAGGACGGAGCCGGGCGAGTTCACGCAGAGCGTGCAGGACGGCTACGCGAAGTTCGCCGAACAGGGCTAGCCGCGTGAGCGCGCGGGCAGCTTCGCCGGGCGAGCCGCGGCGGGTCGCCTACCTCTACCTGCTGCCGGGGCTGGCGGTGTTCGCGGCCTTCGTGCTCGCGCCGCTGCTGCACACGGGCTGGATCGCGCTGTTCGAGTGGGACGGCGTGTCGGCGGGCGAGTGGGTCGGGCTGGACAACTTCAGCGCGCTCGCGACGGAGCCGGAGCTGCGCACGGCGTTCTGGCACGCGCTCGTGCTGCTGGTCTTCTACTCCGTCCTGCCGGTCGCGATCGGGCTGCTGCTGGCCGCCGCGATGGCGCGCACGCGCGTGCGCGGGCTGACGGCGTTCCGGACGATCCTGTTCCTGCCGCAGGTGATCGCGCTCGTGGTCGTCGCCGTGATGTGGCGGATGATCTACGCGCCCGACGGCGGGCTGATCAACGAGACGCTGCGCACGCTCGGGCTCGGAGGGCTGGCGCAGAACTGGCTCGGCGACTTCAACCTCGCGCTGCCCGCGGTCGGCCTGATCGCGACGTGGGTGATGTACGGGCTGGCGATGGTGCTGTTCACGGCCGGCGTGCAGAAGATCCCGCCCTCGCTCTACGACGCCGCGCGCGTCGACGGCGCCGGGCCGGTGCGCGAGTTCTTCGCCGTGACGCTGCCCGGGCCTGCGCGGCGAGATCGCGGTCGCGCTGACGCTCACGACGATCGCGGCGCTGCGCAACTTCGACCTCGTCTACATCACGACCGGCGGCGGCCCGGGCGACGCCACGACGGTGCCCGCGTTCGAGGTCTACGACCGTGCCTTCCAGTCCGGCCAGGTCGGCGGCGCGGCCGCCGTCGGCATCTGCCTCGCGGCCGTGATCTTCGCGCTCTCGTTCGCGATCAACCGCTTCGCCGACCGCGGCCTGCGATGATCGCGCGGCGCGAGCAGCACCTGACGTACCTGCTGCTCGGCGTGTTCTCGCTGATCGCGCTCGTGCCGATCGTCGGGATCGTCGTGACGGCGTTGCAGGCGCGCGGCGGCGCGGCGTCGTTCGGCGTGCCCGACGGATTGGAGCTCGAGAACTTCGCCACGGCCTGGGACGAGGGCAACTTCGCCGACTACCTGCGCTCGAGCGTGATCGTGACGGTCAGCGTGGTGGTGCTCTCGACGCTGCTGTCGATCCTCGCCGGCTACGCCTTCGGGATGCTGCGCTTCCGCGGCTCGTCGGCGCTCTTCTACCTGATGCTGCTCGGCCTGATGGTGCCGCTCGAGGCGACGATCGTGCCGCTCTACTACGACCTGCGCGACCTCTCGCTGACCGACACCTACTGGGCGCTGATCCTGCCCCAGGTCGGCGCGTCGGTCGCCTTCGGCACGTTCTGGATGCGCGCCTTCTTCCGCTCCGTGCCGCGCTCGCTCGTCGAGGCGGCGCGGCTCGACGGCTCCTCGAGCTGGACGACGCTGTGGCGCGTCGTGCTGCCGCTCGGCCGGCCGGCGGTGCTGACGATGGTCGCGCTGATCTTCATGTGGACCTGGAACGAGTTCCTGCTCGCGCTCGTGATGGTCTCCGACGAGGGGCTGCGCACGGCGCCGCTCGGGCTCGCCTTCTTCCAGGGCCGCAACACGACCGACTACGCGCTGCTCGCCGCCGGCTCGGTGATCGTCGCCACGCCGGTGGTGGTGCTGTACGTCTTCCTGCAGCGCCACTTCATCCGCGGCATGCTCGCCGGGGCGGTCAAGGGCTGATGGCGGCCGTCACGTTCGCGGACGTCGACAAGCGCTTCGGCGACGTCGAGGCCGTGCGCGAGCTCTCGCTCGCGATCCCCGACGGCGAGTTCATGGTGCTGGTCGGCCCGTCGGGCTCCGGCAAGACGACCGCGCTGCGGATGCTGGCCGGGCTGGAGGCCGTGACGCGCCGGGACGATCGCGATCGGCGAGCAGGTCGTCAACGACGTCTCCCCCGGCAAGCGCGACATCGCGATGGTGTTCCAGGACTACGCGCTCTACCCGCAGATGACGGTGCGCGACAACTTCGCCTTCGGGCTGCGCCGGCGCAAGGTCGCGCGCGACGAGATCGAGCGGCGCGTGCAGCGCGCGGCCGAGTCGCTGGAGCTCGGCGAGCTGCTCGACCGGCGCCCGCGCGAGCTGTCGGGCGGCCAGCAGCAGCGCGTCGCGCTGGGCCGCGCGCTGGTGCGCCAGCCGCAGGTGTTCCTGATGGACGAGCCGCTCTCCAACCTCGACGCCAAGCTGCGCGTGCAGACGCGCGGCGAGATCAAGCGGCTGCAGCAGGAGATCGCGACGACGACCGTGTACGTCACGCACGACCAGGTCGAGGCGATGACGATGGGCGACCGCATCGCGGTCATGAACGACGGGCGCCTGGAGCAGGTCGGCACGCCGGAGGAGCTCTACGAGCGGCCCGCGAACCTGTTCGTCGCCGGCTTCATCGGCAGCCCGTCGATGAGCCTCGTGCCCGTCGCCGCGCTGTCGCTCGAGCTGCCGGGGCGCGCGCCCGCCGGCGCAGTGCTCGGCGTGCGGCCCGAGCACGCGCCGCTTGTGGGAGGCGGACGACGGGCTGCTGGGCCCGCTCGAGGGCGAGGTCGCCTACGTCGAGGCGCTCGGCCGCGAGACGTTCCTGGGCGTCGACGCCGGCGCCGAGGCGCGCTTCGTCGTCTCGGTCGCCGGTCGCGCCGCGCGTGCGTCCGGGCGAGCGCGTGCGCTTCGGCCTGGTGCCCGACGGCCTGCGCCTGTTCGACGCCGCCGGCGGTCGCGCGCTCGCACCCGCCGCGAGTAGGGATAACCGCACCCGCGGGCGGGTTCTCCCCACCTTCGATCCTGGTGCCATCCCGGCTGCGGCGCCGCCTGCGGGCGCTTAAGTTTCAGCGATGCTCGCCGCCACCGCTCTCCGCCCGTCGAGCGTCGCCCGGATCGCCTCCCCCGCTGCTCGCACCCAGGTCGGTCTCTTCCTGCTCGCCTACTTCGTCTACAGCGCCGCGCGCTGGCTGATGGTCGGCGATCTCGCCAACGCGCAGGATCACGCCGAGTGGATCATCGACCTCGAGCAGGACCTCGGCGTCGCGACCGAGGCGTCGGTCCAGCAGGCGCTGACCGGCACCTGGATCCTGTGGCTGCTCAACCACGCCTACATCGCGGCGCAGCTGATCGTCGTGCCCGGCGCGCTGATCTTCCTCTACAAGCGCTCGCGCCCCGTCTACCACCGGCTGCGCAACACGATCCTGGCGACCTGGCTGATCTCGGTCCCGGTCTACGCCGCCTTCCCGGTCGCGCCGCCGCGGCTGGCCGACATGGGCCTGGTCGACACGATCTCCGAGCAGACCGGCTTCGCGATGGACTCGAGCCTGACGACCGCGTTCTACAACGAGCTGGCCGCGGTGCCGAGCCTGCACGTCGGCTTCGCCGTCGCCGTCGGGATCGCGATCGCCGCCGCCGTGCGCAACCCGCTCGTCAGGACGCTCGCGCTGCTGTGGGGCCCCGCGATCGGCCTCGCCGTCGTCGCGACCGGCAACCACTTCGTCTTCGACATCGCCGCCGGGGTCGTGGCGAGCGTGCTCGGCTACGGCGTCGGCACGGTCGCCGCGCGGGCCAGCGAGCGCCGCCCGGCGACCGCCGCGACGAGCGCGCCGAGACTGCGCCCCTGCTTCGCCGACGCCTGAGAGCGCAGGCAGATCACAAGCGCCAGCGCGGTGCCGACGACCGTCAGCACCGTGCTCGTGCCGATGAAGAAGGCAGCCAGGCGCTCGGCCGAGACGGAGCTGCCGGTGACCGGGCCGAAGCTCGCGGCGAGCAGCGCGACGCTCGCGCCGACCGACGCCGGCGCGAACGGGACCAGCCTGCCGCCGCCCTGCGCGAACGCGACGAGCAGGACCGCGGCGAGCGAGACCGGCACGCCGAAGGCGGCAAGGAAGCAGGCGAGCGAGCAGAGCCGGCAGGCGCGGCTCGCCAGCTGCCAGGGCAGCACGCCGCGCGCGTAGGCGCCGGGCGCGCGCAGCGGCGCGCAGCCGCGGCCGACGCCGGCGGCGATCCGGCGCAGGCGCGGGACGCGGCGGGTCAGGACGGTCAGCGCCAGGGCGGCGACCGCCGCGCCGGCGAGCACGAGCGCGGTGGTCGTCGAGAGGCCGAGCTGCGGGCCGACGCCGAACGCCAGCGCGAGCGCGAGCAGCAGCACGCCGACGACGATCTCCCCGACCCCCTCGGCGACGAGCGTGCCGGCCAGCAGCGGGCAGCCGGCGTCTCCGATCCGGCGCCTGCAGCAGCAGCACGCGCACCGCGTCGCCGCCGCGCGCCGACACCAGCCCACCGGCGCCCGCGCCCGCGACCCAGGCGGCGATCGTGTCGCGGCGGCGCAGGCCGCCGCCGCCGTCGCAGGCGCTGCGTACGATCACGTCCCAGCCGCGCCCGCGTGCCACCTGGTTGCCCAGGTGGAGCGCGACGCCGAGCAAGAGCCAGCCGACGGCTGCGTCCCCCATCGCCGGTGATGGTACCCCGCAATGAGCAAAGGAGAGCCTCGTGCCCGCAGATGACCGGTTGGAGCTCGCGCGCGCGTGCTACGGCGCCTTCGCGTCGGTCGATCGCGGCACCTTCGAGGCGCTGCTGACCGACGACTACACGTTCTCCAGCCCGGCCGACGTCGGGCTCGACCGCGCGGGGTTCTTCGAGCGCTGCTGGCCCAACGCGGGGTCGATCAAGGCGTTCGACTTCGAGCGGCTCGTCGAGCACGGCGACGAGGTCTTCGTCACCTACGAGGCCACGCGCACCGACGGAACGCGGTTCCGCAACACCGAGGTGCTGACGTTCCGCGGCGACATGCTCTGCGCGACGGAGGTCTACTTCGGCTGGGACCTGGAGTGAGCGAGGCCTACGTACACGGCTACGACGCACGCGAGAGCGCGCGTCTGCAGGACCAGGCGGGGACGCTGGTCGAGCTGCTGCACGCCGACACCACCTACCCCGCCGGGAGCCGCGTGCTGGAGGCGGGCTGCGGGGTCGGCGCCCAGACGATCACGCTCGCGCGCCGGAGCCCGGATGCGCGCTTCACGTCGATCGACGTCTCCCCGGGCTCGCTCGCCGAGGCACGGCGACGAGCCGAACGCGCCGGGCTGGACAACGTCGAGTTCCGCCAGGCGGACATCTTCGCGCACCCGTTCGCCGCCGGCTCGTTCGACCACGTGTTCGTCTGCTTCGTGCTGGAGCACCTCGCGCGACCGGTCGAGGCGCTGTCCGTCCTCGGCGGGCTGCTCAGGCCCGGTGGCACGATCACCGTCATCGAGGGCGACCACGGGTCGGCGTACTTCCATCCCGACAGCGCCGCGGCGCACGCGGCGATCGACTGCCAGATCGAGCTCCAGCGCCGTGCCGGCGGCGACTCGCTGATCGGCCGGCAGGTCTATCCGCTGCTGATCGCGGCGGGCTTCGGCGCGGTCCGCGTCTCGCCGCGGATGGTCTACGTCGACGCAAGCCGTCCCGAGCTGGTCGACGGCTTCACGCGGCGGACATTCACCGCGATGATCGAGGGCATCCGCGAGCCCGCGATCGCGGCGGGCCTGATCGAGCCGGCGCACTTCGATGCGGGCGTGCGCGACCTGCGTCGGACTACCGCGGCGGATGGCGTGTTCAGTTACACGTTCTTCAAGGGCGTCGGCGAGCGGCGGCCCTAGAGCGCGGCGTCGAGCTCGGCCAGCAGCGCGCGCAGGCGCCGCAGCTTGGCTGCGCCCAGACGCGCTTCGAGTCGCGCCTCGACCTCCTCGGTCAGCTCGCGTGCGACCGCGAAGACCGCGCGCCCGCGAGCGGTCGCCCGCACGAGGCTCGCGCGGCGATCGCTCGGGTCGGGCACGCGCTCGACGTAGCCGTGCAGCTCGAGGTGGGCGACAAGCTGAGCCATTGCCTGCTTGCTCACCTCGGCACGCTGCGCAAGCAGGCTGACGCGAGTTCCCGCGTCGTCGAGATACTGAAAGACGTTCCCGTGCACGGAGCGGACTTGCGGGTGCCCACGCTCGGCCAAGCGCTGCAGCAGCTGCTCGTTGATCCTTCGAAACGGCTCTCGGAGCAGGATCGCGAGGTTCTCCGGTGCGTGCCGGGCCGACGTCTGGGGAAGGCGCTTTGACATAGGCAAGTGGCTTGTCTATATTGGAGGAATGGACAAGCTACTTGACAATCATAGGGCCGACCGCTTGATGGTCGGCTCCGATCGAGCTCACGTTCCGCGTCGACAGCGCCGCCACCGGCGGTGCCCTGCTGGCCGTCGAAGTCCGTCTGCCGGCGGGCGGCGGCCCGCCGGTGCTGCACCGCCACGCGCCGCTGGAGGTCTACCGCGTCGAGCGCGGTGAGCTGGTGCTCTACGTCGAGGACGACCGCGGCGAGGTGGAGCGGATCGTCGCCACGGCCGGATCCGTCGTGCACATCCCGGCCTGGCGCGCGCACACCGTTCGCAACGAGTCCGATGCCGCTGCGCTCGCCTACGTCGTCTTCGCTCCCGGTGCCGAGATCGAGCGCTTCATGCGCGCCGCCGGCGCGCTCGCGGCCGACGGCGAGCCCGATCTCGGCGAGGTGCTGGCGCTCGCCGAGCGCCACGGCATCGAGATGACCACGCCCGCTCCCGTCCCGGGCTGACAGCCGAATGACCGAGGTGCGCACGGCTCACACGGCCGATCTCGACCCGGCGAGCCTGGCAGCGGCTCGCGCGCTGCTCGAGGCGGTGTTCGAGGGCGAGCTGACCGAGCACGACTGGGAGCACGCGCTGGGCGGCGTGCACGCCCTGGTGTGGGAAGAGGGCGAGCTGGTCGGGACACGGATCGGTGGTGCAGCGGCGGCTCCTGCACGGCGGCCGCGCGCTGCGCGCAGGCTACGTCGAGGGCGTCGGCGTGAGCGCGCAGCACCGCCGTCGCGGGCACGGCGGTGCGCTGATGGCGGAGCTGGAGCGGGTCATCCGCGGCGCCTACGACCTGGGCGCGCTGGGCGCGACGGACGCGGCCGCTCGCTTCTACGCCGCGCGCGGCTGGCGGCAGTGGCAGGGACCGACGAGCGCGCTCACGCCGGCCGGCATCGTGCGGACCGAGGACGAGGACGGCGGGATCTACGTGCTCGAGGTCACGGCGCGGCTCGATCTGTCGGGCGAGCTCACGTGCGACTGGCGCGACGGCGACGTCTGGTGACGCTCGGTCAGCATTGATCGAAGGCGGCGCGCGCGAGCGCGGTCGCGTGCTCGCTGCCGCCGCCATGCAGCGCACGCAGGAAGGCGCCGAAGCCGCAGCTCGGCGTGTGCAGGTCGAGCAGTCGCACCGGCCCAGAGCCGGACGAGACGCTGTGCGGGACGCCGGGCGGCACCTGCACCCACGAACCCGCCGGCGCCCGGAGCTCGCGCCCGCCGGCGATCAGCGCAAGCTCTCCCTCGAGCACGTAGAACGATTCGATGTGGCGGCGGTGGACGTGCGGCGGGCCGCCAGGGCCGTCCCAGGCCTCCTCGGAGATCCCGATCGCGTCGACGTCCGCGAGCAGCTTCACGCGGCCGGCCCCGAACGCCTCGCCGCCTACGACCGCCTCCGTGGCCGGACGGCCGCCGTCCGCCGGCGGCGGCTCCTGGTCGTAGGAGCGCGTGCGCCCGTCGCGCAGCGCGCGCATGTAGTCGGCGAAGCCCTCCCCGGGCGCATGGAGGTTGAGGTAGCGGAGCTCGCGCGTCGCTGCCGTTGCGGAAACCGTGGACGACGAGCGGCGGCACCCGGGCGAGCGCCCCCGCCGGTACCACCACTTCTCGCCCTTCGGGGCCGAGCATCACGGTCAGCTCGCCCGCGAGCACGTAGAAGAGGTCGCTGTGGCGGCGGTGCACGTGCAGGTCCGCGCCCGCGCGCCCGGGCCCGAAGCGCGACCACGTCGCGGTCAGCGCGTCGTGGTCGGCGAGGATCTCGACCCGCCGCTCCGGCGAGTCGCCGATGACCTCGCCCGCGCCGGGCGCGATCACGTCCATCAGGTCGCGCGCATGCGGTTGTTGCGCGGGTTGTGCTCGAGCTCGGCCAGGCCGAGCTCCTCCATCAGCGGCGGCACGTACATCGCGAAGCGGCCGCGCAGGCCCTTCTTGAGCCCGTACCAGCCGCCGACCGGATTGGCGTCCGAACGCGCCCAGGCCTCGACGGTCCCCTCCGCCGCCGGCTTTGACTCGTCGGCGCTGCCGAGCGGCATCCAGTCGCCGTGCTCCTTGAGCATCGCCGGCAGGTCCTCGAGGCAGCGCAGCCGGTAGCTCAGCGTGGTCTTGCCGACCTGGCAGACGAGCGCCGGCGGGTCGAGCGACTCATCGCGGTACATCGTGTACTCCGAGGTGCCCGGCGGCGTGCGCAGCCGCCAGGGGTCGTCCTTCGTGCCGCTGCCGTTCGCCGTCGTCATCGCATCCCTCCCGTCGTCGGTGGCTCCGCGGCCAGCGCCGCGCGGATCGTCGAGTCCTGCTGCTCCGCTTCGTCATCGGTCCAATGCCAGCGCACGCCGGCGTCGATCTCGAACCGCTCGTCGCCGTGGTCCTGGATCGCGTCGACGTCGATCCGCACGGCTGCCACGCGGTCCGAGACCGTCATCGGCTGCTCGACGATCGTCGCCCGTCCGTGCGCCGTGAAGGCCACGTCGCCGCCGCTGACGATCGTCAGCGCACAGCGTGGGTCCGCGCGCAGCCGGGCCAGCGACTCGCGTCGCAGCGAGAGCGCCAACGCGATCGTCCGCGGTCCCGTGCGAACCGCGGTCGACACCGGGATCGCGTGCGGAGCGCCCGCTCCAGTGGCGAGCACGCTGACCGTTCCGGGGGCCCAGTCGGGCAGGGGGTCGGACTCGGAGCCGGTCATGCGGCACGAGCCTACGCTGCGCCGCCCACCGCCGGGCGACGACTCGGTTTCTGAGTAGGTACAGGAGGCGCGATGTCACGTGTAGGTGATTACCGTTCCGGAACGGACCCGCGCCACGGCATGCAACGTCGCGCGCCCGCGCTTGACTGGTGGGCATGCCCAGCGCCCCATCCCGCTCGACTGCCGCCGGCACGCGCGCAAGCGGATACGTGCCGATCGCCGACTACGGCCTGCTGTCGGACTGCAGCCGGCCGCGCTCGTCAGCCGCGACGGCTCGATCGACTGGCTCTGCCTGCCGCGCTTCGACAGCCCGGGCGTCTTCTCGCGGCTGCTCGATCCCGCCGCCGGCCACTGGTCGATCACGCCCGTCGCGCCCGTTCACGACGCGAGCGGCGCTACCTGCCCGGCTCGCTCGTGATCGAGACGACGTTCACGACCGGGCAGCGGAACGGTGCGTGCTGACCGACGCGCTCGCCGTCCGCGGAGGGCCAGCGCGGCCACGCGCTCGGGCTCGACGCGCCGCACGAGCTGCTGCGGCTCGTCGAGGGCGTCGACGGCGAGGTCGAGCTGGCGCTGGAGCTCGCGCCGCGCGGCGAGTACGGGCTCGTGCGGCCGCTGTTCCGCGCCGAGCCTGGCGGCGGCCGCACGTTCGGCGGGCCGAACCGGCTCGCCGTGCGCGCCGGCGTCGAAACGACGATCGAGGACGCCACGATGCGCGCCCGCTTCACCGCTCGCGCGCCGGCGAGCAGGCGGGCTTCTCGCTGCGCTGGGCGCCGGTCGAGGGCGCGCAGCCCGAGCCGACCGCACCGCGGCGACGTCGCCGCGCGGATCGCCGACACCGTCGCGGCGTGGCGCTCCTGGGAGGCCGAGCACTCCGATCTACGAGGGTCCTCACCTGGAGCAGGTGCGGCTCTCCTCGCGCGTGCTGAAGGGCCTCAGCTATCGCCCGACGGGCGCGATCGTCGCCGCTCCGACGACCTCGCTGCCCGAGACGGTCGGCGGCGAGCGCAACTGGGACTACCGCTTCACCTGGATCCGCGACGCCAGCCTTGACGATGGAGGCGCTCTACATCGGCGCCTGCTCGGACGAGGCCGAGGACTTCGTCTCGTTCATGACGTCGGCCGCCGGCGGCGCCGCCGACGACTCGCTCCAGATCATGTACGGCATCGGCGGCGAGCACGACCTGTCCGAGCGCGAGCTGCCGCACCTGCGCGGCTGGCGCGACTCGGCGCCCGTGCGCGTCGGCAACGGCGCCTGGGACCAGACGCAGCTCGACGTCTTCGGCGAGCTGTCAGCGCGATCCACACTACCGCGACAGCTCGGCGACCTGCACTGGAGATCCAGCGTTCGTCGCCGCCTCGCCGACACCGCCGCGCGGCGCTGGCACGAGACGGACCGGGCATGTGGGAGATGCGCGGCGAGCCGCTGCACCACCTCTCCACCAAGGTGCTGTGCTGGACCGCGCTCGATCGCGCGATCGACCTCGCGCCGCAGCTCGGCGAGCACGCGAAGGTGGCCGAGTGGACCGCTGCGCGCGACGAGATCCGCGCCGCGATCCTGGAGCGCGGCTGGAGCGAGCAGCGCCAGGCCTACGCGCAGGCGTTCGACTCCGACGAGCTCGACGCCGCGCAGCTGCTGATGCCGCTGCGTCGGCTTCCTGCCGGCCGACGACCCGCGCATGCGCTCGACGATCGAGGCGATCGCGCGCGACCTGACCGAGGACGGGCTCGTGCTGCGCTACCGCAACGTCGAGGGGCTCAACGCCGACGGGCTGACGGGCGAGGAGGGCACGTTCGTGCTGTGCTCGTTCTGGCTCGTCAGCTGCCTCGCGCAGGCCGGCGAGATCGACCGCGCGCAGGCGCTCTACGATCGCCTCGCCGGCGCGGCGAACGACCTCGGTCTGCTCGGGGAGGAGATCGACACGGCCAACGGCGAGCAGCTCGGCAACTTCCCGCAGGCCTACAGCCACATCGGCCTGATCACGAGCGCCTGGCAGATCGACCAGGCGCGCGAGCGCTCAGGTCGATGAGCCTCGGCGCAGCTGCGGGCTGGGGACTCGTCGTCGCGGCGAGCCTGCTCGTGGGCGCGCTCGCCGCGGCGCTGCTGAAGCTGCCCGAGCGGGTCGCGGCGACCGCGACGGCGTTCGGCGGCGGCATCCTCTTCGCGGCCGTCGCGCTCGAGCTCGTGCCGGAGGCCGACGCCGGCGCCGGCCCGGCGCTCACCGCGGCGGGGCTGCTCGCGGGCACGTTGATCTACGTCGCCGCCGACGCCTGGCTGAGCCGCGACCCGTCGATGCGCGAGATGCGGCGGATGAGCCACGCGGCGGCCGCCGGAGAGCCGATGGGCGCGCGGGCGCCGGAGCTCTCGCAGGCCGCGCGCGGGGAGTCGATCGCGGCCGGGATCTTCGTCGACGGCGTACCCGAGTCGATCGCCCTAGGACTGACGATCGCGGAGGGCGAGATCGGCCTGGCGCTGCTCGCGGGCATCCTGCTCGGCAACGTCGTCGAGTCCTACGGCGCCGCTCAGCCGATCCTCGCCGGCGGGCGCAGCAGGCGCTTCACGCTGGGGCTGCTCGGCGGCATCGGGCTGGCGCTGGCCGCGTCGACCGTCCTCGGCGGCACGCTGCTCGCGGACGCGGGTGACGATTCTGATCGGGACGACCCAGGCGATCGCCGCCGGCGCCGTGCTCGCGGTGATCACGATCGCGATCGTGCCGCATGCGTTCAAGCAGGTCAGCCGGAGCGTTGCCATAGCCACCGTCGCCGGCTTCATCATCGGCTATCTGCTCTCCTGACATCCCACGCCCTCAGGCGCGCAGGAACGTGAGCACGGCGAGCACCCTGCGGTGCCCCTCGTTGCCGGCGGGCAGGTCGAGCTTGGCGAAGATCGCCCCGATGTCGCGCTCGACGGCGCGCTCGCTGAGCCCGAGCTCCTCCGCGATCGTGCTGTTGGAGTGGCCCTCTGCCATCCGCGGCCAGCACGTCGCGCTGGCGTGACGAGAGCGCGTCGAGCGGGCTCGAGTCGCGCGGCCGGCTGAGCATCTGCGCGACGACCTCGGGATCGAGCGCCGAGCCGCCCTGCCCCACCTGCCGGACCGAGTCGGCGAAGCCGCGCGGGTCCGCGACGCGGTCCTTGAGCAGGTAGCCGACGCCCTCCGCGCTCTCGCCGAGCAGATCGACCGCGTAGGCCTCCTCGGCGTACTGCGAGAGCACCAGCACGCCCGTCCCGGGCAGCTCGGCGCGGATCGTGCGCGCCGCGCGCAGTCCCTCGTCGGTGTGGGTCGGCGGCATGCGGATGTCCGTCACCGCGACGTCGGGCCGGTGCGCCCTGACCTCGCGCAGCAGCTCGTCGGCGTCGCCGGCCTGCGCGACGACGTCGAAGCCGGCGGCCTCGAGCAGGTGGACGACGCCGGCGCGCAGCAGCACCGAGTCCTCGGCGACGACGACGCGCATCGCGTCCGGCGCCGCGGGCTGCGGGCGCGGCGGCGGCGCCGTCCGCACGGCCGCCAGCGCCGCGCGGGCGAGCTCGCCCGCCGACTCAGGCGATCGTCGCGGTCCTTCGCCAGCGCGCGCCGCACCACGTCGTCGAGCGCACGCGGAAGCTCAGGCCGCGCCTCGAGCAGCGACGGCGGCTCGTCGTTCAGGTGCGCCCACATCTTCTCCAGGTCGCTGTCGCGATCGAACGGGACGACGCCCGACAAGCGCCTTGTAGAGCACGCAGCCGAGCGCGTAGATGTCGGCGCGGCCGTCGACGTCGGCGCCGCGCGCCTGCTCGGGCGACATGTAGTCGGCCGTGCCCATCGCGAAGCCGGGCTTGGTCAGGCCCGAGTCGGACTCGGACCGCTTGGTCAGCCCGAAGTCGGTCAGGAAGGCGTGCTCGACGCCGTTGCGCTGCGCGATCAGCACGTTCGTCGGCTTGACGTCGCGGTGCACGAGCCCGTGGCGGTGCGCCTCGTCGAGCGCCTCGGCGACCTGCGCGATCAGGCCGACGGCGCGGGCCGGCTCCAGCGCGCGACTCGGCGCGCCAGCAGCGCGCCGAGATCGGTGCCCTCGACGTAGCGCATCGTGACGTAGAGGACACCGTCCTGCTCGCCGGCATGGAAGACCTCGACGGCGTGTGGATGGTCGATCGAGGCGGCGGCGCGGCACTCGTGCTCGAAGCGCGCGCGGAAGACCGGGTCGAGCGCCGCGTCCGGCGCGATCAGCTTGAGCGCGACCGGCCGGTCGAGCGCGAGGTCGGTCGCGCGGAACACGACACCCATGCCGCCGCGCCCGGCCAGCGCCTCGATGCGATGCCCCGCGAACGTGTCACCGACTTTCAGCTCTTGCGGCACTCGTCCCCATTCGTCTCGCCTACGAGCACAAGTATGGTCAATCTTGGATGCCCCGCGCGCGGCTGCGGACAAGCGCTTCGACGCCGAGAGCCTGCTCCGACCACTGATGGAACGTGCCCGCGCGATCTACCGCTGCTGCTCGAGTCGCGGCGCGCCGCTGGCGGCGCGCTAGCCCGGACGTCCCTTGAGCGGCAGGAACAGCGGCCGCTTGACCAGATAGCCGCGACCGGCGCGGACGGTGACCTTCTTCTTGCGCTTCGGATCGCGCACGGTCACCTTGCCGCGGCCGACCTCGGTCAGCGTCCCGTCGCAGCGATCCGTCGTGATCCAGGTGGCGTCGCGCGCCGTGCCGGTGCTCGCGCCGCCGACGGCGCGGAAGCGGCCCTTGCCGCTCATCGTGATGAAGCGCACGATCGCGCGCAACGGGTTCCTGCGCGTCGAACCCGCGCACGCCTGCTCGGCCCCGGCGCCGCTGACGAGCTGCATCGTGGTGGGGATACGGCGGCTCCGCTTGAGGCGTGCGCGAGCCTGGCGGATGCGGAAGATGCCGGCCGCGAGCCGCGCCCGCTGGAGCTTGCGGCGCGGGTCGCCGGCGCGCCGGCCGTTCGCCGCCGACTGGATCGCGAGGCTGCCGCGGCGCGCGTCGACGACGGCGCCCACAGGAAGCGAGGCGACCCCCTTGAGCGGCTGGAAGCCCGGGTCCTCGAGCAGCGAGCGCGCGTCGGGCATGCGGCTGAGCGACGACGCCGAGGGGAGCTTGACGAAGACCTCGCCCTTGACGTTCTTGGCGATCACGTTCTTGCCGGCGATCGCGGGCACGTCGCCGGGTGCGAACAGGTCGCAGGCGTCGCCGACATCATCGTCGTCGCCGTCGGGCTGCGCGGGGTTGGCGACATCGGGGCAGTTGTCCCGCGAATCGGCGAGGCCGTCGCGGTCGCGGTCCTCGACGGTCCAGGAGTACGTCGCCGGCGTCGGGTCGACGAGGCCCCAGCGATCGCGCGCGGCGACGGTGAACACGTGCGGGCCGGTGGCGAGCCCGACGTATGGGCTGCAGCCGGGGGCGCCGTCGAGCGTGCAGAGGAAGGTGGCGCCGGGCTGGTTGGCGCTCGGTACGAAGGTCGCGTCGTGGGATGGCGTGTCGGCGGGCGGCGCCGAGGCGATCTCGGTGTCGGGCTGGTTGAGAGAGGTCGAGAGGCCGAGGTCATCGACGTCGAGTCGGGTGGTGTGACGCCGAGAGTCGCAGCGCGAAGATCGACGCGACTCCAGCCGGAGCCGCGAGGATCACCGGCGTCCAGACGCCGGCCGCGAGGGCAGGGCTGCTCGATACGACAATTCCGCCTGTCGAGCAGCCCTGCGCGCCGCACCCGTCCACCGAGACCGGGTCGGCCGTCGGCGACGCGCACGAACACCTCGACGAGCGCCTGCGGCTGCGCGAAATCCAGTCGCAGCTGCACGGACAGCCGTCCCGGATTCAGGTACGCGCCGCCGTCGAAGCCGCCCGCCGGCGACCGAGCGTCGGCCTCGCTCGCACATGTCGACAGTCACCGCCGGCGTCACCGGGTACGTGTCCCACGTGTAGATCTGCGGCCCCGGATCCAGCGCCTGCGCCGGCGCCGCGAACGCCGCCGCAAACAGCACGGCAAGCAGCGCGACGCGTCTCACGGGCACTCGATCTTGCGCTTCGAGCCCGGACGCGTGCAGGTCACCGTCGACTGGCCCAGCCCGGTGCTCGTGATCGGCCACCGCACGACCTTGCCGATCGCCCCGAAGCGGAAGCGCCCCTTGCCGCCGCGCGGCCGCTTGATCCGCACCTCGATGCGATCGCCGATGGCGAGGCTGCGTCCCTCGAAGCCGCTGACGCGGACGCTGCCGCCACGCGGCGCCTGTGCCCGCACGCTGCTACCGCAACCGCGGCAGCCCACCTCGATCTTCGTTCCCTTGTCTGCGCGGTCGACCGTGAGTCGCAGGACCCGGACGCCGCCGGGAGCGCCCTGGGTCGTGACCCGAGCGGCGCCGCGGACGATCGGCGGGCAGCCCCCGAACAGCGGGATGCCGCGCAGCCGCAGGCACTTGTCGGGCGTCTCATCGAGGATCCGGTCGCCGTCGCGGTCGGCGAAGAACTCGAAGCTGAAGTCGAGCAGGCCGCCCACGCCCGCGGCGCCGCCGATCTGGATCGTGTAGTTCTTGCCCCGCTGCAGCTGCGGCGGCAGCAGCATCTCCTCGCTCACCCCGGTCGACGTGTTCTGGCACGCGACCAGCCCCCTGAGCTGGGAGTCGCGGGCGCTCCACTCGTGGACCGCGATCACGGTGTCGAAGCCCGTTGCGGAGATCCGCGCGGCGCCGGGCGTCGGCGGCGCGAAGTCGTACCAGACGGTCTTGCCGAACGCCGGCAGTCCGACGCAGCTCGTCGGCTCGGGCTTGCCACCGCCGAACGGCAGCCCGTCCCGGTTGGGATTGAACGTGTCGGCCTGCGTCGTCGCCTCGGTCGTGTCGACCTGGTCGGAGTAGGACGGCGCCAGCGCGCCGTCCGGCGCGTTGATCGTGGTCGACGCCAGGTAGTTGTCGTTCGGCGGCGCGACGGCCCGCGCGGGCGCGGCCGCCACGATCGCGATGAGTAGGCCGAGCGTGAGGGAGAGGACCCGCTTCATGGACGCCGACTGGACCACATCCGGCCGGCGGACGCAAGGCGAAAGAGCCCTGACATGCGGGTCAGCTGCGCGGCTTGCGCGGCAGCGTCTTCGCCACCAGCTTGGCGATCAGCCGGTAGCCGCTGGTTCGGGCGTGGATGTCGCGCAGATCGCAGTAGTAGGTCAGCTTGCACACCCGCGCGACCGGCACCGGGATCGCTCCGTAGGGCGCGAGCGTCGTCAGCTCGTCGAGCGAGCCGTATGCGCCGGTGGCGCGCGTGACGTCGACGAGCTTGCCGTCACCTGCGCCGTACGACCGCACCAGCGCGGGGTTGATCAGGCTCTGGAACGCGAAGATCGAGAGTCGTGCGAGCGCCTGGTCGGCGTCGGCGCCGACCCACTTGCCGAGCAGCACGTCGGGATACGTGATGCCGACGATCCGCGGCCTCTCGCCCGCGGCCGTGCGCAGTCGCCGCGCCGTCGCGGTCACGTTGCGCTCGAGCAGCGTCACGGCAGCGCCGACGCAGGCGACCGGGTCGGGC
Source organism: uncultured Solirubrobacteraceae bacterium (assembly GCA_963721315.1). Taxonomy (GTDB): domain Bacteria; phylum Actinomycetota; class Thermoleophilia; order Solirubrobacterales; family Solirubrobacteraceae; genus DASQMT01. The sequence continues at coordinate 44,423 of CAVRIU010000001.1, forward strand.
GCGAGCGCGCACGCCGTCACGTCGTTGCCGCCGATCGACACCGTGACCAGATCGACCCTGCCGCGATGCGAGCGGAGGAACTTCTCGGCCGCGGCGAGCTGCGTCCGGCCGGCGTAGTCGGGGCCGCCCGGCGCCCGCTGCTCGCACTCGGCGGTGCGCTCCAGCAGCAGCGTCGAGGTCTCCCTGCCGCAGCCGAAGTTGACGAGCTTCAACCGGTATCCGCGTTTCTTGGCGAGCTTCGGCAGCTGGTAGGCGAAGCCGTTGCGCGTCGTCGCCCCCGTGCCGGCGCCGGTCGCCTGGTAGCCGGCGGCGTAGGAATCGCCGAGCGAGACGAGGTAGCGCTTCGGCTTGGCCGCGTCAGCGGCGGCCGGGGCGCCGAGTGCAAGCGCCAGAGCGAGGGCGATACCAAGGCTGCGAGAGCGGGGCATGGGGCTCACCCTAGAGCGCCGCCCGGCTAACCTCGACAGCATGTCAACAGACGTCTCGGAGCGCCAGGCACGCGAGGTCGCGGAGGCCGCGCGCGAACGCGAGTGGAAGCTCCCCAGCTTCGGCAAGGAGCTGTTCCTGGGCAGCTTCAGGCTCGACCTGATCTCGCCCCAGCCGCGCCTGGACGTCGCGGCGATCGAGAAGGGCGAGCGCTTCCTCGGGCGCCTGCGCGAGTTCCTCGTCGACAGCGGTCGACCCGCTCGAGATCGAGCGCGACGCGAAGATCCCCGAACCGGTGCTCGACGGGCTCAAGGAGCTCGGCGCGCTCGGGATGAAGGTGCCCGAGACCTACGGCGGCCTCGGCCTCTCGCAGGTCTACTACAACCGCGCGCTGGCGCTGGCCGGTGTCTGGCACGCCTCGATCTCGACGCTGCTCTCCGCGCACCAGTCGATCGGGGTGGCCCAGCCGCTGATGGAGTTCGGCACCGACGAGCAGAAGCGCAAGTGGCTGCCGCTGGTCGCGCGCGACCACATCTCCGCCTTCCTGCTGACCGAGCCCGACGTCGGCTCGGACCCGGCGCGGCTCGGCACGACCGCCGTCCCGACCGAGCGACGGCTACACGCTCGACGGGCTCAAGCTGTGGGCGACCAACGGCGCGATCGCGGACATCGTGGTCGTGATGGCCAAGGTCCCGCAGTCAGACGGGCACCGCGGCGGCATCACCGCGTTCGTGTTGCCCTACGACACGCCCGGCGTCACCGTCGAGCACCGCAACGCCTTCATGGGCCTGCGCGGGATCGAGAACTCGGTCACGCGGTTGGACGGCGTCTTCGTCCCGAGCGAGAACGTGATCGGCAAGGAGGGCCAAGGGCTCAAGATCGCGCTCACGACGCTCAACACCGGCCGGCTCGCGCTGCCCGCGATCTGCGTCGGCACCGCGAAGTGGGCGACGAAGACCGCGCGCGAGTTCGCCTCCGAGCGCGTGCAGTGGGGCCAGCCGGTCGGCAAGCACGACGCGGTCGCGCAGAAGATCGCCTTCATCGCCGCCAGCGCGTTCGGGCTGGAGGCGATGCTCGACGTCGCGAGCCGGCTCGCGGACGACAAGCGAAGCGACGTGCGGATCGAGGCCGCGATCGCCAAGCTCTACGCCTCCGAGCTCGGCTGGCAGGTGATCGACGAGCTGATGCAGGTCCGCGGCGGCCGCGGCTACGAGACGGCGGAGTCGCTCAAGGCACGCGGCGAGCGCCCTGTCGCGGTCGAGCAGCAGCTGCGCGACATGCGCATCAACCGCATCTTCGAGGGCTCGACGGAGATCATGCACCTGCTGATCGCGCGCGAGGCAGTCGACCGCCACCTGGAGGTGGCGGGCGCGATCCTCGAGGGCGACGGCGATCTCAAGGAGAAGGCGCGCGTGGCGCTGCAGGCGAGCCGCTTCTACGCGAAGTGGCTGCCCCAGCTCGCCGTCGGCGAGGGCCAGAAGCCGCGCGCCTACGAGCAGTTCGGCGAGCTGGCGACGCACCTGCGCTTCGTCGAGCGCAGCGCGCGCAAGCTGGCGCGCTCGACGTTCTACGCGATGGGCCGCTGGCAGGCGAAGCTCGAGAAGCGCCAGGCGGTGCTCGGGCGCATCGTCGACATCGGCGCCGAGCTGTTCGCGATGTCTGCCGCGGTCGTCTACGCGGACACGATCCGCGCCGAGCAGCCGCACCGCGCGACGGAGGCCGCCGAGCTGGCCGATCTCTTCTGCAAGCAGTCGCGGCGCCGCGTCGGCACGCTCTTCCAGGCGCTCTGGAGCAACGAGGACGTCGAGAACTACGCGCTCGCGCAGGGGGTGCTCGAGGGGCGCTACGCGGTTCCTCGAGGAGGGGATCGCGGACCCGTCGGATCGTTGACGCCGGCGTCGGTGAACGTCAACTGCGGCATTAAGGGGAGGGTTCGGATCGGGGCGGCGCTCCTTCGCGGCCGCCGCGGCGCGACGCGATCGCCGTCGCGGCGTCCGAACGTCCGCGACGTCGGCGCTATGCCGGTACGACGTTCGCCGATCGCGACGTCCGCCGTCGGCGGCGCCGCCCGGCACTCGAACCCTCCCTCCGTCTACTGCCGCAGTTGACGTTCGCCGCGCGCCGCCACGGCCCGCGCCAGCCGCATCCGGTGCCCCGACGCGCTGCCCAGCAGCGCCGCGTCGAGCTGGGCGCGCTTGAACAGCCAGTGCACGTCGGCCTCCCACGTGAAGCCGATGCCGCCGTGCGCCTGGATCGCCGAGCCGGTCACCTCGACGCCCGCCTCGGCCGCGGCCGCGCAGGCCATGCCGACCGCCTCGGCCAGCCGCTCGGGCGCCGCGTCGGCCGCCCAGGCGGCGAAGTAGGCCGCCGAGCGCGCGCCCTCGGTGTGCAGCAGCATCTGCGCGCAGCGGTGCGCGACCGCCTGGAAGGAGCCGACCGGCACGCCGAACTGCCTGCGCTCGGACACGTAGGCGACGGTCATGTCGAGCGCCCGCTGGCAGACGCCGACGACCTCGGCGGCGACCGCGGCGCCCGCGCGGCCGAGCGCGCGCCTCGACGTCGCCGGCGAGCGCCGGCGCCGTCGCCGCTCACGCGCGCGTAGCGGCGCGTCGGGTCGATCGCGTCGACCGGCTCGACGTCGGCGTCGGCGCGCGCGACGACGCGCGGCGCGCCCGCCTCGACGAGACGATCACGTCGGCGTCGCGCGCGTCGGCGATCAGGTCGCGCACGCCGCCGAACGCGCCGGTCAGCTCGCCCGAGGCGAGCCCGGGCAGCCAGCGCGCGCGCTGCTCGCTCGTCGCCGGCGTGCTCGATCGCCAGCGCCGCCAGCGCGCTGCCGAGCAGCGGCACCGCGGCGACCGCGTAGCCGAGCTCCTCGAGCAGCACGGCGAGCTCGACGGCGCCGAGGCCCTGGCCGCCGTGCTCCTCGGCGACCGCGATGCCGGGCCAGCCCAGCTCGCACAGCTCGCGCCACAGCTCCGTCGTCGTAGCGCCCCGCCTCCGCCGCCGCGCGCACGCGCTCGAACGGCGAGCGGCGGCGAGCAGCTCGCGCGCGGTCGCCTTGATCGTGCGCTGGTCCTCGCTGAGGTCGAAGTCCACGAGCGAGCTCCTCAGCGCGCCCGCGGCAGGCCGAGCACGCGCTCGGCGACGATGTTCTTGAGGATCTCGGTCGTGCCGCCCTCGATCGTGTTGCCGCGCGCGCGCAGCAGCTCGTAGCCCCAGGGCGAGCCGGCGACGAGCGCCTCGGCGCCGAGCAGGTCGGCCGCGAGCTGGGCGAGCTGCTGGTTCGCCTCCGACCACATCCACTTCGTCAGCGACCCCTCCGGCCCCGGCTGGCCGTACTTCTCGATCGCCGTCAGCCCGCGGTACGCGGTCAGGCGCAGGATCTCGATCTTGACGTGCAGCGCGCCGAGCCTGTCCGCGACGACGTCGTCGTCGAGCAGCCCGCGCTCGGCGGCCGCGTCGATCAGGTCGTCGAGCAGCCGCCGCAGCCGCACCTGGAGGAAGAACGCGAGTCCCGCGCGCTCGTTCATCAGCGTCGTCAGCGCGACCTTCCAGCCGTTGCCGACGCCGCCGATCACGTGCTCGTCCGGGATCCGCGCGCCGTCGATGAAGAGCTCGTTGAACTCCGACTCGCCGGTGATCTGGCGCAGCGGCCGGACCTGCGACCCCGGGCTGGTCCATGTCCATCAGGAAGTAGGTCAGGCCCTTGTGCTCGGCGGCCTCGGTGTCGGTGCGCGCGACGAGCATGCACCACTTCGCGTGCTGCGCGCCGCTGGTCCAGACCTTCTGGCCGGTGACGACCCAGCCGTCGCCGTCGCCGCACCGCGCGGGTCTTCAGCGCGGCCAGGTCGGAGCCGGCATCGGGCTCGGAGAAGCCCTGGCACCAGATCTCCTCGGCCGACAGGATCGGACCGAGGAAGCGGTCGCTGCTGCTCGTCCGTGCCCCACACCATCAGCGTCGGGCCGCCGAGCAGCAGCCCGAGCACGTTGGCCGGGAGCGGCGCGCGGGCGCGCCCGAGCTCCTCGAAGAAGATCGCCGACTCGGTCAGCGTCGCGCCGCGCCCGCCGTGCTCGACCGGCCAGTGCGGCGCGGCCCAGCCGCCCTCGTAGAGCCGGCGCTGGAAGTCGCGCCGCCAGGCGAAGTGGAGCTGCTCGTCGCCGTGCGCGGCTCGGGGCCCGGGTCGTTGGCCGCGAACCAGGCGCGCAGCTCGTCGCGGAACGCGGTCTCGCGCTCCGAGAAGGTCAGGTCCACACGACGGCTCCGCGCATCTCGCGGCGCACCGTACACGGCGGGGACTTGCGGGAATGACCCGCGAGGTGAGATCGTCGTCAGGTCATGCAGACATCTCTTCCCCAGCTCTCGGGCGACCGCCTGTTCCTGACCGACGGCGGCCTCGAGACCGTGCTGTCTTCCACAAGGGCATCGACCTGCCCGCAGTTCGCCTCGTTCCCGCTGCTCGAGGACGAGCACGGCCGCGCCGCCCTGCGCGAGTACTTCGAGCGCTTCCTCGAGCTCGCGCGCGAGCGCGACGCGGGCTTCGTGCTCGACACCGCGACCTGGCGCGCGAACCCCGACTGGGCGCGCTGCTCGGCTATGACGCCGAGCGCGCTCGACCGCGTCAACCGCGAGGCGGTCGCGTTCGCGCAGGAGCTCCGCGACGAGCACGCCGGCGCTGACGCCCCGGTGCTGGTCAACGGCGTGATCGGCCCGCGCGGCGACGGCTACATGGCGGCGAACCTGATGTCAGCCGAGGAGGCGCGAGGAGTACCACGCCGGCCAGGTCGCGCTCGTTCGCCGCGGCCGGCGCCGACATGGTCTCCGCGATCACGATGACCTACGCCGAGGAGGCGATCGGCATCGCCCGGGCCGCCGCGGCGGCGGGCTGCCGGTGGCGATCTCGTTCACGGTCGAGACCGACGGCAGGCTGCCGAGCGGCCAGGCGCTCGGCGACGCGATCGCGCAGGTCGACTTCGAGACCGACTCGGCGCCCGCCTACTACATGGTCAACTGCGCGCACCCGTCGCACTTCGAGCACGTGGTGCAGGACGGCGGCGCCTGGGTCGGCCGGATCGCCGGGCTGCGCGCGAACGCCTCGATGATGAGCCACGCGGAGCTCGACGAGGCCGAGGAGCTCGACGAGGGCGATCCCGCCGAGCTCGGCGCCGACTACGTCGCGCTGCGCGCGCACCTGCGCAACGTCAACGTGCTCGGCGGCTGCTGCGGCACCGACGAGCGCCACGTCGCGGCGGTCGCCGCGGCCTGGCAGAACTAGCGCTCGAGCCAGCGCTCGACGAGCCGGCGCGCGATCGCCAGGCGCGGCGGGAGCAGCAGCGAGCTCGCGCCCGGCAGCGCCGGCTCGGGCTGGGCGGCCCAGCCCATCGGTCTGAGTCATCGGCGGCCGCGGCGGCGACCTCGGCGCGGCTGAACCAGCGCACGTCCTCGATCGCGTCCTCGAGCGCGCGCGGCTCGCCCGCGACCCAGGGCACCTCGAAGCCGAGCATCAGCGACGAGGGGAACGGCCACGGCTGCGACGCGACGTAGCGCGGCAAGCCGACCTCGACGCCGCTCTCCTCGGCGACCTCGCGCGCGACCGCCTCCTCCAGGCTCTCGCCCGGCTCGACGAACCCGGCGAGCGCCGAGTAGCGCCGCGGCGGCCAGCTCGGCGCGCGGCCGAGCAGCACGCGGTCGCGCGTCGGTGACGAGCATGATCACGACGGGGTCGGTGCGCGGGTGGTGATCGCGTGCCGCAGCGCGGGCAGGCGCGGATCAGCCCGCCCTCGCCGAGCTCGCGACGAGCGCGCCGCAGGCGGCACAGAAGCGGTGTCTGCGATGCCAGTTGAGCAGCGCCGCGACGTACGCGACGAGCCCGCCCTGGTCCTGCGCCAGCACGGCCACGGCCTCGCGCAGCGGCACGGCTCGCGGGCCTGGCGCAGGCGCCGGGCGCGCGCGCCCCGCTCCCGCGCGGCGCGCCCGCGGCGATCAGTGGCGCGGGCCGTTCACCGTCCGGCCGGACGCGCGTCGAGATCGAGCGCGAAGAGCGGGCCGGCCGCGTCGATCCCCAGCAGCAGGGGCTCGGCGGCGGAGTCGCGCTCGCTCGCCTCCGCCAGCGGCACGAGCGCGAGCTCGTCGCCGTCCATCACGATGCCCGTCGTCGCCGGCGAGCACCGCGCGCGCCGCCGGGTGCGCGTGCTGCGCTGCGATCCAGGCCGGGTCGCGACGGCGGTCGTCGCCGGCGCGGTCGAGCCGCGCGCCGGTGAACGCGTTCGCAGGCTCACGCGAACGCCGGCAGGACCTCGGCGGCGATCAGCTCGAGCGCCTCGATGTCGCGGTGCAGCAGGTGCTGGAGCATCACGCGCTCGACGCCGGCCGCCTCGTACTCGCGCAGCCGCGCGACGATCTCGGCGGGCGTGCCCGCGAGCCAGTCGCGCCGCAGCTCGTCGACGTCCAGGGCGTCGCCCTGCCACGCCGCCAGCCTGTGCGGCGCGCGCGCGCAGGTCGTCCTCGTCGGCGCCGATCACGATCGCGTGCATCAGCGAGTGCGCGAGCGTCGCGGGGTCGCGGCCGGCCTGCTCGCAGGCGGCGTCCAGGCGCGCGCCGGCCGCCGCCGCGTCGGCGGGCGATGCGTGCACGACGTTGTACTCGGCCGCCCAGCGCGCCGCGAGCGCGGCGCCGCGCGGTCGCCGCCGCACCGCCCATCACGATCGGCAGCGGGTTCTGGACCGGCTTGGGCCGCGCGTCGAGGCGCTCGACCGACCAGTGCTCGCCGGCGAAGTCGAACGGCCCGGCAGCCCACGAGCCGTGGATGATCTCGAGCTGCTCGGCGAGCCGGTCCATGCGCGTCCCCATCGACGGGAACGGGAAGCCGTGCGCGCGGTGCTCGCGCTCCAGCCAGCCCGTGCCGATGCCGAGCTCGATGCGCCCGCCCGAGATGTGGTCGGCGGTGACGGCGTTGCGCGCGAGCACCGAGGGATGGCGGAACGTCGCCGGCGAGACCAGCGTGCCGAGCCGCAGCTGCGAGGTGATCGCGGCCAGCGCGCACAGCGTTCCCCAGGCGTCGAGCGAGCCGCGCGCGCCATCGCCGTCGACCGACGCGTAGTGGTCCGAGCGGAACAGCGCCTCGAAGCCGAGCCGCTCGCACGCCTGCGCGAGCGCGACCCAGTCCGTCCCAGGTCACGTCCTCCTGCCCCTCGATCATGACCGCGAAGCGCACGACCCGCCACGCTAGCGATCAGAAGTCCGACGCGTCCGCCTTGTCGTGGTGCTTGCCGAAGCCGCCCTTGTCCCTGCACTGCGGCCCGGAGTCGACCACCGGCACGCCGTCCGCGTTGTAAGTGACGCTCGCGGCCGAGCTGCCCGTGGCGTGACGATCGCCCGCTGCGGGCGCAAGCGCGGCGCCGAAGAGGATCCCGGCGGCGGTCAGCGCTGTGGCGAACGCGATCCGCGTACGACGGACCATGCGTCGGATCGTAGCGCTCCCCGCGCCGATCCGCACCCTTACAGTGCCGCCATGAAGATCCGCGCGCCTGCGCCCGATGACGCCTCGGCGGTGCTCGACCTGATCGTCGCCCGCGACATCGCCGATCTGGGGCGACCGGACTACACGCTCGAGGACGTGCGGGCCGACTGGGCGGCGCCCGGCTTCGATCTTGCGCTCGATGCCTGGCTGGTCGAGCAGGACGACGGCGCGCGCTCGGCTACGCGCTGCTCGACGACCGCGGCACGGCGCTCGTGACCGTGCCGCCGGCGACCGAGGGCCGCGGCGTCGGCACGGCCCTGCGCGAGGCGGCGGAGGCGCGTGCGCTCGAGCGCGGCGAGAGGCGCGTGCGCCAGTTCGTGGCGAGCTCGAACGAGCCCGCGCGCGCTCATCTGCGCGACGCCGGCTACCGCTACGAGCTGAGCTACTTCCGCATGCGGATGCGGCTCACGGACGTGACGGCGCCTCGTGACGTGGCGGTGCGCGCGTTCGAGCGCGGCCACGACGACGTCGCGGTGCACGCGCTGGTCGAGGCGGCGATGGCCGAGGTTCAGGGCTATCAGCCGCGCACGCTCGCGTCCTGGCGCGCGGCGACGCTCGACAAGCATGACCGGGAGCCGTCGCCGTGGCTGTTGCACGAGGACTCCGCGGGGCTGGCCGGCGTCGTGCTGTGCGAGCGCTGGGAGGAGGGCGTCGGCTTCGTCGACTATCTCGCGGTCGCGGCGCGGGCGCGCGGCCGCGGGCTTGGCCGGGCGCTGCTGCTACACGGGCTGGCGGCGCTGCAGGCGGCCGGGATGACCGTCGCCGAGCTGTCCGTGCAGGGCGCCAACGCGAGCGCGCTCCGGCTCTACGAGTCGGTCGGCATGACTCCCGCCTGGACGGTCGAGCGCTGGGAGAAGCCGCTGCCCGCCGGCGTAGAGCACGACCGCCACGGCGGTCGCCAGGTTGAGGCTCGAGACGCCCGCGCGCATCGGGATCCGGACACGCGCGGCCGCGCGCGCCGCCAGCTGCGCGCTGACCCCGTCGCGCTCGCTCCCGAACGCGAGCAGCGCGCCCTGCGGCAGCGGCCCCAGCTCATCGCCGCCGGGATCGAGCACGACCAGCGGCCGGTCGCCCAGCCGCGCCGGATCGGCGCGCCCGACCGGCAGCGCGAAGTGCAGCCCGGCCGAGCCGCGCAGCGCCGCCGGGTCCCACGGGTCGCACGACCCGGTGGTCAGCACGGCGGCGGCGCCCGCAGCCGCGGCCACGCGCACGACCGCGCCGACATTGCCGAGCCGGCGCGGGTCCTCGAGCAGCACGACGGGCGCCGCGGTCGCGGCGGCCAGCACCGCGGCGGCATCGACCCGCGGGCGTCGTGCGACCGCGGCGACACCGGTGTACGGAACGTGCGCGACGAGCGGCTCGAGCGGTCGCTCGGCGACGAGCGCCGCCAGCTGCGCGCGCAGGTCGGGCGCGAGCCGCTCCGCCAGTCGCCCGAGCGCGGCACGGTCCGGCGCCGCCGCGGCCACGATCTCGGCGCCGAAGCGCAGCGCGTGCTTGAGCGCGTGGAAGCCCTCGAGCAGCACCAGCCGCTCGTCCGTGCGAGCGGCCGCGAAGGCCTCCGCGACGGGATCCGCTCGCATCGCGAGAGCATGGCAGCGCCGGCGCCCGCCACGCACGCGGCGCGCGCGCGCCGTACGCTCACCTGATGGCCTTCCAGCCCGACGACCTATTGAGCGAAGCCGCCGTCCAGGCGGCCGTCGCCGCCCTGGCCGAGCGCAACCAGCATCACCTCGCGGACATGAACGAGGTCGAGCAGTCCGACGCGGTCGGGCACTGGCGCGAGCTCGCGATGACGGTGCTGACCGCGGCGCGCACGGCCGCGACCGGTCCCGAGGTCGGCGACGGCGAGAGCGGCGGCCGCGCCGCGATCGTGCTCGAGGACGCGGGCGGCGACGAGATCACGGTGCACGCGAGCTTCTACCCGCAGCTCGAGGACCTCGGCGGCGGCGAGGTGGCGGCGACGCCCGCGCAGGCGACTGCGCTCGAGCTGCTCGAGCAGCTTGCCGGCGAGGAGGAGGACGAGGAGGACTGAGCGCCCGCGTCAGCGGGCCAGTGGCGGCTTGCGCCCGAGCGCCGCGAACAGCGCCTTGTAGTCGGCGATCCCGCAGCCGTCGGAGCGCGTGACGGTGACGTCGACCGCCTCGCCCTCGAGCGTGCCGGTCATATGTGCCGTCTCGGGCCCGCCGTACTGCTGCGTGCACGCGGTGGCCGGGTCGTCCGGCTCGGCGAGCGCGGCCAGCTTGTCGGTCTGCGCGCGCTCGCACGGCTCTGCGCCACCGCAGCGCAGCTCGATCGGTGTCGCGTCTGCGCCCGTGACCTTGATCGTCAGCCGCGTCGTGTCGGCCGCAGCGCTCGAGGCGGGCTGCTCGTCGTCGGCGCCGCAGGCGGCCAGGGCCATCGTGACGAGCAGGGCACAGGCCGGCAGGAGACGTCGCATGGTCTAACTACGCGCGAACGCGGCATCCGTCACAGGGGCCAGCCGCTAGCCTCGCTGCGCATGGCAGAGCAGTTCGCCCAGGTCGGAGAGATCGAGCTCTGCTACGAGACGTTCGGAAGCGCCGCAGACCCGGCGCTGCTGCTGGTGATGGGCCTCGGCACGCAGATGATCGCCTGGCCCGAGGGATTCTGCCTGCAGCTCGCCGGCCGCGGGTTCTTCGTGATCCGCTACGACAACCGCGACGTCGGCCGCTCGACCCAGCTGCGCCAGCACCCGCCGCCGACGCTGCGGCAGCTCCTGCTGCGCGACAAGCGCGCCGCCAAGTACTCGCTCGCCGACATGGCGGACGACGGGATCGGCCTGCTCGACCAGCTCGGGATCGAACGAGCGCACGTCGCCGGCGCATCGATGGGCGGCATGATCGCCCAGACGATGGCCGCGCGCCATCCGGACCGCGTGCTCTCGCTCGCCTCGCTGATGTCCAACACCGGCCACCGCTGGAAGGGCACGCCCGGGCTGAGCATCTACCCGATCTTCATCCGCCGCGGCACGCAGGACCGCGAACGCGCGATCGAGTCGACCGTGTCGGTGTTCAGGCAGATCGGCTCGCCCGGCTTCCCGTTCGACGAAGAGAAGACGCGCAAGGCGGCCGAGCTCGGCTACGAGCGCGGGTACACCCGGCCGGCTCGGGCCGCCAGCTCGCCGCGATCCTGGCCGCCGGCGACCGCAGCGCCGAGCTGCGCGGCATCACGCGCGCCGACCGTCGTGATCCACGGCACGAAGGACAAGATGATCCGGCCGTCCGGCGGGCGCGCGACCGCCGCGGCGATCGCCGGCGCCCGGCTCGTGACGATCGAGGGCATGGGCCACGACCTGCCGGTCGCCGCCTGGGACCGGATCGTCGACGCCATCGTGGCCAACGCGCGAGCGCGCGGACACGTCCGACCGGAGCGCGGCGGTAGCCGCCCCGTGATCACGATCACGCGCGCCGGCGCCGAGGCGCTGGACCGGCTCGAGCCGCTCTGGCTGCTGCTGCACCACCATCACCAGGCGGTCGGCGGCGAAGCGCTCGGGCCGTACGTCGACGACGCCACGTCCTGGCGCGAGCGGCGCGCGCTCTACGCCGGCTTCCTCGCCAAGCGGCGGCTTCGGCTTCCTCGCGGAGCGCGACGGCGAGCTGATCGGCTACGCGATGGTGGCGTGCTCGCCGGTGACCGACACGCAGATGCCCGACACGTGGCGGACCGGCGAGCGGATCGCGGAGATCGAGACGCTGTCGGTGGTGCCGCACGCGCGCGGCGCCGGCGTCGGCTCGGCGCTGCTGGACCGGGTCGACGAGGAGCTCGACGGCGGCGGCGATCGACGACGTGCTGGTCGGCGCGTTCGTCACCAACACCGACGCGATCCGGCTCTACGAGCGGCGCGGCTTCCGGCCCGCCTGGATGTACCTGCAACGACTCGGCGGGCGTTCGGCGTAGCATCCACGTGCGAGGCGATGACTGCCGGCGAGTCGATCACGGTCGAGTGCCCGGAGTGCGGCGACCACTTCCAGGACTGGTGGCGGCCGTGCGCGAACCTCGAGCTCGACCCCGAGCTGGCGGATCCCGGCTACCTCGACTGCGCCGGCGCTGGCGACGTGCCCGCGCTGCGGCGAGTCGATCCGGCTCGGAGTGCTGACCGCCGACGGCGAGGTGTGGCGCCACCGATAGTGTGATCGGCCGCATGGCGCAGGCCGATCTCGCGATCCTCGGGGCGTCGATCCGGACGCTCGATCCCGCGCGCCCGCACGCGACCGCGGTCGCGGTGCACGACGGGATCGTCGTCGCGGTCGGCGACGACGCGGAGGTGCGCGAGCACGCCGGCGCGGCCACCGAGCTGCTCGACGGCGACGGGATCACGCTCGTGCCCGGGCTGGTCGACAGCCACATCCACCCGTTCCGCGGCACCGACAGCACGCGCGGCGCCGAGCTCGGCGACCTGCGCACGCTCGACGAGGTGCGCGGCGCGCTCGCCGCCGAGCGCGCGCGCTGCGCGCCGGGCGACTGGGTGCTGGGCTGGGGGCTCTCGTACGACGCCTTCCATGGCGAGCGGATCGGCGCGGAGGCGATCGCCGAGGCGACGGGCGACGCGCCGGCGTTCCTCACGTTCTTCGACGGCCACTCCGGGCTGGCGAGCCGGCCGGCCTTGGCGCTGGCGGGCCTCGACGGCCCGCGCGAGTTCTCCGCGGGCGCCGCCGTCGTCTGCGACGACGGCGGCGTGCCGACCGGCGAGCTGCGCGAGCCGCCGGCGATGGAGCTGGTGATCGCGCGGGTGCCGGAGCGCACGCGCGCGCAGCGACTCGACGCATACGCGGAGACGCTGCGCCGCTGCAACGCGCTCGGGCTGACCGGCGCGCACGTGATGCTCGGCGACCCGGCGCTGTTCGACGACGTCGCGGAGCTCGAGCAGCGCGGCGACCTGCGGCTGCGCTGCGTGCTGCCGCTGCTGCTCGAGCCGGACACGGGCGACGACGAGATCGCGGCGCTGCTCGCGCAGCGCGACCGCGGCGGCCGGCGCTGGCGTGCCGGCACGGCGAAGTTCTTCATCGACGGCGTGATCGACACGGGCACCGCCTGGCTGTTCGAACCCGGCCCGCACGGCGAGGGAACCGAGCCGTTCTGGCCCGATCCCGGCCGCTACGCCGAGGTCGTCGCGCGCTTCGCGCGCGCCGGCTTCCAGTGCGCGACGCACGCGATCGGCGACCGCGCGGTCGCGACGGCGCTCGACGCCTACCGCGACGCCGGCGCGCGCGGCCGCGCGCCGCACCGGATCGAGCACATCGAGACGCTGCGCGACGCCGAGCTCGCGCGCTTCGCCGCGGAGGGTGTCGCCGCCTCGATGCAGCCGCTGCACGCCGCGCACCTCGACGAGCCCGGTCCGTTTCGCTGGCGCGACAACCTGCAGCCCGAGCAGGTCGCGGCCGGGTTCCGCTGGGCCGACATCCGGCGCAGCGGCGCGATCCTCGCGCTCGGCTCGGACTGGCCGGTCGTCAGCGCGGACCCGCGCATCGGGCTCGCCTGGGCCCAGCTGCGCCGCGCGCCCGGGATGCCGGAGCGCACGCCGTTCATCCCGAGCCAGGCCCTGACCGCCGCGGAGGCGCTCGAGGGCTACACGAGCGCGGCGGCGCAGGTGGTCGGCGAGGCGCACCTCGGCGGCCGCATCGCCGCGGCATGCGCGCCGACTTCACCGGCCTCGGCGCCGACCCGCTCGAGTGTCCGCCCGACGAGCTGCCCGACGTGCCGGTGCGGTTGACGGTCGTCGACGGCGAGGTCGTCTACCGCACCTGATGGACGAGCCGGACATCGTGGTCGTCGGCGCCGGCATCGTCGGGCTGGCGGTCGCGCGCGAGCTGGCGCAGCGCGAGCCGCGCCGTCGCGTGGTCGTGCTCGAGCGCGAGGGGCAAGTCGCCCTGCACCAGACGGGGCGCAACTCGGGCGTCGCGCACGCGGGCATCTACTACCCGCCCGGCTCGCTCAAGGCGAAGCTCTGCGTCGAGGGGATGCGTGAGCTGGCGGGGTACTGCGAGTCGCGCGGCCTGCCGTACGAGCGCTGCGGCAAGCTGATCGTGGCGCTCGACCGCGCCGAGCTGCCGGCGCTCGACGAGCTGGAGCGGCGCGGCGCGGCCAACGGCGTCCGCGGCCTGCGACGCGTCGACGCTGCCGGCTTGCGCGAGCTCGAGCCGCACGCGACAGGGATCGCCGCGCTGCACTCGCCGGAGACCGCGATCGTCGACTTCGGCGCGGTCGCGCGGGCGCTTGCCGACGACCTGCGCGCCGCGGGCGGAGAGATCGTGACGGGCGCGGCTGTCGAGCGCATCGAGCCGCGACGCGCCGTTGCGGCCGGCGCGCCGGACCGGGATGCCGTTTCGACGCGCTCGAGCGCCCCGCGTGCCGCCGGCCGGATCGTCCTGCGCCACTCGCGCGGTGAGCTGGCCGCCGGCTTCGCCGTGTTCTGCGCGGGCGGCACGTCGGATCGGCTCGCCGTGCTGGCCGGGGCGTCGCCCGATCCGCGCATCGTCCCGTTCCGCGGCGCGTACCGGAAGCTCGTCGCGGGGCGCAGCGCGCTCGTGCGCGGGCTGATCTATCCGGTGCCCGACCCGCGGCTGCCGTTCCTCGGCGTCCACCTCACGCGCCACGTCGGCGGCGACGTGCTGATCGGGCCGACCGCGCTGCTCGCGCCGGCGAGCGCGCGACGGCTGTACGAGACGCTGAGCTGGCCGGGCTCCTGGCGGATGGCGCGGCGCTGGTGGCGCACCGGCGTGACCGAGCTGCACCACGCCCTCTCCCCTGCTGCGCTGACGCGCGCGGCGGCGCGCTACGTGCCCGAGCTGGAGCCCGCCGACACCGAGCCCGCCTGGGCGGGCGTGCGGGCACAGGCGGTCGCCCGTGACGGCCGCCTCGTCGACGACTTCGTCTTCTCCCACACCGAGCGCGCGCTGCACGTCCGCAACGCTCCGTCCCCCGCCGCCACCGCCGCGCTGGCGATCGCCCGCCACGTCGCCGACGAGGCCGAGCGCGCGCTCTGAACGCTGCGACCGCGCGCGCCGCGGTCGCCGCTGCGCTTTGCTCCGCCGGCGCCGACCAGCGCTCGCGCACCGCGCGCCGCCGTCTGGTTTGCTCGGGCCGGTGTCCGACCGCCGCTCGCTCGACCGCGCGCCGCCGCCGCAACCTGCTGCTCGCCGCGCTCGCGGCGTTCGTGCTCGGCGGCGTCGCCGGCGCGACCTCCGGCGACGACGACCCGCGGCCGGTCGAGCGCGAGGTCCCGGCCGCGCCGGCGCCCACCGAGCGGACCGGCCGCAGTCGACCGCTGACGCTGCGCCAGCAGGTCGGGCAGCTGATCGTGCTGCGCTTCGCCGGCACGACGCCGCCCGCGTACGTGCGCGCCGCGCTGCGCGAGCGACGCGCAGCCGGCGTGATCCTCTTCCGCGACAACGTCAGCGCGCCCGCGCAGCTGCGCGCGCTGACGAGCCGGCTGCGACGGGCCGGCGGCCGCCCGATCGTCGCCGTCGACCAGGAGGGCGGCGCGATCCGGATCGTGCCGTGGGCGCCGCCGGCCGCGTCCGCGCCGCGAGCAGGCGAGCGCGGGAACGGTCGGCCGCGACGCCGAGGCGGCGGCTCGCGAGCTGCGCGCCGCGGGGATCACGGTCAGCCTCGCGCCGGTCGGCGACGTGCCGAGCGTCGCCGGCGCCGCGCTCGCGCGGGCGCGAGTTCTCGCGCGACCCCGCCGCGGCCGGCGCCGCGATGGCCGCGGCCGTCGGCGGCTGGCGCGCGGGCGGAGTCGCCGCGACGGCCAAGCACTTTCCCGGCCTCGGCGGCGCGACGGTCAACACCGACGACGGGCCGGCGACGATCGACGCGCTCGCGCCGGCAGCTCGAGGCGATCGACCTGCCTCCGTTCGCGGCCGCGATCCGGGCGGGCGTTCCGCTCGTGATGGTCGGTCACGCGCGCTACCCGGCGCTCGATCCCGACCGCATCGCCTCGCAGTCGAGCGCGATCGTCGGGCGGCTGTTGCGCGACCGGCTCGGCTTCCGCGGCGTCGTCGTGACGGACTCGATGGAGGCGCAGGCGTCGCTCGCGACGGGCGCCGTGACGACCGCGTCCGAGCGCGCCGTGCGGGCCGGCGCCGATCTCGTGCTGCTCACCGGCCAGGGCTCGTACACGCCTGTCTACGCGCACCTGCTCGAGCTGGCGCGGCGCTCGCCGGCGTTCCGCGCCCGCGTGCGCGAGTCCGCAGCGCGCGTGCTGGCGTTGAAGGAGCGGGGAGCGCAAGCGCCAGGCTGAGCGCTCGGCCATACTGCGGGCCGTGAGCGAGCGCACACCGAACGTCGGCGTCACCTGCAACGTCGAGGTCGTCAAGTACGGGCTCTGGACGGAGCCCGCGGCGATGGTGCCGCTGACCTACGTGCGCGCGATCGCGCGTGCCGGCGGGCGGCCGCTCCTGATCGCGCCCACGCCGGCTGATCTCGCCGATCCGTCCGAGCTGCTCGACCTGCTCGACGGCGTGCTCGTGACCGGCGGCGCCGACATCGACCCCGCCGCCTACGGCGAGCAGCCGCACGCCGAGACGGCGCCCGTGACCGCCGACCGCGACGCGTTCGAGCTGTCGATCGTGCGAGCGGCGGTCGAGCGCGATCTGCCATGCCTCGGCGTCTGCCGCGGCATGCAGGTCGTCAACGTGGCCTACGGCGGCGCGCTCGACCAGCACCTGGCCGACCGGCTCGAGCGCGACATCCACCGCGGCGAGGCCGGCGAGTTCGCCGACCACCGCGTCGAGGTCGAGCCGGGCAGCCTCGCTGCGTGGCCGCCGGCGCCACGAGCGTCGCGGTCAAGAGCTACCACCACCAGGGGGTCGCGCGCGTCGGGGAGGGCCTGACCGTCAGCGCGCGCGCCGAGGGCGACGGGACCGTCGAGGCGATCGAGGACGCGCGCCGGCGCTTCGTCCTCGGAGTGCTCTGGCATCCCGAGGAGGACGAGGCCGACCGCCTGATCGGAGCGTTCGTGCAGGAGTGCCGGGAGAGCGCCGCGAGCACCGTCTCGCAGCGCGGCTGAAGGCGCGCTGCCGAAAACGCCGGAGGCCCCGATCGCTCGGGGCCTCCAGGAGACTGCTTGAACCTTTTCGACCGTGCTCAGCCGGTGAAGCGCGGCTGTACCGAGCCCTGCGCGCAGCGGCGGAACGTCAGCGGCAGCCTCTGCGCCGCCGTGCCGCTTTCAGCAAGGAACGTCACGCGCGCGACGACGCGGTGGCGGCCGAAGCCGAGCCGGCCCGGCTTGACCTTGACCGAGTAGCGCGCACGCGCCTTGGAGATCCGCTTCACCAGCTTCCCGTCGACGTAGAACGCCACGGCGGCGATGCTGCGACCGCGGACGTTGGCCTGGAACGCCTGCTTGACGCAGCCGCTCGGACCGTTCAGCCGGGCGATGCCCGAGACGATCGTCTCCGGCAGCACACCGCCGCCCGGAGGTGGCGTCGGCGTCGTGGGCGGGTTCGTCGGCGGGTTCGTCGGCGGAGTCACCGGCGGCGCCGGCGGGCAGACGTTGGTCGTGACCTCCTTGACGGTACCGTCCCTGCCGCCTGCTGCATCCAGCTGAACTCGAGCGTGACGACGTGCGTCTGGTTCCCCGCGGCCGACGCGGAGCCGGTGAGCGTGCTCGCGGTCAGGCGATCGCTCCCGGTCGGGACCGTCTGCACGACGTTGCCGTCGACGCTGACAGTGCCCTTCAGTGTCGCGATGCGCGCCTGCCGAAGTTGGTGAACGTGACGGTCCAGCGTGACGTTCGCCGTCGCGATCGCACGACGCGGCGACGGTGACGGTGTGTCGCCTGCGCCGCGGCAGGAAGGATGAGGACCGCCAGCAGCCCGACGAGCGCGAGCAGCGGAGCCCTGAAGAGACTCTTCTTGTGCATGTACCCTTTCTCCTTGGCCTGTCCCACCGCCGGTACACCTGCTGGTCGGATAAGCGCAAGCCGGTACCGGTTTGGACGGATGCGGCGGCAGCATACACATCCCGTCCCCGAGAACGCCGAAGGCCCCGATCGCTCGGGGCCTCCGGGTCCTGCTGAGACTGCTCGCGTCCGGCGTCAGCCGGTGAAGCGCGGGGCGACCGCGTCCTGCGCGCAGCGACGGAACGTCAGCGGCAGCCTGCGCGCCGCCGTCCCGCTGCCCGTGGCGAACGTCACACGAGCGATGAGCTTGTGGCGACCGAAGCCAAGGCGGCCCGGCCGGAGCTTCATGCGATAGAGCGCCTGCGCGCCTGTCATGTTCTTGACCAGCTTGCCGTCGACGTAGAACGCGACAGCGGCGATGCTGCGACCGCTGACCTTCGCGCGGAAGGCCTGCTTGACACATCCGCTCGGACCGCGCAGCCGGGCGATGCCCGAGGCGACCGTCTCCGGCAGCACGCCACCGGCGGGCGGCGGAGTGGTGGTCGTGGTCGCCGGGACGGTGAACGTGTGCGTGTCCTCGGCGCAGACCTGCCTGGCCGACACCGCCGGGTGCTTGTACGTGCCACAGACCTTGGCGAGGTTGTCGACCTGCGCCGGGCCCGCGGGAGCCACGACGGTGCACGTGTAGTTCCAGACGTCGCCCGGATCGAACGACGTATCGGTGCTGTCGACCCGCACGAGCGTCGACTGGCAGCGATCGTCGGTCAGCACGACATCGTCGAGCTTGGCGTGCACGTTGCCTTCGTTCTTGGCGGCGAATCCGTAGGTGAAGGTCTCACCGGCGTTCGCCGTCGCCGCGCCCGACTTGACCAGCGAGATCGCCGGCTTGGGAATGATCGTGGTGTGGTCGTCCGTGTCGCAGACGGTCGTCTGCGAGTAGGCGGCGCACGCCTTGCCGACGTTGACGAGCTGGTCGCCCATCGCGCCGGTGATCGTCGTCGTGCAGGTGTACGTCCACACGGCGCCGGGGACGAAGGAGCTCGGCCCGCTGGCCACCTTGGTGACCGGCGTGCACTTGTCATCGGTGACGACCGGGTTCGCGAGCGCCACGTTGCCGGTGTTCTTGACGTTGTAGGAGAACGTGGCCTGGTCGCCGACGTAACGCGTCGACGGGCCCGTCCTTGACGATCGTGAGCGCGGGATCGGGCGGGATCGGGCAGACGTTGCTCGTCTTGGACGACGTGAGGGTACGCCAGCTGCTGCCGGACTTGTACTTGAACTCGGCCTTGACGACGTGCGCCTGGCCGGGCGTGGCCGCCCGCGAGCCGCTGAACTTGCCCGGCTCGGTGTTGAAGTTGATGCCGCCGGCGGCGACCGTCGCGACCACGTTGCCGTCGAGCCGGACGGTGCCCTCCGTCGTCGACTTGGCGGAGCCGCTGAAGCCGACGAAGTCGACCTGCCAGCTGACCGTCGAGCTGGCGTTGCAGGTCGCCGTGACGACGGTGATGTGGTGCGCCTGTGCCGCGGCGGGAAGGGCGAAGAGGCCCAGGAGGCCGACAAGGGCGACCAGCGGGGCCTTCAGGAAACGCTTGATGTTCATGCGACCGCTCCTTGGTCTTCTCAGGGGGGTGGTTGAATCGTTCAACCGTGTGATCAGGCTGACGCCGTCACGCAACCGAGTCAATTTTCCCGGCTAGAACACCTGTCGAGCCTGGACGAAAGACGTCAGCAACGCCGAAGGCCCCGATCGCTCGGGGCCTCCGGGTCCTGCTGAGACTGCACGCGTCGGCGTTAGCCGGCGAAGCGCGGGGCGACCGCGTCCTGCGCGCAGCGACGGAACGTGAGCGGCAGCATCCGTGCCGCCGTCCCGCTGCCCGTGGTGAAAGTCACGCGGGCCTTGACCTTGTGGAGACCGAAGCCGAAGCGGCTCAGCCGGACCTTCATGCGGTACATCGAGCGCTCGCCGGCGATGTTCTTGACCATCTTGCCGTCGACGTAGAACGCGACAGCGGCGATGCTGCGACCGCTGACCTTCGCGCGGAAGGCCTGCTTGACGCAGCCACTCGGACCGCGCAGCCGGGCGATGCCCGAAACGACCGTCTCCGGCAGCACTTCAACGACGGGCGGCGTCGGCGTCGGAGTCGTCGTGGCCGGCGGCGTCGTCGGCGGGTGTCGGCGTTGTCGGCGGCGTCGTCGGCGTGGGGCACGCGGTCGTCGTGTGCGTCTCTCCGTCGGCGCCGTTTGTCCACTTCCACGTCGGCTTGCACGGTGTACACCTGGCCGGCGTTGGCCGCCTGCGAGTAGCGTCCACGTGCCTCGTTCGCCGTTGGCGTTCCAGGTCGACCGGCACCGCGCGCGTCGAACTTGACGTCCGAGTCGACCGTGACCTTGCCGGTAACGGCCTTGAGCCCGTGCTGCTGAAGCCGATGAACTTCGCGTCGAGCTGTCAGCGTCGGGACGTTGTTGACGAGCTCGCACTTCGCTTCGGAGTCCACGTGATGCGCCTGCGCGGCGGCCGGCACTGCGAACAGGGCGAGTGACCCGAGGGCTGCGACCAGTGGGATCCTGCGGTTGCGTTGCTTGAACATGCATTGCCTCCCTGTGCCCGTGGCATGCGGTCCCCGCGTCGTGCGGTCGCATCTCTGGGCGGTTGTTCTGCTTGTCATTCACCATGACCTCCACCCACCAATGGTCAAGTCGTTGGTGCTCGTATAAGCGTCTAGTTCTGCCGCCCAGCCCTCTAGTTCCGCCAACTTCGGCTCGTTTGCAGGGGATCGAACATCCGTCCGGATGCGCCCGAATAGCTCCGGAGCGCAAACTGCGCCATAAACTCGCGCACCTCGATGGACGCCGGCGACCCGCACCCCACGCTGCGCAATCGCAGCGTCAACGAACACTCGCTCGCGCTCGCGCGCGAGTGGAAGCGGCTCGGGCGCCTGGCGACCGCGGTGGCGCTGCTGACGAGCCCGATCCTGTTCGCGCTGCTGTCGACGACGCTCGGCTGGGCGTGGTACTGGTGCGTGCTCGGCGCGCTCGCCGCGGTAGTGATCTTCCGCGGGCTGGTCGACGTGCTCGCGCACCGCTTCATCCCCGCGCCGACGATCTACGGCGCCGAGTCCGAGCTCGCGGCCGACGACGTGATCTCGCGCCGGCGCCTGTGGTACTGGCGCAAGAAGTTCCGCCGCACGCTCTTCTGGGGCGGGCTGTTCCTGCTCGTCTCGCTGATCGTCTCGATCTTCGCGGGCGACGGGCTGGTCGCCGCGATGAAGGAGGTCGTGACCGCGGTGCCGGCCTTCCTCACGTCGGCGCCGCAGCTGCTGGGCTACCTGCTCGCGCTGTTCCTGATCAACTTCCTGATCCTCTTCGGCCCGCTCGTGCTGCTGGGCATCGGGCAGATCAAGGGCTACGAGCCGGGCGACGCGGACTGGGGCGTCAAGCTCGAGGACGTCCGCGGGCAGGCCGAGGCCAAGGAGGAGATCACGCGCGTGGTCTCGCTGTGGCAGTCCGGCGAGGACTTCGAGAAGGCCGGCGGCAAGCGCGAGCGCGGCGTGCTCTTCCTGGGGCCTCCCGGCACGGGCAAGACGATGCTGTCCAAGGCGATCGCGACGTCGTTCAACTGCCCGTTCGTGACGATCCCCGGCTCCGGCTTCGCGCAGACCTTCATCGGCATGGACGCCGTGATCGTGCGCTTCCTCGCGCGCAAGGCGAAGAAGCTCGCCGCCAAGTGGGGCGGCCAGTGCATCGTGTTCATCGACGAGATCGACGCCGTCGGCATGCGGCGGCAGTCGCTCGGCTCGGGCTTCCAGCCCTACCGCGACGACTCGCTGCACGACCACCTGTTCTACGGGCCCGAGGGAGCACTGACGCCGGACGGCGACCTGCTGCTCGAGACGCGCGCGTGGCGTGACCGGCTGTTCGAGCTGCGCGCGGCGCCGCCGCGGGCGGCCTATCCGGCGATCGTCGGGCGGCTGAAGGGCGCGCTCGACCAGTTCATGATGCCCGGCATGGGCGGCGGCGGCTCGCTCGCGCTCAACCAGCTGCTCGTCGTGATGGACGGGATCGACGACCCGCCGCTGACGCGCAAGTTCGTCACCAACCGCCTGAACACGTTCCTCGACGCGCTCTACATCGTGCCGCAGCGGATCGGCCGGCTGCGGCTGCGCAAGAAGCCGCCGCGCCCGCGCAAGGAGGAGATCTACTTCATCGGCGCCTGCAACGTGCCGCTGCACGTGCTCGACCCGGCGCTCACCCGGCCGGGCCGGATGGGCCGCCACATCTTCTTCCGCACGCCCACGTGGGAGGACCGGCGCGACATCTTCGACCTCTACATCAAGAAGGTCGCCCACGTCGAGGCGCTCGACACCGAGCGCAAGCGCGACGAGCTGGCCCGCATCACGTCCGGCTACTCGCCCGGCGATGATCGACCAGGTCTGCTCGATGGCGCTCACCTACGCGCACTCCGACGGGCGCCAGGTGTTCGAGTGGGGCGACCTGCTCGAGGCGATGACGACCGTCGAGTCGGGCGTCGCGATCCAGCAGGCCTACCCGAAGCACGAGGCGCGCGCGATCGCGATCCACGAGGCCGGCCACGCGGTCTGCTCGCACCTCTACGGCGAGAACCGGCTCTCGACCCGGCTGTCGATCCGGCGGCGCGGCAACTCGGGCGGCCACCATGCTGCGATGGCGCTCGAGGAGCGCTTCGTCGACTGGCGCTCGGAGCAGATCGGCGAGCTGATCTGGGGGCTCGGGGCGATGGCGGCCGAGCACGTCTTCTACGGCCAGAACACGACCGGCGTCGGCGGCGACGTCCACTCCACGACCTTCAGCGCCGTGCGCATGGTCGGGCGCCACGCGATGGGGCCGACGCGCGTCGACCTGTCCGACCGGATCGAGGACGCGGAGGAGCGCAAGCAGGAAGAGCAGCGCGTGATGGAGCGCTTCGAGGCGATCGGCACCCAGATCATGCACCGCTCGAGCGGCGGCATCTTCGAGGACGACGGGCTCGCCGGCGTCCAGACCGACCGCGGCAAGCGCGCGCTCGCGGCTGCGCTGATCGGCCAGGCGTTCGTGGTCGCCTACTGCTCGGTCAAGCAGAACAAGGCCGGCGTGGAGCGGGTCGCCGACCGCCTGGTCGCCGCCGGCGAGCTGTACGGCGACGCCGTCGTCGAGCTGCTCGACGAGGCGCGGCTCGAACGGCCCGAGATCGACGTGCTCGACGAGGAGACATGGCCGCGGATCTGATCCCACCGCCCTCGCCGGGCGGCCGCCCGGAGCCGGAGTCGTCCGAGAGCGCGGGCCGGATCGCCGACGGCCTGTGGGCCGGCGGCGAGGAGGCAGTGCGCCCCGTCAACCGGCCGGCGACGGACGCTGCGCCGCCGCCGCCGGACATCCGACCGCTCGGCCGCTCGCGCTACCGCGCGCGCTTCGGCTTCGTCGTCGGCGCGCTGCGTCGGCGTCGCGCTGGCTGATCGTCGGGCTGGGCTCGTTCGTCGCGCTCAACGCCTCCGAGAAGCCTGCCGCGGACACCTGGTCGGCGTGGCAGCCGACCGCCGAGGACGACGCTCGCCGACCGCGAAGCAGATCGCCGAGCACGTCGGCGCGAAGTACCGGCTCGAACGACTCCGAGCAGCTCGTCGCGGTCCAGTCGAGCGGGATGGAGATGGCGGGCCGGCCGCTGTCGGTCGCACTGACGGAGGGAGCGACCGGCGGCGAACATCGAGCTGCTCGAGGGCAACGGCGTCATGTACACGCTCAACGGCCTCGGCAACAACGGCTCGATCCGCGGCGGCAAGTCCTCGCCGGAGCGTCACCTGCTGCTGCGGCGCGAGGCGCTCGAGCTGTCGCTGCTCACCTTCCGCTACGCCGACGACGTCGACATGGTGGTGACGATCCTGCCGCCGCCGCCGGGCCGAGCCCGACGAGCCGGAGGTGGCCGGCCAGAAGCCGGTGCAGGCGCTGCTGTTCCGGCCGGGCGACCTGCAGTGGCGAGCTGGCCGTGCCGCTGGCGGCGACCGTGCCGCCGCAGCCGCCGCGGCCCGAGCAGATCGACCTCGGCGACGGCCGAGGCCAAGCGGCTCGACGCGCTGACGCTCGCCAACCAGTTCATCGCCAACTTCCACCAGAGCCAGGACGCGAGCCTGTTCCTCGTGCTGGAGCGCTGAGCACTGCCGCGGCCTGCCGCCGGGCTGTGCGACAGCTGCCGCCACCAGCTGGTCGTGCGCAACACCCGCGGCTCGTCGTTCTCGCTCTGCCGCCGCTCGCGCACCGACCGCGAGCTTCCCGACGCTACCCGCGGCTGCCGGTGCTCGCCTGCCGCGGCTACGAGCCGGTCAGCGGAGGCGATGGCCCAGCCGGGCCAGGTCCTCGTGATGCTGCGTGACGCGCTGCTTGACGGGGTCCGAGTCGGGCCGGGCGTGGACGAGCCCCCACATCGCGTCGGCCGCCTGCTCGGCGGTCTCCGGCGTCGCGCGCGCGCGCATCTCGTCGACGAGCGCCAGCTCCAGCCGCTCGATCTTCTGCTCGGCCGTGCCCTCGCCCAGCGCCGGGAACGGGATCCCGCGCAGGTGGTCGTCCCAGGCGCCCTTGACCATGGCGAAGCGGTTGCGCAGTGCGATCGCGTCCGACATGTGCGGGGCGAAGATACCCGAACGGCGGCGCGGCCGTATCGTGTAATTGCGTGAG
Organism: uncultured Solirubrobacteraceae bacterium; assembly: GCA_963721315.1. GTDB lineage: Bacteria > Actinomycetota > Thermoleophilia > Solirubrobacterales > Solirubrobacteraceae > DASQMT01. The sequence goes on from CAVRIU010000001.1 coordinate 68,909, forward strand.
CATCTTCCGGCGCCTGCTCGGGTTCCTTGGAGCCCTACCGCGCAGGCGCCGTCTGGTCGCTCGTGCTCGCCGCGCTCGCGATGGTCGTCGACGGTCGCGATCCCGTGGCTGACCGGCCGCGCGATCGACGGGCTCGAGGCCGGCGACGAGGACGACCTGCGCCGCTACGCCGCTGCTGATCGCGCTCGCGGCCGCCCTGCGCGTGACGCTTCTCGGTCGCGCGCCGGCTGGTCGCCGGGCGCGTGTCGCTGGCGATCGAGTTCGACCTGCGCAACCTGATGTACCGCCACCTGCAGTCGCTCGAGCCGGCGTTCTTCGACGGCCAGCAGACCGGCCAGCTGATGTCGCGCGCGACCGTCGACCTGCAGTCGGTGCGCTTCTTCCTCGGCTACGGGCTGATCTTCATCACCCAGAGCGCGCTCACGATCGTGCTCGCGGCGGCCGCGATGTTCGTGCTGCAGCCGGGGCTGGCCGCGCTGGCGCTGTTCCCGGTGCCGTTCGTGGTGCTGGTCGCGGCCCGCTACGGGCGCCGCTCGCGCCCGGCGCTGCAGGAGGTCCAGCAGCGGATCGCCGAGCTGACCGCCGACGTCGAGGAGAACGTCTCGGGCATCCGCGTGGTCAAGGCGTTCGCGGCCGAGCCGCGCCAGCTCGAGCGCTTCGAGGGCACGGTCGGGCGCGTCTTCGACCAGTCGATGATCGCGACGCGGCTGCGCGCGTTCTACAACCCGTTCATCGGCTTCCTGCCGAGCGTCGGGCTGGCGGTGATCCTGCTGGTCGGCGGCCGCCAGGTGATCGACGGGCAGCCTCTCGCTCGGCGACTTCACCGCCTTCTACACGTACCTGCTGATGCTGATCGGGCCGATGCGCTCGCTCGGCCTCGCGCTCGGGCTGGCGCAGCGCGCGACCGCCTCGGGCGCGCGGCTGTTCGAGATCCTCGACCGCGCGCCGCGGGCTGACGTCGCCGCGACGGGCGCGCCCGACGCTGCCGCGCGGGCCGCGGCCGCGTCGAGCTGACGCGGCGTCACGTTCCAGTACGAGAGCGCGCAGCGGCCGGCGCTGTGCGACGTCGACCTCGTCGTCGAGGCCGGCACGACCGTCGCGCTGGTCGGCGCGACCGGCTCGGGCAAGACGACGCTCGTGCAGCTGCTGCCGCGGCTCTACGACGTGAGCGAGGGCGCGGTCCTGATCGACGGCGCCGACGTGCGCGACGTCGAGCTCGCCTCGCTGCGCCACGCGATCAGCGTCGTCGACGACGACCCGTTCCTGTTCAGCGCGACCGTGCACGAGAACATCGCCTACGGCCGCCCGGAGGCGACGCGCGAGGAGGTCGAGCGGGCGGCCGAGCGCGCGCAGGCGGCCGGCTTCATCGCCGAGCTGCCCGGCGGGCTACGACACGCGCATCGGCGAGCGCGGGTTGACGCTCTCGGGCGGCCAGCGCCAGCGGATCGCGATCGCGCGCGCGCTGCTGAGCGACCCGCGCATCCTGATCCTCGACGACGCGACCTCGTCGGTCGACGCCTCGACCGAGCAGGCGATCAAGTCGGCGCTGCGCGAGGTGATGGCGGGGCGCACGACGTTCGTGATCGCCCACCGGCTCTCGACGATCGCGCTCGCCGACGACATCGTCGTGCTCGAGGACGGCCGGATCGCGGCGCGCGGCACGCACGCCGAGCTGCTGCGACCGCTCGCCGCTGTACGCCGAGATCGCCGCGAAGGGGCTGCCCGACCAGGTCTTCCTGACGCGCAAGCCGATCGAGCACGCGGAGGCGGGGCTGTGAGCGCCGCCGCCCACGTCGCGGCGCGACGAGATCGTGCGGCGCTGGCGCTCGACCGGCGGCCGCGGGCGCAAGCTGCGCGGGCTGCTCGAGCTGCTGCGGCCCGTACCGCGGCGCGCACCGTGCTGATGTTCGTCGCGCTGGTCGCCGGCACCGCCGCGTCGCTCGCGCCGCCGCCGCTGGCCAAGCTCGCGATCGACGACGGCATCGTGCCCGGCGACACCGGCACGCTCGACCTCGTCGTCGTCGCGTTCATCGTCTCCGCGCTCGTCTACTGGGGCGCGACGTACGCGCAGACCTACCTCGTCGGCTGGGTCGGCCAGCGCGTGCTGCAGGACCTGCGGATCCAGCTGTTCGCGCACCTGCAGTCGCTCTCGGTCAGCTTCTACTGCCGCCGCCAGGCCGGCGTGATCATCTCGCGCCTGACCAACGACGTGCAGGCGCTCGACCAGCTCGTCTCCGACGGGATCGTGACGCTGTTCGGCTCGTCGCTGACGCTGGTCGGCACCGCCGTGATCCTCGTCGTGCTCGACTGGCAGCTCGCGCTGCTGACGTTCCTCGTCTTCCCGCGTGCTCGGGATCGGCTCGGTCGCCTTCCGCATCGTCAGCGCCGACGCCTACCGCGCCACGCGCGAGAAGGTCGCGCAGATCACCGCCTACCTGCAGGAGACGCTGTCGGGCGTGCGCGTCGTGCGGATCTTCGCCCAGGAGCGCCGCCACGAGCAGGTCTTCGCGGGGCTCAACGACGAGAACCGCGCGGCGAACCTGAAGACGGTCAAGCTCAACGCCGCGTACTTCCCGGCGGTCGAGCTGCTGTCGGGCTGGTGACCGCGGCGATCCTGCTCTACGGCGGGCTGCAGGCGATCCAGGGCGAGGTCACGGTCGGCGTGCTGGTCGCGTTCATCGCGGCGCTGAACAACTTCTTCGACCCGATCCAGCAGCTCTCGCAGCTCTACACGACCTACCAGGCGGGCATGGCGGCGCTCGACAAGATCTTCGAGCTGCTCGACGAGGAGCCCGAGCTGCGCGACCGGCCCGATGCGGTCGAGCTGCCGCGGCTGCGCGGCGAGCTGGCCTTCGAGGACGTCTCGTTCGCCTACGCGGCGGACGGCGAGCCGGCGCTCGCCGGCATCGACCTGCACGTGCCGGCGGGCCAGACGGTCGCGCTGGTCGGCTCGACCGGCGCCGGCAAGTCGACGTTCGCGAAGCTCGCCGCGCGCTTCTACGACCCGACGGAGGGGCGGATCCTCGTCGACGGCCACGACCTGCGCGACGTGCGCGCCCGCTCGCTGCGCGCGCAGATGGGGATCGTGCCGCAGGAGGCGTTCCTGTTCAGCGGCACGATCCGCGACAACCTCGCGTTCGGCCGCGCCGAGGCGACGCTCGAGGAGATCGAGGCGTCCGCGCGGGCGGTCGGCGCGCACGACTTCATCGCGGCGCTCGAGCACGGCTACGACACCGAGATCGGCGAGCGCGGGATCCAGCTCTCGGCCGGGCAGCGCCAGCTCGTCGCGTTCACGCGCGCGCTGATCTCCGACCCGCGCATCCTCGTGCTCGACGAGGCGACGTCGAACGTCGACATCCACACCGAGAGCCGGATCGAGGAGGGCATCCGCCGGCTGCTCGCGGGCCGCACCGCGATCGTGATCGCCCACCGGCTCTCGACGATCCGGCGCGCGGGCCACATCGTCGTGCTCGACCACGGCCGGATCGTCGAGCAGGGCACGCACGACGAGCTGCTCGACGCCGAGGGCGCCTACTGGCGCCTGTACCGCGACTGGGCCGAGCAGGCCGCGGCGGCCTGAGCGCCGCTGAGCCGCTCGCCGCGCGCAGCGCGGGTCCAGCCGTTGGACGGCGTCGGCGAGGAAGTTGGCGACCACGATGAACAGCGTGCGCCTCGACGATGAGCGCCTGAACGAGGTCGACGTCGCGGTTGACCAGCGCGTCCTCGATGTAGCGGAAGCCGCCCGGGATGTTGAAGACGCTCTCGATCAGGGCGAGGTTCGTGAGGATCAGGTTCATGTTCACGCCGACGAGTGCGATCACCGGTGCTGCCGCCGGCGGCAGCGCGTGGCGCCAGACGACGCGCCGCGGCCGCACCCCCATCCCCCGCGCGGTCCGGACGAAGTCCTGTTGCAGCGTCTCCCGCAGCTGCGACGAGCACATCCGCGTGCATGCCGCCGCCAGCGGCGTCGCGACGATCAGGGCGGGCAGCCAGAGGCCGTGCACGAAGCCCACCGGGTCCTCGGCCGGCGCGCGGTAGCCGTTGATCGTGGACAGGAACGGGATCTCCGCGACCGATCCGAGCCCGGGCGCGAACAGCAGCAGCGCGACGAGTCCGAGCCAGTAGACGGGGGCGGAGAGCGCCAGCACCGACACGAGCGCGACCGCGCGCGACGGCAGCGAGCCGGGACGCGTCGCCTGAACGGTCCCGGCGGCCAACCCGATCAGGACGCCCAGCAGGAGCGCGCCGGAGAGCAGGTAGAGGTCGACGAGGAAACCTTGCATCACGGTGTCCAGCGCCGACCGTGTGCGGATGTACCACTGCGGAAATCGCCGGTGCCGAGCTCTCCCTGCAGGAAGACGGCGGCCAGGTACTCGCCCAGCTCGCGCAGCACGTCCAGCGGCGAGGTCACTTCGCCCCCGATCAGCGTGAACATCACGAAGCTCAGCGACGGGACCAGCACCAGCGTGAACAGCAGCAGGGCGAGCCGACGCGCCACGAACGACAGGTACGACTCTTTCACCGGCGCCGAGGCTAGCCAACCGCGGCCGACTGCCGGGCAGGGACTCGAACCCCAACTCCCAGATCCAGAGACTGGTGTGCTGCCAATTACACCACCCGGCACCGGGGCGGCGGCCAGTATAGCCCGCATGCCCGCGCTACATTGGGGCATGTCGCGGTGGCCAGGGCAGGCGGCGGGCACCGTGTTGGACCCGCCTGACACCGCGACGGGGAAGGAAAACGCATGCCAGATCATGGCTGCGACTCGGTGCAGGTCCTCGAAGTCGACCCGGAGCTCGCGCGCGGGCTCGACCGCGCGCGCGCCCGCGAGGCCGGGCTGCGGCTGCGCGCGCACGCGTTCGAGATCGGCCGGGGGCGCTGGCTGCCCGACCCGGCCACGTTCGCCCGCGCACGGCCGATCGGGCTGTTGCTGATCGACGGCCTGCTGCTGCGCGAGACGATCGTCGACGAGCACCCGGCGGCCGAGCTGCTCGGGCCAGGCGACCTGCTGCGCACGTGGGACGACGCCGAGCACGAGGAGCTGCTGCCCCGGACCGTCGAGTGGACCGCGCTGACGGCGGCCCGCGTCGCGATCGTCGATCACGCGTTCGTCGCGCGCGCTTCGCAGTGGCCGGAGGTGCTGGCTGCGCTGCTCGACCGGGCCGCCCAGCGCGCGGAGCGGCTCGTCGTGCTGCAGGCGATCGCGCATCTCACGCGCGTCGAAGACCGCCTGCTCGCCCTGTTCTGGTGCCTGGCCGAGCGCTGGGGGCGCGTGCTGCCCGACGGCGTGCTCGATCTCGCTGCCGCTGTCGCACCGCACGCTCGCGGGCATGATCGGCGCCCGGCGGCCGTCCGTGACGACCGCGTTGGGCAAGCTGATCGCCCGCGGGACGCTCGAGCGGCGCGCCGAGGGCGAATGGCTGCTGCGCGGCGACGTGCCGCTGGACGCGGTCCCGGACGGGGACTCGACGGTTCTGAGGGGACTGGGAAGCGCATGGAAGACGGCCGTCTCCGCGGGCGAGCATGGCGGGGAGCAGCGCAGCTGACGAGCGCGTCGAGCTCGCCGCCGGCCAGCTCCGCGTCGCGGCCCGACAGGTCGGTGCCGGCGGTGATCAGGCGGCGCGCATGTGCCAGGTCCTCGCCGCGCCCGACCGACAGCGCGGCGACGAGCCGGTCGCCCGCAAGCTGCAGCACGCTGAAGGCGCCGTCCTGCACCGAGCCGCGCACGATCTCGCGCTCCGGCGTCTCGGTCAGCCCGACCCACTCGGCGGTCGCCCAATCCGACAGGTCGGTCCAGAAGTACGGCAGCTCGGAGTACGGCCGGCGCGTGCCCAGCATCGCCGCGGCCACCGCCGCGCCCTGCGCGCGCGCGACCTCGAAGTGCTCGATCCGGACGTGGCCGCCGTGCAGCACCGAGTCGTACTCGCACATGTCGCCGGCAGCCCAGATGCCGCGCACGGATGTCTCCAGGTCGGCCGAGCAGGCCACGCCGCCGCGCTCCCCCAGCTCGAGCCCGGCCGCGCGCGCGAGCATCACGTCGGGCATCGCGCCGGTGCCCATCACGACCATGTCGGCCGCGAGCTCGCGGCCGGAGGCGGTCACGACACGCTCGACGCGGTCACCTGTGCCCTCCAACCGCTCGAGCCCGTCACCGCAGACCAGCTCGACGCCGCGCTCGCGCAGCAGCGCGCCGAAGAACTCGCCCGCCGTCGCACCGAAGTGCGCCGACAGCGGAGCGTCCTCGAGCATCACCATCGTGCAGCGGCGGCCGAGCGCGGTCAGCGTCGCGGCGACCTCGCAGGCGATGTAGGAGCCGCCCACCAGCACGACGTGCTCGGCTTCGAGCGCGTCGGCGCGGATCGCGTCGGCGTTGCCGAGCGCGCGCAGGTAGTGGATGCCCTGGAGCTGCGCGCCGTCGACGCGCAGGCGGCGGACGTTGGCGCCGGTGGCGAGCAACGCGACGCCGAAGCCGACGACCTCCTTGGTCGAGAGCGTGGCCGTGCGCGCGCTCGTGTCGAGCCGCATCACGCTGGTGCGCGGAGCCAGCTCGATCGAGTGCGCGGCGTACCAGGCGGCATCGTGGAACAGGCAGGCGTCGCGGTCCTGCGTCCCGGCCAGGTAGCCCTTCGACGCCGGCGGGCGCTCGTAGGGCGGATCCGGCTCGCGGCCGACGAGCAGCACGTCATCGGAAAAGCCGCCCTCGTGCAGCGCCTCGGCACAGGCGGCGCCGGCCGCGCCGCCGCCGACGATCAGCGCGCCGACGCTGCGATCAGCCACTGGCGGCGCTGCGGGCGACGAACAGCTGCGTGATGTCCTCCTCGAGCCCCGGATCGAGCACCAGCAGCACCTCGTCGCCGGCCTCGATCACGCTGTCGGCGCTCGGCACGAAGCCCGAGCCGTCGCGCAGCACCGAGATCACGAGCACGCCATCGGGCAGGCCGAGATCGACGACGCGCCGGCCCGCGGCCACGCAGCCGTCGCCGACCAGCAGCTCGATGATCTCGAGCCGCTCCTCGGGCAGGTCGAGCAGGTGCACGAGCCCGTAGCGCGGCACCTCGTGCTCGATCAGCCGCAGGATCAGGTCGGTCGCCGAGACGGCCGGCTGGATCCCGAGCAGCTTGAAGTGCGCCAGGTTGCGCGGGTTGTTGCAGCGGGCGATGATCCGCTCGCAGAGGTACTTCTCCTTGGCGACCTGGCAGATCAGCAGGTTGTCCTCGTCGTCGCCGGTGACCGCCACGACGAGCTCCGCACGCTGGATCCCGGCGCGCTCGAGCACCCACAGCTCGGTCGCGTCGCCGTACTGGACGGCGTGCTCGAGCTCCTGCTCGACCGTCAGGTAGCGGCGCCGGTCCTGCTCGATCACCGTCACCTCGTCGCCGCGCTCGAGCAGCTCGCGGGCGAGGTTCCAGCCGACCTTGCCGGCCCCGGCGATGATCACGTACACGCGCGCGTCACCCGGCCTCGAACGCGGCCTTCTCGAGCTGATCGATCGCGATCTGGGTCGGGCAGATCGTGTGCAGGCCCTGCTCGGCGTACCACGCCGCGCGCCGCGGGTCGAGCACGCGCGCGATCACCTTGGGCACGTCGAAGCGCCGGTGCGCCAGCTGCGCCACGACGAGATTCGTGTTGTCCCCGTTCGTCGACGCGATGAAGACGTCGGCCTGCTCGATCCCCGCCTCGATCAGCGCGTCGAGCTCCAGCGCCGTGCCGATCGTGAAGCGCCCGCCGGCCTCCTCCCACGACTTGCCGAGCTCGACATCGAGGCGCTCGTGCGAGAGCGGGTCCTCGTCGAGCACCGAGACGGTGTGACCGGCGCGCAGGGCCGAGGTAGCGACGACGGAGCCGACGCGGCCAGATCCGACGACGAGGAGGAACATGCGGCGAGGACTCTAGCGACCCGGCGGCGTCGGCTCGGCCGCCGCCTGCGGATGCCCCACCGGGTGCTCGGGCGAGCTGGACGGGACCGCCCCCATCGGGTCGAAGGCGGACTTGCCCGAGGGCGGTGCGGTGAGGATCACCCGGCAGCCCGCCTTCTGCAGCACGTAGCGCGTCGTCTCGCCGACGAAGGAGTCGTGCAGCCCTTGCTTGCCGCCGAGCGCCAGGCCCCCGCGGATGCCGGTCGGCTCCTCGGCCGCGAGCACGATCGCCTCTACGCCGCGCCGCTTGGCCTCGTGCACGATCGCCTCGCCGGCGCGCCGCGCGCGCACCGTCGCGGTCGCGACCTCGACGCCCTCGTACTCCTCCCCGACCGCCTTGGCGCGCGCGAGCGCCTGGCGCGCGCGGCGCAGGTCGGCGTCGGCCACGCGCGAGTCCAGCGGCAGCGCCATCGGCACCTCGAACACCCACAGCGCCTCGATCACCGCGCCACCCTCGCCGTCGTCCTCGTTGTCGTCGCCGGCGAGCCGCCCCGCGGTCTGCATGATGTCGTCGTCGAGCGGCGTGCCGAGCACCGGCACGAGGATCGAGCCGAAATCCGCCTCGACCTGGTGCCGTGTCAGCGCCTTGGCCGGCACGGTCACGCGCTTGAAGATCGGCTTGCCCTCGACCGTGCGGTAGATCACGTAGACCAGCACGCCGAACAGCATCCAGCCGGCGCCGACGAAGCGCGCGGCGTCGTGCAGCGCCAGCACCGAGGCGAACGCGACCGCCGCCATCACGGCGCCGAGGACCGCCGTGAGCGGCAGCTCGCCGCCGGCCATGCGCAGGTTGAACGGCACCTTGTAAGGCCGGTCGCGATCGGGCTCGCGGAAGCGCAGCCGGATGACCGACAGGTGCACGATCGTGAACGCGAGCGTCGCGCCGAACGCGTAGATCGCGGCCAGGAACTCGAGGTCGGTCGGGATCACCAGCGCGACCGCCAGCAGCGCGCCGAGCCCGATCAGCACGATCGGCGTGTTGTAGCGCGAGTGCAGCCGGCCGACGAGCGACGGAACCTGGCGGTTGAGCGCCAGCGAGTAGCCGAGCCGTGAGAGCCCGAACATCGCCGCGTTGCACGCGATCACCAGCAGCGCGATCGCGAACAGCGCGATCGCGTAGCGCAGCGGCTCGCGCAGCCAGTCCTGCTCGAAGCTGGAGACGAGGCCGAGCATCGGCGCCTCGTGCCAGCGGTCGCCGGTCTGCGGCAGCGTGGATGACGCCACGAGCGCGATGCCCAGGTAGGGGATCGCGGCGGCTGCACGGGCGACGAACAAGCGCTTGAGCCCGCGGCGCGAGACCGCCACCTCGCCCGCGAGCGCGGACGAGGCGTCCAGACCGGAGAACGCGGCGATCGCGATCGTGAACGCGAACAGCACGTGCTCGGCGTTCGGCGATCCCGCGAGCGAAGCCGGGTCGGTGAGCACTGCGGGCTCCAGCAGCAGCGCGAGCCCCAGCGCGACGATCAGCAGTTGCAGGCCGAGGTCCGCGAACACGATGATCGCCGCCCGCTGCCAGCGGCGCGAGCCGGCGCCGCGCATGTTGACCCAGGCGACATAGCCGATCACCGCGAAGGAGAAGCCGAGCTCCGGTGCGCCCTCGGCGAGCCCACTCCAGAACACGGCCAGGTAGTCCGTCGTCGCGAACGCCGTGATCGCGATCAGGATCAGGTAGTCGAGCAGGATCGCCCAGCCCGCTATGAAGCTCCAGAGCTCGTTGAAGGCGAAGCGGGCGATGACCGTCGCGCCGCCGCGCTCCTGATGCAGTGACGCGCCCTCCATGTAGGAGAGCACGAGCAGGAAGAAGAACAGCGTCGCGGCGAGCAGCACGAGCCACGTGAAGCCGAGCGCGTTGTCGACCACGACGCCGAGCGCGAAGTAGAGCGACGCCGACAGGAACCCCTGGACGATGCCGAACAGCGGCGGCGATCCCGTCCCGCGCTTGAGCGCCTCCGGCTGCTCCAGACGCTGCAGGCGACTCATCGGCGGCGCTCCACCCAGACGCGCCCTGCGCCCGCGGCGATGAACAGCAGCCCGAGCACGACGCCGGCAGCGAGCGGCCCGCCACCCGCCGCGATCGTCCGCGCGATCATCGCCACGCCGAGCACCACCATCAGGCCGGAGAGCACGAGCGTGATCGGGCTCATGCCGCAGCACCCGCGCGTTCGGGTGGCAGCGCGCTGCGCGCGCGGACGGGCGGCTGGGACTCGATGATCACGCGGCAGGGCCGCTCCGCGAGCACCGTCTCGAGCGTCTTGCCGAACACCGAGGTGCCGGCGATCCGCCGCGGCAGCCCGATCACGACCGCGGCCGCGCGCATGTCCTGCGCCTCCTCGATGATCCGCCGCCCCGCCTGGCCGGCGCGGACCTTCTCCCAGTGGCCCGAGACACGCCCGCCGCCGAACAGCCGCGCCTGCTCGATCAGCGAGTCGGCTGCGGCCTCCGCCGCGGGCATCGAGGCGTCGATCAAGAGCGCGTTCGGGACGGTGATCGTCACCAGCACGTGGATTCCACGGCGCTTGCGGGCGGCCAGCTTGACGGCGGTCGCGAGCATCTGCTCGTCGTAGTGCTCGTCGCCGAAGTAGACGAGCACCGAGTCGTACTCCGCCTCGTGGTCGACGACGGACTGCGCGATCGCGACCTTGTGCGTCGACGCGAGGTCGAGCCCCTGGCGGCGCCGGTAGCTGGCGTAGACGACCATCCCGATCACCAGCCAGCCGGCGCCGATCGCAGCGACGCCCGGATTCAGGACGACGATCACCACGAACGCGATCGCCGTGAAGCTACCGCCGACGAGCGCGAACAGCGGCGCGTCGTAGCCGCCGATGCGGATGTTGCCGGGCCCGCGGTAGGGCCGCACGATGTCGGGCCGCTTCGCGCGCAGCCGCGCCACGGACGCGTGTGCCATCGTGAACGAGAGCAGCGCGCCGAACGAGTAGATGCTGCCCAGCAGCGTCTCCTGACCCGGCAGGATCAGCACGATCGCCGCACCGGCGAAGACGAGGATGCCGATCCAGGGCGTGCGGAAGCGCGGGTGCAGCCGCCGCAGGGCGTCGGGCATCTGGCGGTGGATGCCCATCGAGTAGACGAGCCGCGAGACGCCGATGATGCCGGCGTTGGTGGCGAGGAAGAGGATCGTCGCGGCCAGCACGCCGACGTAGATCTCCGTCGCGCTCTGGAAGATCCCGAGGTCCAGCTGCTTGACCACCCCCAGCACCGGGTCGCCGGCGAAGCCGCCCTCCTCCTCGGTCAGGCCGAGCTGGGTCACGTACTCGCCGTCCGGCCGCTGCGTCACGGGCAGCGCGGAGAGGGCTACCGCGGGCAGCGTGAAGTAGATCGCGAACACCGCGATCTGCACGCGCTTGATCGCCGCCGGGATCGTGGTCGCCTCGTCCTTGGCCTCCTCGGCCATGTTCGAGACGGTCTCGATGCCGGTGTAGGCGAGCATCCCGATCGGGATCGCGAGGATGAAGCTGTCCCACGCCGGCGCGGTGCCGAGCGAGATGTTGTCGACGAGCTGTTCGGGCGAGAAGATCAGCACCGCGCCGATCATCACCAGCAGCAGCTGCGTGAGGAAGTCGATCACCGCAAGCGTCACGTTGATCCCGGTCGACTCCTTGGTCCCGATCACGTTCACGCCGGCCAGCAGCGCGATCACGACGACCGCGGCGACGATGTCGCCCGGGCTCCTGCGCAGCGCATCGGCGAACTCGAACACGCCGCCGATGTAGTGCGGCACGAAGAACGCCGAGATCGCGATCGTGACGGTGTAGGTCAGCATCCCCGCCCAGGCCGCGAAGAACGACCAGAACTCGTTGAACGCGCGCCGCGCGAAGCTCGACGAGCCGCCGGCCTCGGGGAACATCGCGGTCGCCTCGGCGTAGCTGGCCGCGGTGCAGAAGAAGAAGAACCCGGTGATGATGAAGACGACCGGGGTCAGGCCGAGCGCGTAGGACGCGACGAGCCCGAGCGCGTAGTAGATCGACGACCCGACATTGCCGTAGGCAGTGGAGAAGAGGGCGTTGACCCCCAGGACCCGCTCGAGCCCTTCCAGTCGGCGTCTTGCCATGTATCGGCGCGGGATTCTAGGCCGACGCCGGGCGGACCCGGTCGGGCGGCGAGGACTCGATGATCACCCGGCAGGGTCGCTCCGCCAGGACTGTCTCGAGCGTCTTGCCGAACACCGATGTGCCGGCGATCCGCCGCGGCAGCCCGATCACGACCGCGGCCGCGCGCATGTCCTGCGCCTCCTCGATGATCCGCCGCCCCGCCTGGCCGGCGCGCACCTTCTCCCAGTGACCCGAGACGCGCCTCCCGCCCTGCAGCTTGGCCTGCTCGATGATCGATTCGGCGACCGCCTCGGCCTGCGCCATCGGCGCGTCGATCGCGAGCGAGTTCGGCACGGTGACGCAGACGAGCACGTGGATCCCGCGGCGCTTGCGCGCGGCGAGCTTGGCCGCGGTGGCGAACAGCTGCTCGTCGTAGTCGTCGTCGCCGACGTAGACGAGCACCGAGTCGTACTCGGCCTCGTGATCGACCACCGGCTGCGGGATCGCCACCTTGTGGGTCGAGACGAGGTCGAGGCCCTGGCGGCGCCGGTAGACGACGTAGACCGCGATCCCGAGCGCCAGCCAGGCGCCGCCCGCCGCTGCCACCGTCAGATCGAGCGCGCTCACGACGATCAGCGACAGCCCCGTTCCCGCGATGCCCAGGAGCGCGAGCGGCGGCAGGTCGTGCCCGCGGACCCGGACACTGCCGGGGCTCCGATAGGGCCGCTCCAGGCCGGGTTGCGTGACACGCAGGCGCAGCACCGCGAGGTGCGCCATCGAGAACGAGAGCATCGCCCCGAACGCGTAGATCGCGCCGAGGAACTCGGCCTCGCCCGGGACGAGCGCGACGCAGGCGAAGCCGGCGAACACCAGGATGCCCAGGTAGGGCGTGCGGAAGCGCGGGTGCAGCCGTCGCATGGCGTCGGGCATCTGGCGGTGCAGCCCCATCGAGTACACCAGCCGCGAGACGCCGAGCACGCCGGCGTTGGTGGCCGCCAGCAGGATCGTGACCGCCAGGATGCCGACGTAGAGCTCCGCGCCGGCCTGGAGCGGGCCCAGCTCCATCGCCTGCACGATCCCGAGCATCGGGTTGGAGGCGAAGCCACCGTCCTCCTTGGCCACGCCGAGCAGCGTCGTGCAGTTCTCCCCGGCGGCGTCGCAGCGCACCGGCAGTGCCGAGAGCGCGATCCAGGGCAGCGTGAAGTAGATCGTGAAGACGGCGATCATCACGCGCCTGATCGCCGCCGGGATCGTCGTCGCCTCGTCGCGCGCCTCTCCCGCCATGTTCGAGATCGTCTCGATCCCGGTGTAGGCGACCGTGCCGACCGGGATCGCGATCAGGAAGTCCTGCCAGGTCGGCGCCACGCCGAAGTAGGACAGGTTGTCGAGCAGGACGTCCGGGTTGAGGACGAGGAACACGCCGGCCAGCACGAGCGCGAACTGGCTGAGGAAGTCGACGACCGCGAGGACGATGTTCACGGCGACGGCGTCCTTGACCCCGCGCACGTTCACGAGCGCCAGCACGACGATGATCGCGACGCCGAGGATGATGTCGCCCGGCGACGTGCTGAAGTACTCGTCCGTGACGCCGCCGAAGTAGCGCGCGGCGAAGAACGCCGAGATCGCGATCGTGATCACGTAGTTGAGCATCTGCGCCCAGGCGGTGAAGAACGACGAGCAGCTCGTTGAACGCGTGACGCACGAACAGCGACGAGCCGCCGGCCTCCGGGAACATCGCGGTCGCCTCGGCGTAGGTGGTCGCCGTGCAGTAGAAGAGCGCGCCGGTGAGCAGGAACACGATCGGCGTCAGCCCGAGCGCGAGCGCGGCGACCAGCCCGAGCGCGTAGTAGATCGACGAGCCGACGTTGCCGTACGCCGTGGAGAAGAGGGCGTTGACGCCCAGGACCCGCTCGAGGCCCTGCCAGTCGGCGTCGCGCCATCGGTCGCCGCGATTCTAGGATCCCGGGCATGGCCGAGCTCGATCGCACCGCGCTTGTCGTCGTCGACGTCCAGCAGGCGTTCACCGACGCGTCGCTACTGGGGGACGCGGAACAACCCCGGCTGCGAGGCCAACGTCGCCGCGCTGCTGGCTGCGTGGCGCGCGGCGCAGCGTCCCGTCGTGTTCGTCCGCCACGACTCCGACGAGCCGTCTCGCCGCTGCGCCCCGATCAGCCGGGCAACGCGTTCAAGCCCGAGGTCGAGCGGCGAGCCCGACCTGCTCGTCACCAAGCGCGTCAACTCCGCCTTCCACGGCGACCCCGACCTCGCCGCCTGGCTGCGCGAGCACGAGCTCGACGGCATCGCGATCTGCGGCATCACCACGAACCACTGCTGCGAGACGACGGCGCGCGTCGGCGGCAACCTCGGCTTCGACGTCCTGTTCGTGCTCGACGCGACGCACACGTTCGACCGCCAGGGCCCCGACGGCACGTGGATGACCGCCGACGAGCTCGCGCGCGCGACCGCCACGAGCCTGCACGGCGAGTTCGCGACCGTCGTCGCGACCGCCGACCTGACGACCTGAGCGCTACGCGATCAGCGGGATGATCAGCAGCGCCACGATGTTGGCGACCTTGATCATCGGGTTGATGGCCGGTCCGGACGTGTCCTTGAACGGGTCACCGACGGTGTCGCCCGTGATCGACGCGGCGTGGGCGTCCGAGCCCTTGCCGCCGTGGGCGCCGTCCTCGATCAGCTTCTTCGCGTTGTCCCACGCGCCGCCGCCCGAGGTCATCATCACGGCGAAGAACAGGCCGACCACGATCACGCCGATCAGCAGCCCGCCGAGCGCCTTCGCCGACAGGATGCCGACGATCACCGGGACGAAGATCGGGATCAGCGACGGGATGATCATCTCGCGCTGCGCCGAGCGCGTCACGATGTCGACGCACTGTGCCGTAGTCGGGCTTCTCGGTGCCGTCCATGATGCCCGGCTTCTCGCGGAACTGGCGCCGGACCTCCTCGACCACGGCGCCGCCGGCGCGTCCGACGGCCTCCATCGAGAGCGCGGCGAACAGCGTCACCATCATGCCGCCGATGATCAGGCCGATCAGCACGTCCGGGTCGTCGAGCTCGAACGTGATCGACGCTCGCCGAGCTCGTCCTGCAGCTCGATCTTGAACGCGGCGAAGAGCACCAGCGCGGCCAGCGCGGCCGACCCGATCGCGTAGCCCTTCGTGACCGCCTTGGTCGTGTTGCCGACCGCGTCGAGCGGGTCGGTCACGTCGCGCACCGTCCTCGGGCATGTCGGCCATCTCGGCGATGCCGCCGGCGTTGTCGGTGATCGGGCCGAACGCGTCGAGCGCGACGATCAGGCCGGTCAGCGAGAGCTGCGCCATCACGGCGACGCCGACGCCGTAGATGCCGGCGAGCTCGTTCGCGGTGAAGATGCCGAGCACGATCACGAGCGCCGGCAGCGCCGTCGCCTGCATGCCCTTGGCGAGGCCCTGGATGATGTTCGTGGCGTGCCGGTGACCGACGCCTGCGCGGTCGACTTGACCGGCGAGAAGCGCGTCGAGGTGTAGTAGTCGGTGATCACGAACAGGCACGCCGTCACGGCGAGGCCGATCAGCGCGCAGACGTAGATCTCGAACCAGCGGGATGATCAGCGGCGACGATGTTGGCACCTTGATCATCGGGTTGATGGCCGGGCCGGCCGTGTCCTTGAACGGGTCGCCGACGGTGTCGCCGGTGACCGACGCGGCGTGGGCGTCGGAGCCCTTGCCGCCGAACGCGCCGTCCTCGATCAGCTTCTTCGCGTTGTCCCACGCGCCGCCGCCCGAGGTCATCATCACGGCGAAGAACAGGCCGACGACGATCACGCCGATCAGCAGGCCGCCGAGCGCCTTGTACGGAGAGGATGCCGACGATCACCGGGACGACGATCGGGATCAGCGACGGGATGATCATCTCGCGCTGGGCCGAGCGGGTGACGATGTCGACGCACTGGCCGTACTCGGGCTTCTCCGTGCCGTCCATGATCCCCGGCTTCTCGCGGAACTGCCGGCGGACCTCCTCGACGACGGCGCCGCCGGCGCGGCCGACGGCCTCCATCGAGAGCGCGGCGAACAGCGTGACCATCATGCCGCCGATGATCAGGCCGATCAGCACGTCCGGGTCGTCGAGCGCGAACGTGATCGACGCTCGCCGAGCTCCTCCTGCAGCTCGATCTTGAACGCGGCGAACAGCACGAGCGCGGCGAGCGCGGCCGAGCCGATCGCGTAGCCCTTGGTGACCGCCTTCGTCGTGTTGCCGACCGCGTCGAGCGGGTCGGTGACGTTGCGGACCGTCCTCGGGCATGTCGGCCATCTCGGCGATGCCGCCGGCGTTGTCGGTGATCGGGCCGAACGCGTCGAGCGCGACGATCAGGCCGGTCAGCGAGAGCTGCGCCATCACGGCCACGCCGACGCCGTAGATGCCGGCCAGCTCGTTCGCGCCGAAGATGCCGAGCACGATCACGAGCGCCGGCAGCGCGGTCGCCTGCATGCCCTGGGCGAGGCCCTGGATGATGTTCGTCGCGTGGCCGGTGACCGACGCCTGCGCGGTCGACTTGACCGGCGAGAAGCGCGTCGACGTGTAGTAGTCGGTGATGACGAACAGCGCGGCCGTGACGGCGAGGCCGATCAGCGCGCAGAGGTAGATGTCGCCCCAGCTCGGCGGCCGCCGCGCGCCGAGGTCGTCCATCATCCACGCCGTCACCGGCAGGAACAGCAGCGCGGCCAGGACGCCGGAGAGGATCAGGCCCTGGTAGAGCGCGCGCTCGACGTTGCCGGCCGCCGACTTGACCGCGAACGTGCCGATGATCGACGCGATGATCGAGACGCCGCCGAGCACGAGCGGGAACAGCACGACCGGGCGCCGCTCGCCGAACGTCAGGACGCCGAGCAGCATGACCGCGACGGCGGTGACCGCGTAGGTCTCGAACAGGTCGGCGGCCATGCCGGCGCAGTCGCCGACGTTGTCGCCCACGTTGTCGGCGATCACGGCCGGGTTGCGCGGGTCGTCCTCGGGGATGCCGGCCTCGATCTTGCCCACGATGTCGGCGCCGACGTCGGCGCCCTTGGTGAAGATGCCGCCGCCGAGGCGCGCGAACACCGAGATCAGCGAGCCGCCGAAGCCGAGGCCGATGAGCGCGTCGACGGCGTCCTTCGGTGTCGACGTCGAAGATCCACGTCAGGACGCCGTAGTAGCCGGCGACGCCGAGCAGCGCGAGGCCGGCGACGAGCATGCCGGTGACGGCGCCGCCGCGGAACGCGACGTCGAGCGCCGGGCCGATGCCGCCGCGGGCCGCCTCGGCCACGCGGGCGTTGGCGCGCACGGACACGTTCATGCCGATGAAGCCGGCGGACGCCGAGGCGAGCCCGCCGATCAGGAAGCCGATCGCGACCTCGATGTTCTGCAGCGGGATCAGCGCGACGAAGAGGACGACGCCGACGATCGCGATCGTTCGGTACTGGCGGCGCGAGGTACGCCGACGCGCCCTCCTGGATCGCGGCCGACAGGCCGCGCATGACCTCGTTGCCGGGCGACAGGGCCAGGAGCGAGCGGCTCGTGACCAGGCCGTACCCGACGGCGGCCAGCGCGCAGATCAGCGCGACGACGACCCCGTGGTCGGCTAGGAAATCGGACAAGGGAACCCTCTCTAGAAAGCGTTCAGACAAACACGAAAGCGGCGGCCGGAGACGGGCCGCCGCCGGAGCGGCGCGCAGTTTATCGAGGCGGCAGGCGGAGCGCGCGACGCTACTGGCCCGGGATCCAGAGCCGGCCGGAGCTCTGCGCCGGCCCCGGGCCCTCCGGGCTCGGCGCGGCTGCGCGCGGCTGCGCCGGCGCCGCTGCTCGGGCGGCCGCCGCGGCGCTGCGCCGCCGGCCTGCTGGGCGTAGACCATCTGCAGCCGCGAGAGCGTGTCGCGCACCGGCCCGAGCTGCTCGGCGTGGCGCGACTCGAGCAGCGGCAGCAGCGCGCGGGCGCCCTCGATCGCCTGGCGCACCTGCTCCCAGTCGGCCGCGGCGGCCTCTGCGCCGGCGGGCGCGCCCAGGCCCGCCTTGCGGGCGGCGAGGTTGAGCAGCGTCACGGTCGTCTGGATCAGCACGTCGTCGACGGTGATGCGCTCCATCTCGGCCTCGAGCTGGCGGAGCTCCTCTTCGGTGAATTCAGGCTGGCTCATCGGCGGTCTCCTCGAAGTATGTGGCTTGGGTTTCCCGCAGGCACTCCGCGTACACCTCCGCCGGGGTCGCGCCCGCGTCGATCAGGCGCCGCTGGCGCTGCGCGCCGTTGAGCTCGGGCAGGACGACGTCGGCGCCGGACCAGGCGCGCAGGCGGTCGAGCGTCTCCGCGGCCGGGAACTCCTCGATCCGCTCCGCCTCGAGGTCGAGCAGGCGGCCGTCGAGCCCGTAGCGGATCGCGCGCCACATGTTCTCCTCGATCAGCCGGCCGGGCAGGTCGGGCGGCGTCTCGCCCGCGTCGACCTCCGCCGCCGCCCGCCGCACGCAGCGCGACGATCAGCTCGGCGAGCCCGTCGGCCTCCTGCGGCGGTCGTCTGCGCGTCGCAGATCCGCACCTCGACGGTGCCGAAGGCGTGGTGCGGGCGCACGGACCACCACAGCTGGGTGAACTCGACGATCGAGCCCGTGCGCACGAGCAGCTCGACGTAGTCCGCCCACGCGCGCCAGGAGCCGAACACGTCCGGGATGCCGCAGCGCGGGAACGACTTCGTGAACGTCTGGGTGCGCGCCGGAGTGCAGGCCGGAGTCGCGCCCGTCGATGTACGGCGAGTTGGCGCTCACGGCCAGCAGCAGCGGCAGGACCGGGCGCAGCCGGTCGCACACGCGGACCGCGCGGTCGGCGCCCTGGACGCCGACGTGGACGTGCACGGAGAACGTGTTGTTGCGCCAGGCGACGTACTTCAGCCCGTCCTCGACGCGGTGGTAGTGCTCCGTGTCGATGATGTGCTGCTCGCGGTAGTCGCTGAGCGGGTGCGTGCCGGTGGAGCCCGAGCGCGACGCCGTGCTCGCGGGCGAGCGTGAACAGGCGGCGGCGCGCGTCGGCCTGGCGCGCGCGGGCGTCCTCGACGTCGTCGCCGCGCCCGGAGCGGATCTCGATCTCCGAGGAGATCAGCTCGCCGGCGATCGACTGCGACGAGCACGGGGTCGGCCGCGCGCGGCGTCGCGCAGCAGCTCGAAGCGCGGGACGAGCAGCAGCGTGTCCGGGTCGACGAGCGCGAACTCCTCCTCGATGCCGACCGTGAAGTCGGTCGACCCCTCGAAGGTCTCGCGCGCGGCGGCGAGGTCGATCATCGCGGCGGTCAGGTGAGGTAGAAGTAGAGCGCGTAGAGCAGGTCGACGGCCGGGCTCGACGTGTGGACCGTCACCTCCGGCGGCACCTGCAGCAGCGCCTCGGAGTAGTTGAAGATGATCTTGACGCCGGCGTCGACGAGCTGGTCGGCGAGCTCCTGGGCGGCGGCGGTCGGGACGGCGAGCACGCCGACGACGATGTCCTCGTCCTCGACGACCTGCTTGAGGTCGTCGATGTGCCGGACGCCGACGCCGTTGATCTGCTCCCCGATCTTCGCGCGGTCGGCGTCGAACATGGCGACGACGCGGAAGCCGTGGTCGGCGAAGATGTCCGACGAGGCGATCGCGCGGCCGAGGTGGCCGGCGCCGAACAGCGCGATGTTGTGCTGGCCCGAGGTGCGCAGGATCTTGCGGATCTGCGAGACGAGCGAGTCGACGTTGTAGCCGACGCCGCGCTTGCCGAACTTGCCGAAGCCCGAGAGGTCGCGCCGGATCTGCGTCGAGTTGACGTGGGTGTACTCGGACAGCTCCTGCGAGGAGATCGTCTCCTTGCCCATCTTGCGGGCCTGCGTGAGCACCTGCAGGTAGCGCGAGAGGCGGGCGGCGACCCCGAGCGAGAGCCGGTCGGCGAGCGGGCCACCGGGTCGTTGCGGTTCCCGCTGCTCGCGACGTCGCTGAAGCTCATGGCGCGACCACTCTAGAGCTTCCGCCGCAGCGCCTCCTCGTCGACGAAGCAGCTCGAACAGCTCCTCGCCGTCGAGCGCGACGACGGGGATCCGCTCCAGGTAGCGCTGGAACAGCGCGTCGTCCGTCTCGATGTCGACCTCGTCGAGGCTGAACGGATGGGTCGCGCGCACGCGCTCGAGCGCGGCGCGCGCGTCGTCGCACAGATGGCAGCCCGGGCGGCCGTAGAGGGTGACCGTCCTCACGGCGCGAACGGCCTCCGAGCGCGCGCTCGGCGCGGCGCGCCGCCGCGCGGCGAGCGCGCGACGGCGCGGAACGCGTAGCGGCCGCCGCGGCAGCGCGCGCAGCGCGCCCGGCGGGCAGCGTGTAGGCGTACTCGGCGGGCAGCAGCTCGCGCGCGCCGCCGGGCGGCGTGAGGCGCCGGACGACGCGGTCGCCGCGGCCGTCGACGAGCGTGAGCGCGAGCCGCTCGGTGAGCGCCGACGCGCGTCGCCGCCGCCCAGCGGGTCGCCGCGCTCGAACGCGCCGAGGGTGAAGCGCACGCCGGTGACGCGGCCGCCGTCGCGCTCGAGCTCGAGCGCGCCGAGCGGCGGCGGCCGGCGGCGGCTCGGCGGCGACGGCGAACGGATGCGACGAGGACCGGCGGCGCCGCCCTCGGCGCGCGCGACCAGGCGGCCCGGGGCCGAGCCCGTCGGCGCCGGCCCGGCGACGGCGATCTCGGCCTCGCGGCGCCCGCCCGGCGGGATCTCGACGCGCTCGCTGGGCGAGCGTCGCGCGCGTGCCGCGGTCGGCGCGAGCGACGAGCGCGAGCGCGCCGGGCGCGGCGCCCTGGTTGGCGAGCACGACGCGCACGCAGGCGGCCGGCGCCCGGGCACGGGTCCGGCGCGCCGGCGGCGCGTGCGCGCGGCGATCGTGGGGCGGCGCCGGCGGGCGGACAGGGCGCCGGCGCCGGCGCCGCGCGCCGGCAGCGCGGGTCGGGGACGGCGCCGGCGATCAGCGCGGCGCGCAGCTGCGCGCGGGGACGCGCTCGGCCGCTCGCGCACGAGCTGGGCGGCCTCGACGGCGGCGCGCGCGGCGGCGACCGCGGTGCCGCCGGCGATCGCGCCCGCGCCGCCGGGCACGGCCGTGAGGGCGGCGCCGGGCGCGGCGACGTCCGGCTGCGGCGTCGCCGTCGCGCCGGCCGGCCCGCGGCTGGAGAACGGCGAGAGGGCTCGCCGCGGCGGTCGCCTCGGCCGCGCGCCCGGGGCCGGCGACTGGCGGCGGGCGTGCCGGGCACGACGTCGCCGACCCCGACCCGGCGCCCGCCGCCTCGTCGAGCACGGCCTGCGGCCGCCGCGCCGGTGACGCCGACGACGGGCACGGCGATGCGGCCCGCGGGGATCGCGGGCAGCGGCCGGTCGCGCGGCTCGGCGAGCAGGACCGCGCGGGCGCCCGCGGCCGCCGCCGCGGCCGCGCGCGCGACCGGCCGCTCGCCCGCGCGGACGACGGCGAGCCGGCCGCGGAGCGCGTCGCCGCCGGCGAGCAGCTCGGCGGGGTCGGTCGCCTCGACCGGCCCGGCGGTCGCCAGGCCGCCGGGCGGCGGGGCGCCGGCGAGCAGCACCGCGCCGCGCGCGTCCGCGTCGCCGACGTCGAGGTCGACGCGCGCGACGGCGCCCGGGGCGGCGAGCGCGCCGACCGCGAGCGCGGCGGGGGCCGCGGCGGGCGAGCCGACCGTGCCGCCCGGCCGCCGCGGCGCCCTCCCCGCCCGCGGGCGCGACGACGAGCGTGCCGAGGCCGGCGGCGCCGGCGACCGCACGCGCCTCGGGCGAGTCGTCGAAGCCCGCGTACGGCGAGTTGACGCCGACGACCGCGACCGGGACGTGGTCGTCGGTGGCGCCGTCGCCGTCCGGGTCGACGGCACGCTCGAGCCCCGCGAGCAGCTGGTCGGACGTCGCGACGTCCTCGAGCCCCGCGCCCTGCGTGGCGGGCGCAGGGCGGCGACGCGGATCGGCAGCACGCGCTCGCCCGCGGCGACCAGGATGCCGGCGAGCGCCGTCCCGCTCGCCTCCTGGCGGCCGCCGCGAGGGTCCTCCGCCGGCGCCGGATCGTCGTCGCGGTCGACCGCGTCGTACCCGGGGTCCAGCCGGTTGGCGAGCAGCGGGTGGGCGGCGTCCACGCCCGTGTCGAGCACGGCGACCGACGCCCCGCCCAGCGGCGCGGCGGCGACGGGGACCGCAGCCCGGGGGACGCGCGCCGGTCCGGCGGACGCGGGATAGAAGCGCCGCACGGGCTGAGCCACGCCGAGCGACGGCAGGTCGGCCAGGTCGCTCGTCCGCACGGTGGCCGCGAAGCCGTTGAAGGTCCGGGTGTAGGCGACCACGTCCGAGAGCCGGATCCGCGAGCGTCGAGCGCCGAGCGCAGCGCGCCGGACTCGTCGAGCAGCGACTGGACGTAGGCGCGCTGCGCGTCCGGCTCGGCGATCCCGGCCTGGCCGAGCGACGGGCGGGGAAGCGCCACGATCACCCGCGTCCCGCGCGCGCTCGTCTGCTCGGGGAGCGGCCGTCGTACGGGATCGCGTCGGCGAGCGCCGGTGCGGGCGCGCCCGCTGCGGTGTCCCGGAGGGCGAGCGCGGCGATCACTCCGGCCGTGACGAGCACGACGGCGACGGCCGCGGCGACGAGACGCTTGCGCCGGGCGCCCGCCGCCGGCTTGACCTCCTCGCCCTCCACGGCTCACGCGGCGGCGCGGCGCCGCCGCGTCGCGTACGCGTCGAGCGCCAGGTAGTCCGGGTACGGGATCGGCTCGGCGGCCAGCGGGCCGACCGCGGCGATCATCGCGGCGTTGTCGGTGCAGAACTCGGTCGGCGGTACGCGCACCGTCGGCGCCAGGCCGGCGGCGCGCTCGCGCAGCGGCCGGTTGGCCGCCACGCCGCCGCCGATCGCGAGCCGCGCTCCAGGCCCGTCTGGTCCAGCGCGCGCTCGATCCGCAGGGCCAGGGCCTCGACGATCGCCCGCTGGTAGCTCGCCGCGAGGTCGGCGGCGCGGCGCCGGGCCTCCTCCTCGCCCAGGTCGCGCACGGCGTACAGCAGCGCCGTCTTGAGGCCCGCGAACGAGAAGTCGAGGCCGGGCACGCGGGCGGCGGTCGGGAACGCGAACGCGGCCGGGTCGCCCTCGAGCGCCAGCCGGGACAGCGCCGGCCCGCCCGGGAACCCGAGGCCGAGCAGGCGCGCGCCCTTGTCGAACGCCTCGCCGGCTGCGTCGTCGAGCGTGCGGCCGAGGATGCCGAAGCCGCGGTGGTCGGTCACGCGGACCAGCAGCGTGTGGCCGCCGGACGCGATCAGGCACAGGAACGGCGGCTCGATCGGGTCGGGCGCGAGGAAGTTCGCCGCCACGTGG
>CAVRIU010000002.1:0-136947 GCA_963721315.1 uncultured Solirubrobacteraceae bacterium
AGCGTCGGCTTGACGCCACGATCGACCGTCTCCTTGGTCACGACGCACTTCTTCACGTCGCGCCGTGAGGGCAGCTCGAACTGGACCTCGAGCAGGATCTCCTCGATGATCGAGCGCAGGCCTCGCGCGCCGGTCTCGCGCTCGAGCGCCTTGTCGGCGACCGCCTTGAGCGCGTCGGCGGAGAACACGAGCTCGATCCCGTCGAAGCCGAAGAAGCGCTGGAACTGCTTGACGATCGCGTTGCGCGGCTCGGTCAGGATCGTGATCAGGTCGTCGCGCGAGAGCTGGTGCACGGCCGACGTGACCGGCAGCCGGCCGATGAACTCCGGGATCAGGCCGTACTGCATCAGGTCCTCGGGCAGGCACTGCTCGAACACCTCGCCGGTGTCCTTCTGGTGGCGCGAGGTGATCGCCGCGCCGAAGCCGACGCCCTTGTGGCCGATGCGCCGCTCGATCACCTTGTCGAGTTGCGCGAACGCACCACCGCAGACGAACAGGATGTTCGTCGTGTCGATCGTGAGGAACTCCTGGTGCGGGTGCTTGCGGCCGCCCTGCGGCGGCACCGACGCCTGCGTGCCCTCGAGGATCTTCAGCAGCGCCTGCTGCACGCCCTCGCCCGACACGTCGCGCGTGATCGACGGGTTGTCGGCCTTGCGCGCGATCTTGTCGACCTCGTCGATGTAGATGATCCCCGTCTCGGCCTTCTTGACGTCGAAGTCGGCCGCCTGGATCAGCTTGAGCAGGATGTTCTCGACGTCCTCGCCGACGTAGCCGGCCTCGGTCAGCGCCGTCGCGTCGGCGATCGCGAACGGGACGTTGAGGATCCGCGCCAGCGTCTGCGCGAGCAAGCGTCTTGCCGCAGCCGGTCGGCCCGAGCAGCAGGATGTTGGACTTCTGCAGCTCGATGTCGGCGTCGTCGGCCTGCATCATGCGCACGCGCTTGTAGTGGTTGTAGACCGCCACCGAGAGCGTGCGCTTGGCCTGCTCCTGCCCGACGACGTACTCGTTGAGCACGCCGTAGATCTCCTTCGGCTTCGGCAGGTTGTCGATGTCGAAGGTCGGCGGAGCCGTCAGCTCCTCGTCGATGATCTCGTTGCAGAGATCGATGCACTCGTCGCAGATGTAGACGCCGGGCCCCGCGATCAGCTTCTTGACCTGCCGCTGCGACTTACCGCAGAAGCTGCACAGGAGCTGCTCGTTGGAGTCCGTCGGGCGCGCCACCTAGTGCTCCGAGATCACCCGGTCGATGATGCCGTACTCGACGGCTTCCTCCGAGCTCATGAAGTAGTCGCGGTCCGTGTCGTTGCGGACCTTCTCGATCGACTGCCCCGAGTGGTGGGCGATGATCTCGTCCAGCCGCCGGCGCAGGTCGATCACCTCGCGCGCGTGGATCTCGATGTCGGTCGCCTGGCCCTGGAAGCCGGAGGAGACCTGGTGGATCAGGATCTTCGCGTTCGGCAGCGCCATCCGCTTGCCCTTCGCGCCGCCGCCCAGCAGCAGCGCGCCCATCGACATCGCGATGCCGACGCAGATCGTCTGCACGTCCGGCTTGATGAACTGCATCGTGTCGTAGATCGCGAGCCCGGCGTAGACCGAGCCGCCGGGCGAGTTGACGTAGAGCGAGATGTCCTTGTCGGGATCGTCGGACTCCAGGTGCAGCATCTGCGCCACGACGAGGTTGGCGATCTGGTCGTCCACCGGCGTCCCCAGGAAGATGATCCGCTCGGAGAGCAGACGGGAGTAGATGTCGAACGCGCGCTCCCCGCGCGAGGTCTGTTCGACGACCATTGGGACGAGTGGGCTCACGGTCCTCGCTTCGGTTTCGCGTTCGGCGCCTGAATCCTGCACGGCGAGCAACTGCCACTGCCCGCTCGTCTCGGCGCGAGTCTAGCAATCGGCCGAGGGCCCCAGACTGGGGTCAGGACCCCGGTGTCCAGAGCTGTGAAGCGCGCTCCTCCGCGTCTGCGCCCGGGGTCCAGAGCTTGTCGCGCGCCTGCGCCTGCGCGACCGTGATCGCGGTCGCGGAGTCGGCCAGCAGGTCGATCGCCTTGCGCTGCGCGAGCTCTGCCTTGAACGCGTCCAGGCGGCCGGCGGACTTCATCCGCTCGAGCAGCTTCTTCGCGCTCGTGGGCTTGGCGGAGGTGCCCGCCTCGAGCGCTTCGAGCGCCTCGATCACCTCGTCCTCGGACGGCTCGATCGACTCGGCGGCCACGACCGCGGCGAGCACCGCCTCGCGCTTGAGCTGGCGCTCGGCGTCGTCCCGGCCGTCGGCCACGACGTCCTCCTCCGAGCGGCCGGAGATCTGCAGGTAGACCTCCTTGGAGATGCCCTGGTGCGAGAGCGAGTGCATCATCTGGTCCCACTGCTCGCGCGCGCGCGCCTCGACCAGCGCCTCGGGCACGTCGACCGTGGCGCCCGCGACGGCGGCGTCGAGCACCGTCTCGCGGAACTCGGCGCGGATCAGGCGCTCTTCGCTCTCGGCCAGGCGCTCGCGGATGTCGGCGCGCAGCTCGTCGAGCGTGTCGAAGCCGGCCTCGGTCGCCAGCTCGTCGTCGACCGGCGGCAGCTCCTTCGCCTTGACCTCCTTGACCGTGACGGCGAACTCGGCGTCGTTTCCGGCCAGCTCCTCGGCGTTGTAGTCGTCAGGGAAGGTGATCTTGACGGTGCGCTCGTCGCCGGCGGCGGCGCCGAGCAGCTGCTCCTCGAAGCCGGGCACGAGCCGGCCCGAGCCGAGCTCGATCATCTGGTCGCGGCCCTCGCCGCCGGCGAACGGCTCGCCTTCGAGCGTGCCCTTGTAATCCATCACGACGAAGTCGCCCTTGGCGGCGGGGCGCTCGACGGTCTCGAGCCGGCCGGCACGCTCGCGGATCTGCTCGACCTCGGCCTCGACCTGCTCGTCGGAGGACGCCGGCTCGCGCCTGCCGACCTCGAGCCCCTTGTACTCGCCCAGCTCGGCCTCCGGCCGGACGCCGATCTCGATCGAGAACGTGAGCGGCTGGCCGTGGCCCGGCAGCTCGCCCATGTCGAGCTCCGGCTCGCCGACCGGCACGATCGCGGCGGCGTCGATCGCGGCCGAGTACCAGGCGCCGATCGAGTCGCGCACCGCCTCGTCGAGCACCGCCTCGCGGCCGACGCGCTTGATCACGACGGGCGCCGGCGCCTTGCCGGCGCGGAATCCCGGCACGCGCAGGCTGCGACCGAGCGCGCGCGCCGCCTGGGCGATGCTCTTCTCGATCTCCTCGGGCGGCACCTCCGCCTCCACGCGCACGCGCGACTCGGGCAGCTCGGTGACGGATGCGGATACGTTGGGTGCGGCCATAGGCGGGCTCCACGATACCGTCGCCGCCGTGCGCGCACGGCTCGCGGCATGGCTCGTCACCGGTCCGCTCGGCCACCTCTGGGCGGGCGATCGCCGACTGGGCGGAGCTGCTGGCGCGCTGGTTGTGGTCGCGCGTCAGCGGACGGTGACCGGCGTGCCGATCGGCATGCGCCGGTCGAGCGCCAGGATGTTCCGGTCGCTCATGCGGATGCAGCCGTGCGACACGCGGCCGGGCAGGATCTCGGGCCGGTTGGTGCCGTGGATCCCGATGAAGCCGCCGCCGGGCCAGTCGGTCAGCGTGGCGGACTTGGCGGTGGTGCCGAATGCCAGCGCGCCGTAGAGCGGGTCCTCGAAGCCGCTGAGGCGGTTGCGCACCATGAACGAGCCCTTCGGCGTCGGCCAGCGACGCCTTGCCGATCCCGATCGGCGCGCGGAAGACCGTGCGCCCGTGGCGCTCCAGCCGCGCGAGCAGACGCCGGCGGTCGACGATCAGATGCGTGCGCACGGTCTCGTAGCCGCCGAGCCGGTCGCGCCGCACCCAGCCGGTCGTGCCGTTCGGCAGCACCGGGAGGCGCACCCGGACCCAGAGCACGCCGTCGACATTGCGCCGGTCGAGCAGTGCCAGCGCCTCGGGCGTGCGCTCCGGCGTGCGTTTCTTGACGCGTGCGACGATCGGCGCGCGGGCGGCCGGTAGCGCGCGCGCATGCGTCGCGCGGTCCACGAAGGCCCAGCGCCAGAGGTGCTCGGCGGGGCGGGTGAGCCGGTAGTCCCCCGGCTCGGCCGGAGGAATCGGCTGTCGGCTCACCGCCGCGCTCGCCGGCGCGGGCAGCAATGCCACGGCGAGCGCCGCGGCGGCCGGGGGGCCGCCGCGGCGCAGCCATCCTGTCAACCGGTGAACGTCGGTGCGGCGCGCCGCCGCGCGCGCCGGCGCGGGACGATGAAGCGCGTCGCCGCCACCGCGGCGAGCACCTCGCTCATCGACGCGGGCTCGTCGAACGCGGTCGGCGCCGGCGACTCCCCGTTGATGTCGCGGATCCAGCTCGCGTGGCGCGCCTCGACGGCGTGGATCGACAGCGCGGCCGCGAGCAGCGCGGACGACTTCAGCCGCGGCGCCTGGCCCTTGTAGGCCGCCACGCCGGTGTCCTCGAGCACCTGTGCGGTCGCGGCGAACGCCTCCGCATCCTCGGTCGTGCCGCGGAAGTTGAACTTCGGCTTCTTGACCGCCGCGCTGCCGAGCACGGCCTTGAGCGCCTTGACGTGCTGGCGCTCGTGCCTGCCGACGACCCGCGCGAACCGCTGGAGCTCGCCCGTCGCGCCGGCCATCTGCTCGGCCTCGGTGTAGAACGCCGCCTCGAGGTACTCGAGCGTCAGCGCGTAGTTGAGGATCGCGACGTCGCGCTTCTTCGACTGGGCGCCGGCGATCGCCGGGTCGATCCCCAGCAGCGCCGCGGAGCCGACGAGCCCGCCGCCGAGCATCCCCGCCTTCGCGAAGAAGCGTGCACGCGTGTCACCGGACGCCGCGGCGGCCGTCTCCCGGATCGCGCCGTCGGCGTCGAGAAGGTCCAGGGTGTCTGCCGTCATGAGTTTCTCCATGTCTCTCACCTAGCCCGTGATGAAGCCGGTCGCGCCGACCGCGGCCTCGACCTGTGCCTTGGTCAGGGACGGGTCCAGCGTCGCGGGGGCGGGATAGTCTGCCGGTGCGTTGGGGTAGCCGGGCGCCGACACGATGTGGCGGATCCAGGCCGCGTGGCGTGCCTCGACCGAGACGATCTGGGCGGCGGCCGCAAGCGTCTTCTTGGTCAGCCGCGGCCCCTGGCCGTTGTAGGCCGCGACGCCCGTGTCCTCGAGCACGATCGCCGTCGCGGCGAACTTGGCGGCGTCGGTCGTGGTGTCGCGGAAGTCGAACGTCGGCTTCGGGTTTGCCGCGCTGCCGAGCGCGCTTTCGAGGAGGTTCACGTGCGCGACCTCGTGGTCGCGTACGACCGTGGCGAAGTTGAGCAGCCTCGCATTGCTGTTCAACGCACCGCCGGCGACGGCGCGGATGTAGAACTCGGACTCGAGGTACTCGAGCAGCAGCGCGAAGTTCAGGATCTCCACGTCCTGCTGGGCCGACGGCGCGCCGAGCGCGATCTTCGGCAACCCGCCGATCAGCAGCCCGCCGGCGAGGAACGCGCCTCCGCCGATGATCGAGCGGCGGAAGAGCTCTGCCCGCGTGCTCTGCATCCCTTCATCCAGCGCCTCGCGTATCGCGCCGTCCTTGTCCAGCAGATCGAGCGTCAACGGCTCGGACATGCAGCCTCCTCCGGATTGGACCAACCGGCGGATGTGTAGCGCGGCGCGTTAGTCGCTAAGAGCGAGAATATGACACGCCTGACCTAGCCCGGCGGGCGTACCGGGTTCGGACCGGCGGTCGTAGCCGCGGCGGCCGGGCGCCCGTAGCGTGCCGTCGATGGACCTCCCTCCTCCTCCTCCACTCCCCCCACGCGCGAGCTGCTCCTGACCAGCGCCCTGCTGTCCGCCTACCTCGGCATACGCGCGCTGACGGCCGCCCTCGCGGCCGCCGAGAGCATCCCGGCAAGCGCCGGCAGATCCTTGCGCGTGCGGGCGTAGGCGCGCTCGAGCGCCGCGGACGCGGCGGGGCCGTGAATCCCGCGCCCATGGCCGACAAGCAGGTGCTCCGGCTCGTAGCCGCGCAGCGCTCCGGGCGGCCTGATCCGGAGCAGCAGATGCACCCCGGCGGGGCCGCGTCCCACCGCGAAGGCCTTGTTGGTCCCGATCGTCTCCGCGACGACGAGCACCCGTCGTTCCGGCCACCACAAAGCGACCTCGTGCCAGCGCGGCAGCTTCAGCACCGGCACGACCGTGAAAGGGCTGCCGGCGACCGCGGCCGGGACGCGCAGGTGGGGCACCTCGAGACGGGCGGCGATCTTGGCGCAGTCGCGCTCGTGGCGGTCGAGCAGCTGCACCACACCAGCGGGCTCGCCGAGCTCCGCGGCGCGTTCGAGCGGCTCGGACGCGTCGACCGGGTCGACCAGCCAGACGCCCGAGGGCGGTGGCGAGCGCGTGCGACGTGCGCGTGAACTGCTCGTCCGGGAACCAGGAGAAGCCGCCGTCGAAGCTGTCGAAGTTCATGCCGGCAGCGCCGCGGGACGGTCGACGAGCACGGACAGCACGATCATCGTGCGCGTCCGGACCACGTTCGGGCGCCGCCGCAGCGTCTCGATCAGGCGCTCGAGGTGGCGGATGTCGTCGACCTGCACGCGCAGCACCGCGTCGGGCTCGCCCGACACCGTGACCGCGCTGACGACCTCGGGGATCCCGACGACGCTCGCGAGCACGTCCTGAGGCGCGGTGCGATCGGCGCAGTAGACCTCCGCGATCGCCTCGAAGCCGAAGCCGAGCCTGGAGGCGTCGACGACCGCTGCGTAGCCGCGGATCACGCCCACGGCCTCGAGCCGGTTGACGCGGCGCTTGACCGCGGGCGTCGAGAGACCGACCTCGCGACCGATGTCGGCGAAGGATCGGCGGCCTTCTCGTTGTAGCAACGCAAGAATCTTGTCGATCGAGGTCATCTAACCGTTCCATTGTTGTGATGGTACGAAACGACACGTGCTCGTCGGTTGTTCCCGCTCCGGCGCACGCGTACAACGCGGGTATGTTCGAAGAGGGACAGCTCTACGCACCGGTGACCGACGGACCCGAGGGTGTCAAGGTCCATCTCGCCGACGACCATCCCGGCGCAGGCGACCCCGAGTACCGCGCGCGTCGCAACGAGATCGCCGCCGCGGCGCTCGCCTGGCGGCCGGGTGAGCCGATCCCGCAGGTGCAGTACACCGAGGCCGAGCACGAGATCTGGCGCACCGTCAGCCGCGAGCTCGCGCCCAAGCACGATCAGCTCGCCTGCCGCGCGTTCCGCGAGGGCAAGGCGGCGCTCGCGCTGCCGACCGAGCACGTGCCCCAGCTCGACGAGGTCTCCGCGCGCTTGCGACCGCTGACCGGGTTCGAGTTCCTGCCCGCGGCCGGGCTCGTGCCGCTGGATGAGTTCCTCGGCTCGCTGGCCGACCGCGCCTTCCACTCGACGCAGTACCTGCGCCACCCGAGCGGGCCGCTCTACACGCCCGAGCCGGACATCGTCCACGAGGTGATCGGGCACGGCAACCTGCTCGCCGACCCGCAGATCGCAGAGGTCAAGCGACTCGCCGGCGCGGCTGCGCGGCGCTGCGAGACGCCCGAGGCGTTGCAGTACATGGCCGACGTCTTCTGGTTCACGATCGAGTTCGGCGTGATCTTCGAGGAGGGCGAGCTGCGCTGCTACGGCGCGGGCCTGCTGTCCTCGTTCGGCGAGATCGACGAGTTCCGCGGAGCCGATATCCGGCCGCTCGACTTCCACGCCATGGCGACGCTCGAGTACGACATCACGCGCTACCAGCCGATCCTGTTCGCGTGCGACGGGATGGGCGAGCTGACCGAGCGCGTCGGCGGTTTCTTCGCCTGTTTCGACGACGATACGCCCGCGCGGCTCGCGCGCGAGGCCGGTGCGGGTGTCGCGGCGTAGTCGTCTCGGCCGCTCGTCAGTTCCGGCGTTTACATCAACTGCGGCATTAAAGGGAGCGGGTCCCTTGTGGGCGGCGTGTCGCGAGGCGTCGGCGGTCCCGCGCCGCGGCGGTCCGGGGCGACTTGACGTCGGTATTCGACGTCAAGTCGCCCCGCGTCACGCAGGGTGAAGCTCCGGGGCGCTTTCACCCCCATATGCGGGGGTCAAGGCGCCCGAGACCGCCGCCCGCAATCGAACCCTCTCCCTTCAATGCCGCAGTTGACTTAGACGCTGGTCAAGCCGCCCCGAGCCGCCCCTGCGCGCGCAGCAGCGCGAGCACCGGCTCGTGCGGCAACGCGGGCACGACGCGCCCGCGCCGGCCGACGACGTCGTCCGCCGCCCAGAGCGCGTTCAACACCGCCTCCTCGGTCGCGTCGACGGTCGCTGCGAAGAGCTGGTCGAGCTCCGCGTCGGCCAGCGACTCCTCGGCGGAGCGGCGACCGGCCTGCGTGCGCGGCCGGCGGCCTGTTGTCGCGAACGCAAGGAAGATCTCGCCGCTGCCGTGGTGCCCGACCGAGCCCGCGCGCCCGAGCCCGAGCCCCGCGCGGCGCGCAAGCCGCACCAGCTGCGCCGGCGCGAGCGGCGCGTCGGTCGCGACGACGGCGATGCAGCTGCCGGCCGGCTTGCGCACGGTCGCCTCGGGATCCGGCAACGCGCGGCCGACCGGGACACCGTCGACGCGCAGCTCCGGCGCCGCGCCGAAGTTGGCGAGCACGAGCACGCCGACGGTCGCGCCGCTCTCGGGCGCGACGCCGGCTCGACGTTCCGATGCCGCCCTTCCAGCCGAAGCAGATCATGCCGGTGCCCGCACCGATCGCTCCCTCGGCGACCGCGCCGCCGCGCGCCTGCGCCACGGCGCGCCCCGCGTCCGCGGCCTCGACCTGCACGACGGCGCTGTCCGACAGCCAGCTGTCGTCGCACTCGCCGACCACTGGGATCACGACGTCCTCGTCCCCGACCGCCGGGTCGGCGGCGACGGCCGCGGCGACAGCGCCGTCGAGAATGCGTCCGACCGCCATCGTCGAGGTCAGGTAGACCGGCGTCTCGACCAGGCCCCACTCCGCGATCGTGATGCTGCCCGTCATCTCGCCGGCGCCGTTGAGCACAGCCGTCCCGGCCGGCACCGGCTGCGCGGAAGAGCCCATCCGCGGGGGCGGGCAGGATCGCGGTAACGCCGGTGCGCGCGATCCCGCGCCCGCCGGGCTCGTCGCGCCAGACGGTCACATGGCCGACCTGCACCCCGGCGACATCGGTGATCGCGTTCTCCGCCCCCGGCTCGAGGCGGGCTCGGGCCGATCGCCGCGGCCCCAGCTCGCGCAGGCGAGGACCGCGTGGTGCGGGCGGGCCGATCACGGCCGCCACCTTAACGCGGACCGTCCCGCTGGCCGCGCTCGCGAGTGTAGGCTCGCCGCCCGATGGCCGCCATCCCTCTCGCGTGGAGCGACGCGCAACGGCTCCACGACCCGGCGGCGGAGATCTGGGTCGGCGTCAGGACACCTGCGGTCGAGGTCGCTGCGCGCGCCGACGCGATCCGCACGGCGCTCGAGCAGGCCGGCCATCCGGTCGTGACCGCGACGGCAGCGACCGAGCAGGCGCTCGCGGCCGTGCACGACCGCGCGCTGCTCGACTTCCTCGCCGGCGCGTGGGAGCAGTGGGAGCGGTCCGGGCTGCCGCAGGATCCCGGCCAGGACCGCGTCGTGCCGTACTTCTTCCCGCATCCGGGGCTGCTGGGGACGCTCGCGCCGGCGCTGCCCGTCGCGACCTGGGCGCGCACCGGGCACTTCGCGTTCGACACGATGACGCTGATCGGGCCGGGCACGTGGGAGGCGGCACTCGGCGCGGCCGGCGCGGCGCTGACCGCTGCCGAGCTGGTGCTCGACGGCGCCCCCGCGGCGTACGCCTGCTGCCGCCCGCCCGGCCACCACGTGACCCGCAGCGCCTATGGCGGCTGCTGCTACCTCAACAACGGCGCGATCGCCGCCGCGCGGCTGCTCGAGGCGCTGGGTGGGCCGGTCGCGCTGCTGGACATCGACGCCCACCACGGCAACGGCGCGCAGTCGATCTTCTATGCCAGCGCCGACGTCGTCACCGGGTCGGTCCACGTCGACCCGGGCGCCGGCTGGTTCCCGCACTTCCTCGGCTTCGCCGGCGAGCAGGGCGAGGGCGACGGGGAGGGCGCCAACCGCAACGTCGTGCTCGCGCCGGGCAGCGACGACGCGCCCTGGACGGCCGCAGTGCAAGAGCTGGTCGACTGGGCGCGCGGTTTCGCGCCGTGCGCGCTCGTCGTCGCGCTCGGCGTCGACGCCGCCGCCGGCGACAGCGAGAGCCCACTGCGCGCGAGCGCCGCGGGTTATCGCGCCGCCGGCCGCGCCCTCGGCATGCTCGGGCTGCCGACGGTCGTGGTGCAGGAGGGCGGCTATGACCTGGCCGCGATCGGCGCGCTCGTGCGTGAGACGCTGGCGGGCCTGTCTGACGGCCTCGAGCAGGCCGCGGCGACCCGTTCGCCGGCCTCGCGCACGGCGGAGGTGCGACGTGGCTGACGCGCT
Organism: uncultured Solirubrobacteraceae bacterium; assembly: GCA_963721315.1. Lineage (GTDB taxonomy): Bacteria > Actinomycetota > Thermoleophilia > Solirubrobacterales > Solirubrobacteraceae > DASQMT01. Next base: position 10,460 of record CAVRIU010000002.1, read on the forward strand.
CGCACTCTGGGTCGGGCGCGACGAGTCCGAGGGAATCCCGGTCCAGCCGCGCAAGGACGTCGCGCCGCCGCCGCACTGGCGGCTCGAGGCGATCGCCGCGACCGAGCGGCCGCGCTCGCTGACGCTGAGCGCGGACCGGCGGCACGCGGTCTTCATCCAGGACGGCGAGACGTCGGACGTCTGGCTGCTCGACCTCGGCGAGCTGCAGCCCGTCCCGCAGCGCCTGACCACCGGCCGCGCACTGATGCCGTACTGGGAGGACACCGAGCCACGGCTCTCGCCCGACGGCGCGCAGGTCGCCTATGCCGACGACGGCTACGTCTGCCTCGCCCCGGTCGCCGGCGGCCCGCCGCGCCGGCTGCTCGAGGCCGCCGGCCCCGTCTGGATCGACGACGCGACGCTGCTGGTGAGCATGGAGCGCGGCGACACGTCGCGGCTCGCGGTCGTGGACGTCGCCGACCCGTGGCCGCGCCGGCTCGCCGTCGACCTCCGAGCACGGCGACGAGTGGGCGCCGGCGCGTATCGCCCGATCGCTCCGAGGTCGCCTTCGTCTTCACGCCGCGCGCCGACCTCAACCGCTCCGAGGTCCGCGTCGTCGCGCTCGCCACCGGCGCGGTGCGAGCGCTCACCGGCACGCCGCGGATGCAGGACCGCGCGCCCGCGTGGTCGCCCGACGGAGCGATGCTCGCGTACGTGTCCGAGCGCTCGGGCACGTGGGCGTTGCACGTCGTCGGCCGCGACGGGACCGGCGAGCGGCAGCTGACGGATGAGGCCGCCGACTTCGACGAGCCGACCTGGCACCCGGACGGCGGGCGCATCCTCGTCACGCGCGGAGTGCAGAATCGCCGCGGCCTCGCGATCGTCGACGCCGGCTCGGGCGCCGTGCACGAGCTCGCCGCCGGCGGCATGTGGTCCGGGCCGCAGTGGACGACCGCCGATGGGGTGATCGCGATGTACGAGGACCACGCGACGCCGCCCGAGCTGCGCCAGGTCGACGCCGGCGGCGGCGGATGCGCTCGACGGGCACACCCTGGCGCCGCACCACGAGACGCCGGGCGGAGCCGTTCGCTCGCTGCTCGCCCCCGCCCCGCTCGCGATCCGGCGCGCGCCGCACGTGCGCCCCGAGGACGTCAGCTTCCGCTCGCGCGACGGGCTCGAGATCCCCGCGTTCCTGTTCCGCCCGCGCACCGCGTCGGCCGACCGGCCGGCGGCGGCGATCGTCTACCCGCACGGCGGCCCGACCGACGCCTACGGCGACGACTGGGACGGGCACGCGCAGTACTTCATCGACAAGGGCTACGCCTGGCTGGCGCTCAACTTCCGCGGCTCGACCGGCTACGGGCGCGAGTTCGAGCGCGCGAACCACGGCGTCTGGGGCGTCAAGGACGTCTGGGACTGCCTCGCCGCCGCCGACCACCTGCGCACGCTCGACTGGGTCGACGGCGAGCGGCTCGGCATCTTCGGCGCCAGCTACGGCTCCTACATGGCGCTGCTCTCGGTCACCGACGATCCCGAGCACCGCTTCCGCTGCGCCGTCACGAAGTACGGCGACTGCGACATGCTCACTTCGTGGTCGCAGGGCGACCGCGAGGGCGTGCAGGACCTCGAGCGCATGATGGGCCACCCGTCGACCGCGCGCACGGCCTACCACGCGGGCTCGCCCGTTCACCGGCTCGAGCAGGTGCAGGCGCCGCTGCTGATCGCCCACGGCGAGCGCGACGAGCGCGTCAGCCCGAAGCAGTCCGAGGAGCTCGTCGCGGCGCTGCGCCGGCTCGGCAAGACGTTCGAGTACCTGACCTACCCGACCGAGGCGCACGGATTGCTGCACGCAGGTCCCCAGATCCACTTCTACCGGCGGCTCGAACGATTTCTGGACTGGTACCTGATCTGAGAATCAGGAATGATCAGCGCCCGCACACCTTGAGGAGGGGAAGCGTGAAACTAATAGGAGGGATTCTGGTCGCTGCACTTGCAGCGGCAGCGCTCGTGATCGGCGGCAGCGCCGGCAGCGCGAGCGGGCAGGACGCCAAGCCGCTCGTCTTCACGGTCGGCTACACGCAGGACATCGACAGCTTCAACCCGACGGTCGGGTACACCACCGCCGCCTACGAGGCCTGGAACATCCAGTACGCGACCCTGACGGACAAGGCGGCGAAGGACTTCTCCGTGATTCCCGGCCTGGCCGAGTCGTGGAAGGGCTCGGCCGACAAGCTGACCTGGACCTACAAGCTGCACCCGGACATGAAGTGGTCCGACGGCAAGCCACTGACCGCCGAGGACATCGCCTACACGATCAACCGCGGCCGCGAGGAGGAGTGGCTCAACCACAGCGCGACCGTCGGGAACATCACCGCCAAGGTGATCGACCCGCTCACGGTGCGAGCTCAAGTCGTCGGTGCCGGACCCGAAGCTGCCCGTGATGGACGTCTACATCCTGCCGAAGCACATCTACGAGAAGTACGACAAGAAGGAGATCAGGAAGTACGACGGCCAGGACGGCGTCGGGTCGGGCCCGTACACGCTCTCGGAGTTCAAGAAGGGCCAGTTCGCCCGCTTCGACGTGAACCCGAACTTCTGGCGCGGCAAGCAGCCGCTCGCGGGTGTAGTGATCCGCATCTTCAACAACGCGGACGCGATGGTCGCGGCGCTGCGCAGCGGCGAGATCGACGCTGCGGAAAACATTCAATCGGCCGCGTTCGACCGACTGGCCGAGGAAGACGGGATCGAGACCGTCGAGGGCAATCAGGGCTCATTCGACGAGTTCGCGCTCAACGGCGGCGACGGGCTGAAGAAGGGCCACCCCGCGTTGAGCGACCCGCTCGTGCGCCAGGCGATCGCGCACTCGATCGACAAGCAGACGATCGTCGACCGCGTACGATACCGGGCACGCCACGCCCGCGGACACGATCAGCCCGTCCGCGAACCCGGCCTGGATGCCGGAGCTGACCGAGGACGAGCGGTTCGGGTTCGATCTCGAGAAGGCGAAGTCGCTGCTCGACGAGGGCGGCTACGAGGACACCGATGGCGACGGCGTGCGCGAGATGCCCGGCGGCGGTGAGCCGCTGCGGTTCCGCTACGCCGTGCGCTCGGAGAGCCCGACGTCGCAGCCCAACGCCGAGTTCATCACGGGCTGGCTCAAGGACATCGGCATCGCCACGACGCAGAAGACGTACGACGACGGCCAGCTGGGCGAGCTGATCGGCAAGGGCGACTACGACTTGTTCGTCTGGGGCTGGACCCCGTTCGTCGATCCCGATCCGATGCTGTCCTACATGACCTGCGGCCAGGTCAGCTCCGACCCCGACGACCCGCTCAACTACTACAACGACGCCAACCTCTGCGACGAGGAGTACGACAAGCTCTACGAGCAGCAGAAGGTCGAGCTCGATCCCGACAAGCGCATGGACATCGTGCACGAGATGCTCAAGCGCTGGGCGAGCACGGGCGTCTACAACGCGCTCTACACGTACCCGGACCTGCAGGCGTACCGGACCGACAAGTTCGAGGGCTTCGTACGCCAGCCGGAGGACACCGGCCCGGTGCGTGTTCTCGAACTCCTCGCCGACCTACTGGAACCTCAAGCCGGTGTCGGAGAGCACCGGCGCCGCGGCCGGCGCGGCGACTTCGTCTGACGGCGGCGGCATCGGCGGCGCCGGCATCGCCGGGATCGTCGTGCTCGCGCTGGCGCTCGGCGCCGGTGGCGCATGGATGCTGTCGCGCCGAGGGACCGCCGACGAGCGCGAGTGAGTCCGAGGATCCTGATCACGAAGGTGCTGGGGTCGCTCGCGACCCTGGCCTTCGTGGTCGTGTTCAACTTCTTCCTCTTCCGGATCGTGTCGGGCGACCCGGTCGCGACCCTGTTCCGCGGACGCAACCTGAGCGACTCGCAGCGCGACGAGCTGACGAGCGAGTTCGGCCTCGACGGCTCCCAGCTGGAGCAGTTCTGGAGCTACCTGAAGCAGACCGCGAGCCTCAACTTCGGCCGCTCGTACGTCACCAACCAGCCCGTGATCGAGGAGATCGTCGACAAGGCGCCGGCGACGATCGCGCTCGTCGGCATCTCGGCGGTGCTCTCGGCCGTGTTCGGGATCCTGATCGGCATCGCGGCCGGCTGGCGGCGCAACTCGAAGACCGACTACGCCGCGACGACGTCGACGATGACGCTCTACTCGATGCCGGACTTCTGGCTCGGCATGCTGCTGCTGTCGTTCTTCGCGGTCGCGCTGGGCTGGTTCCCGGTCGGCGGCATCCAGGACCCCAACGGGCCCGATTCCGGCATCGGCAAGCTGCTCGACCAGGCTGAGCACATCGTGCTGCCGGCGCTCACGCTGACGCTCGCCTACCTCGGCGAGTACGCGCTCGTGATGCGCTCGTCGCTGATCGACACGATGCGCGAGGACTTCCTGATCCTCGCGCGCGCCAAGGGCCTGCGCGACGTGCTCGTGCGCAATCGCCACGCGGTGCCGAACGCGCTGCTGCCGGTCGTGACGCTGATCGCGATCAACTTCGGCTTCGTGCTCTCGGGCGCGATCGCCGTCGAGACGATCTTCTCCTGGCCGGGGCTCGGGCTCGCGAGCTACGAGGCGCTGCAGGGTCCCGACCTGCCGATGCTGCAGGGGCTGTTCCTCGTCTTCAGCGCCGCCGTGATCCTCTTCAACCTGATCGCCGACCTGCTCTACGTGGCGCTCGACCCGCGGGTGCGCACGGCATGAGCACGCGTCGCCGCGCCACCCGCACGGCGGATCGCCTGGCAGCGCCGGCGCCGCGCGTTCGGCGCCGCATGGGCGCAGTACCGCCGCAGCCGGCCCGGGATGATCGGCCTCGCCGTGCTGGTCCTGTTCGTGCTGATGGCGCTTGCGGCGCCGCTGCTGGCCGACGAGGCCGGGTTGAGCGCCGTCAACTCGACCGGCAACCCGGCCTGGGCGAGCCCGAGCGATTTCGGACCGCTGGGCACCGACAAGCTCGGCCGCAGCATCTGGACGCAGCTCGTCTGGGGCGCGCGCGTCAGCCTGCTGGTCGGCCTCGCGGCGACGATCATCGCGACTGTGATCGGCATGGCCGTCGGGATCACCGCCGGGCTTCTACGGAGGTGCCGTCGGCGCGGTGCTGATGCGGCTGACGGAGTGGTTCCTGGTGATCCCGTTCCTGCCGCTGGCGATCGTGCTCGCCGCCGTGCTCGGGCCCTCGATCCAGAACATCATCATCGTGATCGGCATCACCTCCTGGCCGTCGATGGCGCGGCTGGTGCGCGCGCAGGTGCTGACGCTGAAGCAGCGCCTGTACGTCGACCGCAGCCGCGCGCTCGGCGCGTCGCAGGGCCACCTGATGATCCGCCACATCCTGCCGAGCGTGTCGGGCCTGATCCTCGCCAACACGACGCTCACCGTGCCGGTCGCGATCCTCTCGGAGACGACGCTCTCGTTCCTCGGCTTCGGCGACCCGTCGCGCCCCTCGTGGGGCAAGATGCTCGAGGAGGCGTTCAGCGCAGGGAGCGCTGACCGAGGAGGCGTGGTGGTGGTACGGCCCGCCGGGCGTCGCGATCGTGCTGGTCGTGCTCGCGTTCACGCTCTGCGGGCGCGCGCTGGAGGAGATCCTCGACCCGCGGCTGAGGGAGCGATCGTCATGAGTGCCGAGCCGATCCCCGACGCGCCGCCGCCGCTGCTCTCGGTGCGCGACCTGCACGTGACGTACAGGACGGCCGCCGGCCCGGTGCCGGCGGTGCGCGGCATCGACCTCGACCTCGCGGCCGGCGAGACGCTCGGCCTGGCGGGAGAGTCCGGCTGCGGCAAGTCGACGCTCGGCGCCGGGCTGCTGCGGCTGCTGCCGAAGGGCACGCAGGTCACGGGCGAGGTGCTGCTCGACGGCCAGAACGTGCTCAAGATGAAGCCGGGGAAGCTGCGCGCGGTGCGCTGGTCGGGCATGGCGATCGTCTTCCAGGGCGCGCTGCACACGCTCAACCCGGTGCAGAAGATCGGCCGCCAGATCGAGGAGGCGATCGAGCTGCACCCGGTCGCGGGCAAGGGCTCCGCGACGCAGCGCGGGTCGGCGGAGCTGCTCGAGCTGGTCGGGCTGCCCGACGCGGCGCGCGACCGACTACCCGCACCAGCTCTCCGGCGGCCAGCGCCAGCGCGTGCTGATCGCGCTCTCGCTCGCCTGCGACCCGAAGCTGCTGGTCGCCGACGAGCCGACGACCGCGCTCGACGTGATGGTGCAGGCCCAGGTCCTGCGGCTGCTGAAGACGCTGCAGGCCGAGTTCCAGCTCGCGGTGCTGTTCATCACCCACGACCTGTCGACGCTCGCGGCGTTCTGCAGCCGGCTCGCGGTGATGTACGCCGGCCGGATCGTCGAGGAGGGACCGGCGCACGAGGTCTTCGCCGCGCCCGCGCATCCCTACACGGCCGCGCTCGGGGCGGCCTTCCCGGTGATCGGCGACCCCGCCTTCCGCCACAACCCGTCGGGCCTGCCGGGCGACCCGCCCGATCCGCGCGACCTGCCCAGCGGCTGCCCGTTCCACCCGCGCTGCCCCGACGTGCGCGAGGTCTGCCCGCACACGGCGGTCGAGCTGTGGCCGGCAGGCCCCGAGCGCCGTGCGGCCTGCGTGAAGGTGCTCCCGGGCGGGGGCCTCACGAGCGTCGAGGAGAAGGCGGATGGCTGACGCACCGCTGCTCGAGCTGCGCGACCTGCACGTCCACTTCCGCGGCGCGCACGGCAGCGTGGCGCGCGCCGTCGACGGCGTCGACCTCGCCCTGCCCGCAGGGCGAGGTGCTCGCGCTCGTCGGCGAGTCGGGCTGCGGCAAGACGACGCTCGCGCGCACGATCATGGGGCTCGAGCGACCGACGAGCGGCGAGGTGCGCTACCGCGGCGAGCCGCTGCGCTACGACCGCAGCTCGCTGCGCGGCTACCGCCGCGGCGTGCAGATGATCTTCCAGGACCCGACCGGCGCGCTCAACGTGCGCCAGACGATCTACGAGGCGGTCGCCGAGGGGCTGCGGATCCAGAAGGTCGGCGGCGACGAGCAGGCGCTGGTCGCCGAGGCGCTCTCGCGCGCGGGCCTGCGCCCGCCCGAGCGCTTCTTCACGCTCTACCCCTACGAGGTCTCCGGCGGCCAGCGCCAGCGCGTCGTGATCGCCGGCGCGATGGTGCTCGAGCCGAGCCTGCTCGTCGCCGACGAGCCGGTCTCGAGCCTCGACGCGTCGGTGCGCGGCGAGATCCTCGCGCTGATGCTGCGCCTGGTGCGCGAGACCGGCGTGACGATCCTCGTCGTCACGCACGACCTCGGGCTCGCGTGGAACATCGCCGACCGGATCGCGGTCATGTACCTCGGCCGGATCGTCGAGCAGGGCACGACCGAGGAGCTGCTCGGCGCGCCCGCCCACCCCTACACGCGCGCGCTGCTCTCCGTCGTGCCCGAGTCCGCCCACGTCGCGCCGCAGATCCTCGCCGGTGAGGCGCCCGACCCGACGCGCATCCCGCCCGGCTGCCGCTTCCACCCGCGCTGCCCGCTCTACGCCTCGGGCGAGGCCGAGCGGCTCGGGATCGAGCAGCTCTGCCGCGGCGAGGACCTCGCCCTGGCGCCGGTCCCGAGCGCCGCCGCGGGCTCTGTCCACGAGGCCGCCTGCCACGCGGTCGCGGCCGCTCCCCGCGAGCAGGAGATCTCCGCATGAGCACCCGGCTGACCTATACGAGCGGCGCCGCCGCACCCGAGACCGACAGCGCCTTCGAGGCGGCGCTGGAGGCGGTCCGCGGCGGCCCGGCCGAGCCGCTGCCGCACGTCGTCGGCGGCGCCGCGTCGTTCGACGGCACGGCGTTCGAGCGGCGCGACCCGAGCCGCTCGGATGCGGTCGCGAGCCGTGCGCACGAAGCCCCCTCCGGTCTGGTCGCCGAGGCCGTCGAGCGCGGCCGCGCCGCGCAGCCGGAATGGCGCCACAGCGGTGTCGACGAGCGCTGCGCCGCGCTGCGCCGCGCCGGCGCCGCGATCTCCGAGCGCCACATGGAGCTGGCCGCCGCCGTCTCGCTCGAGACCGGCAAGAGCCGCACCGAGTCGATCGCCGAGGTGCAGGAGGCGGTCGACCTGATCGAGGCCTACTGCGAGCAGATCGAGCGCCACGGCGGCTTCGAGGTCGAGCTCGGGCAGCTCTCGCCCGAGGAGACCAACCGCAGCGTGCTGCGCCCGTTCGGCGTGTTCGGCGTGATCGGACCGTTCAACTTCCCGGTCGCGCTCGTCACCGGCATGGCCGCGGGCGCGCTCGTCGCCGGTAACACGGTCGTGCTCAAGCCGTCCGAGCAGACGCCTCTGTCCGGTGCGCTGGTCGGCGAGGCGTTCGCCGCCGCGGGGTTGCCGGACGGCGTCGTCGGGCTCGTGCACGGCGGTGCCGAGACCGGGCGGGCGCTCGCCGAGGGCGCGATCGACGGCGTCGTCTTCACCGGCTCCGCCGAGGTCGGTCGCGCGCTCGGCCGGCGCTTCCAGGAAGGTCCGTACGCGCGGCCGGCGATCACCGAGATGGGCGGCAAGAACCCGGCGATCGTGGCCGGCAGCGCCGATCTGGAGGCAGCCGCGGCCGGGATCGCCGCCTCCGCCTACGGCTTCTCGGGCCAGAAGTGCAGTGCCTGCTCGCGCGCGATCGTGCTCGACGAGGTGCACGACGAGCTGGTCGAGCGGCTGGCCGCGCGCGCCGCCGAGCTGGCGATCGGCGATCCGGGCGACCGCGATGCCTATACCGGCCCGGTGATCGACGAGGGCGCCGTCGAGCGCTTCACCACGGCGGTCGCGGAGGCCCGGCGCGACGGCGCGGTCGCGGCCGGCGGGGATCCGCTCGAGCTGCCCGGTCACTTCGTCGCGCCGACCGTTGTCACCGGCCTGCCGGCCGGGCACCGGCTCACGCGCGAAGAGCTGTTCGTCCCGTTCGTGACGGTCACCCGGGTCGGCTCGTTCGACGAGGCGCTGGCCGAGGCCAACGCGATCGACTACGGCCTGACCGCCGGCGTGTTCAGCGCCGACGACGCCGAGCTGGAGCGCTTCCTCGACGAGATCGAGGCGGGCGTCGTGTACGTCAACCGCAGCGCCGGCGCGACGACCGGCGCCTGGCCCGGCTTCCAGTCGTTCTGCGGCTGGAAGAGCAGCGGCTCGACCGGCAAGGGCGGGCTCGGCCCCTACTACGTGCAGCAGTTCATGCGCGAGCAGAGCAGGACCATCGTGCGCGCATAGTTCGGGCCGACGCCCGGCTGTGCAGCGATTTCGCCGTGCGATCGTCGTGCGCGCATAGGATCGCCAGGTGGCGGCCCAGGACGTTGCGCTGTTGGAGCGCGAGCCCGAGCTCGCGGCGCTCGAGCGGCTGGTCGCGTCCGCACGCGCTCTCACGGGTGGCGCGATCGTGGTCGAGGGGCCGCCGGGGATCGGCAAGTCGAGCCTGCTCGCCGCCGCGCGGGCGCTGGCGCTGGACCTGCGTGTCTTGTCCGCGCGCGGCGGTGAGCTCGAGCGCGAGTTCCCGTTCGGGATCGTGCGTCAGCTGCTGGAGCCGGTCGTGCTGGGCGCGGGCGCGGAGGAGCGCCGCGCGCTGCTCGCCGACGCCGCCGCGCTGGCCGGCCCGGTGCTGCTCGCCCCGGACGGCGACGCCGAGTCCGAGCCCGCGTTCTCCGCCCTGCATGGGCGGTTCTGGCTGACCGTCAACCTGGCCGGTAGCGGACCGCTGCTCGTAGTCGTCGACGACGTCCAGTGGGCCGATCTCGCTTCGCTGCGCTGGCTGGTGTATCTCGTTCGCCGGCTCGAGGGCGTGCCGCTGGCGCTGCTGCTCGCGGCCCGGCCGGCGCAAGCCGGCAGTGCGCAGGAGCTGCTCGACGAGCTGGCCGCGGTCCCGGAGGTGACGGTGCTCTATCCGGGCGACCTGAGCGAGCCGGCGGTTGGCCGGCTGGTGCCAGACGGCGCCGATCCGGAGTTCGTCACGGCCTGCCATCGCGCTACGGGCGGCAACCCGTTCCTGCTGCGCGAGCTGTTCGGCGAGATCGCGCGGCGGGAGATCCCGCCGTCGCGCGAGAACGCCGGCATGGCGATCCGGCTGCACTCGCAGGGGATCGGCCGGGCGGTGCGCGGCCGGTTGCGACGGCTCGCGCCGGAGTGTGCCGCGCTCGCCCGCGCGGTGGCGGTGCTCGGCGACTCGGCCGAGCCGGTCCTGGCCGCGCAGCTGGCCGGCCTGCAGGACGATGTCGCCTCCGGGGCCGCCGATGCGCTCGCCGCCGCGGCGATCCTCGAGCCCGGCCGGCCGTTCGCGTTCGTCCATGCGCTGGTGCGCGCGAGCATCGACGCCGACCTGAGCGCCGGCGAGCGGGCCGCAGCCCACGAGCGGGCGGCGCGGTTGCTCGCCGACAGCGGCGCGGCCGCGGACCGGATCGCGGTTCACATCCTGGCCGCGAGCCCGCGCGCGGACTCGGACACGGTGGCGATCCTTCGCCGGGCGGCCGCCAGGGCGAATCGCCGCGGCGCGCCCGAGACCGCCGTGGCCTTTCTGCGCCGCGCCCTGGCGGAGCCGCCGCATAGCGAGCTGGCACCGTTGATCTCCACGAGCTCGGCGTGGCCGCACTGCGGGCGGGCGACCTCGATACGGCGATCGAGCAACTGCGGACGGCGATCGGCGGGCTCGCGGACCGCCACGCGCGGGCGGAGGCGGCGGGCGCGCTCGGTTCCGCGGTGACGGGGAGGGCGGGCTGGCGTCGCTAGAACAGGCCGTCGGCGTGCTCGCAGCCTCCCCCGCGCGCCTCGAGTACGCGGTCGCCCAACTCGAGCTGGGCGCGGCGCTGCGCCGCGCCGGCCGGCGCGCCTACGCGCGCGAGCCGTTGCGCCTGGCGCTCGACAGCGCGCGTGAATGCGGGGCGGACGCGATCGCGGCGCGGGCCCACGACGAGCTGGTGGCCGCCGGCGCCCGCCCGCGCCGCGATCCGATCGAGAGCCGCAGCCGGCTGACCGCATCCGAGCTGCGCGTCTCCCGCATGGCCGCCGACGGCATGACGAACCGCGAGATCGCCCAGGCGCTGTTCCTGACCGAGAACACGATCCAGACGCACCTGCGCGGCGCCTTCCGCAAGCTCGAGATCGGCTCGCGCTCCCAGCTCGCCCGCGCGCTGTAGCAAGAGAGAATGCGCCGATGACCGCCACACAAGAGGATCCCCGCGAGGTGATCGGCCGCTACCTCGACGTGATGCGCCGCGGCGACCGCGAGACCGGCTATCAGTTCTTCGCCGAGGACGTCAGCTTCCACATCCCCGGCCGCTCGCCGTTCGCGGGCGACCATCGCGGCCGCGACGCCGCCGTGAACTACATCGAGAGCGCGATCGCGCTCGCCCACGAGGGCGAGGTGGAGCTCGAGCTGATCGACACGCTCGCCAGCCGGGATCGCGTCGCGCTGCTGCTGCACGAGCGCTTCAAGCGGCCCGACGGCGTGATCGACATCCGCCGCGCGAACGTCTACCGGATCTCCGGCGGGCAGATCGTCGAGGTCTGGATCTTCGAGGCGGACCAGTACGCGGTCGACGCGCTGTTCGGCGCGTAGATCTCACTGGCTTTCTCACTGGCGCCAGGTGAGGTGGCGCGGCGCTGATGGCCGCATGCTCCCCGGACACCGTCCAAGGAGCCGCGATGTCCCGCCGTTTCACCCCGACCGTCCGCCAGCTGCCGCCGCTCCGCCCGGACGCGACCGCCACGGCGGCATCGGCCGACCCCCCAAAGGAGACTCACATGCATGGACCCAAGCTGACACCGCAGGAAGCCGTCGCCACGGTGGCGCAGCGCGTGCGACGGCTCGAGGCGCAGGGCCTCGATCGTGAGCACGCGATACGCCTGGCCGCGACCTGGTACGGCATCTCGCCCGAGCTGGCGCGCTGGTGCGCGGGAAGCCCGTCCACCGACGACGCGTGCGAACCCGTTCTCGGCAGCCCGCGTGCCGCGAGCTCACGGCCACGCCGTCGCTGGGCCCTGACCGCAATCCTGCCGAGCGTTCCGAGAGCGGCCGCGGCGACACCCTGAGCGTGATGCCGGGCGACCGCTTCGCGTGACCGCACGCGAAGCGGTCGCCGGCTCACGGTGCTAGCCGCGCACGGTGAACGACTGCTTGAGCTCCGCGCCCGAGCTGTTGCCGGCGTAGACGTCGATCCGGCCCGGCTCGCTGATGAACTTCCCGCGGTTGTCGTAGAAGCCCCAATCGCTGCGATCGAGCCGGAACGTGACGGTCCGCGTCTCGCCCGGATCGAGCGTCACGCGCTCGAAGCCGCGCAACCGCCGGACCGGCTGGGAGATGCTCGCCACGGGGTCGTTGATGTAGAGCTGCACGACCTCGTCGCCCTTGCGGTTGCCCGTGTTGGTGACGTCGATCGAGGCCCTGAGGCTGCGATTGCGCCCGACGGTCGCTGCGCTCAGCCGCGGCCCGGAGATCTCGAACGTCGTGTAGCTGAGCCCGTAGCCGAACTCGTACAGCGGCTTGCACGAATCCAGGTCGCGGTAGCGCGAGTTGTACTTCGCCTTCGGTGTTGCACGGCCGGCCGGTCGGCTCGTGGTTGTAGTAGATCGGCACCTGGCCGACGCGGCGCGGGAACGAGACCGGCAGCTTGCCGCCCGGGTTCACCTTGCCGAACAGGACGTCCGCGACCGCGTTGCCGGCCTCGATCCCCGGGAACCACGCCTCGAGCAGCGCCGGCGCCACGTCGGCGACGCCGTCGAGCGTCAGCGGGCGGCCGTTGAACAGCACGACGACGAACGGCTTGCCGGAGGCCTTGACCTGCGCGATCAGCTCCTCCTGCAGTCCCGGCAGGTCGATCTCCGTGCGCGCGGCGGCCTCGCCGCTCTGGCCGCGCGACTCGCCCAGCGCGAGCACCACCTGGTCGGCCCCGGCCAGTGCGCCGGAGATGTCGGTCAGGCTGCCGCATTCGGTCGCGGGCGAGTTGTTCGGCGGCTCCAGATCCTCGATCTTGCAGCCCTCGGCGTAGGTCACCGTGCCGGTGCTCTGGGCCTCGATCCCGGTGCGCACGCTGACGGCGTCCTCGTCGACGCCGCGGCCCCACCAGGGGCCGAGCATGTCGTGCTGGTTGTCGGCCAGCGGGCCGATCACGGCGGTGTTCTTGGACGGGTCGAGCGGCAGCGTCGCCGGGTCGCCCTCGTTCTTGAGCAGCACCATCGAGCGCCCGGCGGCCTTGCGCGCGGCCTCCCGCGTCTCTGCCGTCGGCGCGACCGCCGCGGCCGCCGACCTGGTCGACGTAGGGGTTCTCGAACAAGCCGGCGCGGAACTTGATGCGCAGGATCCTGCGCACGGCGTCGTTGATGCGCCGGATCGAGATCCGGCGCTGCGCCAGCAGCTGCCTCGCCGTAGTCGCGGATGTACGTGCTGACCATCTCCGAGTCGGTGCCCGCGTTCAGCGCGGCCGCGGCCGCCCCCGGGCCGTCGGCCGCGACGCCATGGCCGCAGGGACCGTCGTCGGGCGTCTCGGGCGGGCACGCGCGCAGCTCGGCGACGGCGGTGTAGTCGCTCTCGATGAAGCCGTCGAACTTCCACTCGCGCTTGAGCACGTCCGTCTCGAGGTAGCGGTTGGCGCAGCCCGGCACGCCGTTGATCGCGTTGAACGAGCACATCACGGTGTCCGAGCCGGCGTCGATCGCGGCCTTGAACGGCGGCAGGTAGAGGTTGCGCAGCCGCTGCTCGGACATGTCGGTCGTGTCGTAGTCGCGCCCGCCCTCAGGCTGGCCGTAGGCGGCGTAGTGCTTGACGCTCGTCACGACCTTGTCGGCAGCGCTGTAGTCGCTCCCCTGGGCCGCCTTCACGCGTGCGGCGGCGAAGACGGAGTTGAGGTACGGATCCTCGCCGCCGGCCTCGGCGATCCGGCCCCAGCGCGGCTCGTGCGAGACGTCGACCATCGGGCTGTAGATCTGCTTGAGGCCGACCGCCGCCGACTCGGCCGCGCCGATCCGGTGGTCATCCGCGGCGACATCGGGATCGAACGAGCTGGCCGCGCCGAGCGGGATCGGGAAGATCGTGCGGTAGCCGTGGATCGTGTCGTAGGCGAACAGGATCGGGATGCCCAGCCGCGACTCCTCGACCGCGATCTTCTGAAGCTGGTTGATCTTCGCCGGATCGACGAGGCTGAAGACCGAGCCGAGGCCCTTGCGCGCGTCGTCGGGGATGATCACTCCATCCTTCTGAACCTGGCCGTCGGAGAGCAGCTGGATCTGCTGCAGCTTCTCCTCGAGCGTCATCTTGCGCAGCAGCTTGTTGACACGGCGCTCGATCGACCGGTCGGCCGATTGGCGCGCGGGCGCGAGCGCGCTCTCGTCGCTCGAGCGCGTCGCGGCGACGACGCCGCCGGCGGCCGCCGTGCCGACCGCCGCGATCGTCATGGCGACGACGGCACGATTCCTGAACCTCGACATGTTCCCCTTCCCCCAGCGGACCCGTGCGCGGGCACCCTACCTCACGATCCGGGCGGCCACGGCCGCGACACCCGGACTGAACGCGCCACGTGCGGGCAGCCGCACCGGATGCCGCGTGCCGGTGCGCTATCACCGTTGCGGCAGATGGCCCTCGCACTGGAGATCGCCGAGCTCGTCAAGCGCTACCCGACGGGCACCGAGGCACTGAAGGGCGTCTCCCTGGAGATCGAGGAGGGCGAGTTCTTCGGTCTCCTCGGGCCCAACGGCGCCGGCAAGAGCACGCTGATCCACTGCGCCACCGGGCTGGCCCAGCCGACGGCCGGCGCGATCCGCGTGTTCGGCCACGACGCGGTGCACCACTACGGCGAGGCGCGCCTGGCCGTAGGCCTCGCTCCCCAGGATCTCAACCTCGACCACTTCCTCACGACGGCGGAGACGCTCGACTACCACGGCGGCTACTTCGGCATGCCGCGGCGCGAGCGCAAGCTGCGCGCCGCCGAGCTGCTCGACGCGTTCTCGCTCACCGGCAAGGCGGACGACCGCACGCGCACGCTCTCGGGCGGCATGAAGCGCCGGCTGATCCTCGCGCGCGCGCTGATGCACCGCCCGCGGCTGCTGATCCTCGACGAGCCGACGGCCGGCGTCGACGTCGAGCTGCGGCTCGAGCTGTGGCAGTACGTCCAGCGGATCAACGCCGAGGGCACGACGATCCTGCTGACGACGCACTACCTCGAAGAGGCCGAGCAGCTGTGCGACCGGATCGCGTTCATGAACCACGGCCTGATCGCCGCGCAGGGCACGAGCCGCGAGCTGGCCGACTCCTACGGCGTCGGCAGCCTGGAGGACTCATACCTCGAGCTGGTCGGGCGCAAGGAGCTCTCGCGCGCCCACATCGTCGAGGACGTGCCGTGACCGCCACGCAGATCCGCTTCGTGACGCTCGTCCGGCGCGAGGTCACGCGCTTCATGAAGATCAAGCGTCAGACGCTCGGCGCGCCGATGCTGGAGACGTTCCTCTACATCTCCGTCTTCGGCGCCGCGCTCGGCTCGCGCATCGACAAGCTGCACGGCGTCGACTACGTCGTCTTCATCGTGCCGGGCCTGATCATGATGGCCTGGGCGATGAACGCGTTCTCCAACAACGCGTCGTCGATCCTGCAGCAGAAGTTCCAGCGCGCGATCGACGACCAGCTCTCCTCGCCCGCGTCGCCGCTCGAGCTGCTGCTCGCCTTCTCGCTCGGCGGCTTCCTGCGCGGGATGATCGTCGCGACGATCACGCTGACCGCCGCCGCGCTGCTCGTCGCGATCCCGGTCGAGCACGTGCTCGTGCTGGTGCCGTCGCTGTTCCTGGTCGGCTTCTTCTTCGCCCAGCTCGGCGTGCTCGTCGGCGTGCGCGCGGAGCAGTTCGACGACGTCTCCTTCTACCAGACGTTCCTGCTGACGCCGCTGATCTTCCTCGGCGGCGTCTTCTACTCGGCCGAGCTGCTGCCGGAGCCGTTCCAGACGCTGACCTACTTCGACCCGGTCTATTACATGATCGGCCTCGTGCGCTACGGGTTCCTCGGCTACGCCGACACGAGCATCCCGCTCTCGCTGCTGTTCCTGCTGGGCGCGGCGCTCGCATTGTTCACCGTCAACTACCGGCTGTTCGCGCGCGGCTACCGGCTGCGATCGTGAGGCGAGCGCTATGGCCTATGTGACGAGCGAGGCGCGCCGCGAGCTGCTCGAGACGATCGCGGAGGCGATCGACGAGCTGGCGCTGGCGCTCGCCGCGATCGGCGCGGCCTACGAGCAGCTCGACGAGCAGAGCGCCGACCGGCTCGAGCAGCAGCTCTTCCGCCCGGTCCAGGCGGCCTACGGCCGTGCCCAGCGCACCCATGCGGGCTTCGCCGCGCGCCACGGATTGGAGGGCAGGAGCTTCGAGCAGGCATCGGCCGGGCTCCCGTCCCAGGGCGTCAAGGGCTTTCTCGAGCGCGCCGACGAGGCGGTCGGCGAGGCCGATGCGATCCTCGTCGACCTGCAGGACTCGATGCGGCCGGTCGAGATCGGCGACCCCGAGCTGCGCGCCGGGCTCGCCGAGGTGCGCGCGCTGGTCGGCGACGTGCGCGCGCAGGGGCGCGAGTTCCTGCGCACCTTCGGCGCTGATCCGCGTCGCTCGTCGAGTTGAGCACGATATACGTGCTAGTCGACGAGCGGCGGCGTCACGCGGGCGCTAGACGACCCCGGCGTCGATCAGCAGGCGCCAGACGTCGGCCTGGTCGACCAGCTCGACCCCGAGCTTCTCCGCCTTCGCGGTCTTGGCGGCGCCGACGTCGGCGCCGCAGATCAGCATGTCGGTGCTGGCCGAGACCGAGGAGGCGGTCGTGGCGCCGGCCTTCTCGCAGAGCCGCTGGAAGACCGGCCGGGCGACCTTCTCGCCGCTGCGCGGATCGGCGATCGCGCCGCTGACCACGACCGTCTTGCCGGCCAGCGGCGCGCCCGCGACGACCTGCGGCGGCAGGTCCTCGTCGCGCACGTCGAGGTCGACGCCGAGCTCGCGCAGGCGCGCCAGCTCGGCGCGCGTGCTGTCGCGCGCCAGGTGCGCGTGCAGCGATGCGGCGACCTTCGGTCCGATGTCCTCGACCTGCTGCAGCGCCTCCTCGCCGGCGGCGGCAACGTCTTCCAGAGTCCGGAAGCCGGCGCGGCAGAGGCGCGTGGCGGTCGCCTCCGACGCCATCGGGATCGCCAGGCCGACCAGCGCGCGGCGCAGGCCGACCGCGCGGCTGCGGTCGATCGACTCGAGCATCCGGTCGGCCGAGATGTCGGCGATGCGATCGAAGCCCAGCAGGGTGTCGCGCTCGAGCGCGTAGAAATCGGACGGGCGCTCGAGCAGCCCGGCCTCGTTGAGCCGCTCGATCCAGACCGGGCCGATCGCGTCGATGTCCGCCGCCGCCCGCGAGGCCCAGTGGATCAGGCGCCGCACGGTCTGCGCGGGACAAGCGACGTTGGTGCAGAACAGCTCGCGGCTGTTGCCCTGCTCGGTCAGCGCCTGCCCGCAGGAAGGGCAGTCGCCCGGCGCGACGATCTCGCGCTCCGCGCCGGTGCGCGCGGAGGCGTCGAGCACGCCGGCGACGAACGGGATCACGTCGCCCGCGCGGCGCACCAGCACCGTGTCGCCGATCCGGACGTCGCGCGCGCGGATCACCTCCTGGTTGGCAAGCGTCGCGCGCGAGACCGTCGTCCCGCCGACGAACACCGGCTCGAGCACGCGCGACCGGCGCGACCTTGCCGATCTTGCCGACGTCCCAGACGACGTCGGCGAGCAGCGTCGTCTTCTCCTCCGCCGCGTACTTGAACGCAAGCGCCCCGCGCGGGCTGTTGGAGCGCGTGCCCGCTGCGGCGAAGGCGTCGCGGTCGGCGAGCCGGAGCACGGCGCCGTCGAGGTCGTAGTCGAGCTCGTTGCGCTCCGACTCGATCGCGGCGATCACCGCCTGTGCGGCGGCGGCGTCGTCGCAATGGCGCATGTCAGCGGCCTCGAACCCGAGCGTGCGCAGCGCCTGCTCGAGGTCTCCTCGACACCGTCCGGCGTCTCGAGGTCGAAGGCGAAGAAGCGCAGCCGGCGCTCGGCGACGACGGCAGGGTCCTTGGCCCGCAACGTCCCCGCGGCAGCGTTGCGCGGATTGATCAGCGGCTTGTCGGGATGCGCGGCGTTGTAGGCCGCGAACGTCGAGCGCAGCATCACGAGCTCGCCGCGTACCTCGGCCCGCGCCGCGGCGTCGATCGCCTCCGGCACGCCTTCGGCGAGCGCGCGCACGAGCACCGTGACGTCGTCGCCGGTCGTGCCGTCGCCGCGCGTGACGGCACGCGCCAGCCGGCCCTGCTCGTAGACGAGCGCCAGCGACAGCCCGTCGAGCTTCGGCATCACGACGACCGGCTGGCCGGGGTAGCGGCCGAAGAACGCGGCGACCTGCTCCGGCGTGGTCGCCTTCTCCAGCGACAGCATCGGCCGGCCGTGGCGCACGGGGGCGTGCAGCGTCGCGGGCGCGCCCACGCGCTCGAGCGGGTTGGGATCGGGCGCGAGCGCCGGATGCGCGGCGATCAGCGTCGCGCAGCTCGTCCTCGAGCGCGTCGTAGTCCGCATCGGCGGCTTTCGGCTCGCCGCGGTAGTAGGCGTCACGCAGCTCGACGATCCGGGCGGCGAGCTCCTGGATGCGCTCCTGCGGCTCCATGCCGCGTACGCTACGCCAGCTCGTGACACGTCCGTCCCTCGCGTGTCTACACTGGGAAGAGTCAGTCGAGGAGGTCGGTGTGAACCGCCGGCCGCTCGAGAGGTTCCTCTAGGACAGGTGTCGCCGATCGCGTTGGCGACAGCCCCGACACCGCCGAGAGCGTTTCCCCCCTCTACGAGCGGAGCCTCCATGACGTTCCCTGCGACTCGCTCGGGTCGTGCACCATCGAGTGCCCCGCGCGGCCGGACGCTTTCGTCCCGCCTGCAACGCGCAGGAGGAGGCGGACGACTTCGCCGCCTACGCGACAAGGCGCGATCCGCGTGCGCATGAGCGGCTCGTCCGCACCTACCTGCCGCTGACCAGCTCGATCGCACGGCGCTACGAGCGCAGCCGGCGGGTGCCGCTCGACGATCTCAAGCAGGTCGCGGCGATCGGCCTGCTGAAGGCGATCGAGCGCTTCGAGCCGGAGCGCGGGATCGCGTTCGCCTCGTTCGCGGTGCCCACGATCGACGGCGAGCTCAAGCGCTACCTGCGCGACTACACATGGGCGATCCGGCCGCCGCGCGGGTTGCAGGAGCGCGCCCAGCGGATGGAGCGCGAGCGCGACCAGCTGACCCACGACCTCGGGCGCAACCCGACCGCGGCCGAGCTGGGCGAGCGCATGGGCTGCTCCCCCGAGGAGGTGCTGGAGGGATCGGAGGCGGCGCGCGCGCGGGCGACCGAGTCGTTCGAGATCGAGCGCGACGACATGAGCTTCGCGCTGGCCGACCGGATCGGCCGGGAGGACTCCGGCTTCGCCGCCGCCGAAGCCGCCGCGACGACGGATCGGCTGCTCGGGCTGCTGACCGCGCGCCAGCGGCGCGCAATCCACCTGCGCTTCAACGAGGACCTGACGCAGGCCGAGATCGCAGGCCGCATCGGCTGCTCGCAGATGCACGTGTCGAGGATCCTGCGCGGAGCGCTCGCGCAACTCTCCGACGAGGTAGCCTCCGCTCCCGGGTGGAAGCTGCAGCGCTCCGAGCGGCACTAGGCGGGGCGTCCCGATACCGCGCGGCGGGCGCGGACTTCCCATACGGCGACCCCGGGGCGGCGCACGCGACGCCGTTCGAGGGCTACTACTGGCGCATCGTCCACCCGGCGAACGGCGTCGTGGTGATCGCCCTGAGCGCCGTCTGCCGGGGACCGCACGGACCTTGGGGGATGAGCACGCTCGCGGCGCATCCCGGCGGCTTCGCGCGCACGCTGGTCACACGGACCGCGACTGCCGATCCACGGCGCTTCGGTGTGCGCGCCGAACGCGTGCTGCGCGGCGATGCGGCTTCGCTCGCGGTCGACATGGGCCCGGACGCGCGTCTGGAGATCGCGCTGCGCGACGGCGTGCCCTGGCCGGCGCGGGCGTTCGGCGCGCTCGGGCCCGCGCACGCGATCCCGTGGCTGCCCCAGTACTGGCACCCGGCCGTGCTCACCGCAGCGGTGCAGGGTCACGTCCGGGCGGGCGACCTCGACCTCGACCTCGACGGCGCCGTCGGCTACGCCGAGAAGAACTGGGGCCACGGCTTCCCTGATCGCTGGTGGTGGGGCCACGCGGCGACGTTCGGCGGCGACGACGTCTCGGTCTCGTTCGCGGGCGGCCGCGTCGCGCTAGGACGAGGCGAGGTCGCGCCGACGGCGGTCGTCGTCCGGCTGGGCAGCCGCGTGATCGCGCTGGCGCCGCCGCTCGCGACGACGCGGGTCGCGCTCGGCGCCGGGACGTGGCGACTGCGCACGCGCGGTCGCGGCTTCACGGTGGCGATCGACGGCGACGCCGCGGGTGCTCGCGCGCACGAGCTGCTCGTCCCGGTGCCGGGACAGATGCGCGGCGAGCTGCGCTCGCACCAGCATCTCGCGGCCGGCCTGTCGCTGCGCGTGCGGCGCGGCCGGCGGCTGCTCTACGAGGGTCGCTCCGCGCTCGCCGGGCTCGAGGTCGAGCTGCCGCTCACCGACTCTCGGCACGGCGCACCGCAAGCCTGAGCGGCTCGGTGCCGACCAGCGGCTCGAAGCGGCCGATCACGGACCAGAGCGTCTTGAGCCGCAGCGCCGACTGGCGGTCGACCGGCTCGACGCGCGCCTCGGTGCTCAGCTGCGCGCGGCCGTCACCCGCCGGCGTCACCCAGTGGGCGAACAGCACGCGCACCGTCCCCTGCACGTCCCAGGCCGCGAACTCGGCCGGCCCGGCGAGGCTCGGGTAGTCGCGTTCCAGCGTCCAGATCCGTCCGCAGAGCCCCGATACCAGGTGGCTGCTCCCCCTGCTCGAGCACCGTGAACGGGTAGCTGCGGAAGAGTCCGTCGTAGGTCCGCCGCGCGGGGGTGCCGGGAATCCTCCACCGGATCAGCCGACCCAGCGCGCGCGTGTCGGCCAGGCTGATCTCCTGCGCCACACGCCAGAGCGTTGCGGGTGTCGCGACGGCGGTCCGCCGGTGATGGGTGCGGACGACCGCATGCGGCAGCCAGCGGTCGAGATCGGAGGGCGAGAGCGGCACCGGGCCGTAGAGTGACCGACCGGTGCGGCTGCTGCAGCACAAGACCGAGGCGTACTGGTTCTACCGCGTGCTCTCGCTCGTCTACGACCGCTGGGTCAACCCGCTCTTCTGGACGCCGCCGATGCGCGCGAGCGCGCTGGTCGCGGCGCGGTTCGACGAGCGCTCGCTGCGCACGCTCGACGTCGGCGCGGGCACCGGCTTCACGACCGAGGGGATCGTCGAGCACGTGGACGCCGCGCGCGTGACGATGCTCGATCAGAGCCCGCACCAGCTCGCGCGCGCCAGGACGAAGCCGGGCCTTGCCGATTGCGCCAGGCTGATCGGCGACGCCGAGGCGCTGCCCTTCCCCGCGGACAGCTTCGATCGCTACGTCTCGGCCGGCAGCATCGAGTACTGGCCGGATCCGCAGCGCGCCGTCAGCGAGGCCTATCGCGTGCTGCGGGCCGACGGTCGCGCCGTGCTGATCGGGCCAGTTCGGCCCGCCAACCCGCTGTTGCGGCGCCTCGCGGAGGCCTGGATGCTCTTCCCGACGCAGGACGAGTACCGCGACCTGCTGGTCGCGGCGGGTTTCGCCGACGTCGAGCTCTTGCCGCTCGCGCCGTCGTGGTACCGCAGCACGCGCGGCGTGTACGCCGTCGCGGCGAGCGGCCGCAAGCCGCAGGCGGGCGCGTCGCCGCTCCTGCTCCCGCCGCCGGACGAGGCGCACGCCGCTCCCTCCGGGCCGGTCGCGCGCGTTCGCGCCGCGCTCCGCTTCGCCGGCGGCTCGCTGGCGGGCGCGTTGTTCGTGCCGCTCGCGGCGATGCTCGCGCTGCGTCACAGGTTGCAGGAGCGGCGCGCGCGGTGACGGGGCAGGAGGCGCGGGTGCAGGCGCCCACGGGCGCGGTGCTGCCCGCCCGGGCCGCGGCGTTCTGGGCGTTCACCCGCCCGCACACCGTGATCGGCACCGCCGCCAGCATCGTCGGGCTCTACCTGATCTGCGTCGACGCGCTGCCGGGCGTCGGCTATGCCGACGGCCTCGGCGACCTCTTCTGGACGCTGCTCGCCGGGTTCTGCGTGAACGTCTACATCGTCGGCGTCAACCAGCTCGAGGACGTCGAGATCGATCGCGTCAACAAGCCGTTCCTGCCGCTCGCAAGCGGCGCCATGACGATCCCGGCGGCGCGCCGGATCGTCGCGCTCTGCGGCGTCGTGCCGGTCGTGCTGGCGTTGACCCAGGGGTGGATCGAGACGCTCGCCGTGCTCGCCGGGCTTGCCGTCGGCACGGCCTACTCAGTGCCGCCGCTGCGGCTCAAGCGCTCGCCGGTGCTGGCATCGCTGAGCATCACCGCCGTCCGCTCGGTGGTCGTCAACCTCGGCGTCGCGCTGCACTTCACGCGCGCCTTCGGCGACGGCGGCTGGGCGGTGCCGGAGGCGGTCTGGGCGCTGACTCTGTTCGTGCTGCCGTTCTCGTTCGCGATCGCGATCTTCAAGGACGTGCCCGATGCCGAGGGCGATCGGCGCTTCCGGATCGCGACGTTCACGCTGCGCCTCGGCGCCGGGCGCGTGCTGCAGATCGGGCTCGCCGCGCTGACCCTGGCCTACCTGGGGATGGCGCTCGCGGGACCGATCCTGCTGGAGTCCTGCCAGCCGGCGGTGCTCGCGGGCACCCATCTCGCCGCGCTCGCCGCCCTGTGGGCGTTCAGCGCGCGGACCGATGCCCGCGATCCGGCCTCGTTCACCACGTTCTACATGCGCGTCTGGAAGCTCTTCTTCCTCGAGTACGCGCTCGTCCCGTTGGCGGTCGTGCTGGGCTGAAGCCCCCCTACGACGGAGGCGACACCTCTCCGCGCCAGGCGCCGGTGGCCTGCCCGCGACCCTCGATCATCTCCTTGAAGCGCTCCAGGTCGCCCTTGATGCGCCGGTCGGGAAAGCCCAGCGCGTCGCCGAGCTTCTCCTTGACGCCCTCGGGCACGAAGTCCATCTGCACCATCACCTTCGAGCGCTCGTCGTCGAGCCTGTGAAAGGTCACGACGCCCGCGTTGTCCTTGCCGTCGGTGTTGCGCCAGGCGACGCGCTCGTCCGGGCGCTGCTCGGTGATCACGGCGTCCCACTCGTGCCGCGTGCCGCCGAACTGCGCGACCCAGTGCAGGTGCGTGTCGTCGGTCTGGCGGATCTCCTCGACGCCCTCCATGAACTGCGGGAACTGCTCGAACTGGGTCCACTGGTTGTAAGCCGTGTGAACCGGTACCTCGAGCTCGATCGACTGCTCGATCGTCGACATCTGTTACCTCCTGGGTCGGTGACTCACCGCGAGTACGGGTGACGTGCCCGGTGGGACCAATTCCAAAATGATCGCCGGCCGGAACTGCGCCGTACCTCGGTCAATGCGCCTCGGCTTCGCCGTCAAGGTGCTCGGTGCCGGCGGGCTGCGGTCGCACGATGCGCGCCGCTGGCAATCGGGACCCGACCTCTCCGTCTCGCTCGATCACCTCGACGCGATCCTCACGTACCTCGACGCGAACGACATCCGGCTCTACCGAATGGCGACAAGCCTGGCCCCATACGCAAGCCACCCCGAGCTGACCCAGTTCCGCGACCAGCCGGCCCGTTGCGCCGAGCGGCTCGGGGCGGTCGGCCGGCGGGCGCGCGAGCTGGGCGTCCGGCTGACCTGCCACCCCGGGCAGTACACGGTGCTGAACTCCGGCGATCCGGCGGTGCGCCGGCTGGCCGCGGTAGAGCTCGAGGTCCAAGCCGAGATCATGGACGGCATGGGGCTGGGCGAGGAGTCGGTCGTCGTGCTGCACGTGGGCGGTGCGGCGGGCGGGATCGCGGCGGGCATCGAGCGCTTCGAGCGCGGCTTCGAGACGCTTTCCGATGCGGCTCGCGCGCGCGTCGTCGTGGAGAACGACGATCGCATCTACGGGCTCAGCGACGTGCTGCGTCTGAGTGAGCGGATCGCACGCCCGGTGGTGTGGGACGCGCTGCACCACCACTGCCACGACCCGGACGCGATCCCCGCCCGCGAAGCGCTCCGGCTGGCTTTGGCGACCTGGCCGGAGGGGGTCATGCCGAAGATCCACTACTCGTCGCCGAAGACCGCAGTCGAGGAGCGCAAGCGGCGCATCGGCCGGCGCGTGGAGCGCACGCTCGTATTGCCGCAGCTGCGCGCGCATGCCGACCTGATCGATCCGATCGCCTTCGAGCAGTTCCTGGCCGAGGTCGCCCGCGGGCTGGACTTCGACGTCATGCTCGAGGCCAAGGCCAAGGATCTCGCGCTGCTGCGGCTGCGGGAGCAGCTGCGCGCCCGCGCCGCCTAGCGCCGGCGAGGGGTTATCGTGCGCGGGATGCCGGCCTCGCGCATCGACTCGGTGCTGATCACCGGTTGCTCCTCGGGGATCGGGCGCGCCACAGCCGTGCGTCTCGCCGACCGTGGGATGACCGTGTTCGCATCCGCACGGCGGATCGACGACATCGCCGACCTCGAGGGTCGCGGTTGCCGACTGCTCGCGCTCGACGTGACCGACGAGGCCTCGATGCGCGCCGCCGTGAGCGCGGTCGAAACGGCCACGGGCGCGGTCGGCACGCTCGTCAACAACGCCGGCTACAGCCAGTCGGGCGCGGTCGAGAACGTCAGCATGGATGACGTGCGGCGCCAGTTCGAGACCAACGTATTCGGCCTCGCCCGGATGTGCCAGCTCGTGCTGCCGGGGATGCGCCGCGAGCGCGGCGGCAGGATCGTCAACCTCTCGTCGATGGGCGGCCGCTTCACGTTCCCCGGCGGCGGTTACTACCACGCGAGCAAGCACGCGGTCGAGGCGATCAGCGACGCGCTGCGCTTCGAGGTGCGCGGCTTCGGCGTCGACGTGATCATCGTCGAGCCGGGACTCATCCGGACCCAGTTCGGCGCGACGGCCGCCGGCTCCATCGGTGTCGACGACGGACCATATGCGGGCTTCGAGACGGAGATCGCACGTGCCTCGAAAGAGGCCTACGAGAAGGGACCGCTGGCGCGGCTCAGCGGCGGCCCGGACGCGGTGGCGCGCGTGATCGCGAAGGCGCTCGCGGCGGAGCGGCCGAAGCCTCGCTACACCGTGACCCCATCGGCCCGCGCGTTCATCGCCGCGCATGCCCTGCTCGGCGATCGCGGCTGGGACCGGATGCTCCGCGGCCAGTTCCCCGAGCCCGGCTCGGGCGGCTGACGCGCTCAGGCGAGCTGCTGCTAGCGCACGCAGCGTCAGCAGGCAGCCGACGCCGCAGATCACGATCGCGGAGGCGGCGGGGAGTACGGCGACGACACGACCGAACCTGCCGACCCGCACGACGTAGCGACGCGCCGAGACGACGGCGAGCCCCAGCGCCGTCAGCGTGCCGGCCAGGCCGAGCGAGAACGCGACGATCAACAGCAGTCCGAGCGCGACCTCTTGCTGTGAGACGGCGGCCAGGAGCACGACGAGCGCGGACGGACACGGGATCAACCCGGCAGCCGCCCCGGCGGCGACCAACCCGCGCGGCGTGATCTCGCTCGGCAGCTCGTGGCTGTGCGCGCGGCCGAACCCGTGACTGTGCGTTTGGCCGTGATCATGGCTGTGGCCGGGTTCATGGCCTTCGCCGTGTTCATGGCCGCCGCCGTGATCATGGCCGTCGCCGTGGCCGTTGCCGTGTTCATGGCCGTCGTCGTGCGCGCGACTATGGCCGTGCTCATGGCCGTCGCCGTGGCCGTTGCCGTGTTCATGGCCGTCGTCGTGCGCGCGACTATGGCCGTGCTCATGGCCGTGGCCGTGTTCATGATCGTGATCGTGGCCGCCGTGCGCGAGCGCGTGCACGTGATCGTGCTTTGGCGCATGGTCAGGATCGTGATCGCCGTGCGTGTGGTCGTGGCCGTTCGCGCGCGCGTGATCGTGGCCGTTCGCGCGCGCGTGATCGTGTGCGCTCGACGCGGCCCGCTGCGCGCGGCCCCAGCGGACGCGGCTGCGCAGCACGCTCACGCCGACCGCCAGGATGAGCACCCCGGACGCCAGGTTCAGCCACGGGTAGAGCTGCTCCGGCAGCACGTACTGCGACAGCGCCAGCGTGACGAGGCCCAGAGCGAACACGCCCACGGTGTGGGTGACCGTCACGATCGCGCCGAGCGCGATCGCGTCGCGCGGCGTGCCGCGCGTTCCGACCAGGTAGGCGGCGACCATCGCCTTGCCGTGGCCCGGCGACAGGGCGTGCAGCGCGCCCCAGCCGAACGCCAGGAGCAGCAGCAGGATCAGCACGCCCTCGCCCGCCGCGGCGCGCTCGAACGCGCCGGCGAAGCCGTCGCCGGCGCGATTCGTCGTCGTCTCGCCGGCGCCCGGCGCGCGCGGCGCGACCAGCGTGCCGGTGCCGCGGCGCGCGTCGAACGTCGCCGTGCGGTCCTCGACCGGGCTCATCAGCAGGTCCTCGGGATAGCTGCGCAGCTCGTCGGTCGGGTCGCCGGACGGAGCGTCGGACCGGACGGCGGTGCCCTCGCCCGGCCGTGCCACGATCGCCTTCCAGCCGACGCGGTCGGGGAAGCTGCCGTCGCGCAGCTCGATCCGCGCCGGCAGCCGGACCGGCGCGCTGAGCGGCAGCACGACCCTCGTCGTGCTGCAGTCCCCCCTGCCCGCGCGGGAACGAGATCGCCTCACCCGGCTCGCGGCGCAGCTCGACGCGGCGACCGTCGACGGTCAGCACGAGCCCGCGCAGGACCTCGGCGCGCTTGCGCGCGAGCACCACGCCCGGCTCGATGCCGCGTTCCTGGAACGTCGGGATCTCGGCCTGGTCGAGCACGTAACGCAGCTCGACGCGGTCACCCGAGACCGACACGACGGTCAGGTGGTTGACCGAGAAGTTGCCGAGCGGATGGGCGGCCGCGGTCGGCGCCAGCGACCAGCGCGACGACGACCGCGAGCAGAGAACGCTGCGAGCCAGGCTGCTCAACCGAGCCCCTCCAGCGCCCGCCGCGCCCGCGGCGCCCACAGCGGCGAGAAGCGCGGGTTGTCGGCGCAGCGCGCGCGCCAGCCAGCGGCGTGCCAGGTCGGGCCGGCCGGCGTCGCGCGCGGCGATGCCCGCGTGGAAGAGGAACAGCGGGTCGCGCGAGCCGAGCGCGAGCGCTCGCCGGCCCCAGGCCAGGCCCTGCCGGGCTTGCCCGAGCGCGTCAGCGCCCAGCCCAGCGCATCCGCCGAGCGCACGCTCGGCGCCGCCGCCCAGCCGCGCCGCGCGATCGCCAGCGCGCGTTCCGGATCGCCGTGGCTCGCCTCGAACAGCGCGACCTCGATGTCCGTGTTCACGCCGCCGGTGCGCAGCAGCGCCTGCTGCGCACGCATCAGGTCCAGGTCGCGCGCGGCCTGCGCCGGCCGGCCCGCCGCCAGCTCGGTCTCCCCCAGCGCTACGACGTACTCGGGCAGCGGCAACTGCGCCACGACCCCGCGCAGCCTTCGTCGCCGCACTCTGCAGACTGCCCGCGCGCGGCGTCCACCCGCGCGAGCCCGGCGCGCGCGGGGACGTAGCGCGGGAAGCGCATCAGGGCGTCACGATAGGAGCGCTCGGCGGCCGCGAGCCTGCCGCGCGCGAACTGCAGGTTGCCGAGCAGCGTGCCGACGTAGGCCGTGTTCTCCGGCGCGCCGCCGCCGGCGAGCCACGGCCAGCCGCATCGCCTCCATCGCGCCCGCGAGGTCGCCGTGCAGCTCGCGGAAGTAGGACACGCGCGCGTACGCGGCGAGGTCCGGCTTGAGGTCGATCATGCGCTGCAGCGTGCGCGCTGCGCGCCCGTAGCGGCCGAGCTCGACGTAGGCGTCGACCAGCACGCCGTAGGGCCTGACGAGCTCGGGCGTCAGCGCGTGCGCGCGCCGGCCGTCGCTCAGCGCGCCGCGGAAGTCGTGGCGCGCGAGTCGCAGCGCACCGCGCTCGGTCAGCGCGGCCGCGTTGTCCGGGCTCAGCGCCAGCGCACGCGCGAGCGCCTCGTCCGCGCGCAGGTAGAGGCTGCCGTCGCCGGTCTCGCGCACCTTCTGCAGGTAGGCCGCGGCGAGCAGCGTGTAGCCGTCGGGATCGCGCGGCGCCGCCCGCACGACCGCCTGCTGGCGCGCGATCCGCGCGTCCGTCGAAGCTACCCGGGCGAAGGGCGCCGAGGCGCATGACGGCGTCGTCCGCCGGCCGCGGCGCCTCCTTGTCACCGGCGCCCAGCGACAGCGCCGCGAACGCGGCGAGGAAGCTCAGCGAGGCGGCGATCAGGATCAGGCGTGCTGTGCTCATCAGGCGGTCGGCGCGGCCGCCTCGGTCGCGGGCGAATCCCCGGGGGAGGATCCGCCCGCGACCGGAGCAGCCTCGCTAGCTGGGGTTCTCGCCGGGCGTCGGGGGGTGCACCGGCGTCCTGGCGGTCCTCGGTCGGCGCGCCGCCGATCTCGTTCTTCAGCGACGGCACGTACGGGAATGTGCTGCTGGAAGTCCTGGTCGTTGCGGTCGACGCCGTCGCCGAGCGGCAGCTTCTTGCCGCCCTGGTCCTCCGGCACGAGGTAGCCGCCGACCACCCGCAGCGTGATGTCGACCGCGTCGTCCGCCGAGCCGGCGCCCGTTCGGGAAGCCGGCGATGTCGCCGCCGATCACGCCGAAGCGGTTCTCGCTCGCCGACGGAGGCACGCCGAGGTTGATCTTCAGCGTGTCGGCCGGCACGGCGTTGTCACCGATCTGCGTCAGGCCGGGCATGCCGGTGAGCAGCGCCTGGACGATGTCCGTGCGGTCCGTCGTCTTGATGCCGAGGTTGAACAGCAGGTTCAGCGCGGTCGCCGGGAACGGGGCGAGCACGTACTTGCCGAAGTTGCGCCAGGTCGCCCGAGGGCTGCGTGCGGTTGTACTTGTCCTTGAGCGCGAGCGGGATCACCAGCTCGTTGATCAGCGGGTTGCCGAGCCGGCTCACCTGCACCCAGCGACTGCGCCGCTCGTCGCGTGCGTTGCCCTCGACGCGGTTGGTCACCTGCAGGCGCTTGCGGTCGGCCGACGCCCAGACGCCGACGACCGCGTTGCCGCTGGTCGGGGCCGGAGACCGAGCTGCGGTTACGGGTCACCTTGCTCTCGGGCACCTGCAGCACGATCGCCTGCACGCCGTAGCCGGCGAGCGTGTCGATCCCGCCACCGATGTTGCCGGTGCCCGCTCCCTCCAGGTTGATCGAGTCGAACGCGCGGTCGAGCGGGATGTAGAACGGATCGTCGCGCTGCCCGGCGAAGATGCGCCCGCCGCCCGCCAGCGGCCGGATCGCCTGGCCCGCGAGCGCCTCGTAGTCCGGCATCGTCTTGGCGCCGATGTTGCTCGGCGCGACCGGGATGTCGCGGCCCACCACGCGCGACTGGACGACGTGCCCGCGGCGGTTGTAACGCAGGCGCCTGACGGTCATGCGCTGGCGTTCGAGCGTGGGAGTCGTTGAGCGAGGTGATCTCCGGCAGCGCGACCGGGATAGCCGACGCGCGCTGTGGCGGGCGGGATCGTGCGGAAGGTGAACCGGTAGCGGACGTCGTAGTCGCCGTCACCGGTGTTGTCGATGTTGACGTAGTAACGCGCCCGCGGATCGAACTTGTAGAAGTTCGGTCCACCACCCGGATCCTCGAACGGCAGCCAGTTGGCGACGACCGTCAGCGCTCCGGGCGCCTCCGCGGCGGTGAAGGCGTACACGTCGGTGTCGTCCGTCGTCGGATCCATCGAGGTCAGTGGCGCCTCACGGTGACTCGAGCCCGTCCCCTGGCTGGCGACCAGAACCGATGCCGCCAGCGCCGCGAGCAGGGCGGCGATCAGGACGGTGAAACTACGCATGTGGACTCCTCCCACGGACGATGCAGTAAAGCGATCCTAAAGCGACAGTGCGATTTGGTCCACCACAACCCCGAAAAGTTGACACACGGGCGTTATCCACCTCTTGCGATTCACTTGCAACTACGAACAAGGATCTGTTGAATCTGCGAACGCATCGCAGTTGCAGGTGAATCAAGGGAGGGTTGCTGGATGACTGTCGCGTCGCGCACGCCGGTGCTCACGGCCGAGAGCGTCGACGAGGCCGAGGCGATCCTGCGTGAGCGCGGCCTGCGCGCGTCGACCGCCCGGCGACTCGTGCTCGAGACGCTGTTCGCCGCCGGGGCGCCGCTCTCCGCCGAGCGCGTCGCCGAGGGCGTGATCGGACGCGTTCCGCGCTCTGACCTGGCCTCGGTCTACCGCAACCTGGAGCGCCTGCAGGAGGTCGGTCTCGTGCGCCACATGCACCTCGGCCACGGTCCTGGGCTCTACGTGCTCGCCGGCAGCGCGCAGGAGTACTTGGTCTGCGAGTCGTGCGACTCGATGCTGGCCGTCGATCCGTCGCGACTCGACGCCGTGCGCACCGCGATCCACGACAGCTTCGGCTACCACGCCAGCTTCGGCCATTTCCCGATCGTCGGGCTGTGCCCCGACTGCGCCCGCCAAGGAGAGGACGACTGATGCTCGGCCCGCCGTTCGCACTGCACATCCCGGACGGCTTCCTCAGCGGCGGTGTGGCCGCGGTCGGCGCCGTGATCGCGGTCGCGGCCGTGATCTACGGGCTGCGCGTCGCCGACCGCGACCTCGACGAGGCGCGCGTGCCGCTGCTCGGCGTCTGCGCGGCGTTCATCTTCGCCGCGCAGATGCTCAACTTCCCGGTCGCGGGCGGCACGAGCGGCCACTTCCTCGGCGCGACGCTGGCGGCCGTGCTGCTCGGGCCGTGGATCGCCTGCCTCGTGATGGCCGTCGTGATCGCCACCCAGGCGCTCGCCTTCGCCGACGGCGGCGATCAGCGCGCTCGGCGCCAACATCGTCAACATGGGCGTGCTCGGCGCGCTGCTCGCCGGCTTCGCCGTGCAGGCCGGGCTGCGCGTCCTGCCACAGACCCGCGCGGCCTTCCTCGGGCTGGTGGCCGTCGTCTCCTGGGTCGCGGTGATGGCCGGCGCCGCGGCGACGAGCGTCGAGCTCGCGCTCTCGGACACCGTGCCGCTCGGCACCGCGCTGCCGGCGATGCTCGGCGTCCACGCTCTGATCGGCGTCGGCGAGGCGGTCGTCACGACCGTCGCGGTCGGCGCCGTGCTCTCGGCCCGTCCGGACCTGATCGCGCTCGGCAACTTCGAGCCGCACGAGCACGCGCCCGGATTGCGCACCGCCGGGCAGGGGGTCATCTCATGAGCCGGTCTCGCTCGCGTCTGCGCGCTCGCGCTCGCGCTCGCCGTCGGGCTCGCGACCGCGGTCTCGCCGTACGCGTCGTCCTCCCCGGACGGGCTCGAGCGCGTCGCCGGCGACAAGGCGTTCCTCGACCAGGGCAAGCTGCACCCGATCCAGGAGGATTCGCCGATCCCCGACTACGCGTTCCCGGGAGTCGAGAACGAGCGCGTGGCGACCGGGCTCGCCGGCTTCGTCGGCTCGCTCGGGGTGTTCGCGCTCGGGTACGGGCTGGCGCTCCTGATCCGGCGCCGGCACGCCGGCCAGCGGGGCTCGCCGGGCGCCCAGGCGACCGCCTGACGCCTGCGGGCACGCCGGCGTGGGCGGTCTCTGCAACCACTCGCTGGAGCTGACCGGGCTCGCCGGCGATCCCCGCAGCGCCGCGCACCGGCTCGATCCGCGCGCGAAGATCGTCGGCCTGCTCGGGCTCACGCTCGTGGCCGTCTCGACCCCGCTCGAGCGCTGGCCGGTGTTCGTCGCCTGCGCCGCGGTGCTCGCCGCGTACGCGGCGGTCGCGCGCGTGCGGCCGGGCGACCTCTGGCGGCGCGTGCGCGTCGTGCTGCCGCTGGTGCTGCTCGCCGGCGTGCTGCTGCCGTTCGTGCGCACCGGCGGCGACGCGTTCGCGCTCGGTCCGCTGACGGTGCACGAGGCCGGCCTGAGGATCTTCGCCGCGCTGGCCGCGAAGGCGACGATCGGCACGCTGAGCGCCGCGCTGCTGGGCGCGACGACGACGTTCCCCGCGGTCCTGCGCGGCCTCGAGGCGCTGCACGTGCCGCGGCTGCTGGTGCTGATCGCGGCGTTCATGTACCGCTACCTGTTCGTGATCGTCGGCGAGGCCGGCCGCATGCGCGCGGCGCTGCTGGCGCGCGGCTACCGCCCGCGCCACGCGCTGCAGGCCGGCCCGATGGGCCGCGTGGCGACGGCGATGTTCCTGCGCACCTACGGTCGCGGCGAGCGCGTCTACCTGGCGATGCTCGCGCGCGGCTACCGCGGCGCGATGCCGCAGCTCGTGCCGCTCTCGTTCGGGCGCGCCGACGTCGTGTTCGTCGCGCTCGTGGCGCTCGCGCTCGTGCCGCTGCGGGTGATCGGCGCGACGCCGTGAGCTGCGCGATCCACGCCCGCGGGCTGAGCTACCGCTACCCGAACGGCCGGCAGGCGCTGCGCGGCGTCGATCTGCACGTCGAGCACGGCGAGCGCGTCGCGCTGCTCGGGCCCAACGGCGCCGGCAAGACGACGTTCATGCTGCACCTCAACGGGCTGCTGACCGGCGTCGGCGGGCTCGAGGTCGCCGGGCTCGAGGTCGGGCGCGACACGCTGCACGAGCTGCGCGCGCGCGTCGGGCTGGTCTTCCAGGACCCCGACGACCAGCTGTTCATGCCGACGGTCGCCGAGGACGTCGCGTTCGGCCCGCTCAACCTCGGCCTCGACCGCGGCGCCGTCACGACGCGCGCGTGGCCGAGGCGCTGGGCGCGGTGCGGATGGAGCATGTCGCCGAGCGCGCGCCCTACCAGCTCTCGATGGGCGAGCGCCGCCGCGTGGCGATCGCGACGGTGCTGGCGATGCACCCGGCGCTGCTGGTGCTCGACGAGCCGTCGGCGAACCTCGACCCGCGCGCGCGGCGCGAGCTGCTCGACGTGCTCGCCGCGCATCGACCGGACGATGCTCGTGACGACGCACGACCTCCCGCTCGCCGCCGAGCTGTGCGAGCGCGCCGTGATCCTCGCCGGCGGCCGGGTCGTCGGCGACGGCCCGTGCGACGAGATCCTCGCCGACGACGAGCTGCTCGCCGCGCACGACCTCGAGCTGCCGGCCGGCTTCGACCTCGGCCGGGTCCGGCGGCGGCCACGCCCGGACGCCGAGGCCGACCGCGCTGCTAGGTGCGGGCCGCCTCGGGCGCGAGCGTCAGCTCCCCTAGAGCGTCGCCCGCGACTGCGGAGCGCCAGCTCGCGCTTGGCCTCGTAGAGCCGCGTGTCGGCATGACGTAGCAGGTCGTCCTTGCGTGCGACCGTCGTCGGGCCATGCGGCGACTCCGCACGAGACGGTGATGCCGAGGCGCTCGTCGTCGATCGCGACCTGCAGCCGGCCGGCCGCGGCGGCGGCCTGAGTGGCATGAGCGAGCGGGAGGATCACGGCCAGCTCGTCGCCGCCGGTGCGATAGCCGTGATCGCCCTCGCGGCAGCCCGCGAGCACGGCGGCCGCGACGGCCTGCAGCACGCGGTCGCCGTCCGCGTGGCCGTGCCGGTCGTTGACGGCCTTGAACCCGTCGAGATCGAGCGTGATCACCGCGAACGGCGAGCGGTCCGGCGCGATCATCTGGTCGAGCGCCTGGTGGAACTTGCGGTGGTTGAACAGGCCGGTGAGCGAATCGCGGTGCGCGAGCGCCTCGAGCTTCTCGAGCAGCGCCATGCGCGACACGCCGATCGCGACGTAGCCGGCGACCGCGCGGACCAGGTCGACGTCTCCTTGCGCGAAGCGCGTGCGTGCCGGGCGAGGTCCCGGCCCACAGCTCGCCCCACAGCGTTCCGCTGACCACGATCGGCACGCCCACGTGCGACTCCTTGCCCGACAGCCGCAGCGCGTCGCGCTCACCGGGGTCGAGGCCCGGGCTGTCGACCGCCGCGCAATAGCCCTCGCCCCGCTTGAGACGCGCGAGGATCGTCGGGATCTGCGCTGCCGGATAGAGCTCGTCGACGGGATGGCGATCCTGCCCGGCGACCATTTCGCCCGACACCGCGAGCACGCGCAGCAGGTCGTTCTCGGCCTCGTAGCAGCTGATCGCGACCTCGTCCGCGCCGAGCGCCTTGAGCGTCTCGTCCGCGATCAGCCCCAGCACTTCCAGCAGGTTGTCGGCGTCGGCGATCGCCGCCGCCATGACGCTGAGTGCTCCGATCCGCCTGCTGCTCAGCGGTTCGCCCGGTTTCATCTCTCACATAGTCGGACGTTCGCGCCCTCGAGCGTGAGCAGCCGCGT
Source organism: uncultured Solirubrobacteraceae bacterium (assembly GCA_963721315.1). Classification (GTDB taxonomy): domain Bacteria; phylum Actinomycetota; class Thermoleophilia; order Solirubrobacterales; family Solirubrobacteraceae; genus DASQMT01. The sequence goes on from CAVRIU010000002.1 coordinate 44,747, forward strand.
GGATCGCTACGCAGACTGCCGCGCTCGCCGGCCCGCCCCGTTGGCCTCGAGCACGACGACGGCGGCGTCGTCGGGCAGCGGCGTCCTCGGAGGCGCTGACGACGCGCTTCCTGGATCGCGCGCGCGGCGGCGGTCGCCGAGCGGCTGTCGCGCTGCGAGCACGGCGGCGGCGATCCCGTCGACGTCGAACGGCCCGTCCGCCGTGCGGCGCCGCGAGATCCCGTCGGTGTAGAGCACGAGCAGGTCGCCGTCGAACAGGCGTCGCTGGTGGCGGCGGAACGCGCGCGTGCGGTCGGTCAGCCCGAGCGGCAGGTCCGGCTGCGTGACGAGCTCCACGACCGTGTCGTCGGCATTGATCAGCAGCGGCGGCGGATGGCCGAGGTTGATCCAGCTGAAGAGCGAGTAGACCGGGTGCCAGCGGGCGAGGATCGGCCGTGACGAAGAACTCGGGTCCGCCGGCGGCGGCGACCGTCTCGTCCATCAGCTCCGCCGTCTGCTCGAGCGTGCAGCCGTTGCGGCGCCCGGCGCGCAGTGCCGCGAGTGCGACGCTGCTGAGCCCGGCCGCCCGCGGCCCGCGGCCGGCGCCGTCGGCGATCGCGATCCAGGCGCCGTCGCGGTTCTCCACGTAGTCGAACCAGTCGCCGCCGACGTCGTAGCTCGGCAGCACGCTGCCCGCCAGCTCGCCGCTGCCCATGCGCACGATCCGCGGCGGCAGGAGCGACTGCTGGAGCTCCGCGGCGGGCGTCATGTCCTTGCGCCGGCGGGCGTCGTCGAACACGTCGGTGTAGCCACCGGCCAGCTCCATCGCGGCGGCGCCCAGCCGCGCGACCTCGAGCAGGCCGGACTCCGACCCGCGGCGGGCGAGCAGCACGCCGACGGCACGTCCGCGCAGCCACATCGGCGCCATCACGACGCCCGGCAACTCGCGCGCGAGGTGCGCTGTCAGGTCGGGCAGGCCGTCCTCCGCCAGCTCCGGTCCCAGCGCGAGCGGCGCTTGCAGACGGGCCGGGAACTCGTCGGTGCCGGCCAGCCGCAGCAGGTGCGAGCCGTCGATGTCGAGCACGTAGAGCGCGACGGGCCCGCGCGCGATCCGCATCGCCTCGGCGATCAGCTGCTCGGGCAGCAGCGGCGGAGGCACCTCGTCGAGCACGCGCACGATGTCGAACGCCGGCACGACCCCGGCGCCGAGCGCACCGCCGGGGCGCAGGTTGGCCTGCTCGAAGCGCTTCTCCTCGCTGACGTCGGTGTAGACCGCGACGAAGCCGTAGAGCTCCGCGCCCGGCGACCGGCGCAGCGCGCGCACGTCGATCGAGAACCAGCTCAGTCCGCCGTCGCTCGCGTGGTGTCCGCGCACACCATGCTGCGCCTCGCCACTGGCGAGCGCGGTGCTCAGCGGATGGGTCTCGGGCGCCGCGGCCGAGCCGTCCTCGTAGAGCCCGCCGCTGCCGCACGACCGCGCGCCGGCCCGGCTCGGCGGCCTCGAGCGCGACGCGTCCGTCGGGATTGGAGGCGACCACGGCACCGCGTCGAGTCGATGATCAGCAGCCCCGGTCGAGCGGGTCGGTGATGACGTCGAGCAATCGATCTATCGTCGCGCGGCGGCGGTCGGGCGCATCCCAGCCCGCGCGCAGGCACGCCTCGACGACGTGAGCGGTCGCGGCGGCCAGCCACGCGCCCGACGGGGCCTGATCGAGGCCGGCTGCCGCGGCGAGCCGTTCGGCCAGCGGGCGCAGGGCAGCGCCGGCGTCGACGGTCGACCGCGTCGGACGGCGGCCCGAGCGGGACATCGAGCGGCAGCTGCGCTCCGATCTCGACGAGCGCGGAGACGGCGCTCCTGAGCTGTGCGAGCGGCGGGCGCTGACCGCGCACAGCCTCCTCGATCGCGCCCGCGGCCCGCGCGAGCGTCTCCTGCTGAACGGCGCGCTGCAGCTCCGCGGGATTGGCGAAGTGACGGTAGAGCGTCGAGCGGCTCAGCCCTGCCGCCTCTGCCACGGCTTGCATCTTCAGCGGCTCGGGCTCGCGCAGCAGCCGCGCCGTCGCCGCGACGATCTCGACGTGGTTGCGCCGCGCTACGGCGCGGCGGCCCTCACCACGGCTCGGTGCTGCCCGGGTCTGCGGCTCGTGCATCGCTCTGCCGCACGTTACCCGGTCTCGGGACAATTTGCGCCGGACGGCTTTGATCACTGTCCCGCTACGAGTTTGTCGTGTCCCGTTCAGGTTGACCGCTTCTACTCTCGGGTAGCGACAAAGGGTCACTGGAGCAGTGCGGCGAGATCTCGGACCGGCCACCGCCCGTACTCCATCCGACTACTTCAAACGGGAGAGCGCTAACACCATGGGAACAGTTGAAAAGGACCGCATCCTGCAGCTCCGCGGCGAGGACCTCTGCGACAACGACGGCGACAAGATCGGCTCTATCGAGGAGATCTACCTCGACGCCGACAGCGGATCGCCCGAGTGGGCACTGGTCAACACCGGCATGTTCGGCGGCAAGAGCACGTTCGTGCCGCTGCGCGACGCCAGCGAGACCGACGGGGCGCTGCGCGTGCCGTACGACAAGGCGACCGTCAAGGACGCGCCGAAGCTGGAGCCGAACGGCCAGCTCTCGCAGCGCGAGGAGTCCGAGCTGTACCGCTACTACAGCCTCGATTACGCCGACAACGGATCGGACACCGCGCTGCCGGACGCGCGACGACTCGACACCGACAGCGACACCGAGGGCACCGTCGGCCGCGACGTCTCCGGCCCCGAGACCGACCAGGCGATGACCCGCTCCGAGGAGGAGCTGACGGTCGGCAAGACCGAGCGCGAGAGCGGCCGCGCGCGCCTGCGCAAGCACGTCGTGACCGAAGAGGTCACCAAGACGGTGCCGGTCAAGCGCGAGGAGATCCGCATCGAGCGCGAGCCGATCACCGACGCCAACGCCGGCGACGCGCACGGCCGGCCCGGAGATCTCCGACGAGGAGCACGAGGTCGTGCTGCACGAGGAGGAGCTCGTCACCGAGAAGCGCGTCGTCCCCAAGGAGCGCGTCCGCATGGACAAGGACGTCGAGGTCGAGGACAAGACCGTGACCGAGGATGTCCGGCGCGAGGAGATCGAGGTCGACGGCGACGCCGACGTCGATCGCGACCGCCGCTAGCGCGGAGGGAGACGAGTAGATGAGCTCCGCGGCCAACGGCGGCAACAGCGACCAGAAGCGCTCCGGGCGCCGGCCCGAGGGCCCGACGCATGCGCGTAAGGGATCCCTCGTGCAGACGCTCAAGCGCACCGTCACCGAGTTCCAGGAGGACGAGCTCACCGACAAGGCCGCGGCGCTCACCTACTACGGCGTGCTGTCGATCTTCCCCGCGCTGATCGCGCTGGTGTCGATCGTCGGCCTCGTCGGCGACCCCGCGACCGTCACGAAGGCGCTGACCGACGTGATCAGCCAGATCGGGCCGGCGTCGGCGGTCGAGACGTTCAAGGGGCCGATCGAGGAGCTCACCAAGAGCAGCGGGACGGCGGGGATCCTGCTGATCGTCGGCATCGCCACGGCGCTCTGGACGGCGTCGGGCTACGTCGGCGCCTTCATGCGCGCGTCCAACACGATCTACGAGGTCGAGGAGGGGCGCGGGTTCTTCAAGCTGCGCCCGCTCCAGATGCTGGTCACGCTCGTGCTGATCCTGCTGCTCGCGATCGTGCTGCTGGCACTGGTGATGACGGGACCGCTGGCCGATGCTGTCGGGTCGGCGATCGGCCTCGGCTCGACGGCCGTGACGATCTGGGACATCGCCAAGTGGCCGGTGCTGCTGGCGTTCGTGATGGTGATGGTCGCGCTGCTCTTCTTCGCCTCGCCGAACGCGAAGCTGCGCGGGTTCAAGTCGATCGTGCCGGGCGCCGTCCTCGCGGTGGTCATCTGGCTGGTCGCCTCGGCCTTGTTCGCGTTCTACGTCGCGAACTTCGGGTCCTACAACAAGACCTACGGCGCGCTCGGCGGCGTCGTCATCTTCCTCGTCTGGCTCTGGATCACGAACGTCGCGATCCTGCTGGGCGCGGAGTTCAACGCGGAGCGCGAGCGGTCGCGCCAGCTCGAAGAGGGCACGCCGGGCGCCGAGCGCGAGCTGCAGCTCGACGAGCGCTCCGAGCCGAAGGACAAGAAGCGCGCCCGCACGGCCTGACCGATGGCACACGCTTGGCCGACCCGCTCGCTCAGCGACCGCCAGCAGGAGCGGTTGCTGTTCCTGCGCTATCGCGCGACGGGCGATGCGGCGATCCGCGAGCAGCTCGTCAAGCGCAACCTGCGCCTCGCGGCGAGCGTCGCCGCGCGCTACAGCCGCAGCAGCGTCTCGCAGGATGACCGCATGCAGCTGGCCAGCATCGCGCTGCTGAAGGCGATCGACCGCTTCGACCCGGATCGCGGCGTCGCCTTCAGCTCGTTCGCCGTCCCGACGATGGTCGGTGAGCTGCAGCGCTACTTCCGCGACCACACCTGGACGGTGCGTCCCCCGAGGGACCTGCAGGAGCGTGTGCTGCGGCTGGAGCGCACCGCCGACACGCTCGGCGGCGAGCTCGGACGCGCGCCGACCGGCCATGAGCTGGCACGCGCCACGGATTCGGACGTCGAGGCGATCCTCGAGACCATGGAAGCCGCACACGCGCGGGGCGGCGTCTCGCTCGATCAACCGGCCGGACCGGACCGCGAACGACACGCTCGCCGCGACGATCGGCGCCGAGGACGGCCGGTTCCGGCAGGTCGAGAACGAGGTCCTGGCGGATGACCTGATGTCCGAGCTGACGGCGCGCGAGCGGCGGATCCTGCGGCTGCGCTTCGAGCAGGACCTGACCCAGTCGGAGATCGGCGAGCTCGTCGGCTGCTCGCAGATGCACGTCTCGAGGATCATCCGCGCCGCGCTCGAACAGCTCTCCGCCTCGGCCGCGGACGAGCGCTCAGAGCTGCTCGCGGCGGTGTAGCGCCGGCCCGACACGGAGCGCGGGCTTCTACTGAACCGAACTGCGGCGGATGTCCGATGGAGGATGCGGCTGCCCGCGGCACGCTGCGGTCAATGCTCAAGCCGTTTGAGAGGGAGTCCGCAATGACCAGCACTTTCCGCAAGGGCGGCATCGTCGCCAGCATCCTGCTTATCGCGCTAGGCATCGGCGCGGTCGTGATCGGCATCTCGGGGCGCGAGACGGTCCGCAGCGATCTCGCCCGTGAGCAGATCGTCGGCACTCCCGACTCGGCGATCCCCGGCCAGAAGGTCGACACCGGCGCCGAGGCCAAGGAGTTCGCCGCCACGGTCCGCAAGCACACGATCGAAGCCACGGGCGGCCAGACGTACTCGCAGATGGGCCGCTTCCTGGACGACTCGGGCAAGGCGACCAGCGACGAGAAAGCCGCCGCGATCGACGAGAAGAGCGGTCAGCCCGTCGAGAACCCTGCCCGCGACATCTGGATCAGCTCGACGGCCTTCCAGACGGCGCTGAACACGGCCTACTTCGCCGAGAGCGTCGCGCTCTTCGTGATCGTGATGGGGGCCGCGTTCCTGCTCGTCGGCATCGGCTTCCTCGTACTCACGCTGCGCCTGCTGAAGCAGCCCGAAGCTGCCCCCCAGCCCAGTGTCCCGAGGGGTGCGCCCGCAGTCCTCGCCGGCTGAGCAAGGGGGTGAGAAGAGCGAACACCGGGCCCGGCATCGCCGGGCCCGGCGTCGTTCTCTGAGCCTGACGCCACCCCCGACGGCGGCGCTGCCGCGAACACCGTCGGGCTCCGTCGAACGGGCTATCTTCGACCTATGAACATCTTGATCGCCGGTGGCGGGGTCGCCGGCCTGGAGGCGCTGCTGGCGCTGCACGCGCTCGCAGGCGACCGCGTCGAGCTCACGCTGATCGCGCCGGACCCCGACTTCAGCTTCCGGCCGATGGCGGTCGCCGAGCCGTTCGCGCTCGGCAGCGCGCAGCGGGTGCCGCTGAGCGAGGTCGCCGATGAGACCGGCGCAAAGCTGGTCGGCGCTGCGGTGGTCGCGGTCGACGACGCCGCGGGAGACGTGACTCTCGACGACGGCGCCACGCGCCCGTTCGACGCGCTGCTGCTCGCTCCGGGCGGCCGCGCGGTCAGCGGCGTGGAGGGCGCGACGACCTGGTGGCCGGGCGGCGATCCCGAGATCTACGGCGGCCTGCTGCGCGACATCGAACAGGGCTACAGCAAGCAGCTGGCGATCGTCGTGCCACCGGGCTCCGTCTGGCCGCTGCCCGTCTACGAGCTCGCCCTGATGACCGCGGGCGAGGCGCGCGCGATGGGCCACGACGACGTCGTCGTCACCGTCGTGACGCCCGAGCACGCGCCGCTCTCGCTCTTCGGGGAGGAGGCGAGCGCGGCGGTCGCGGAGGAGCTCGCTTCAGCCGGCGTCGAGCTCAAGACCGGCGTCGTCGGGCGCGTCGAGCACGGCGGCCTCGTGCTCGAGCCGGGCGGCGAGCGGCTCAGCGCCCAGCGCGTGTTCGCCGTCCCGCGCATCCTCGGACCGGCCTTCGAGGGGCTGGCGAGCGACGACGAGGGCTTCATCATCGCCGACGACGCCGCGCTCGTCGAGGGCTGCACGCGTACCTGGGCCGCCGGTGACGGCGTGGTCTCGCCGGTCAAGTTCGGCGGCGTCGCGACGCACCAGGCGCGCCGCGCGGTCGCTGCGATCGCGCGGCTCGCGGGGGTCGAGGACGCGCCCGATCCGGGCGAGCCCGTGCTGCAGGGCCGGCTTCTGATCGGCGGCGGGCGCACGCGCCGGCTCGCCGGCCGCGGTGACGCAGCTGCCGCACCGCTGTGGTGGCCGGCAGGCAAGGTCTCGGGCGAGTACCTCCCGCGCTGGCTGTCGGAGCACGGCATCACGTCGCACCACGTCGACGAGCCGCCCGAGCAGGGCATCACGATCTCGCGGCCGCTGCGCGACATGCAAGGAGCCGAGGCGCGCTACCTCTACGAGCTCGCGCGCCAGTTCCGCAGCGCCGACCCTGCGCTCGGGCGCCCGGTGCGCGAGACCCGCGAACACTGAGCCGTGGCTAGTGCCCGCCCGCGGCCTTGGGCGCGTGGGTCGTGGCGAGCACGCCCATCGCGCCTCGCACCATGTCGCCGAACGCGTGGGTGACGAACGGGTAGTTGCCCTCTTCGGCGAGCGTGAACTCGACCCAGCCGCCCTGGCTCGGGGCCAGGCTGATCGTCTGGGCGTCATGGCCGACCGTGCCCTCGACGACCGTGCGGTCGAACACGGTCCCGATCACGTGGAAGGCGCTCCAGATGCTCGGGCCGGCGTTCAGCACGTACGCGCGCACCCGCTCGCCCTTGCGCACCGGGATCGGCGCGTCGCCGTACTGGTTGGCATAGCCGTTGAAGGCGATCACGTCGGGCTTCTTCGCCGCCATCTTGGCCATGTCGGCGTCGGCGCCGGGCTTGCCGATGTAGAACTCCTGCTGGGTGATCCACAGCTCCTTGTCGACCGGGGCGAGGCCCTTCGGCTTGACGACGAACATGCCGACCATGCCCGCGCCGGTGTGCATCAGGACCGGCTTGGTGGCGCAGTGGTACATGAACACGCCGGGGTGGCCGGCGGTGAAGCGGTAGCGCATCGACTTGCCCGGGGCGAGGTCGGCGTAACGGCTGCCGGGATCAACCTCGGCCGAGTGGAAGTCGAGCGAGTGCGGCAGGTCGACTTTCATCGCCTTGTCGGAGCCGTTCGTCAGCTTGAAGTCGACGACGTCGCCCTCGGTGACGACCATCGGCGGCGAGACGCCGGTGCCGCGGTACTCCTTGCCGTTGACCCCGAAGCTCCAGACCTCGGTCGGAGCGAGCTCCTTTGAGACCTGGGTCACATGATGAAAGACGTCGACGTCGAACTTCTTGACGGCGCCGGACGGGATCGGCGGCAGCTTCGGGTTGACGCGGGCGAACTTCTCGAACTCGATCCCCTTCGCATCGTCGAGCGACGGCGCTGGAGCATCGGCGGCGGCGGCCGGCTCCGGCACCTGCTGCTGGACGACCGTCGTGGCAGCTTCGCCGCCGCCCCGGAGGAGCGCGACCAGCGCGACCGTGGACAGCAGCACCGCGACGAGCGCGATCAGGCCGACGCCGACGAACAGCCATTCACGGCGCGCGGCGTCCGGCGGCGTGCCGGGCGTGAGCGGCGGGCGCTCGTCGAGCGGATGGTCGGGCTCCAAGACGGTCGGCATGCACCCATACTGCTGCGCGCAGCAGCGCGTTCCATGCGTAGTCCACCGCACCCCGCAGCGGGCTCGCTACGGCTTCGCGACCGGTTTGCGGGAAACCCGCAGCGGGCCTGCGCATGCTCACGGATGCCGCCAGGGCAGGCGTGCCTAGCCTGGAGTCATGTCTTCATCTCCCACCCGTGTGCTCGTCGCCGGCGGAGGTGTGGGCGGGCTCGAATCGTTGCTGGCGCTGCAAGCGCTGGCGGGCGATCGCGTCACGATCGAGCTGCTCGCGCCGGAGCGCCACTTCACCTACCGCCCACTCGCGGTCGCCGAGCCTTTCCGCACCGACAGCGTCCAGCGCCTGTCGCTGGCCGCGCTCGCGCAAGACCGCGGGGTCGAGCTGCACCGCGACGCGATCGCGGGCCTGGTGCCCGGGGAGCGCGCGATCGAGACGCAGGACGGCACGCGATTGGAGTACGACGCGCTCGTGCTGGCGCTCGGTGCGCGGCCTGTCGAGGCGCTGCGCGGCTCGCTCACCTTCCGCGGGCCGCAGGACGCGGCCCGCGTCGCGGCAATCGTCCGGCGTCTGCGCGACGGGACCATCCGTCGCGTGGCGTTCGTCGTACCGGCGGGGACCGCGTGGTCACTGCCGATCTACGAGCTCGCGCTCCAGACGGCGGCCGCCGTCAGGACGGACGCTCCGGGCGCCGATCTGATGCTCGTGACCTCCGAGCCCGAGCCGCTGGCCGTCTTCGGCGACGCATCCGGAGCCGCGGTCAGCGCGGTGTTGGCGCAATGCGGGATCGAGTTGCGCACCGGCATCGACGCGGAGGTCTACGCCGACGGGCGACTCTGGTTCGGGCTCGGCTCGCTGGAGGTCGACGCCGTGATCGCGCTCCCGGCACTGCTGGGCCCGCGCCTGCGCGGCGCGCCGTCGGACCCGCTCGGCTTCCTGCCGGTCGACGAGTTCACGCGCGTGCGCGGGCTCGACGGCGTGTACGCCGTCGGCGACGTCGCGGGGCACGCGCTCAAGCAGGGCGGCCTGGCCGCGCAGCAGGCCGAAGTCGCCGCTGCCGTGATCGCCGCCGAGGCCGGTGCAGACGTCCGGCCGCGGCCGTACCGGCCGCTGCTGCGCGGCATGCTGCTCACGGGCGGCGAGCCGCTCCACCTGCGCCACGACCCTGCGGAAGCGCTCTCCGAGGTGCTGTGCGGGCCGCCGGGGAAGATCGCGGGCCGTCATCTCGCGCCCTATCTGGCACAGCACCTCGAGCTCGCCGCGCCGCCGACGCTCGCTGCCTCCGCGCGCTAGGGTCGCGCTCCGGTGGAGCAGATCCGTCTCGTGATCGCCGACGACCATGCGGTCGTGCGCAGCGGTTTGAAGCTGCTGCTCGACGCCGAAGAAGGCGTGGCCGTCGTCGCCGAGGCGGGTGAGATCGAGACGGCGAAGCGGATGGTCGCCGCGCACCGCCCGGACGTGCTCGTGCTCGACCTCAACATGCCGGGGTCACCCAGCCTGCCGGCGATCCCCGCGCTCGCACAGCAGACCGCGGTCGTCGTGCTGACGATGCAGAACGACCCCGCGTTCGCGCGCCAGGCGCTGCAGTCGGGAGCGCTCGGCTACGTGCTCAAGGAGGCTGCCGACGCCGAGCTCGTGAGCGCGGTGCGCGCCGCCGCCGATGGCCGCACCTATCTCAACCCGGAGCTCGGCGCCCGCATGGCCGCAGCGCCGCCCGTGCCCGCGGGACCGCCCGATGACCTGACCGGGCGCGAGCTCGAGATCCTGACCCTGATCGCGCTCGGCCATACCAACGCGGAGATCGGCGGTCAGCTCTTCCTCAGCGTGCGCACGATCGAGTCCCACCGGGCGCACATCCAGCAGAAGACCCGCCGCGGGACACGTGCCGAGCTGGTCCGCTACGCGCTCGACCACGGGCTGCTCGGCGGCTGATCAGAGCGGGAACTCCGCGCTCATCGCGGTGCCGGAGGCGGAGGACTCGATCGTCAGCCGCCCTCCCATCAGCGCCGCGCGCTCGCGCATCCCCGCCAGCCCGAAGCCGGCCGTCGGCTCGGCTTCGTCGAAGCCGCGCCCGTCGTCGCTCACTCGCACGCGCAGCGCGCCGGGCGCCTGCTCGATGACGACGGCGACGGATGCGGCGCGAGCGTGCTTGCCGACGTTCGTCAGCGCCTCCTGCACCAGCCGGTAGACGGCGGTCTGGAGCTCGGGATCGAGCCCGGCGCCGGCGACGCTCACTTGCAGCTTCACCTCCAGCCCCTCTACTTCCGTGGCTCGCCGCGCGAGTCCCTCGATCGCCGCCTCGAGCCCGAGCTGATCGAGCGCGGCGGGCCGTAGCTCGGTGATCAGCGCGCGCAGGTTGGAGATCTCGGTCGAAAGCTGTTCGGTCGCGTCGCGGGCCGCCTGCTCGAGCGCCGGCCCGCCCGCGCGCAGGCCCGACGCGAGCAGCACGCCGAGCGTCGCGAGCCCCTGCAAGGTCTCGTCGTGCAGCTCGCGTGCCCAGCGGCTGCGCTCCTGCTCCGCCGAGCGCAGGCTGTGCCGCAGCCGCTCAGCCTCGACCGACCTGGCGGTCGCCACGGCGGTCGCGGCGCTCGCCGCGAACGACAGCAGCAGCTCCTCGTCGCGATCGCCGAACTCGGCCTCTTGGTCGAGCCGGTCGAAGGCGCACAGCACCCCTAGCGGGCGCTGGCGGTAGCGCAGCGGCACCAGCAGCGCCGTCTCCGCGCCCGTGATGCCGAGTTGCTCGTCGTGCAGTCCCAAGCGCACCGAGACGTCGGCGATCCGCTCGGGTCGCCCGCTGCGCAGCACCTCCCCCGCGACCGTGTGACCGGCCGACAGCGATGCGCCGACGGTGTGCGACTCGAGCTGGCCGGCGCCTGCTGCCGCGACGAGCCGGTCGCCGTCCTGCAGCAACAGCACGACCGTGCGCGCGCGCACGAGCGCGCGCCCGCGCTTGACGATCAGCTCGAGCACGCGGTCGAGATCGGTCTCCGAGCCGAGCGCGCGCGCGATCGCGGTCGTCGCCTGCAGGCCCTCGATCGCGCGCTCCAGCTCGACGGCGTGCGCGACCGACTCGCGATACACGCGCGCGTGATCGATCGCGATCGATGCCCAGTCCGCCAGCACGCCGGCGACGTGCAGGTCGGCGTCGCCGAACTCGCCGCCCTGCTTCTCGGTCAGGTACAGGTTGCCCCAGGCCTCGCCCCGGATCAGCAGCGGAACGCCGAGGAACGTCGCCATCGGCGGGTGCTCGGCCGGAAAGCCGTAAGAACGCGGGTGCGCGCCGACGTCCGCGAGCACGAGCGGCCGCGGCTCTTCGATCAGCAGGCCGAGGATCCCGCGACCGCGCGGCAGCTCGCCGATCGCGGCATGCGTCGCCGCATCCATGCCGCTGGTCAGGAAGCGCTCGAGCCCGCTCCGCTCGGCGTCGAGCACCCCGATCGCCGCGTAACGCGCGCCGGTCAGGTCCCTGGCGGTCTCCAGCAGGCGCTCCAGCACGACCTCGACGTCAAGCTCGCTGAGCAGCGAGCGCCCCGCCTCCAGCAGGCGCTCGGTCGCGTCAGGTCTTTCGGAGTCGCCGGGCGCCACGGCCGCATCGTCCCAGGCCCAGACGACGACCGTCACGCTAGGGGCTACCCGGCGGCTCCCGAGGGCTCCGCGAGCACCGTGACAGAGCCGCGCGCGGCGCGCAGCGCGGTGATCTCGGCGCTGGACAGGCCGTGCACGATGACGTTCGACACCTCGGCCACCGAGGCGATCACGCTGAGTCCCCGCACCTGCATCTTCGACTGGTCCACGAGCAGCGTCGACTCCCCCGCCTGCGCGATCATCGTGCGCTTGACCTCGGCCTCGAGCGCGTCGGCGTCGGTCATCATCCCGCTCATCGTCAGGCCCTTGACGCTGAGGAAGAGCCGGTCGGCGAAGTGGCCCTGCACGGTCCGCACCGCGTAAGGGCCGACGAACGAGCGCGTCAGCCGCCGCAGCGTGCCGCCGATCCCGATGATCTCCGCGTTCGGCCCGCTCTCGTTGAAGATCAGCTCCATCACCGGGAAGCTGTTCGTGAGCACCGTCGTCGCGATGCCGGTCGCGATGATCCGGCGTGCGACGAAGTAGCTGGTCGTCGAGGAGTCGAGGAAGACCGTCTCGCCCGGCGCCATGCCGGCGACCGCCTCCTCGGCGAGCCGCTGCTTGGCCTCGGTCGCCACCTTCAGGCGGCGCGCGAACGAGTCCTCGTGTGCTGACGTGGTGGGCAGGATGCCGCCGCCGTGCGTGCGCCGCAACACGCCCTGGCGGGCGAGCTCGTCGAGGTCGCGCCGGACCGTGACCGGCGAGACGCCGAAGCGCGCCTCGACCTCCGAGACGGTCACCGAGCCGGAGCTGCGCAGCGAATCGACGATCTCGCGCCGGCGCGTCTCGGCCAGGATGCTGCGTCCACCGTTCGATCGTTTGCGTGTGATTTCGATTCCTTTGCGACCGCTTTTCGCTGATCGACCAAACCACGCCTCGGACCGATTGTCAAGCAGATGCAGGGAATTTTGGCTCCAGGCGGGTGTTTGCCGCTTGATGCTTGACACCCTCAGGTGTTTCTGTTGTGATTCTTTTTGTTCGATAGTGGAGGAGAGCAGTGGGGATGGATCACGATCCGCCAATGGCCGGCGGACTCGATGGCTGAGTCGCGCACGCCGCTCGTAGAGCTGCGCGACGCATCGAAGTCCTACGGTGCCGTGCGCGCATTGCGCGACGGCAACATCGCCGTGCGCCCCGGCGAGGTACGCGCTCTGATGGGCGAGAACGGCGCCGGCAAGTCGACGCTCGTGAAGGTGCTCGGCGGCGTCGTCCGGCGCGACTCCGGCGAGATGCTCGTCGATGGGCAGGCGGTCGACTTCCACTCCCCGCACGACGCGCGCGATGCCGGCATCGCCGTGATCTACCAGGAGCCGACGCTGTTCCCGGACCTCAGCATCGCGGAGAACGTGGTGATGGGCTATCACCCGCTCGGCGCGCTGCGGCGGATCGACCGCGGCGAGATGCACCGCCGCGTCCAGGGGCTGCTCGACCGCCTCGGCGTGCGGCTCGATCCCGAGCGGCCCGTCCGCGGGCTGTCGATCGCCGACCAGCAGATCGTCGAGATCGCCAAGGCGCTCAGCTTCGAGGCGCGCGTCCTGATCATGGACGAGCCGACCGCGGCGCTGTCCGGGCCCGAGGTCGAGCGGCTGTTCAGCGTCGTCAGGACGCTGCGCGAGGAGGGCGCCGCGATCCTCTTCATCTCGCACCGGCTCGACGAGGTCTTCGCGATCTGCGACAGCGTCACCGTGATGCGCGACGGGGCCGTCGTGCACGACGCCCAGATCGCCGCGATGACGCCGGACGAGCTGGTCCGGCGGATGGTCGGGCGCGAGCTCAGCACGCTCTTCCCCAAGCAGGACACCGACGTCGGCGAGACGGTGCTCAAGGTGCACCGGCTCACGCGCGAGGGCGTGTTCTTCGACATCAGCTTCGACGTGCGGGCGGGCGAGATCGTCGCGCTCGCCGGGCTCGTCGGCGCGGGCCGCAGCGAGGTCGCGCGGGCGATCTTCGGGATCGACAAGCAGGACGCGGGTCACGTCGAGATCGGCGGGCGCAAGCTCGCCGCCGGGCGCCCGCTCGCCGCGATGAAAGCCGGCATCGGCTTCGTGCCCGAGGACCGCCGCCAGCAGGGCCTGGTGATGGACCTGTCGATCGCGCGCAACGCGACGCTCACGCGCATGGGCACGCTCGCGCGCGGCGGCCTGATCCGGAGCGGGTCCGAGAACCGCCTGGCGCGCGAGTGGGCGACGCGGCTGCAGCTCAAGTTCCACCGGCTCAGCGATCCCGCCGGCTTCCTCTCGGGCGGCAACCAGCAGAAGGTCGTGCTCGCGAAGTGGCTCGCCACCGAGCCGAAGCTGCTGATCGTCGACGAGCCCACGCGTGGCATCGACGTCGGCACGAAGTCCGAGGTCCATCGGCTGATGAGCGAGCTGGCCGCACAAGGCGTTGCCGTGCTGATGATCTCCAGCGAGCTGCCCGAGGTGCTGGGCATGGCCGACCGCGTGCTGGTCATGTACGAGGGGCGCATCGCGGAGGAGTTCAGCCGCGCCGAGGCCGACGAGGAGAGCGTGATCCGCGCGGCCAGCGGACGCACGAAGGCGGCGGCGTGAGCGCGCAGGCAGCGCCCGCCGGCGCTCCGGCACCGGCGCCGGCCGACAGCGCCCGCGTCCGGCGCCTGACCGAGTGGATCTTCCGCGTCCGCGAGCTCGGCATCATCGTCGCGCTCGGCCTGCTGATCCTCGTCACCGGGATCATCGAGCCGCGCTTCCTCGAGACCGACTCGCTGCGCAACCTGGCGCTCAACGCATCGATCTTCGCGGTCCTCGCGGCGGGCCAGACGCTCGTGCTCGTGACCCGCAACGTCGACCTGTCGGTCGGCTCGGTGCTGGGCCTGAGCGCCTACCTGGCCGGCGACCTGCTGTCCAAGCACCCGGGCATGGCGCTGCCGCTGGTGTTCGTGCTCGGCATGGCGCTCGGTGCGGCCTGCGGCCTGCTCAACGGCCTGCTCGTCACCTGGGGTCAGGTGCCCGCGCTGGTGGTGACGCTCGGCACGCTGTACGCGTTCCGCGGCCTCGCGTTCCTCTGGACGGACGGCAGCCAGGTCAACGCGGAGACGCTGCCCGACCCGTTCCTCAACCTCGGCAACGACTCGATCGCGGGCGTCCCGATCCTCGTCATCATCGCGCTCGTCGTGCTGTTGGCCGTCGGCCAGTGGCTGCGCGACTTCCGCGCCGGCCGCGAGCTCTACGCGATCGGCTCGAACCCCGAGGGCGCGCGGCTCGCGGGCGTGCGCTCCGAGCGCCGCGTGCTGACCGCGTTCGTGCTCGCCGGCGCGCTCGCCGGGCTCGGCGGCGTGCTGTTCACGGCGCGCTTCGGCACCGTCGACGCGACCGCGGGCGTCGGCTACGAGCTGACCGTGATCGCCGCCGCCGTGATCGGCGGGGTGGCGATCTTCGGCGGCGTCGGCAGCGTCTACGGCGCCGGGCTCGGCGCGCTGCTGCTGGGCACGATCACCTCGTCGCTGATCATTCTCCAGGTCGAGGCGTTCTGGCAGCGGGCCGCGATCGGCGCGCTGCTGCTGCTGGCGATCGCGTTCGACCGCTTCGTCGGGCTGCGCGTCGACGCCGCCCTGCGCAGGAGGAGCGCACGCCGTGCCGGCTGAGACCGACATGTCCGCTCCCGCCGCCGAGACGGCGCCGGTGACCGACGGCCGCGAGGCGGGCGGCAGCCGGCTGCGCTCGCTGCTGGGCGGCTGGGAGGCGCTGCTCGTCGGCCTGATCGTCGTGATGATCATCGCCGGCCAGAGCCTGTCGTCGGAGTTCCTGACGGCGGATTCGTTCACGACCGGCTCGCTCGACCTGTCCGAGGTCGCGCTGATGGCGCTCGCCCTGACGCTCGTGATCATCGCGGCCGAGATCGATCTCTCGGTCGCGTCCGTGCTGGCGCTGTCGAGCGCGGTGATGGCCGACCTGTGGAATCGCGGCCTGCCGCTCGAGCTGATCATGCCGATCTGCATCGTCGTCGGAGCGCTCTGCGGCGCGTTCAACGGGATGCTCGTGACGCGGCTGGGCCTGCCGTCGCTGGCGGTCACGATCGGCACGCTGGCGCTCTTCCGCGGGTTCGCGTTCGTCGTCATCGGCGACGAGTCGGTGACCGACTTCCCGGTCACCTGGACCGACCGCGCCTTCGGCAACTTCGCCGGCACGTTCATCCCCAACACGATCGTGCTGTTCGCGATCCTCGCGCTCGCCTTCGCGGTGCTGCTGCACGCGACGCCGTTCGGGCGCTCGATCTACGCGATCGGGGCCAACGAGGAGGCGTCGTACTTCTCGGGCCTGCGCGTGAAGCGGATCAAGCTGCTGCTGTTCACGCTCTCGGGCGCCGTCGCGGCGCTCGCCGGGATCGTCATCTCGCTGCGCAACTCGACCGCCGCGGCGAACGTCGGCGAGGGCTTCGAGCTGACCGCGATCACCGCGGTGCTGCTCGGCGGCGTCTCGATCTTCGGCGGCCGCGGCACGATCGTCGGAGTGATCCTCGCGCTGTTCCTGCTCGGGGGCATCCAGAAGGCGCTCCTGCTCAGCGAGTCCATCTCGTCGTACTGGATCCAGATCGTCACCGGCGCGCTGCTGGTCGGCTCGGTGCTGGGTCCCAACATCGCCCGTCGCGTCGCCGAGACCCGGCGCCGTCGCTCCAGCCAACACCCTGAGGAGGGTCAGAAGTCATGAGTACCCCACGCTCCAGCGGGCTGCGCGTGCTGTTCGCCGCGCTCGCCCTGTTCGCAGTGCTGCTGTTCGCCGCCGCGTGCGGTGAGACGCAGGACGACGAGCCCACCGCCGAGGAGACGACCGAGAGCGGATCGACCGGCACGGCCGATCCGAACGCGCCGATCAAGGAAGGCCTGAAGACGATCTCGATCCCGAAGCAGCTCGGCAACCCGTATGAGGAGTACGAGCACTCCGGCGTCGACGAGGCGCTCGAGGAGCTCGGCGGCTCGAACACGATCAAGGGCTCGACGGACGCCGGCGCGTCGTCGCAGATCTCGATCATCAACGCCGCCGCGCAGTCCAAGCCGGACGCGATCATCATCGCGGGCAACGATCCCGATGCCGTCGCGCCGGCGCTCAAGCAGGCGGCCCAGCGCGGCATCACGGTCGTCGCGATGGACTCGGGCGTGGCGACCGACGCGCGCAGCGCGTTCGTCCTCCAGGTCACGACGCAGCTGATCGGCGAGAACCAGGTCGAGTCGATCGGCAAGCAGATCGACTACAAGGGCGAGATCGCGATCCTCTCCGCCACCGCGAACGCACCGAACCAGAACTCCTGGATCAAGGTGATGAAGGAGACGCTGAAGAAGCCGAAGTACAAGGACATGAAGCTCGTCAAGGTCGCCTACGGCGACGACGACGACCAGAAGTCCTTCCAGGAGACGCAGGGCCTGATCCAGGCCTACCCGAACCTCGCGGGCATCATCTCGCCGACCACGGTCGGCGTCGCGGCGGCCGCGCGCTACCTCTCGACGTCGCCGCAGAAGGGCAAGGTCAAGCTGACCGGGCTGGGCTTCCCGAGCCAGATGAAGAAGTTCGTCAAGGACGGCACGGTCGACGAGTTCCAGCTCTGGGTGCCCAAGGACGTCGGCTACCTCGCCGGCCAGACCGCCGCGGCGATCGTCTCCGGCCGGATCACCGGCAAGGAGGGCGAGAAGTTCGAGGCCGGGCGGCTGGGCGAGTACACGATCGGCGTCGACGGCGAGATCGTGCTCGGCCCGCTGACGACGTTCAACAAGGACAACATCGACGACTTCGACTTCTAGGAAGTCGTGACGGTCGCCGACAGGGGCAAGCTGCCGGCCGGAACGAGCACCCGACCCGGGCCGCGCGCCCGGGTCGGGGTGTTCGGCATCGGCCTGGACACCTACTGGCCGCAGTTCGAGGGCCTGAAGGAGCGCATCGAGGGCTACCAGCGGCGCGTCGAGCAGCGCGTCGCGGCGCTGGGCGGCGACGTCGTCTCCGCCGGACTGGTCGACACGGCCCAGGCGGCGCGCGCGGCGGGCGACCGGTTCGCGGCGGCGCAGGTCGACCTCGTGCTCTGCCACGCGGTCACCTACGCCACCTCGAGCACCGTGCTGCCGGTGGCGCAGGCGGCGGGCGCCCCGGTCGTGCTGCTCGGCCTGCAGCCGACGCCGACGCTCGACTACGCGAACATCGACACGGGCGAGTGGCTGGCCAACTGCGCCGCCTGCTGCGTGCCCGAGATCGCCGGCGCGTTCACGCGCGCGCGGATCCCCTACGACACCGTCGCCGGGACGATCGACGACGACGAGCGGGCCTGGGCGAAGATCGGCGGCTGGGTCCGCTCGGCCGGCGTGGCGCGCGCGCTGCGACGCGCGCGGATCGGCTTCCTCGGGCACGTGTATCCGGGGATGCTCGACATGTACTCGGACTTCACGGCGGTGCACGCCCAGGTCGGCGCGCATGTCGAGGTGCTCGAGATCGACGACCTCGGCGCCCGCGTCGCGCAGGCCGACGGACGACGAGGTCGCCGCCAAGGTCGCCGAGATCCGGTCGATGTTCGCCTTCGCCGACCCTTCGGCGGACCCGATCGCGGGCCGCATCGAGCCGCAGCAGCTCGACTGGTCCGCCCGCGTCGGCGTCGGCCTGGACCGGCTCGTCGACGACTTCGAGCTCGACGCGCTGACGTACTACTACCGCGGTGTCGGCGGCAACGAGGCCGAGCGGCTCGGCGCCGGCGTGATCGTCGGCAACTCGCTGCTGACCGCGCGCGGCATCCCCACCGCGGGCGAGGCCGACCTCAAGACCAACATCGCCCAGCTGATCCTCGACCGGCTCGGCGCGGGCGGCTCCTACACCGAGTTCTACGCGCTCGACTTCGCCGAGGACTTCGTCCTGATGGGCCATGACGGGCCCGGGCACATCGCGATCGCCCAGGAGCAGCCGACGCTGCGCGCGCTGAAGCTCTACCACGGCAAGAGCGGCGCGGGCCTGAGCGTCGAGCTGCACGTGCGCTACGGGCCGGTCACGATCGTCGGCTGCACGCAGACCGCCGACGGCAGGCTGAAGCTGGTCGTCGGCGAGGGCGAGTCGATCGCCGGCGACACGTTCCGGATCGGCAACACCAACAGCCGCCTGCGCTTCGGCGCGCCGCCGGCGGAGTTCCTCGAGCGCTGGTGCGCCGAGGGCCCGACCCACCACGTCGCGCTCGGCGTCGGCCACGTCGCCGCCGAGGTTCGCAAGGTCGCGTCGCTGCTGGGCCTCGAATACGCCGAGGTCGGCTGACCGTGGAGCGCGTCTGCTTCCTGCTGCGGGTGCGGCCCGAGCGGCTCGACGAGTACAAGCGGCGCCACGAGGCGGTCTGGCCGGAGATGCTCGACGCGCTGCGCGCCGCCGGCTGGGGCAACTACTCGCTCTTCCTCGCCGCCGACGGGCTGCTGGTCGGCTACGTCGAGGTCGAGGACTTCGCGGCGGCGCTCGCGGCGATGGAGGCGACGGACGTGAACGCCCGCTGGCAGGCGGAGATGGCCGAGTTCTTCGCGCTGCCGTCGGGCGAGCGGCCCGACACCGGGCTGCAGCGGCTCGAAGAGGTGTTCCACCTTGCCTGAGGCGCCCACCTACGCCGCGATCGACCTCGGCGCGACCAGCGGGCGGGTGGTGACCGGCAGGCTGCGCGACGGGCGCGTGACCCTGGCGGAGGCGCACCGCTTCCCCAACCGGCCGGTGCGGCTGCCCGACGGGCTGCACTGGAACCTGCTGGCGCTGTTCGGCGAGGCGCTCGAGGGGCTGCGCCGCGCCGGCCGCGTCGACGGCGTCGGCGTCGACACCTGGGGCGTCGACTACGGCCTGCTCGACCGCGACGGCCGCCTGCTCGGCCTGCCCTACCACTACCGCGACGGGCGCACCGCGGGGATGGTCGAGCGCGCGCACGAGCGCGTCGGCCAGGCCGAGCTGTACGCCACGACCGGCATCCAGACGCTGCCGATCAACACCGTCTACCAGCTGCTGGCCGACGTCGGCACGCCCGCGCTCGGCCGGCGCCGAGCGGCTCGCGCTGGTGCCCGACCTGCTCGCCTACTGGCTCTGCGGCGAGCAGGCGAACGAGGTCACGAACGCGTCGACGACCGGCCTGCTCGACGCTCGCAGCGGCGACTGGGCGGGCAGCTTGATCGAGCGCCTCGAGCTGCCGCTGCGGGTCTTCGGCCAGCTCGTCGACGCGGGCACCGCGCTCGGCCCGCTGCTCGGCCGCCACGAGCTGGGCGCCGCGACCGTCTACGCCGTCGCGAGCCACGACACCGCCACCGCGTTCGCCGCCGCCCCGGTGCGCGACGAGCACGCGGCGATCCTCTCGAGCGGCACGTGGTCGCTGCTCGGCCTGGAGCTGCCCGAGCCGGTGCTCGGCGACGCCGCGCGCGAGGCGAACCTGACCAACGAGCGCGGCGTCGACGGGACGACGCGGCTGCTCAAGAACGTGATGGGCATGTGGCTGCTGGAGGAGTGCCGCCGGGCCTGGGGCGACGTCGCCTATGACGAGCTGCACCGGCTCGCCGGACGCGGTCGACGGCGACGTCGCGCTGTTCGACCCCGACGACGAGCGCTTCCTCGCCCCCGGCGACATGCCCGCGCGGATCGCCGCCGCCTGCGAGCGCAGCGGCCAGCCCGCGCCGCGCGACCGCGGCGCGATCGTGCGCAGCATCCTGCTCTCGCTCGCGTGCAAGTACCGCTGGGTGCTCGAGCGGCTGGAGAGCGTCAGCGGCCGCGACGTGCAGCGGATCCACGTGGTCGGCGGCGGCGCGCGCAATGCGCTGCTCTGCCGCCTGACCGCCGACATCTGCGGGCGCACGGTGCTCGCCGGCCCGGTCGAGGCGACCGCGCTCGGCAACGTGCTCGTGCAGGCGCGCGCGGCCGGCGAGCTGGGCTCGCTGGACGAGCTGCGCTCCGTCGCCGCGGCGTCCGTCGACCCGATCGTGGACGAGCCCGGCGCCGACCGCGACGGGCCGGAGTCGACCTACAAGCGCTTCCTCGACGTCACCCGCCTGAGCGCTCCCACCACCGCATGACGATTCCGGAGGAGAAACCCATGACCGACGATGCCGAGAGCCGGCTGCGCGAGCTCGTCGTCGAGACCCCGTCGTGGGGCTACGGCGACTCGGGCACGCGCTTCGCCACCTTCCCGCAGGCGGGCCGCCCGCGCGACGTCCACGAGCGCATCGAGGACGCCGCCGAGGTCCACCGCCTGACCGGCACCGCCGGCGCGGTGGCGCTGCACTTCCCCTGGGACGCGACCGACGACTACGGCGCGCTGCGCGAGCAGATCGAGGCGCACGGGCTGCGCGTCGGCGCCGTCAACCCGAACCTGTTCCAGGACCCGGACTACAAGCTCGGCTCCGTCACGCCATCCCGACGCGCGCGTGCGCGAGAAGGCCGTCGAGCACCTGCTCGAATGCCTCGAGATCGCCGCCGCGCTCGGCGCGACCGCGCAGTCGCTGTGGCTCGCCGACGGCACCAACTACCCCGGCCAGGACGACCTGCGCGAGCGCCGCCGGCGGCTGCTCGACTCGCTCTCGACCGTCTACGCCGAGCTGCCGGCCGACCAGCGGCTGCTGGTCGAGTACAAGCTCTTCGAGCCCGCCTTCTACGCCACCGACCTCGCGGACTGGGGCTCGTCGCTGCTGATCTGCCAGGCGCTCGGCGAGCGCGCGCAGGTGCTCGTCGACCTCGGCCACCACGCCCAGGGCGTCAACATCGAGCAGATCGTCGCGCTGCTCGACGAGCAGGGCCGGCTCGGCGGCTTCCACTTCAACAACCGCAAGTACGCCGACGACGACCTGATCGTCGGCTCGGTCAACCCGTTCGAGCTGTTCCTGATCTTCTTCGAGCTCGCGGGCAGCGAGCTGCCGCGGCTGACGATCGACCAGGCCCACAACGTCGAGGCCAAGGTCGAGGCGATGGTGCTGAGCGTCGTCAACCTGCAGGAGGCCTACGCCAAGGCGCTGCTGGTCGACCGCCAGGCGCTGCGCGAGGCCCAGCAGGCGGGCGACGTGCTGGCTGCGCACGAGGCGCTGCTCGACGCCTACCGCGCCGACGTGCGGCCGCTGTGCGCACGCGTGCGCACAGCGCTGGGCGCCGCCGAGGACCCGATCGCCGAGCTGCACGCCTCGGGCTACGTGGAGCGCACGATCGCCGAAAGAGAGACCAGACAGGAGATCACCCGATGAGCACCGCCACCGCGATCGTCGATTCCGTCGAGGATCTCTGGCCATCCGGCGGCGCTCCAGCCGGGGACGTGCTCGCCGGGCTGGTGCTCGCCTCGAACCTGCTGGGCGCGAACCGCGCCGTCTCGAACTTCGGCGGCGGCAACACGTCGGCCAAGGGCACGGCGGTCGACCACGCCGGCCGCGAGCAGAGCGTGATGTGGGTCAAGGGCTCGGGCAGCGACCTCGCGACGATGGGACCGGAGCACTTCACCGGGCTGCGGCTGGACGAGGTACTGCCGCTGATCGAGCGCTCGGAGATGAGCGACGAGGAGATGGTCGCCTACCTGGCGCGCTGCCAGCTCGACCCCGCGATGCCGCGCGCCTCGATCGAGACGCTGCTGCACGCCTTCGTGCCGGCGCGCCCACGTCCACCACACGCATCCCGACGGCATCAACGTGCTCGCCGGGACGGCCGACGGCGAGCGGCTCGTGCACGAGTGCTTCGGCGACGCGGCGGCCTGGGTCCCGTACATCCGCCCCGGCTTCACGCTCTCGCGCCAGGTCGGCGAGGCCGCTCGCTCCAACCCGGACCTCAAGCTCGTCGTGCTCGCCAAGCACGGGCTCGTGGTCTGGGGCGACACGGCGGAGGAGGCGTACCGCAGGACGATCGAGGTGATCAACCAGGCGGTCGCGTTCGTCAACGAGCGCACCGGCGACAGCGCGCGCTTCGGCGGGCCGCACGCGGACGCCGCGAAGGTCGCCGACGACGCGCGCGCGGCGCTGCTGGGCGAGCTGCTGCCCGCGGTGCGCGGCGCCGTCTCGAGCGAGCGATCGAAGCTGCTCACCGTCGACACCTCGCCGCGCTCGGTCGAGTTCGTCTCCTCGGCCGAGGCCGAGCAGCTCGTGCGCGTCGGCGCTCCGTGCCCGGACCACCTCGTGCACACCAAGCGGCTGCCGCTGTGGATCCCGTATGACCCGGAGACCGACGACGCCGGCGCGCTGCGCGAGCGGATCGCGGAGCGCGCGGAGGCGTTCCGCGCCGCTTATCGCGACTACGTCGAGACCCACGGCGACGAATCGACGGTCCCGGCCGACCCCGACCCGCGGATCGTGCTGGTCCAGCACCTCGGGCTGATCTCGACCGGCACGACGACCAAGACCTCGGCGATCGCGCGCGACCTCTATCACCGCGCGATCGAGGTGATGGCAGGCGCCCAGGCGCTGGGCGAGTTCGTCTCGCTCGATGCCGCCGAGAGCTTCGCGATCGAGTACTGGCCGCTCGAGCTGTACAAGCTCGCGCAGGCGCCGCCGCCCGGCGAGCTGCAGGGCCAGGTGGCGCTCGTAACCGGTGGCGCCGGCGGCATCGGGCGGGCGATCGGCGACGCGCTCGCCGCCGCCGGGGGCGTGCGTCGTCGCGTTCGACCTCGACCAGGCCGGCGCCGCGGACGCCGTCGCCGGCTACGGTGACGCCGGGCTGGCGGTCAGCGGCGACGTCACGAGCGAGGACGCGGTTGCCGCTGCGTTCGCCGCGGCCACCGACCGCTACGGCGGCGTCGACATCGTCGTGTCGAACGCCGGCGTCGCGTCGAGCGCCACGCTCGAGGAGACCTCGCTGGCGGAGTGGAACCGCAACCACGCGATCCTCGTGACGGGCTACTTCCTCGTCTCGCGCGAGGCGTTCAAGCTGTTCGGCCGGCAGGGCCGCGGCGGCGCGATCGTCTTCATCGCCTCCAAGAACGCGCTCGTCGCCGGCAAGAACGCGGCCGCCTACTCGTCGGCCAAGGCGGCCGAGCTGCACCTCGCCCGCTGCCTCGCCGAGGAGGGCGGCGCGAGCGGCATCCGCGTCAACACCGTCAACCCCGACGCGGTGCTGCAGGGCTCGCGCATCTGGGACTCGTCGTGGCGCGAGGAGCGCGCCGCCGCCTACGGCATCGAGCCCGACGAGCTCGAGGAGCACTACCGCATGCGCACGACGCTCGGGGTCAACATCTTCCCCGACGACATCGCCCAGGCGGTGCTGCACTTCGCCTCGCCGGCCCGCTCGGGCAAGAGCACCGGCAACCTGCTCAACGTCGACGGCGGCGTGCCCGCGGCGTACTCGCGCTAGGCCGCGCGCGAGCGCGGCGCGCGCGGCCGAGTCGCCGGGCACGCCGTGCACCGCGCCGCCGGGGAACGTCGCCGCGCTGCCGATGAAGAGGCCGCTCAGCGGCGTCTTGTACGGGGACCAGCGCGGCAGCGGCCGGAACAGCACCTGGCGCAGCTTGTAGCTGCCGCCGCCGACGTCGCCGCCGATCAGGTTGCGGTTGCGCGCCTCGAGCTCGTCCGGGCCCGAGCACGTGGCGCGCGAGGATGCGGTCGCGGAAGCCGGGCGCGAAGCGCTCGATCTGCGCCTCCATCCGCTCGACGTGGCGGTCGAGCTCCGCCGACCAGTCGATGCCTTGCCGACGGCGCGTGCGTGTAGGCCCACGCGGTGTGCTCGTCGCCGGGCGCGCGCGAGCGGTCCGCGACGCTCTGCTGGCCGAGCAGCAGGAACGGGTCCTGCGGCAGCGCCTTCGAGCGCCGTCGCCGACCGACGCGAGGAACTCCTCCTCGCTGCCGCCGACGTGCACCGTGCCCGCGCCGCGCACCTCGTCGTTGAGCCACGGGATCGGCGCCTCGAGCGCCCAGTCGACCTTGACGGTCGCCGGCCCGTAGACGAAGCGCTTGAGCCCGCTGCGATACCAGCCCGCGAGGTCGTCGCCGGTGAGCCGCAGCAGCTCGCGCGGCATCACGTCGGCGATCACGAGCGTCGGTGCGCGACGTGCTCGCCGCCGGCGAGCACGACGCCGCTGACGCTGCCCGGCCGAGCTGAGCGACGCGCTCGACCGGCGCGCTCGTGCGGATCTCGCCGCCGAGGCTGCGCAGGTAGCCGACGAGCGCGTCGGTCAGCGCCTGCGCGCCGCCGCGCGGGCTCGGCCAGCCGACGGCGTGGCCGAGCAGGTTGAGGTAGGCGGCGGCGATCGCGCTGCCGGCGCCCTGCGGCGGCGTGTCGCCGTGCATCGCGGCGCCGTAGAGCCACGCGCGCGAGCCGGATCCCTCGAACAGCCGGCCGCCGAGCCCGACGGCCGACTCGGGCAGCGAGCCGGCCGAACTTCAGCGCGCCGAGCGGGCCGGTCTGCCCGCAGCAGCCGCAGCGGCCCGCCGAGCGGTGGGAAGCCCGGACAGCATCGTCGCGCGCAGCGCGTCGAACGCGTCGAGGAACGGCGCCGGCGAACTCCGTCCAGCGCTGCGCCGTCGCCGTGGTGCTGGCGCTCGAGCGACTGCGCCGTCCGCTCGAGGTCGCGGTAGAGGACCGCCGCGTCGCCGCCCGGCAGCGGATGCGCCGAGCAGGCGGCCGGATGCACCCACTCCAGCCCGTGCTCGTCCAGCGGCATGCGCTCGAACACCGGCGAGGCGGCCGCCGCCGGATAGACCGAGGAGAAGGTGTCGTGGCGGAAGCCGGGCAGCGTCAGCTCCTCCGTGCGCACCGCGCCGCCGGCGCTCTCCGCCGCCTCGAACACGACGACGTCGCGCCCGGCCTCGGCGAGCCGGATGGCGGCAGCGAGCCCGTTGGGCCCGCTGCCGATGATCACGGCGCCGGTCACGCGGCGATCTGCTCGGCGAGCTGGTGCAGCAGGCTCAGGCGCGCGACGTCGCCCTGGCCCCAGAACGCGTGCTGGGCCTCGCGCCCGGCGATCCGGTAGGCGCGGTCGATGTGCCACGGCATCGGGTCCCAGGTGCCGGCCGCCCGCACCAGCGCCCTGCCCTGCGCGTCGGTGTAGAGCAGCAGCCGGTTGTGCCCGTTGCCCATGAAGTGCCCCTGGTGCGTCGTCAGGTCGAAGCCGACCAGCGGCTGCCCGCCCTCCGGCACCGCGCGCGGCTCGTCGTCGCCGTAGCGTCGCCAGCCCGTGCTCGAGCGCGTCGAACCACGCCTTCAGCGCGGCCGGGTCGTCGGGCGTCACGAGCGTCGGTGATCGTGACGTAGCCGCGCGTGAAGATCGGGCAGCCCCGACATCGGTCCCGGCCGCGACCTCGATCTCGAACGTCTGACCGGCCAGGCCGCCGGCGCGCAGCGGCGTGAAGCGCCCGATCTCGCTCGCGTAGTCGGGCCACGTCTCGGGCGCGGTGAGCGCGGCGATCACGGCTTCGGCGGACGGCATCTCGACCGGCGGGTAGGTGTGCCAGACCTGCTCCTCGGGCGGCGCGCTCTCGGGCGTGAGCTTGCCCAGCCGCGCCAGCTCGAGCCGCCGCTCGGGGTCGTAGGCGGCCCGCTCCTCGGGGCTCGGGAACGCGATCCCCCAGCCGCGCCGCGCGTCGTCCTCGTAGGCCTCGGGGAACCAGTCGCCGATCAGCTCCGCCGCGCCCGTCGGCCAGCTGCGCGCGGCTGAGCGTGCCGCGCGCGGAGTGCTCGGTGTTGAAGCGCTCGCCGCCGTAGGCGCGGTGGAACGCGCGCAGGTCGGTCGACGCGCAGCCGCCCGGAGCCCTTGCGATACCAGTAGGTCGTCAGCACGCAGAACGCGAGCCGCAGGTCGTCGACCGCGCGCTCGTCCTGCGGCCGCCGGTAGTAGGCGGCGTTGAGGAAGTCGGTCACCCAGGCGGCGGCGTCGCGGCCGGCGATCGACGAGCCGCTCATCCGCGCGAAGCGCAGCGGCCCGGATCTGCGGAACGCTCCTGCGCCGCGGCGCTCGTCGCCCGTCGTCGTCGATGTGCTCGGGCAGCTCGTCGCTGGTGCGGTCAGACATTGAGCGGGATGTACCCCGTTCGATGTGGCTGGAAGCCGCAATGGTTTTCCGCGGTGGCCTCGCGGCAAGGTTGTTGGGCATGACATCGATTCCAGCCCCGCCCGTGCCACTCAGCCAGATCGGCCGCGCCGCGCACGACATCGGCCTCGCCGGCATGCTCGGCGGCAACCTCTTCGGCCGCCTCGCGTTGCACCCGAGCGTCACCCACATCAGCGACAAGGCCGAGCGCGGCCAGGTGATCAACGCTGCGTGGCGCCGCTACGGGGCCATCAACTCGGTCTCGCTGCTCGCCGTGACCGGCGGCTGGCTCGGCGCGCGGCTCAACGAGGCCGGACCGAGCAGGCTCTCGCCCGCCGAGCGGCGCCTGGCGGTGGCGAAGGACGTGCTCGTCGGCGCCGTCACGGTGACCGGCGTGGCGACGGCGATCCAGGGCATCAAGTTCTCGCGTAAGGCGCCCGACGGAGCGGTGCCGCTAGAGGACGGCAACCACACCGCGCCCGAGGCTACGCGGGCGCAGGCACGCGCCAAGCGGCGCGTGAACGCGCTCGGCGCGGTCTCGCTCGCGGCCGAGCTGAGCCTGGTGGGGGTCAACGCGGCGCTCAACCAGCAGTCGTTCCGCCGTCCCCCGCGCCGGCGCGCGCTGCCCTGGCTGCGGCCCTAGGATGAGCGCCCGGTGTCCGGCGCCGACGTCGCCCATCTCCCGACGAGCCTGGTCGGCTCCTATGCGCAGCCGGATTGGCTGATCGATCGCGAGAAGCTGGCGGCGCGCTTTCCTCCCAGGGTCCGGGCGCGCGAGCTGTGGCGGGTCGATCCGCATTTCCTCGAGGAAGCCCAGGATGACGCGACCCTGCTCGCGATCCACGACCAGGAGCGCGCCGGGCTCGACATCATCACCGACGGCGAGATGCGCCGGGAGAGCTACTCGAACCGCTTCGCCAACGCATTGGCGGGGCTCGACCTGGACCACCCGGGCACGGCGCTGGACCGCAGCGGGCATCCGAATCCCGTGCCTCGCGTGGTCGGGCCGATCGAGCGCAGGCATCCGGTCGAGCTGGCGGACCTGGAGTTCCTCAGGGCGAACACCGATCGGCCCGTCAAGATCACGGTCCCCGGCCCATTCACGATGTCCCAGCAGGCCCAGAACGATCACTACGCGCACGACGCGGACCTCGCGCAGGCCTACGCCGCTGCCGTCCACGACGAGATCGCGGACCTCTTCGGCGCCGGGGCCGACATCGTCCAGATCGACGAGCCATACATGCAGGCGCGCCCGGAGAAGGCGCGCGAGTACGGCCTCGCGGCGCTGGAGCGCGCGCTCGACGGTCATGCCGGGACGACCGCGGTACACATCTGCTTTGGCTACGCCGCGATCATCCACGAGCGCCCGTCGGGTTATTCGTTCCTGACGGAGCTCGCCGCAGCCGGTTGCGAGCAGATCTCGATCGAGACGGCACAGTCGAACCTCGACTGCTCGGTGCTCGCCGGCCTCACCGGCAAGACGATCATCCTCGGGGTGCTCGACCTCGCGGACGAGCACGTCGAGACGCCCGAACTGGTGGCCGAGCGGATCGGTCGCGCGTTGCCCTACAAGCGCACGGACGAGCTCGTCGCGGCGCCCGACTGCGGGATGAAGTACCTGCGCCGCGAGATCGCGTTCGGCAAGCTCCAGTCGCTGGTCGCGGGTGCTCGCATCGTGCGCGAACGCCAGGCCGCCTGAGCTTCTTCTCAGCGGCGCGCCGCCGCTGCGGCCCGTGCTTGCGCCGCGTCCATCCACAACTCCCAGCGCCTGGATGCCGAGTGGCGCTCGTCGAGAAAGCGGTACGGGCGGCGGCCGCCGAACTCGGTGTGGCGCAGGTGCGAGACGCCGCCGAGCACGGACGCAATCCGGCGCCTCGGCCAACCGAGCGCGTCCTCGATCTGCGGGAACGGGCGGGGCCGGTCGGGCGCGCTGGACAGCTCGTCCAGCAGCGCGCGCATCAGATCGCTGCAGCGGTCGTGGAAGCGGGCGATCTCGTCGGGATCGACCATCGCGTTCTGGGGCGCGTGCTCGGTCAGGGCCGGTAGACGGGTCGGCAAGGCTGGACAAGCCGCATCTCAGCGGTAGCCGGTCGGGTCGGGCGGCAGGCCCGCGTCCTGGACCTCGACCATGTAGCGCCAGCAGTCGGGCTGCGAGCCGTCGACGTCGGTGAAGCCGTACTCGCGCGCGAGGCCGCCGGAGGAGAACGAGCCGCCGTTGCGGCGCTGCGAGCTGCGGGTCGGCGGCGAGCGCCGCGACGGCGCGGCCGACGAAGCGCGGGCGACTCGGAGATCGCGGTGAAGTGCGGGTTGCCGACCGTCGCGTCGCGCCAGTTGGCCTCGGTCACGCCGTAGTGCTCGAGCATCATCTCCGAGCGCATCCAGCCCGGCGTCAGCGCCACGGCGGTGCAGCCGTGCGGCGCGAGCTCCTTGCCCTGCGCGAACGCGAGCCGGATGACCGACGTCTTGGCGAGGTCGTAGAACGTCGAGAGCCGGTAGTTGCGCCGCGTTGTACTCCTGCGTGCCGTCGGTCATCTCGACGACGAGGCCGCCCGGCCGGCGGATCAGCAGCGGCAGCGCGAAGTGGCTCGTGATCAGGTGCGTGTCGATCGCCAGGCGCAGCATCCGCAGGCCGCCGGCGAGGTCGTGCTCCCACACCGGCGTGTTCCACTCGGCCAGCTTCTCGCCGCCCCAGATGTCGTTGACGAGCACGTCGAGGCGGCCCTGCTCGGCGTCGATGCGCTGCGACGAGCGCCTCGACCTGCGCCGGCTCCAGGTGGTCGACCTCGACGGCGATGCCCTCGCCGCCGGCGGCGTCGACGAGCTCGGCGGTCTCCTCGATCGTCTCCGGCCGGTCGTACTCCGAGCGCCGCTGCCGCGTCGTGCGACCGGTGCAGTAGACCGTCGCGCCCGCCTCGCCCAGCGCGACCGCGGTGCCGCGCCCGGCGCCGCGCGTCGCGCCCGCGACGAGCGCGACCTTCCCGCTCAGCGGGCCAGTCGTGGTGTCGTGTGGACTGTGCATGCGTCGATCCTGCCGTGCCAGAGCCTCAGAAGGAACCGGTGACCGCGCCCTTCGTGGTCTTGGTGACCGGCCCGCCCGGCGCCGGCAAGAGCAGTGTCGCCACCGCGCTGCACGACGCGCTCGGCGCTGCCGGCCGGCGCAACGCGCTGATCGAGGTCGACGAGCTGGAGCGCTGCCACCCGCCGCTCGATCGGGAGCGCGTGCTCGCGCACGTGGCGATGCTCTGCGCCTCCTTCCGAGCGGGCGGTTACGAGCTGCTGATCGTGACCGCCACGATCGAGCACGACCGTGACGGCGAACGCCTGCTGCAGGCCACCGGCGCCGGGCGCCGGCTCGTCGTCCGCCTCGAGGCGAAGACGTCCATGCTGGAAAGCCGCATCCGCGCGCGCGAGCCGGCACGCTGGTCCGGCCTCGAAGCGCTGGTCGTCTCCGCGCGGCGGCTCGCCGGGAGCATGACCGCGCTGCGCGACGTCGACCTCGTCCTCAGCACCGAAGGCGACGACGCCGAGACCGTCGCCACCCGCATCGCGAGCGTTGCTACGACTCGACGTGCCGCCACGGCTCGGATAGCGTCGCCCGAGCGTCGATCGAAAGGAGAAGGGACGGTGCGAGTTCCCACGCTGCTAGGTGTCACCGCCGCCGCAGCCCTTGCCGTCGCAGCCCCCGCGAGCGCGGAAACGGTCCACGACGTGGACGTGATCGCGCACGGCCTCGACAACCCGCGCCATGTCGCCTGTCGCGGCATGGCGATGTCTACGTCGCGGAGGCCGGCCGAGGCGGCGACCCGGCCACGTCGCGCTCTTGCTTCGACAGCGCCGAGGGCTCCGCCTGCACGGGCGCCACCGGCGCGGTCACGCGAATCGCATGGCACCGCCGGCATTACGACCAGGAGCGCGTTCTCAAAGGGTTGGCGTCGTTCGCGCCGGCCGACGGGAGCAGCGCGATCGGCCCGCACGGCGTGTTCGTCTCGGGTCGCGACTGCTCGTGACGAACGGCGGCCCGACCGCCCCAAGCCGCGGCACCCCGCCCGAGGTCGTGCTGCGCGACCCGACGCTGGTCGCCGAGGAGCCCGTGTCCCGGCTCTTCGGAACGCTGCTGTCCGCGGCAAGCACGGCGGGTCGCGGCTGATCGCCGACCTCTGGCGCTTCGAGCGCGACAACAACGCGGACGCCACGGTGGGCAACCCGCTCGTCGACAGCAACCCGGTCGACGTGTTCGCGGACCGCAAGCGTCTGGTTGTGGCCGACGCGGGCGGCAACAGCCTCCTGCGCGTGTCCCGGCGCGGCAGGGTGCGCGTGCTGAGCCTGTTCCCGAACGTGCCCACCCCGAACCCGTTCGGCGGCCCGCCCATCGACATGAACGCCGTGCCGACCGGCGTGGTGCGCGGCGCGGACGGCGCGTACTACGTGAGCCAGCTGACCGGGTTCCCGTTCCCTGTCGGCGGCGCGCGGATCTTCAGGGTCGATCCCCGCAGCGGCGAGGCCACGACCTACGCGTCGGGATTCACCAACGCGATGGACCTGGACTTCGGGCATGACGGCACGCTCTACGTCCTGGAGATCGACCACGACTCGCTGCTCGGCCCCGCCCGCGAAGGCGCGATCTGGGCCATCCCGCCAGGTGGCGGGGAGCCCCGACGCATCGAGCTGCCCGCGGGCAAGCTCGTCGAGCCGGGCGGCATCGCCGTCGGCAGGCACGGTGAGCTGTATGTGTCGAACCACGCCCGCGAGGCCGACGAGGGCGAAGTGCTGAGGATCGAGCTGGACGACTGAGTCGAGCCGACCACCGGGCGGCCGCCCCCACCGTGACGTGCGGCCGCCCGGCGTACGCTTGCGGCATGACTGCGACGGCGCGCGCGCAGGCTTGGCGCAATCGGGTGCAAGCCACTGTCTGCGATGTGGTCGAGCCGTGGGCGCATGGCACGATCGCGCGAGCCACGCGTTATCCGAGCTACTTCGACTTCAACACGGTGCGCGTCGAGCAGGATCCCGGCATGAGCGTCGAGGAGCTGATCGCGCTCGCCGACGAGGCACTCGCCGGGCTCAGGCACCGGCGCCTCGACTTCGATCTCGTCCGCGTCGCCGAGCCGCTGCGGGCCGGCTTCGAGGCGGCCGGCTGGCACGCGGAGCGCCTGGTGTGGATGCGCCACGAGGTCCGCGCGCGAGCTGAGCACGACAGCGCCGTGGAGGAGGTTCCCTACGACGACGTCCACCGCCTGCGCGTGCTCTGGCATGACGAGGACTTCCCCGGCCAGGACTCCGGCCGCTATCACGTCGAGGCGCGCGAGGTCGCGCTGCGCTGCGGCGCACGCGTTTTGGCCGTGCACGAGGCCGGCGTCCCGATCGCGTTCGCCCAGCTCGAGAGCGATGGCTCGTCGGCGGAGGTCACACAGGTCTTCGTCCACCCCGATCACCGCGGCGGCGGGCATGGCACGGCGATCACCAGCGCGGCGATCGAGGCGGCGGGCGACGTGCGCGATCTCTGGATCGTCGCGGACGACGAGGACCGGCCGAAGGAGCTCTACGCCCGGCTCGGCTTCCGCCCGGCGTGGACGGCGATGGAGTTCATGCGGCTGCCGTGAACACTGTCGCGGTTAGGGTGGCGGCGTGGAGTTTCCGTTCGGCCTTGGAGTCGCGTCGGGGTCGCCGTTGCCTTCGAGCGTCGTGCTGTGGACGCGGATCGCGCCACAGCCCCAGGAGGGCGGCGGCGCGGGCCGCGACACGATCACGGTGCGCTGGGAGGTCGCGCACGACGAGCGCTTCGAACGTCCCGTGCGAAGCGGCAGCGCGGACGCGGTGGCTGAGGACGCGCACTCGGTGCACGTCGAGGTCGACGGATTGGAGCCGGCGCGCTGGTACTTCTACCGGTTCATCGCAAATGGCGAGAGCAGCCCCGTCGGCCGTACCCGCACCGCACCGAGCGCCGGCGATCGACCGCCGCGGCTGCGCTTGGCGTTCGGCTCCTGCCAGCACTTCGAGCACGGCTTCTACTCCGCGCACCGGCACATTGCGGCCGACGACATCGAGCTGATGGTGTTCCTCGGCGACTACATCTACGAGGGTCCTGGCCGGCCAGGGCGCGTCCGCCGCCATTTCGGCGCCGAGACGAAGAGCCTCGCGCAGTACCGCAATCGCTACGCCCAGTACAAGGCGGATCCCGACCTCCAGCGCCTCCACGCAGCGGTCCCCTGGCTTGTGACGTTCGACGACCACGAGGTCGACAATGACTACGCGGGGGACCACCCGTTCGCTCCCGCTGCGGACTTCCTGCGTCGACGCGCCGCTGCCTACCGCGCGTACTTCGAACACATGCCGCTGCGCGAGATCGCCCGCCCGCGCGGAGCGGCGATGCGAATACACGCTCGGCATGACTTCGGGCAGCTCATCCGCTTCCACGTCCTCGATGGCCGCCAGCACCGTTCACCGCAGGCGTGCAAGCCCGCCAGGCGCGTGGGACCCGGCTGCCTTGAACGCGTCAGAACCGAGCGCACCATGCTTGGAACGGCACAGGAAACCTGGCTGCGCAACGGCATCGCTGCCGTACCGGGTCGCTGGAATGTGATCGCGCAGCAGACGCTGATGACGCGGGCCATCACGCGCGAAGGCGGCCAGCCGCGCTTCGGAACCAACGGCTGGGACGGCTATCCAGCCGCCCGGCGACGTCTGCTCCGTGCGATCGCAGATGCAGGCGCCCGCAGCAGCATCGTCCTCTCCGGCGACGCGCATCGATGCGTCGTCTCAGATCTCAAGGTCGACTTCACCCGCCAGAACGCGCCGGTGGTGGCGACGGAGCTCTGCGGGCCCTCGATCACATCCCCCGGCGTCTCTCAGCGCATGACCGACGTGCTGAAGCGCGAGAACCCGCACATGGTCTTCGCAGACAGCACCCATCGCGGGTACTTCGTGCTCGAGTTGACGCCGCAAGCCTGTTTCGCACAGCTACGCGTTCTGCGCGACGCTGCCGAGCCCGATACGTCGGTATCGACGCTGGCCAGCTTCGAGGTCCCCGCGCAACGCCCGGGTGCCGTACGCCGCTGAAGCAGTGCGGCGAAGCGCTGCTGCCTCTTCGTGCACACAGCTCCCCGGACGTTGCGTCGGGTTGCTCCCGCGTGGTACCTGGGCGGCACCACGTCGCGCTGCTTGCCCTCTTCGTCGCGCTCGGGGGCACTTCCTACGCCGCGACCAAGCTGCCGGAGAACAGCGTCGGGGCCAAGCAGATCAAGAAGAACGCGGTAGCGTCCGCGGAAGTCAAGAACGGCGCATTGCAAAGCGCCGACTTCGCGGCCGGCGAGCTGCCGACCGGCCCTGCCGGCGCGGCCGGACCCCAAGGCGCCCCGGGGAGGGCCGCAGGGGCCACAGGGGCCACAGGGGCCACAGGGGCCACAGGGGCCGAAGGGTGACAAGGGGGACCAGGGTGATCCGTTCTTGCCAAGCGTCTTTGAGGAGACGGGCAGCAGCGCGAACGACTCTTCGTCGCCGAAGTCGACCGTCGTGAGTTGTCCCGAAGGCACCCTGGCGACCGGGGCTACACGATTACGACGGACGCCGTTGACGCAGCGATCGTGGTCGTGTCGGATCGAGAGCGATTCCCCGCCGGTATCTCGGAGTGGGTCGTCACTGCACGTGAGGCGATCCCGTACACGGGCAACTGGCAGATCCAGGTCATCGTGAATTGCATCGGCTGAGTCGCCGTATCACCGGCACAGGCGCCAGGCCGCCAGCGCGAGCGCCTGGGCGCAGGCGACGAGATCTGCGATCGGGACCCACTCGCCGACCGTGTGCGCGCGGTCGATGCTGCTCGGTCCGTACATCAGCGCGGGCGTGCCGGTCTCGAGCGCGAAGGTCGCGCCGTCGTACCACGAGCCGAGCCCGCCCAGCGTGGGCGCCAGGCCGAGCGCCTCGTTGACCGCCTGCAGCGTGCGCACGCTCGCCGTGTCGGGCGGGGTCTCGGACGGGTTGACCTCGGTGTGCCACGCGAAGCTCGGCGGGTTGGCCGCCAGCCAGGGATCGGCGTCGCACCAACCGCGCAGGAAGTGCTCGACCTCCTCCCGCACGCCGCGGGTCCAGCCGTCCGCGTCGGCTTGGGAGGGCAGGACCAGCACGGCGAGCGTGATCTCGGCGCGGTCGGGGATCGTCACCGACCAGCCCGAGTCCGCGACCAGCCGGCTCGCGACGATGTCGGGTGGATCGAGCAGCGGGTGGTGCGAGCTGCGCCGGCTGCGCCAGTCCGCGCGCAGCCGCTCGACGCCCGCGAGCAGGTGCCGGGCCTTGTCGATCGCGTTGACGGCGCCGCCGTCGCGCCAGCTCGCGTGCTCCTGCTCGGTGTGACCCGAGCGCCCCGCCAGCTCGACCGAGCAGTAGACCGAGCCACGGCACGCCGGCCAGATCTCGAGGCTGGTCGGCTCGGGCACGATCGCGAAGTCGGCGGCAACGCCGTGGCGGGCGCAGGCCAGGCCACCGACGCCGCTCGATTCCTCATCGGTGTTCGTGCACACGATCAGATCGCCGGCGACGCCCCCTGCCGCGACCACCGCCTCGGCCGCGAGCACCATCGCCGCGATGCCGCCCTTCATGTCGCACGCACCGCGGCCGATCACGCGCCCGTCGCGCACCTGCGCGTCGAACGGATCGTCCTCCCAGCCGTCCTCGCGTCGCGCCGGCACGACGTCGATGTGGCCGTTGAGCAGGAGCGACGGACCGCTGCCCGAGCCGGGCAAGCGCGCCGCGAGCTGCGGGCGTCCGGCAAACCCGATCCCGCCCGCGGGGCACAGCGGATGGTCCGCGACATCCGCGCGCGACGGCTCCCACACGTCGACCTCGGCGCCGGCGGCGCGCAGCCGCGCAGCCAGTAGCTGCTGCAGCGCGGCCTCAGCGCGAGCGGGAGCCTCGGGATCGGACCGGCTGGTGGTGTCGAATCCGATCAGCTCGCACAGCAGCGCCACCAGCTCGTCCGAGCGGACAGCGATGGAGTCGACGAGCCGCTGCTCCTCAGGATTCATGCTGACGCCAAGGCCGCAGGCGGGGCCACCAGGCCGGGACGGCACGCCGATACGCGCCGTACTCAGAGCCGTAGCGGTCGCTCAGCGTCGGCTCCTCGTAGAGCCGTACGAACGTCGCGACGACAAGCCAGAACGCCGCCGCGTACAGGAGCAGCAGCGGGCGCCCGAGCAGCAGCGCCTGCCCGACGATCACCGTGCCGACGGCGACGTACATCGGGTTGCGCACGTGCCGGTACAGCCCGCCGATCACGAGCCGCTCGGTCGGCGCGATCGGCGCTGGCGTACCGCGCCCTTCGACGACGAAGCGGCCGAACGCGTGCAGCAGGACGCCGGCGCCGCCAGCGATCAGGGCGGCGCCGAGCAGCGCGACCGATGCCGGCGGGTCCGACGACTGCCAACCCGTCAGCACCCACGGCACGACGCCTGCGACTACGCCCGGCGCCGCGACGAGGAACCCGGCGCTTCCCGCTGCCGCCTCGAGCCTGCGCACGCCGCCTCGGCGTGGTGCCTATGAACCTGGCGGCCGGTACGTCGCGGCGGCGGCCTTCCGCATCGCCTCCTGTGCCTCGTCCATGTCGAGCAGGACGGTCGTCTCGACCCCCGACAACGCTCCGCCGGCACCCACGGCCATCGCCAGCGCCGCCGCCGTCGCGTTGTCGGGCGCCTCCATCAGGAACACGCCGTCGAACTCACCGAAGGCGTACCAGAAGCCCTCGAGCTTGCCGCCGAGTGTCTCCGCCACCTCCCGCGCCGCGGCGCTCCTGTCCTCCGGTTGGGAGAGCAACGCCTTGATGGCGTCCGCGGTATAGCTGAACCGGCCGAGGTAAAGCGGCATCGGAGATCCTCCGCCCGATAGGAGTGCTAGGACCAGCCGACCCTCCCATGTCGTGTGCAGCAACGCAAGGCAGGCTGGCCGCGGCGGGGCATCGTGTGACCTTGAACGCGGCTCGAGGCCTCGGCGACACTGCCGCAGTGGACAACGCCTGGATCGCCGACCGCCTGGAGGCATTCGCGTCGCTGCTCGAGCTGGCCGACGCGAACCCGTACACGCCGCGCGCCTATCGCCGCGCCGCCGACACGATCCGCAGCGCGGCGGTCCCTGTCGCCGGGCTGGTGCGGTCCGGACGGGTGCGCGAGCTGCGCGGGATCGGCCCGGGGATCGAGGGCCGGCTGCGGGAGCTCGTGCAGACCGGCGAGATCGCCGAGCTCGCGCAGCTCGAGCGCGAGCTCTCGCCCGAGCTGATCGGCCTCGGCCGCTACCTCGGGCTCGGGGCCGCGCGCTCTCTCGAGATCGCGCGGGCGCTCGGGGTGCGCACGGCCGGCGAGCTGCGCGAGGCGGCGGCAGCCGGGCGGCTGCGGAGCGTGCCCGGGATCGGGCCGAAGCGCGAGGCGCGGCTGCTCGAAGCGCTCGCCCGCGCGGGCGAGCCGCGACCGCAACGCGGCCTGCTGCTGAACCGCGCCTGGGAGCTGGCCGGCGGCGTGGCGGCCGCGCTCGGCGGCGAGGCGGCCGGCGACGTGCGGCGCTGGCGCGACTCCTGCGAGCACCTCGCGGTGGTCTGCGCCGCGCCGGATCCCGCGACCGTGCTGGAGCGCTTCGCGACGCTGCCCCAGATCGTCGCAGTGGTCGAGCAGGCCGAGCGGCGCGCGGTCGGGGTGACGGTCGAGGGCGTGCCGATCGAGCTCGTCGCCGCCGCGCCCGACCGGTTCGGGAGCGCCCTGGTGCGGGCGACGGGTTCGTCCGCGTACGTGGCGGGGATCGAGCCATTGCCGGACGCGGCCGACGAGGCCGCCGTGTACTCCGCGCTCGGCCTTCCCTGGTGCCCGCCGGAGCTGCGCGAGGAGGCGTTCCGCGGCGAGCCGCCGGCGCTCGTCGCGACGGCCGACGTGCGCGGCGACCTGCATTGCCACACGACCTGGTCGGACGGACGCGCGAGCGTCGAGGAGATGGGCCGCGCCGCGCGCGAGCGCGGCTATGACTACGTCGCGATCTGCGACCACACGCCGGCCGTCGGCGCCGTCCAAGGCCTGAGCGCCGACGACGTCCGCCGCCAAGCCGAGGAGATAGCCGCGGCGAACGAGGCGCTGGCGCCGTTCCGCGTGCTGCGCGGGATCGAGTGCGACATCCTGCCCGACGGCCGGCTCGACCTGCCCGACGACGTGCTGGCCGAGCTCGAGTGGGTCCAGGCAAGCGTCCATGGCGGCCAGCGGATGCCGCGGCGCGAGCTGACCGCGCGCGTCGAGGAGGCGCTGCGCAACCCGCACGTGCGCTGCCTGAGCCATCCGACGGGCCGGATCATCGGCCGCCGCCCGGAGAACGCGCTCGACCTCGAGCGCGTGTTCGCGGTCGCGCTGGAGCAGGGCGTCGCGATCGAGGTCAACGGGCTCGCACCGAGACTCGACCTCAGCGGCGCGCACGTCCGCGACGCGATCCGCGCCGGCGTGCGTATCGTCTGCTCGACCGACGCGCACTCGGTCCGCGGCCTCGAGAACATGGAACTTGCGGTACGTACCGCGCGCCGCGGCTGGGCGACGGCCGCAGACGTCCTCAACACCGGCCCGCTCCGGTCGATCCTCAGAAGCCGCCGCTGAGCGATGATCTTTCCTTCCTCGCTGAGTCACAGAGGCATGGAGAACGACGAATTGCACATCACCCAGCTGGCGACCGTCGTGGTGCCGGTCAGCGACCAGGACGCGGCGCTCGCCTTCTACGTCGGTGTGCTCGGCATGCGCAAGGTCAGCGATTTCACGTACGAGTCGGGGGAGCGCTGGCTCGAGGTCGCTCCGCCAGAGTCGAACACCAACCTGTCACTGATCGCTGCCCGTCCAGAGCGCCCGGCGGGCGTCGAGACGGGCGTGGCGATGATCAGCGGTGATGTGCTCGCCGACCTCGCGACGCTTCGCGCCAAAGGCGTCGAGGTGGACCCGGCGCCGCTGCCCGAGGGCGACGTGGTGTGGTGGAGCGGCGCCCCGCTGGCCGGCTTCCCGACGCAGTTCCGCCTGCGCGATCCGGACGGCAACTCGTTCCTGATCGTTGCCGCGCCGTGACGCGACTCTGCCCTGCCATGAAGCGGGGCGGTGCCACGGCGCAGGCCGCTCGTCTAACCCGCGACGAAGACCTCGGCGCCCAGTGCGGCGAGCCGGGCCGGCCCGTGCAGGGCGTCGATCGCCGTGATCCGGCCGTCGGCGATGGTGAATGCGAGCACCGCGACCGGTCGGCCGGCCTCGGTCGCGACGAAGCCGGCCGCGCCGTCGATGATCGCCGCGTGCGCCACGCGGCCGGTCGAGAAGAACTGAGCGCGGGTCGCGACCGCTTGAGCGCCCTGGACGAGCTGCAACGCGCCGCTGCCGTCGTCGACGCGCAGGGCGACGTCGGGGTCCAGTACCGCCAGCAGGCCCTCGAAGTCGCCGCCACGAGCCGCGGTCAGGAACGCGTCGACGACCTTGCGGTCGGCGATCGGCGCGTCGCGGTCCGCGCCCTGGACACGACGCCGTGCGCGTGAGGCCAGCTGGCGCGCCGCGTCGGGCGACCGGTCGACGATCGGCGCGATGTCGTCGAACGGCACCGCGAAGACGTCGTGGAGCACGAACGCCAGGCGCTCGGCCGGCTGCAGCGTCTCCAGCACGACGAGCAGCGCGGCGCCGACCGCGTCGGCGGCCATCGTCTCGCTCTCCGGGTCCGGCCCAGCGCCGTCCGCGCGCATGATCACGGGGTCGGGCAGCCGTCCGGCCTCCAGCGCCTCCTCGCGGCGGCGCCTGCGCGCGTCGAGCATCGTCAGGCACACGCGCGACACCACCGTCGTCAGCCAACCGGGGATGTTGTCCACGTTGCTGGTGTCGGAACGGTTGGCGCGTATCCAGGCCTCTTGCAGCGCGTCGTCGGCCTCGGCCCGCGAGCCCAGGATCCGCGTGGCCACCGCGTGCAGATGAGCGCGGTGCGCTTCGAACTCGTCCATCTCGTCACATCCTCGCGATTCGGTCGGTCAAAGCGGTGACCGATGTCAACCCTCCGATGTGACAGGGAGCAGGGAAACAATGTTGATGACCGCCCGTATGACCAATCCCGCCTTCGCCGTGGCCGGCGCGATGGATGCGCTCAACGCGCTGTCGAAGGCCATCAGTCGCGGCCGCGTGCCGATCTGCCGCGAGCTCGTGCACCTGCGCGCCAGCCAGATCAACGGCTGCAGCGTGTGCGTCGACATGCACGCCAAGGCGGCACGCAAGGCCGGCGAGAGCGAGGAACGCGTCTGGAGCGTCGCCGCCTGGCGCGAGACGCCGTACTTCAGCGACGCCGAGCGCGCCGCGCTCGCCCTCACCGAGGCTCTGTCCCGTCTCGCAGACCGCGCCGACCAGGTGCCCGATGAGATGTGGGACGCCGCCGCCGAGCACTTCGACGAGACGCAGCTCGGCGCGCTCGTGCTCGACATCGCGACCGTCAACCTCTGGAACCGGCTGAACATCGCCACCCGGCAGGTGGTCGGTGAGCAGAGCTGGTGAGCGACGCTCCCGACCGCTACGCGTCCAGCAGCTGTCCGGCGCGGATCCGCGCGGCCATCTCACTCGATTCCGCGCGGTAGACGCGGCCGTCCTCGAACTCGATAACGGGATAGAAGCGCTGGCCGCTGAGGCGCTCGAGCGAGTCGCGCTTGCCCGGACGGTTGGGTCCCTTGACGATCTCGTAGTCAAGACCATGCTCATCGAGCGCTTTCTGCACCCTCCAGCACGGGCCGAGCTTGAGCCATACGTGCGCGCAACGGTGAAGCTTGACGGCCACGGTGTCCTCCGACGCGGGATCTCCGACGATCGTAGACACGTCCCGCGACTCGCTCGGCTGAGCCGAGCGTGGACATTCGCTATCTCTTGACGGCGTGACGACAGCGGCGCTGGCGCTCGAGGGGTCGCGGCTCCAGCGGCGCGGACAGATCTACGTGGCGCTGGCCGCAGTCGCGTGGTCGACCGCGGGCGTCCTGCAGCGCCAGCTCACGCTCGACACGTCGACCCAGGTGCTGGGCCGAGCGGCGTTCGCGGGCGCCGCGCTGCTGGCCTATGTCGCTGTCGTCGATCGCGGCCGGGTGCTGCAGGCTTTCAGGTCGGTCGGCGTTGCGGGCGTCGCCGTGGCGCTGTGCGTCGCGACCGCATCGGCCAGCTTCATCGCGGCGCTCAACCACACGAGCGTCGCGCGCGTCCTGTTCATCCTGGCCGTCGCGCCTGTGCTCGCCGCCCTGCTGGCCCGGCTGTTCCTGGGCGAGCCGATCACGCGGCGCACGGTCGCAGCGATGGCGCTGGCGCTGGCCGGCGTCACGCTGATGCTCGGCGCCCCGGGCGAGGGCAGCCTCGCCGGCGACGGGCTCTCGTTCGTCACGGCGCTCGCGTTCGCGCTGATGATCGTGATCACGCGCTGGCGCCACGACGTCTCGATGGCGCCGGCCACCTGCGTCTCGCAGGTGATCCTTGTCGTGGCCTTCCTTCCCTTCGCCACACCCGGCGCGATCGGCGCAGATGACGTCGGCTGGCTGGCGGCGCTCGGCATCGGTCAGATCGGGCTCGGCTCTGCGCTGCTCACCGTCGGCGCGCGGCTGATACCGGCCGCGCAGGTCGGCCTGATCACGCTGCTGGAGATCCTGCTCGGCCCTTTGTGGGTGTGGCTCGCGCTGGACGAGCGCCCCAAGACGCTCACGCTCGTCGGCGGCGCGATCGTGATCGTCGCGATCGTGATCCAGACGCGCGGGGCGCCGCCATCCGAGCCGGACGACGATCGGGCCCTCCCGGCGCCGCACTAAGCTGCGCGACCGGTGGCGGACGACGACCTGACGAGACGCGGACGCGATATCGATTACGCCAAACCGTTGTCGCAGGCGTCGATCCGCAAGGGACGCCACCGTACGTTCGTCGGCGGCCAATGGGACGAGCTGGGCGAGTTACAACTGCAGTTCATGATCGCCCAAGGGCTGCGGCCCG
Organism: uncultured Solirubrobacteraceae bacterium; assembly: GCA_963721315.1. Lineage (GTDB taxonomy): Bacteria > Actinomycetota > Thermoleophilia > Solirubrobacterales > Solirubrobacteraceae > DASQMT01. The sequence goes on from CAVRIU010000002.1 coordinate 86,448, forward strand.
AGCATCGGCTGCTCGACGTGGGCTGCGGGTCACTGCGCGCCGGCAGCCGGTTCGTCGACTACCTGCGACCGGGCCGCTACCACGGCATCGACATCAACTCCACGCTGCTCGACGCCGGCTACGAGCACGAGCTCTCTGACGCGCTGCGCGCCAAGCTCCCCCGCGAACAACTGCGTGCGACCGACCGCTTCGACTGCGACTTCGGCGTGCAGTTCGACTTCGCGATCGCCCAATCGGTGTTCACGCACATCTCGCTGAACCAGATCCGGCTATGCCTCTACCGGCTCGCGCAGGTGATGGCGCCGGGCGGGCGGTTCCTGGCCAGCTACTTCGAAGCGCCGCGCTCTCACCCACTCGACCAGCCGCGCGCCGCCGGCAAGCACTGGACCGAGCGCAACGCGTACTTCTACTACCGGCGCGACCTGCGCTTCGCCGCCCAGCAAGCACCCTGGACACTGCACTACATCGGCCAGTGGGGACATCCCCGCCAGCAACGCATGATGGAGTTCCGCCGCATCGACCCCAACCCGCCGGCCGAGCCTCGCAACCGGCTCAAGCGGGTCAAACGGCGCGCGCTCGGCTTGAAGCGCCGCCTGCCTGTCTGACCCGCGTCGGAAGACGCATCGACGTGGCGTCGTCGCTCAGCGGCAGGGCGGCCGCGGCCCCAGGGGCCCGCTATATGGTGCCCGCGTGATTCAGCGATTGGCGTGGGTGACGGCCCGTGAGGCCCGGGGCCGGGACCCGGACGAGCCGCCGATGCTGGCCGCGCTGCAGCGGAGCGGGGTGTCGGTCGAGGTGCTCGACTGGGACGACCCGGACGGGAACTGGTCGCGCTTTGACCGCGTCGTGCTGCGGTCGACCTGGGACTATCCGCAACGGCAGCCCGAGTTTCTGTCCTGGCTCGAAGCGGTCGATGCGGTGAGCGATCTCGTGAATCCGCCGGCGACCGTTCGATGGAGCCTCGACAAGCAGTACCTGGCCGAACTGGCTGAGGCCGGAGTGCCGGTCACCCCTACCAGCTTCGTGCAACCCGGCTCCGCGGCGACGTTCCCGGCCGCAGACTTCGTGGTCAAGCCGGCAGTCGGGGCCGGCAGCCGGGATGCCGCGTGGTACGGAGCGGACCAGCACGAGGCCGCGGTCGCGCACGTCGCCCGGCTGCACGCATCCGGCCAAGTCGTCCTGGTTCAGCCGTTGCTGAAATCCGTTGCCACGGAGGGCGAATGGCCGCTGATCTTCTTCGAGGGGCAGTTCAGCCATGCCGCCAGCAAGCAGGTCGTCCTCCCACGGGCCGGGGCGGTCGACGATCTGTTCGCCGCGGAGACCAATGCCGAGCACGTCGCGACCGCGGCGCAGCTCGAGGTGGCTCAGGCTGCCGTGGACCTGGTCTCGGACCGGCTGGGGACACCGACCTACGCCCGGGTGGATCTGGTCCGCGATGACGCCGGGCTGTTCTGCGTACTGGAATTGGAGCTGATCGAGCCGTCGTTGTTCCTGACGAACGCCGATTCCGCCGCCGTGGAGAGGTTCGTCGCGGCTTTGGTCCGGTAGACGCACGCGTCGTTGAGCTTGCCCGGCGCCTGTGGGAGGATCGGCGGCGTGGAGGAGCGAGCTGTCCGCGCGGGCGATCGCTCTCGCGCGGCGCTGGCGGTCGAGAACGAGCGCCTCCAGCGAGCGTTGCGGGCCCGTCTTGAGGAGGAGCGCGCGTTGCGCCGGGTCGCAACGCTGGTGGCGCAGGAGCATGCGCCGGAATTGGTGCTGACCGTGGTCGCCGAAGAGGTGGCGTGTCACCTCGGGGCCGATGCCGCACTGATAGCGCGCTACGACGGTCCCGAGCGCGCGACCGTCGTCGCCGACTGGAGCGCGCCCGGTCTGGCTCCCGTCCCGGTCGGTAGCCAGATCGAGCTCGGGTCGGAGTCGGCGCTGGCGCGCGTGCACGCGACGCTTGCGCCCGCGCGCGTCGACTCCTACGAAGGCATGCCGGGTGAGTATCCGGCGCGGCTGCGAGCGCTGGGCATGCGCGCGTCTGTCGCCGCACCGGTGATCGTCGACGGCCGGCACTGGGGCGCGATCGCGGCAGGCTCCGCGGCGGGCCCTTTCAGCGCCGGATCAGAGGCTCGTCTCGGGGCGTTTGCCGAGCTCGTCGCGCAGGCGATTGCGAACGTCGACGCGCGGCTCAAGCTCAGCGCGTCGCGCGCCCGCATCGTCGAAGCCGCCGATGAGGCGCGCCGCCGAATCGAGCGCGATCTGCACGACGGTGCCCAGCAGCGCCTGGTCAGCATCGCGTTGTCGCTGCGGCTGGCAGCCGCGCGGGCGGAGCCGGACACAGCGACGGCGCTCGAGCGTTGCATCGACGAGCTGATGACCGCGCTGGCTGAGCTGCGCGACCTGGCGCGCGGGCTCCATCCGGCGGTGCTGACGGAGCATGGCCTGCTGCCGGCCCTCGGGATGCTCGCTTCGCGGTCCAGCGTGCCGGTCGGCCTTGGACTCCGATCTCGAAGGCCGCCTTCCTGCCGCACTTGAGACGGCGCTCTACTTCGTCGCGGCCGAGACGCTCACCAATGTCGCCAAGTACGCCGGTGCAAGCAGCGCAACGGTCACGTGTCGCCGTGACGGCCAATGGGCCGAGATCGCCGTCGCGGACGACGGCGTCGGCGGAGCGCTGCCAGAGCACGGGAGCGGTCTGCGCGGTCTCGCCGATCGCATCGAGGCCCTCGGCGGCCGCCTGACGGTCGACAGCGCCCCCGGCAGCGGAACCACGGTCCGTGCCCGCGTCCCGATCGCCACAGACAGCGCGGACACGGTCTCGCACATCACCGGACAGACAGTGGACGAGCTGACCGTGTGACTAGCAGTAGGAAAGGGGTGAGCGACGGGGCTCGAACCCGCGACCACCGGGACCACAACCCGGAGCTCTACCAACTGAGCTACGCCCACCAAGCCCGCTGCCCGGCAAATCTAGCAGCGCGACAAGGCGCCAAGCCACTGGACCAGCGCGCCCGGGCGCGCTAAAAACGAGTGCGAGATGTTGGTCATGCTGGTCGAGACGCGCGGACCGTTCGACGAGGATGAGGGATCGAGCGGCTCGGGCCGGGAGCCGTGGCTGGTCGCGCTGCTGGCGTGGCTGCTGCCCTGGCCGGCGCTGATCGTCTGGCTCTGCGTCGCCAGCCGGGTGGCCGACGGCTGGCTCTCGGTCATCTTCATCTTCACCGCGATCTGGCTGACCGCGTGGCGCGGGCTGCGGGCATTGCCGACCGAGGGGCTCAACGAGGTCAAGCAGTAGCGTCGCCGCTCCGCTCAAGGACGGCGCGCGGCGCGCCGATCCAATCCGGATGCGAGCGAGCGAGCGATGGTGGCGCTACCGGCGCCATGCGCGCAACGGCCGGATCGAGGTCGCCTGCCGCGCGACGGAGGAGCACCTGTTCTGGCTCTCGCCGCGTGAGCTGGCCAGCTGGACCGTCTGCGCGCACTGCGTCGGCTGGGTCAGCCACTGGCCGGCGCAGGCGGGCATAGCTAGAGTCCCGCCATGCCCGCCGCCCGCGATCACATGTCACGCGACCTCTTGACCGTCGACTCGTCGATGCCGCTCGCGGGGGTCGCCGCGCAGATGGTAGAGCGCTCCGTCGGCGCCGTGCTGGTGCTCGAGGGGGAGCGCCTGTCGGGCATCCTGACCGAGCGCGACGTGCTGCGCGCCGTCGCCCGCGGGATCCGCGACGACGCCGTCGTGCGCGACTGGATGACGTCGGACCCGGACACGATCGAGCCCGACGAGACGACCGAGCACGCGGCCACGCTGATGATGCACGGCGGCTTCCGCCACCTGCCCGTGACCGAGGGCGAGACGGTCGTAGGCATCCTCTCGATCCGCGACCTGATGGCGCTCGCGCTGGCGGACTCGGCGCCGCGCGGCGTCTGATCGAGGGTCAGCCGAGCACCGGCCGCGCGCCGGTGCCCGCGCGCCCGCCCGGCGCGTCCTCGATCGAGCGCACGCCGGGCACGCACAGCCCGGCCAGGGTGACGGCCGCCCCCATGAGACCCGCGGCGATCAGCGTGGTCTGCACTCCGATCAGCGCACTGACCGGGCCGGTGAGCGCGAACGACAGCGGCAGCAGGCCGATCGAGATCAGCCAGTCCAGGCTGGAGACGCGCCCGAGCATGTGAGGCGGCACATGGCGCTGTTTCGCGGTCGCCCAGACGATCGTGCCGACGGTCTCGAGCGCGTTGAACGCCGCGCTGGCGAGCATCAGCTGCCAGATCGAGGTGGCGAGGCCGTAGCCTGCGACCGCCAGCGTCGCGACGCCCCAGACCGCGTAGATGAACGTGATCTCGCGCCGCGGCAGCCCGCGCTGGCCGAGGAAGGCGGCCGCGAGCACGGAGCTGAGACCGCCCGCCGCGAACACCAGCCCGAGTTGCGCGGCACTGCCGCCGAGCGTCTCCTTGACGACGTAGGGCAGCAGCACCTCGACCGGCCCCATGAACAGCAGGTAGGCGATCGCCGCGCTGACGAACGTCGCCCACAGCCACGAGCGGTGCCTGACGAACTCCCAGCCCTCGCGCAGATCGCCGAGCAGCGACGGCGCCGTGTCGCGCGGGCGCACGACCGGGCGGCGCATCAGCAGCAGCGCCGTGGCGGAGATGGCGAACGACGCCGCGTCGAGCCCGAACGCCGACCCGGCGCCGAACGCACCGACAAGCACGCCACCGATCGCAGGCCCGGCGAGCCGTAGCGCGATCGGCCTGACGATCTGGTCGAGCGCGTTCGCCTGGGGCAGCTCCTCGCGCGGCACCAGCTCGGGGACGAGCGCGTCGAACGAGGGCGCGAAGAACCCCTGCCCCGTGCCGTAGACCATCACCAGCGCGACCACGTGCCAGAGCTCCAGCACGCCGGTGAGCGCGAGCACGGCCAGCGCGCCGGCGGCCAGCATCCGCGCGAGGTCCGCGCAGATCATGATCCGGCGCCGGTCGAGCCGGTCGCTCGCGACCCCGCCGACGAGCAGGAAGGCGATCGTCGGCACGGTCAGCGCGATGCCGACGATGCCGAGCGCCGTCGGCGCGTTGCTCAGCTCATAGACCTGCCAGGCGATCGCGACGAGAAAGGCGCCGTCGCCCAGCAGCGAGACGCACATGCCAAGCCACAGCAGGCGGAACTCGCGATGGCGCAGCGGCGCCAGTAGCCCATGACGTGAGGTCCCGCCCGGACGATCGAGCCCCTCGTAGCTATGGAGCATCGATCGACGGCACCGGCTGCGCAGATAAGAACGCCAGCGACGCATCCGCATTCATCGGACGCGCGAAGAGGAACCCCTGGCCGAAGCCGCAGCCGAGCTCGCGCAGCGCGTGCCACTGCTCCTCCTCCTCGATGCCCTCGGCCACCACCTCGAGCGACAACGTGGCGCCGAGCCCGACCACGGCGGTCGCCAGTCCGTTCGCGTTCGGCGACGACCCTTCGCGCAGAAAGGAGCGGTCCATCTTGAGGATGTCGACCGGGAAGCGGCTGAGATAGCTCAGGGACGAGTAGCCGGTGCCGAAGTCGTCCAGCGCGAGGCGCACCCCCAGCGCCTTGAGGTCCTCGAGCCGCTCGACCGCGAGCTCCGTGTCGTGCATCAGCACGGACTCGGTGATCTCGAGCGTCAGTTGCTCAGCGGCCAGCCCGGAGTCCGCGAGCGCGTCGCGGACATCGGCCACTATGTCCGAGTGCTGAATCTGCTTGAGCGAGAGGTTGATGGCCATGCTGTAACGCTCGCCCGGCATGGCTCGCAGGATGCGCTGGGCGTGGCGGCAGCCCTCGCGCAGGACCCAGCGCCCGATTGGAATGATCAGCCCGGTCTCCTCGGCGATCGGGATGAAGTCACCCGGCGCGATCGTCCCGCGCTCGGGATGGCGCCAGCGCAACAGGGCTTCCACGCCGACCACCGACGCGTCCGCCAGCCGCACAACAGGCTGGTAATGCAGCTCGAGCTGATCCGTGGCGATCGCGCGCTGGAGGTCCGTGCGCAGCTCGAGACGCGCTAGCACCCCCTCGTGCATCCTCGGCTCGAACAGCCGGTACGTGCCCTTGCCGTCGCGCTTGGCGATGTACATCGCGGCGTCGGCGTCGCGGATCAGCTCCTCGGCGTTACGCACGTCGTCATGTACCGCGACCGAGATGCCGAGGCTGCCGCGCAACGCGAGCTCCTTGTGGCCCGCGCGGGTCGGCGCGCTAAGCGCCTCGAGGATGCGCTGTGCGGTGTCGGCGGCGTGCTGGCTGTCCTTGACGTCCTCCAGCAGCACGGCAAACTCGTCGCCCCCGAAGCGTGCCGCCGTGTCCGCACCGCGAATGGTTGCGTCGAGCCGGCGGGCCACCTCGACCAGCACCTCGTCGCCGGCGGCGTGACCCAACGAGTCGTTGATCGTCTTGAAGTCGTCGAGATCGAGGAAGATGACCGCGAGGCTCCGCTTCTCCCGCTGGCCACGCGCGATAGCGTGGCGTACCCGCTCGCTGAACAGGGTGCGGTTGGCCAATCCGGTGACCGTGTCATGGAACGCCTGGTGCGTGAGCTCATCCTCGAAGACCTTGCGCTCGCTCACGTCACGGGCGTTGAGCACGAAGCCACCGACATGCTCGTCGGTCAGCAGGTTGGTGAACAGGATCTCGAACTGGCGCGCACCGCCGTCCTTCTGCAGCAGCGAGCACTCGAGCGCCTTCGCCTCCTCGTCGGCGGCGATCGCCTCGGAGACAAGGCGCTCGAGCCGCGTCCGGTCCGTCCTGCAGACGAGGTCGGTGAACGGGCGTCCGATGACCTCCTCAGAGCTGTACCCGAGCACGCGCTCGACCGAAGGACTCTGGTACGTGACCCGCAGCTCGGGATCCAGAACCGTGATCAGGTCGCTGGCATGCCGCACGAGCGACCCAAAGCGCGCCTCCCCGCGCCGGCGATGGACCTCCTCGGTGAGCACGGCGCTGTCGAGCGCGAGGGCCACCTGGGTCGCGAGGGCACACGCCGCGGCCCGCACGGCGCTCGACACATCGCCGGCGGCGAGCACGAGTGACACCGGCTCGGCGCGGCGCGGTTCGAGCGGCACTACGAACGCACGACCATTGCCGGCGTGCAGGCCGAGAGCGGCGGCCTCGGCGCCGGTCATGCGGATTGTCTCACCGCTCTCCGCGTTGACAGAGGCGATGCGTCCGTGGGGCAGCTTCGGCGTGACGAGTTCCTGTGCTCCCTCCGACGCGAGGAGCGTGGTCGAGACTTCTGAGCCGATCCGGCACAACGCCGCGATCGTGCCGGGTCCCCCGAGCGAGGCTGCGGCCCTAACCGCGACCCGGTCGATCTCTTCGCTGCTGGACGCCGCAACCAGCTCGGCGCCCGCGCGGCTCAGTATCCGCTCGCGCTCGAGCGATCGCTCCTGCTGTCGCACGAGCCCCGCCATGCGCAGGATGACGAGCACGAACAGGGTGCCCGACGCGACCCGCACCACGAGGTAGTCGACATCGCCGACCCGCAGCTCGTGGATGATGCCGATCACCGGCGCGATCAGCGAAGCACAAGTCAGCAGTCCGAGGCGGAAGCGTGTGAGGATGACCTCGCGCTCCTGGCCCGACTGGTCGAGCCGCGCCATCGACGGATGCAGCGCACCTGCTCCCCAGAGCAGGTAGAAGGCAACCCACCCAAGATCGAGCCAGAGCTGGTGGTCGTAGAGCCCGTACAGGGTCAGCAGCCCGTACGCGAAGTCCGTCACGAGCAGCATCACGATGCTCGAGCTCAGCAGGTAGAACGCCGGCTCTCGCCGGCCGGCATCGAGCGCGAGGCGAACCGCGGCGCCGAGCAGGATGACGTCGCCCAGCGGGTAGGCGACGGATACGAGCTTGGCCGAGAAGCTGAGGTCGTCGATGTGGACGTATGGCGCCATCAGCGCGACCCAGGACGGCAGCGCGAGCCCGACCGTGAGGATCAGGCCGTCGATCAGTCCGCTGCGGTCGGCGCCGCCGCTGCGCCGGCGGACCAGCAGGATCAGGCCGGCCATGATCACCGGGTACACGAGCAGGTAGAGCCCGTCGCCCGGCGACGGGAAGGGCACTTCGGCGCCCAGCAGCAGCGGGTAGCTGTACGTGTAGAGGTCCCCTAGCCAGAACAGCGCCAACCCCGCGGCGAACAGCAGCCACGGGGCGCTCGACGACGGCCGGTGCAGCCGGATGCCGACGATGATCGCCACGACCGGCGCGATCCCGAGCAGATTGAACACCGGGCCGCTGGCCTTGAACGGCGCGACGAACATGTAAAGCGCTGCGAGCACGACGCCGACCCCGAGAAAACCCGCCCAGGCGTATCGCGACCTGGCGGACTGCTCGGGCGCGCCGACCGGTTGCCGGTCTCGAAACGGCGGCATCTATAGCTCCCGCTGCTTGAGCTCGCCGGCTGCCGCGAGCTCCTCGATCGCGACGATCAACGAATCCACTTCGGCGACCGTGTTGATCGCGGTGAGCTGAACGCGGAATCCGACCTCGTCCTTGGGCACGAGCGGATACGCGGCGAGCGTCACGTAGAGACCGCGCTCGAACAGCATCCGGCCGACCGCATCTATTCGCCGGTGATCGCGTAGCGGTATCTCGACGATCGGCAGGCCGGAACGGTTGGGGGTCTCGACATCGAGGCGGACGAGGGCGCTCAGCAGTCTCGCGGTGAGCGAGTGCAGCGTGGCGCGTAGCGCATCCCCGCGCCTCTCGTTCACATCGAGGCCGACCAGCACAGTCGCAAGTGAGGCCACGGGCGACGGTCCCGAGTAGAGGTAGGGCGGCGCCGCGACCTTGAGCAGTTGCTTGACCTCGGCCGGGCAAGCGATGAACGCGAGCAGCGACGAGTAGGCCTTGGAGAAGCCGCCGACGAGCACCATCCCGTCGTAGGTCTCCCCGGCGTGCTGCACGATGCTATTCCCGCGGGTGCCGTACGGGCAGAGCTCGGAGGGACTGCGCTCGCCGAGCACGCCGAACCCATGCGCGTCGTCCACATAGAGCAACGCGCCGTGGCGCCGGGCGACCTCGGCGAACGCAACCAGGTCCGGCCCGTTCCCGGTCATGCTGTTGACGCCATCCATGCACACGAGCCGGGTGGGATCGGATTCCGCGCTCAGCAACTCGTCAAGGTGCTCCGGGTCCTCAAAGCGGAAGCGGCGCACCGCGGCACCGCGCGATCGCGCCACCTGGCAACCGTCGTATACCGTCTTGTGCGCCCGCTGGTCCAGGAAGATCGTGCCCGAGGCCGCCAGCAGCGGGATCACTGACATGTGGATGTGGGTGATCGTGGGGAGCACGAGCGAGTCCTCCGCCCCCAGCAGCGCCGTCAGGCGGGCCTCGATCTGTTCGTACAGCACCGGGCTGCCGAGCAGCCGCGACCAGCTCGGGTGGGTCCCCCATGCGTCGAGATAAGCCGGGACCGCATCAATGATCTCGCGGTCCAGGTCGAAACCGAGGTAGTTGCAGGAGGCGAAATCGGCCAGCCACTGATCGCCGATGCGAATCATGCGCCCATCGATCTCGTCGATCACGGCGTCCATCATCGGATGCGTCGCCGTCAGCGCGGAAAGATCGCTGCACGTCTCGAGCCAGTGCTCGATCCACGGCTTCCTACGCGCCGCGACACCGGAGTGTCGCGGGGTGGTAGTAGCGATGCCCACGCTCGCGCTCACAGGTTCCCTATCGGTGCGCCAGCCGTGAGCTTGAGCGGAGCTGCCTGCGCAGCGGGCGGCCCGGGGGCAGGCCGACCGCCGCGCCGCAGTTAGATGAGGCCTACGAGGTGACCTGGACCCAGACGCGGCGCGTCTGCGAAGCCACGTCGGTGTTGCTGACGAGCGCGCGCACGACGAGCGTGTTGTCGGTGTTGGTGCCCGTGGGCACGCAGTTGATCGCCGTCGTGTTGCAGCGTCCCACCGCGACGTCGCCGTTGAAGGCGGGATCGGCGACCGCGTCGCCGGTGCGGTCGAGCTTGTTCTGGATCGCGATCGTCGCGGACAGGCCCTTGCCGACGAGCGATGACCCCGCGCTGATGTAGACGTTGGGGTTGGTCGCGGGCTGGCCGTTGATGCCCGGCTTGGAGACGACCGTGAAGCCGCCCGACTGCTCCTCGATGTCGCCGCTCTCGTTGAGCAGCAGCCAGCGCGGCCCGGTCGGCAGCTGTCCTGCACGGAAGTCGCCGGTGGTCAGGCCGCGGATGTCGCGGCCGCTGATCGAGTCGCTCTTGATGTCGCGCCCGGTGAGCCCGCCGTTGCGCACGTCACGGCCGCTCAGCGAGCCGTTGCGCACGTCGTCCCCCGTGATCTTCACGGCGGCGTAGGAGCTGCCCCCCAGGGCGATGAACATCGCCAGTGACGCCGTCACGTTCGCGAAAGTCGCGCGTTCACGCAGTCGTCTCAACACGTTTCCCCTCATCGATACCTCCTGCTCGGTTAGGGAGTGCATTCGACGGGTGTCGCCGCGCAGATCAATCGGCGACGCCGCGGGGTCCGACTTGTGTCAACCGACCATACTCGGTATACATACTGAGTATGCGACAAGCGCGTGGAGTCTGATGTCGGTCAAGCAGGGCCTGCTCGCACTGCTCGAGGAGCGCCCGATGTACGGCTACCAGCTGCGCGCGGAGTTCGAGGCGCGCACCGGGGCGACCTGGCCGCTCAACGTCGGGCAGGTCTACACGACGCTGGCGCGGCTCGACCGCGACGGGCTCGTGGAGCCGGCGGGCGAGGACGCGGAGGGACACGCGTTCTACGGCATCACCGACGCCGGGCGCGCAGCCGTCGCGAACTGGTTCGAGACACCGGTGAGCCGCGCGACGCCACCGCGCGACGAGCTCGCGATCAAGCTGGCGATCGCCGTGACGGTTCCCGGCGTCGACATCGCCGGGGTGATCCAGCGCCAGCGCGCAGCGACGATCCGGGCGCTGCAGGACTACACCCGCCTGAAGTCCGGCGCCGAGGATCCGGCCGATCTCGCCTGGCTGCTGGTGCTCGACTCGCTCGTCTTCGCGGCCGAGGCCGAGATCCGCTGGCTCGACCACTGCGAGTCACGCCTCGCCCGGGCGGCCGCCGACCGGGCTCCGGCCGTCGCCGAGCCGGCGCCGGCGCCGGCGCTCGCGAACGAGGTGCAGCGATGACCGGCGTGCTGGTCCTGACCGGCGTCAGCCGGGTGCATGGCGAAGGGGCCGCGGCGGTGCATGCGCTCGCGGGCATCGACCTCACGGTCGCCGCGGGTGAGCTGGTCGCGGTGATGGGCCCGTCGGGCTCGGGCAAGTCGACGCTGCTCACGCTCGCGGGCGGGCTCGACTCGCCGACCGCCGGCGCGGTCGCGGTCGAGGGCATCGTGCTCGCCGGGCTCTCGCGCTCGGCGCTGGCCGCCGTGCGCCGGCGTTCGATCGGCTACGTGTTCCAGGACTTCAACCTGATCCCGGCGCTGAGCGCCGCCGAGAACGTCGCGCTGCCCGGGCGAGCTCGACGGCGCCTCTCCCAAGCGGGCGCGGGCGCTCGCGATCGAAGCGCTCGCGGAGGTCGGCATCGCAGAGCTGGCGGACCGCTTCCCCGACGACATGTCCGGCGGTCAGCAGCAGCGAGTCGCGATCGCCCGCGCGATCGTCGGCGACCGCCGCCTCGTGCTCGCCGACGAGCCGACCGGTGCGCTCGACACGGAGACCGGCGAGCAGGTGATGCGGCTGCTGCGAACGCGCTGCGACGCCGGCGCCGCCGGCGTGCTCGTCACGCACGAGGCGCGCCACGCCGCCTGGGCCGACCGCGTCGTGTTCCTGCGCGACGGGCGGATGGTCGACGAGACGGGCCGCCCGACCGCGGAGTCGATGCTCAGCGCGGCTTCGTCGTGAGCGGCGGCTGGCGCCCGGCGCTGCGGATCGCACGGCGCGATGCGCGACGGGCGCGCGGCCGCAGCGCTCTCATCGTCGCGATGATCGCGCTGCCGGTGCTTGGGTTGACGGCCGTCGACGTGCTGCTGCGGACCGGGCAGCTCGATCCGGACGAGCGTGTCGCCTTCACGCTCGGCGCGACCCAGGCGCGGCTCGAGGCGCTCGGCAACGGCAAGGTGCTGCAGGCGCCAGATCCGGACGCGGGACTGACGACCACCGGCGAGACCCTCGGAGCCGCGCCGCGGCTGCGCAACCTGGCTCCGGCCGGCCTGCGCATCCTCGAGGAGCGCTCCGGCAGCGTGCAGACGACGACGCGCGGCGGGGTCGGCACCGTCGGCTGGTCCGAGGTCGCCGCCGGCGACCCGGCGTTCCGCGGACGCTTCTTCACGCTCGCGGGACGTGCCGCGCGCACGCCGGACGAGGTCGCGGTGACGCCGAAGCTGCTCGCGCGCCTGGGAGTGGCGATCGGTGAGGAGGTGGAGCTGACGCAGCCGGCGCGCACGCTGCGGGTCACCGGCGTGATCGACGAGCCGCTCGTACGCTCGCAGCAGACGTTCTTCGCGCTGCCCGGCGCGCTCGGCGCGCGGCCGGCCGGCACCGAGCGGCTCTTCCTCGCTGGTTCGCGTCCGGTCACGTGGGCTGACGTGCTCGCGCTCAACGAGCGCGGCGTCTCCGTGTATTCGCGCAGCGTCATGCTCGACCCGCCGGCCCGCAGCGCGGTGCCGTTCTACACGCAGGTAGGGGATCCCGGCGCCGGCCCCGACCCGATCCTCTACATCGGCGTAGCGCTCGTGATCGCACTGGCGACGCTCGAAGTGGTGCTGCTGGCCGGCGCAGCGTTCGCGGTCGGCGCACGCCGCCAAGAGCGCTCGCTCGCGCTGATCGCCGCGTGCGGTGGCGAGGAACGCCACCTACGCCACGTGGTGCTCGGCGGCGGGCTCGTGCTCGGCGCCGCGGGAGCGCTCGCAGGAGTGGCGGGCGGCGTCGCTGTCGCGGCGATAGCCGTGCCGATCCTGGCCGATCTGTCGAACTCCCTGATGGGACGCTTCGACGTGCGACCGCTCGAGCTCGGCGCGATCGCGCTGCTCGGCACGATCACGGGTCTGCTCGCCGCCCTGCTGCCGGCGCGGCTTGCCGCGCGCCAAGACCCGCTGCAGGCGCTGACCGGCCGGCGCGGCAGCGTGCGCACGCCGCGCAAGGCGCCGCTGCTCGGGGTGCTGGTCGTCTGCGCCGGCGTGGCAGGCTCCGCGATCGGCAGCGCGGTCGCGCTCTCCTCCTCGACGGGGCTGAACGCCGCGGTGATCCTGATCGCGGGCGGCGCGGTGCTGACGCAGCTCGGGCTGATCGCTGCAGCCCGGCGATCATCGGCGCGTGCGGGCGCTGGGCGCCCGGCTCCCTCGCGCCGGGCTCGCGCTGCGCGGCCCGCCACCGCGGGCGCAGCGCTCCGGCGCTCGCGGCGTGTTGACGGCGGTCGCCGCGAGCACCGCACTGGCGCTGTTCGTCACGGCGGTCGACGACCAGGACCGGCGCGCGTACTCGCCCACGTGGCCGCAGCAGACCGCCGGCGTGCCTCTGTTCGCGTTCGCCGACGATCCGGGCGGCCCGGGGATGCGCGTGGTCGAGTTCGACGCGCAGCGGTCCTCGTCGTCTACAGCCCGGCCGCGGCGCGCAAGCTCGGCCTCGACGTCGTGCCCGGCACGCTCGCGCTGCGCTTCACCGACCGCCTGCCCAGCACCGCGGAAGAGGACGCGGCGGTCGCTGCGCTGGCGGACGCCGGCATCGAGGCTTCGCTGTCGGTCGAGCGCGGCTATCAGAGCGACTACGGCATCGGGCTGCTCGCGCTGGCGCTCGGAGCGGCGCTGATCACGCTCGGCGCGGCCGGAATCGCCACCGGGCTCGCCCAGGCCGACGCGCGCGACGACCACGCGACGCTGGCGGCGATCGGCGCCGCGCCGCGCGTGCGCAAGACGCTCGCCGCGGCGCAGTCGCTCACGATCGCCGGGCTCGGCACCGCGCTCGGCGTGCTCGCCGGCTTCGTGCCCGCGCTCGCGCTGATCGGCGCGGTCGACTCACTCGATCTCGTCGTGCCATGGGCGCTGCTGGCGATGGGCATCGCCGGGGTGCCGCTGCTCGCGGCCGGCGCCGCGTGGCTGCTGACGCGCTCGCGACTGCCGCTTCGGTCGCGACTTGCCTAGGCCGGCTGGCGCTCGCCCGCCAGGTCTGCCGCGAACTCGTCGGCGCTCATCGGCCGCGAGAACATCGGGTAGTCGAAGCGGATCGCGTTGTCGTGCTCCTCGGGCGAGGTCGCCGCGACGCAGTCCGACAGCGTCACCACCTGGTAGCCCTTCTCGTAGCCGGTGCGCATCGTCGACTCGACGCAGCAGTTGGTCAGGAAGCCGCCCAGCGCGATCGTCGTGATGCCGCGCGCGCGCAGGATGAAGTCGAGGTTGGTGGTCGCGAAGGCGTCGAGCCCGCGCTTGCCCTCGACCACGATGTCGCCCTCCTGTGGCGCGAGCTCGTCGATGATCGCGGCGCCCCACGAGCCCTGCACGAACGCCGTCGAGTCGACGACGCCCTTGAGGATCCCGTACGGGTGGTCGGCGAGCTCGCCGAAGCCGGGCGCGAACGTGATCGGCGCGTGCACGATCGTGGCGCCGGCCGCGCGCGCCGCGGCGACCAGGCGCGCCGTGTTGTCGAGCATCCCGGTGCTCTGCATCACCGGCTCGACGGCACCGTGCAGCGCGCCGCCTTCCGAAGTGAAGTCGTTCTGGTATTCGATCAGGACGACGGCGGTCTTGGACGGATCGATCGGCACGCCTGGCTCCTCTCCCTCGGGAGCGCTAGATCGTAGTCGGCCGCGGGTCGCCCACGCCTTCCTCCAGGCCGATCCGCGCGTGCAGCGCGCGCGAGCAGGCGCGGAGACCACCAGTTCCAGCGGCCGAGCAGCACCATCAGCGACGGCACCAGCAGCGCGCGCACGATGAACGCGTCGATCAGCACGCCCGCCGCCGTCGCCACGCCGATCTGCTGGATGAACGAGATCGACGAGGTGATGAAGGCGCCGATCGCGACCGCGAGCAGGATCGCGGCGGCGGTGACCACCGCGCCGGTGCGCTCGACGCCGACGGCGACGGCCTCGCGGTCCGTGTGACCCGCCGCCCGCGCCTCCTTGATGCGGCCGAGCAGGAAGACGCCGTAGTCGGTCGAGAGCGCGAACACGAGCGCCGCGGCGACCAGGAAGTCGGTCGGCTCGACACCGCCGTTGCCGGTGTAGCCGAGCAGGCTCTCGAAGCGCCCGTCCTGGAACACGAGCGTGAGCACGCCGAGCGCCGAGCCGACGGTGAGGACGTTCATCAGGATCGCCTTGAACGGCAGCACGACCGAGCCGGTCATCAGCCACAGCACCGCGAACGTCAGCACGATCAGCAGTCCGACGGCGAGCGGCAGGTTCGAGCCGATCGCGTCCTGCTGGTCGACGAACTCGGCCGCGGCGCCGCCGACGAGCAGCGGGTACTGCGACGGCCCTGAGCGGATCTCGCCGACGAGCGCCTGCGCCGCGTCGCCCTCCGGCGCGCCGGCGACCGCCACGTCGATCTGCCAGGTCGCCTCGTCCAGCGCCCGCGGCTCGGCGACGGCGCGCACGCCGGGCAGCTGCTCGAGCCCGGCCGCGTACCGCGCGACGGCGGCCCGGTCGCCCGCCGGCGCGTCGAGCGCGATCGTGACCGGGCTCGTGTCCTGGCCGCCGAAGTCGCGCGCCAGCGTGTCGGCGACGGTGCGCGAGCTCTCGCCCTTCGGGATCACGGACGAGTCGACCGGCGTCCAGACCGCGCGCAACGCCGGCAGCGCCAAGGCGAGCATCAGCAGGCCGGTCACGATCGCCACCTGCCAGTGGCCGGCGCATCACCGCGTGCGCGAGCCGGTACCACGCGCCCTGCTCGGCGGGGCGCTCCGGCCGGCGCCGGCGCACGGCGAGCTTGGCGCCCCAGAGCGCGAACATCGTCGGAGCGATCACGAGCGACGCGAGCCCGGCGACGAGCGCGACGACGGCGCCCGCGATCCCCATCGACTGCAGGAAGCCGAGCGGGAAGACGGTCAGCGTGATCAGCGCGAAGGCGACCGTCACCGCGCTGTAGGCGACGGTCCGCCCGGCCGTGTTCATCGTGGTGCGCGATCGCGCGCCGCCCCGGCCCCCTGGCGCTCGAGCTCCTCGCGGAAGCGGGTGACGAGGAACAGCATGTAGTCGATCGACAGCCCGAGCCCGAGGCCGATGACGAGGTTGAGCGCGAAGATCGAGAGCCCGTAGACCTGGTTCACCGCCGTCAGGACGAGGAACGTGCCGAGCACGGTGGTGATCCCGCCCGCGAGCGGCAGCACGGCGGCGCGACCGCGGAAGAAGACGAGCGACAGCAGCAGCAGGATCGGGAACGCGAGCGCCTCGGCACGGCCGAGGTCGGCCGTCACGCTGTCGCCGATCTGGTTCCCGGCGAGCAGCGAGCCGCCGAGCACGACGTCGTCGTCGGCCTCGAAGCGCTCGGTGATGCCGGTGATCACCGCGTCCTCGTCCGCGTCGGCCGCCAGCGTCGCGGCGACGTAGGTGGCGCGCCCGTCGCGGCTGACGAAGCGCGGATCGCCCGTCGTCTCGACCGACGCCACGGAGGCGATCCCGGGCTCGGCCGCGAGCGCTCGCTGAACGGCGGCGATGCGCTCGCTGCCCGCGGGCGACTCGGCGCCCGACGGCGTGCGCAGCAGCGCGACCACGCCCGGGCTCGCCTCGGTGCCGGTGGCCTGCTCGATGCGCTCGACGGCGCGGGCGGAGCCCGAGTCCGTCGCGGTGAAGCCGCCGGAGTCCTCCAGCGCGCCGGCCACGGGACCACCGAAGACGCCGGCCAGGGCGACGAACAGCACGACCGCGAGCAGCGTGAGCTTGGGACGGGCTGTGGTGCGGCGAGCGAGCGCGGAGAACAACGGAGGCTCCTTTGTGAGCGGTTACTAAGCAGACAGTGAACACTAGTACATGTACAGCTGTCAAGTCACTCGCTAGGATCCCCGCATGTCCGGCCTCGCGACGCGGCCGCGCAACCCTCGCGGAGAGGGCGGGCGGCTGCGCGAGCAGCTCGTCGCGGGCGACAGCCGAGCTGCTCGACGAGCTGGGCGACGCCGCGCGCCTCTCGATCCGCGCGATCACCCGGCGCGCCGGCGTCTCCCCCACGGCGTTCTACCTGCACTTCGACGACCTCGAGGCGATCGTCTCGGCGGCGGTCGAGGCCGGCTTCACCGCGTTCAACGGCGCGCTGCTGGCCGCCGCCCGCGGCGAAGATGACCCCCTGGCGAGCCTCGCCGCGACGAGCCACGCCTACCTCGCGTTCGCCGAGCGCCAGCCCGCGCTCTACGCCGTGCTGTTCTCGGCCCGCCGCGCGCTCGAGCACCAAGGCATGCCCTCGCCGACCGGTGACGGCCACGACCAGGGCTTCGCCGGCCTGGTCGCGCTGCTGCGCCGCGCCGACCCGGCGCTCGACGAGCCGGAGGCCGTGCAGCTCGCGGTCGCGGTGTGGTCGAGCCTGCACGGCTTCGCGATGTTGCGCGCCGCCCGGCCGCAGCTCGGCTGGCCCTCCGCCGATGCTACGTGCGCCGCATGCTCGCAGCGCACGTGCCGCGGCCGTAGCGACTGCTTGCTCGGCGGCGACGGCGCGGCTGCTGGAAGCGGTGGGCCGGCGCTCGGGCTGCCTTCAACGGTGGTGAGTGAGGAGGCCCGCGGGGAGCGCCGCCGCGAATCGATCGCGACGGCGCCCGAGCGGGAGGGGACTACGCCGCGTTGACGGTGATCGTGGCGACGCCGATCACCATGCCCTCCTGGAGGGCATCGATCTTGAACGTCTTGTTGAGCAGGTCGGCGGCCTCGGCCTTGAGCTTGACCGTCGTGCCCTGCAGCACGGCGGTGCCGTTGTCCTTCGCCTCAAGCGGCTTGAGCGTGCGGCCGTCGAGGAAGAAGAGCGGGGCGCTCGGGACGGCTTCCTTGCCGTTGACCGAGACCTTGCCGGTCAGCACGGAGCCGCCCGGGTCGACGACGAAGTTCTCCAGCTCGACCTTCGTCTTGCCGGCCGTGAGGGAGAGGCCGCTGCCGTCGTGGTCGATCTTGCCCTGCACGTACGGGGAGACGCTGCCCGGCTCGTAGTACGTCACGTTGCCGCCCGTGATCGGGAAGACGGCGGAGCCGCCCTTGGTGATCGTCGCCGTGCCGACGGGGCCCGGAGCCACCTTCAGCGAGGTCAGCGCCTCGACGAATCCGGCGTCGAGCTTGACCGAGGTGTCCCTGGCCGTGAGCTGGTCGATCTGGGCCAGCGGGGTGGCCGCCTCCGCCGCGGGTGCCGCGGTGGGAGTCGCCTCGTCGTCACCGCAAGCGGTGGCGCCGAGTGCAAGGACTGCTGAGGCGGCGAGGGCCGCTGAGATGCGATAACGCAAGGTGGTGCCTTTCGGAACGGAATTGCCTGTCCGGCCCTATCGGAAGCGGCCAGACCGTCCTTTAGCGCTGACTTGTTGCTGCAACCTGCGCTTAACGCGCGCGCTGACGGATCGTTCAAGCCGCCGCGCCGCAGCGCCGATCAAGAATGGATCGGAACGTTGCGCGCTGATCACAGGGGCTTCACGCTCGTCGAGCTGCTGGTCGTCGTCCTGATCATCGGGATCCTCGCCGTGATCGCACTCCCGGCGTTTCTCGCGCAGCGCGCCAAGGGGCAGGACACGAGGGCGAAGGCGTTCACGCGCCAGGCGCAGACCGCGATCGAGACGCACTGGCAGGCGAACAACACCTACGTCGGCGCCAGTCTCGTCGCACTACGCGCCATCGAGCCCTCGCTTGCCGCCGCCACCGGGGGTCCGAACTTCATTGCGCCTGACCAGCCGACCAGCACCACCGCGTATCGCCTGCGGGTGGACTCGGCGACGACCAACACGGCTTCACGATCACGCGAGCGGCATCCGGCACCGTCACCCGCATCTGCACCGGCCGTCAAACCCAGC
Source organism: uncultured Solirubrobacteraceae bacterium (assembly GCA_963721315.1). GTDB lineage: Bacteria > Actinomycetota > Thermoleophilia > Solirubrobacterales > Solirubrobacteraceae > DASQMT01. Next base: position 105,341 of record CAVRIU010000002.1, read on the forward strand.
GGCGGCTGTCCCACCTCGCTGCGCTGGTAGCGGGTCGGGCTATGCTCGACCTCCCGTGGCGGTCGAGATGCGAGATGTCGCACCCGGGCTGTGGCTGTGGCGCCAGCCTCACCCAAGCTGGCGCGAGGGCATGGACTGGGAGCCCGAGGTCGCGTCGTTCGCGGTTCAGTCGCGCGGCGTCCCGATCCTGCTCGACCCGCTCGCGCCGCCGCCGGGCGCGCGCGAGATCTGGGAGCGGATCGAAACGTTCTCCCCCACCGCGGTCGTCGTGCTCAAGCCCGACCACGTGCGCGATCTGGACCTGTTCGTGCGCTGGTACGGCGCCGAGGCCTTCGGGCCGCAGCTCTACTGGCGCGATGACGTGCCGCGCACGGAGCTGGAGCCGGTCCAGCCGGGCGATCGGCTGCCCGGCGGGCTGCAGGCGCTCTATGACGGCCGGGGCGCTGCGGAGACGCCGCTGTACCTCCCGGAGCAACGCGCGCTCGTGTTCGCGGACGGCATGACGGCGGCGGACGGCGTGCTGCGCGCCTGGGCGACGCCGTGGCACGAGGAGCGGACGCTGCCGGCGTTGCATGCCCTGCTCGCGCTCGAGTTCGAGCACGTGCTCGTCTCGCACGGTGAGCCGGTGCACGACCGAGCCGAGTTCGAGGCGGCGCTCGAGCGCGAGCCCTGGTCCGAGTGGACCGGGGCCTAGGGCCGCTAGCCGATCGGGAGGGACGCCCGCAACACGGTCCCCGCGCCGGCGCGGCTGTCGAGGTCAAGCGTTCCGTTGACCGCCTCGATCCGGTCGCGCACGCTCTGCAGCCCCGTGCCGATACCGAAGGCGGCACCACCGATGCCGTCGTCGCCGACCTCGACGTCGAGCCGGCCGTCGCGCTGCTCGACCGTGATCCACGCACGGCTCGCACAGGCGTACTTCGCGACGTTGGTGAGCGCTTCGCTGACGGTGAAGTAGACGGCGGCCTCGATCGGCCCCGGCAAGCGCTCCGGCGGCAGGTCGCCGTGCAGCTTGACCGGCACGGCGGCGCGACGGGCGAGGCTCGGCAGCGCGAGCGCGAGCCCGCGGTCGCTCAGGATCGCGGGGTGCAGCCCGTGCGCGAGATCGCGCAGCTCCGCCAGTCCGGCTCGCAGCTCGTCGAGCGTACCGGCGAGCTCCTCGCGGCCGCCGGGCTCGGGCTGCGCGGTCAGCCAGGTCTGGAGTTGCAGCGCGACGGAGACGAAGTGCTGCTGCGCGCCGTCATGGAGGTTGCGCTCGATGTCGCGCCGCGCCAGGTCGGCCGCCTCGAGGATGCGAGCCCGTGACGCCCGCACCTCGGCCAGCTGCGCCTCGACGACCTGGTGCTCGCGCAGCGCCTGCTCCGCCTCCCGGCGCGCGGTGACGTCGAAGATCGCGCCGTCGAGCCAGTGCCTGCCGTCACCGGCCGCCCGCGCCTGGCCGCGCTCGAGCACCCAGCACTCGCCGCCGTCGCGCCGCCGGATCCGGTACTCCAGCGTGAACGGGCGCTGTGCCTCGACCGCGTCCAGGACCGACCGCCGCACCTGCTCGTAGTCGTCGGGGTGGATGACGCTCGCGAACGAGCGCACCGCGCTGTGGATGAAGTCGCTCGCCGGGTAGCCCGAGATCTCCTCGATCTCGTCGCTCAGCCACTGCATGTCCCATTGCTCGTCACAAGCGCAGCGGTAGATCGCGCCCGGGATGTTCGACACGAGCGAGGCCAGCAGCGCCTCGTTGGCGCGCAGCCGGGCGGCGCGCAGCCCCGCCGCCACGCGCGCGGCCAGGACCTCCGGCTCGAACGGGACGCGCATCACGTCATCCGCGCCGGCGTCGAGCGCCTCGCGCAGCTGATCGGGTGCATCGAGCGGCGTACACACGACGACGTGGGCGGACGCCAGCTCGGAGCGGGCACGCACCATGGCCGTCAGCGCCGGCCCTTGGCGGGCTTCGACGAGCACGACCTGGGGAGCCTGGTCGTTGAGCGCGCGGATCGCCGCTGGGCGATCGGCGACACGCACGACCGCGATCCCGGCACCCCGGAGCACGTCCCAGGACTCGTCCGCGAGCTCCTCGAGACCGAGCACCAGCACGTTCGCGCCCTCGCCGGCGGCAGCCTCCAGCGCCCGCAGCGTGCGCGAGCTCTCACGCGGCGGCGTGCTCATCACTCGTCGGGCCGAAGCAACGTCACTGCGGGGAGGCTAGCCGCCCAGCCAGGCGTACTGGTAGGGCCCGAGCACGAGGGCGTCGTCGTCGGTCTCGATCGCCCGGCCGTCGGGCCCGGCGGCGCCGGGATCGAGCCTGAAGCCGCGCTCGCGCGCGACGGCGAGCCCGACGGGCTGCGGCTCTGCGGTGAAGTTAGCGAGCACCAGCAGTCGCTCACCGGCGTGCTCGCGCAGCAGCCCGAAGACGTGCTCGTTGCCGGTCCAGAGCGGCTCACTGCGACCCTGGGCGTGGATCGCGCGCGTCGCGCGCCGTGCCGCGATCAGCCGTCGCAGCCCGTTCCAGAGCCGCCCTTCGACCGTCGTGGCGTCGTGGCGCCGCTCCGCGGCCTTCCAGTCCATCTCCGGGCGGTGCATCCAGCGGTTGTCCTCGCGGTGCGCCGGATCCTCCGCCCAGCGCTCGTCGTTGCGCAGGCCGAGCTCGTCGCCCATGTAGATCAGCGGCAGTCCGCCGTGCGTCAAGGCGAGCGAGTGCAGGAGCAGGAGCCGGCGCACGGCGAGCTCCTCCGCGTCCGGATCGGCGTGCTCGAGCGCCGCCTGGAGACCCGCCAGCGACGCCGCCGTACCACTCGTGCGCGCCTCGCCGCTCTGCGGATCGACCTGGAAGCGCGCGCCGCGCGCGAACGAGCCGATGAAGTCCCCCGCGTAGAAGTCGGCCAGGAAGCGCCGGTGCAGGAAGCCGTCCTCGCCCACGGCGCCCGCGTCCTCCTCCGTGATCGCCCAGCCGATGTCGTCGTGGCCGCGCACGTATGTGACCCAGCCGGCACCGGGCGGCACCGGCGGCATCGCCCGCAGCGCGTGCGTCATCAGCGCCACGCGACCGGACGCCAGCGCGCTCCACAGCAGCACCATCAGCACGTTGTGGTACGCGAGGTCGCACTCCTTGGCCTCGTGACGACCGGTGCCGAGATAGCCCATGAGATCGCGCGGGGAGACGATCGCCTCGGCCTTGAACGCCACCGCCGGAGCGGCGATCCGCATGACCGAGCGAAACGCCTGCAGCAGCTCGTGCACCTCCGGCTGGTTCTGGCAGTTGGTCCCCTTGCGCTTCCACAAGAACGGCGCCGCGTCGAGCCGCAGCACGTCGACGCCCGGCGTTGGCCAGGTCGAGCATCACCTCGGCCATCGCGACGAACACCTCGGGATTGGAGTAGTCCAGGTCCCACTGATAGTCGTTGAACGTCGTCCAGACCCAGCGGCCGAGCCGCGGCTCCCAGGTGAAGCTGCCGGGGGCGATGTCGGGGAACACGTCGGGCAGCGTGCGCTCGTAGGCGTCGGGCTCCGTCCGGTCGGGGAACGTGCGGTAGAAGGCCAGCATGCGCTCGTCGCCGGCGAGCGCTGCCTGCGCCCAGCCGTGCTCGCGCGCCGTGTGGTTGAGCACGACGTCGACGCACAGCGCGATCCCGGCCGCGCGCAGCTCCCGCGCGAGTGCGCGCAGATCTTCGATCGTGCCCAGTGCCGGCTCGACGGAGCGGTAGTCGGCGACCGCGTAGCCGCCGTCGTTGGGCTCGGGGCGCGCGTGCAGCAGCGGCATCAGGTGCAGGTAGTTGACGCCCAGCTCGCGCAGGTACGGCAGCCGCTCGCCCACCCCCCGCAGCGTGCCGGCGAAGCGATCGACGTACGTGGCATAGCCGACCGCCTGCTCGCGCTGCAGCCAATCGGGCGTGATCTCGCGCTCGTGGTCGAGCGCCCGCAGCTGCGGATCGCGCGCGGCCGCGGTCGCCGCGAGCGACTCCAGCAGCTCGTCCCATGCCGCGGGGAAGCGCTGGTCGTCGCCGTACACGGCGACCAGCGGGTCGCGCAGCTCGGTGAAGAAGCGCTCCAGCCGCCGCCCGAACGCCTCGTCACCCTCCACGTGGCGCAGCGCCTGCTCATACTCGGCGCGCACCTCGGGACGCATCGCATGGACGTTCTGCACGACGCTGATCAGTCGCCGGCGCCGAGCGTCACGATCACGATCGTGGGCACGATACGGCAAGTCGTGCACACCGGCGGCGCGTGTGGCCAGGCTTACCGCACCGCTACATACGCCCTGCGGTAAGCGCGGCCGAGGAACGCCTCGATGAAGACCGTCCCGGGGACGTAGACGCCAGAGTCGCCGATGTTCGGGCCGAGATCGGCGCGGTACCTGCGCCGCTTGCCATCGCAGGTCACCGCAACCGCGGTATCGCCCGCTGCGAAGTTAGGCTGACTCTGACTCGAATACAGCCAGAGGACCGCATCCTCGGGTGACGTGCTCGCCGGGCAGGAATAGGACACGTTCAGGCGCACGTGTCCGTAGCTATCCACGCTGCCATTCGCGGGCAGCGCGAGCTTTGACGCCGCTTCGGCAACCGCCGGTATCGCGAGGACGGCGACGAGCGCCACAACGACGGTCTTGAGCTTGCTCACTGCGAGTGCTGCGCGGCAGATGGTCATGGGAGATCCCTCTCCGATCCGGGCGGCCACGGAACGGATCTCGCGCGACTGGACGAATGTTCGACCGCGCGATCAAGCGCGGGCGGCGTCGTCGGCCTTCGCTCAGCGGTGGTGGTTGACGACTTCGACGTTGTGCCCGTCGGGGTCCAGGACGAAGGCGCCGTAGTAGCCGGGGTGGTACACGGCGCGCTCCCCCGGACCGCCGTTGTCCTCGTAGCCGGCGGCGAGCGCGGCGGCGTGGAACGCGCGCACCGCGGCGTCCTCGCGGGCGGGGAACGCGATGTGGACGTGCTCGGTGAGCGGCCGCTCGTCGTCGATCAGCGAGAAGCTGAAGTCGTCGCCCGTGAAGTGCACGCGGCCGGGCTCGTCGTCCCCCAGCCGGATCCCGGCGTGGGGCGCGATCGTCGTGTAGAAGCGCTTGGACGCCGCGAGGTCGGCGACGCGGATCCACAGGTGGTCGACGCTGCCGACGGGCACGGGACGCGCCCGCTGCCCGTGCACGGCTTCGGCGCTGTTGCCGTCCGGGTCGAGCAGGAACCCGCCGTAGTAGTCGGGCCCGTACTCCGTGCGCGGCCCGGGCGCGCCGTCGTCGCGGTAGCCGGCGTCGATCCCCGCCTGCCAGAAGGCGTCCACGGCCGCGCGGCTGGGCGCGCGGAACCCGACGTGCAGGCCGCGGGTCACGGGGTGCTCGCGGTCCGTGGGCCCGATGTCCCAGTCCTCCCACTCGACGAGCTCGGCGTCCGCGTGGCTGGGCTCGACGCCCAGCACGGAGAGGACGGTGCGGTAGAACCGCTCGGAAGCGGCCAGGTCCGAGACGGCGATACCGACGTGGTCGAACACCACGCCGAGGCTACCGTCGCGGGCATGCTCGACCGAGGTACATGTCCTCGGCTTGCCCTGACGCGTCGCGCCCGGAGATGGCGCGATGCGGCGTCCGATCCCGCAAACTCGACCCGGGGCCCGCAGCCTTGATGTTCGGTCTCAGCCGAGCCGCGCCACGCGTGTTTGCCGGCCAGGAAGCCTACGAAGCGACTCGGTAACGAGCGCGGTCTGGAACTTGTGCTGCGCGATCCGGTCAGAGTGAGCGATCGCACGCGTGATCTCGATGACGCGGCGTTCCGGATGATTCGAACTCGCCAGCGGTGTCAGTTCGGGGGTCATGTCTCAAGGCAACCACAGGCGAGAGACTCGAAGGGTCCGCTCGACGAATGTTGGCCTGGCGTCGGAGAGGTTGGGACCGTGCGAAAAGCAAACGGCCCGCGGGTCAGATTCTCGGCTCTGGCGACGCGCTGTCGCCGGCCCAGCTCGAAAGCGAGCAACCGAGTACGGGCGCCCGCTAAGCAGCGCAGCGGCCGGAGCGGTTTAATAGCGCCTGCCGTAGGACGACGAGCGAGCGCGGGTTCCGAGCGTCGCCTCGCTGGTGGTGGGCCGGAGGGAGCCGGCGTGGAGTGCACGATGTGGCGTCCGATCCTCGGTGCGCGTGTGCGCTTGCGGTTTCTCAGGGACCTCATAGGGCTTTCGCAGGGTGCCCGGGTCTACTCACTCATACCGACGGAAGGCACTCAGCATGAATGCCGTCGAACCCCGGCTACGGGTTGTCGTAAACGAGGATCTGGACGCGACCGCTCTCGCGAAGCTCCTCGTGCTGCGCCCAGGCGTGGGCACAATCCTGTACCGGCGCGCGACGTTCTCAACGCGGCTTGCCTGACCAGAGCGACACACCGTCGGCGGACTCGATCGGGCCTGTCGCCCTCGTCGTCGCCGCCGAGGCGGATCCTCGCGAGCGCCTGCGCCGCGCCCTGGAATCCGAGGGGTGCGACGTTCGCTTCGCCGCCGGCTTCGATGCTGCGCTGGAGCGCCTGACGGACACGGGTGCTCCTGACGTCGTGATCGTGGCGTCAGAGGCGGACGCCGCGGGCGTCCTGCACTTCTGCCGGCTGGTCCGGCGCCGCCATGTCGACCTCGCCGTGCTGCTCATCGCCCCCGCGAGCAGCAGCGAGGATCGCGCCGCCGGGCTGCGAGCGGGCGCCGATGACTACCTCGGCGAATTCTGCTCTCCTGAGGAGGTGACAGCGCGCGTACACGCCCTCCTCCGCCGCGCGGGCGCTCGGCGCCTCGAGGCCGCGGTGATGCGCTTCGGCTCGCTGAAGCTCAACGGCGTCACGCGCGAGGCGTTCGCCGGCTCGGAGCGCCTGCCGCTGACCCCCACCGAATTCGATCTTCTCGAGCTCCACCTCCTGCACTCGGGCGAAGTGCTCGAGCGGCCGTTCATCTACCACCGGATCTGGGGCCACAGCCCGCGATTCGCGTCGAACATCCTGGAGGTCCACGTCAGCTCGCTGCGGCGCAAGCTCGAGCGCGACGGCCGGCCGCGCGTCCTGCAGACCGTGCGCGGAGTCGGCTACGTCGTCCGCGAAATGCCGAGCTGATCTTCACCGAATCTTCAGGTTCGTTCCTTGCGCATGGCCGATTGAGCGATAAAGATGCGCGACCGGCCGAGTCGGCCCCGTACTGCGTGCAAAGGCGCTCCAGCGCCCATTCCCCCTTGCTGCGCGCGATCTGTTGAAGGAGGAAGCATGCGTCGCCGTGGTTCGTGCGCGCTGACCGCCGTTGCCGTTGCCGTTTTGGTGCCTGCCGTTGCTGTCGCCGCCGATGCCGGCTCGGTCCGCTCGCTCGACGGAAGCGCGCAACAACCTCAGCCACCCCGACTGGGGCCGTGCCGGCACGCCGTACCCGCGGGTCGCCGCCGCCCAACTACGCCGACGGCCGCGCCGCACCGGTCAGCGGGCCCGGCGGTCCGCTACGTGAGCAACCGGATCTTCAACGACACCGCGCAGAACCTGTTCTCCGAGAACGGCGTGACCCAGTGGGGCGCCGTCTGGGGCCAGTTCCTGGACCACACGTTCGGCCTGCGCCAGGAGACCGGCGGCGAGCGCGCGCCGATCGCGTTCGACGCCGCCGATCCGCTCGAGGCAGTTCCGCAACGACTTCGGCGCGATCGCCTTCGAGCGCACGCCGGCCGCGCCCGGAACCGGGCCGTCCGCGCCGCGCCAGCAGCTGAACACGTCGGCGGCTACATCGACGCGTCCGACCGTCTACGGCGACTACGGCGGAGCGGCTGCGCTGGCTGCGTGCCGGTCGACGGCGCGCGACGGCGCCAGGCTGCTGCTGCCCGGCGGCTATCTGCCACGCGCCGACGGCTCGCGGCGACGCCGCCGCGTGCGCCGCCGATGGCCCTGATGGGCCGCCTGCTCGGCAGCGCCCGGCCGGCGCGGTCGTCGCCGGCGACGTGCGCGCCAACGAGAACGTCGCGCTGACCGCGACCCACACGCTGTTCGCGCGCGAGCACAACCGGATCGTCGACGCGCTGCCGCGCTCGCTCTCCGAGGAGGAGAAGTTCGCAGATCGCGCGCCGCGTCGTCGGCGCCGAGCAGCAGTACATCACCTACAACGAGTTCCTCCCGGCGCTCGGCGTCAGGCTGTCGCCGCTACCGCGGCTACGACGCTCGCGTCAACGCCGCGATCAGCAACGAGTTCGCCGTCGTCGGGCTACCGCGCGCACAGCATGATCCACGGCGAGCTCGAGCCGAGCGCGCCGGCCGGCACGCTACACGCCGGCGCGAGCTCGCGGCCTTCGCGGCGCACGGCGTCGAGGTCGAGCTCGAGGACGACCGGCGTCGTGCTCGTCGTCCCGCTCAACGTCGCCTTCGGCAACCCGGACCTGCTGCCGGCGCATCGGGCTCGGGCCCGTGCTGCACGGGCATCGGCGGCGAGCCGCAGTACAAGAACGACGAGCAGATCGACAACCAGCTGCGCAGCGTGCTCTTCCAGGTCCCGAGCCCGGGCGTCGGACCCCTCGCACGTGCCTGGACGGCCCGACGCTGCCCGACTGCTTCACCGGCGTGACGCGACCTCGCGGCGCTCGACATCGAGCGCGGCCGCGACCACGGGATGCCGTCCTACAACGCGCTGCGGCGGGCGTTCGGGCTGCGCGCCGAAGTCGCTCGTTCACGGCGATCACCGGCGAGACGCACCGACCAGTTCCCGGACGACCCGCAGATCGACCGCGCGGAACCCGATCGACGATCCCGACATCCTCGACTTCGTGTCGCCTGCGCGACGCGACGGCGCCGAGCATCCCGCTCGGCAGCCCGAGGCCGACGGCGAGGCGGTCGCCGGCGACGCCGGCGGACGACGCTCGCCGCCCGGCTGCGCGGCGATCTACGGCGACGTCGACCGGCTCGACGCGTTCGTCGGCATGTCGCCGAGCGGCACGTGCCCGGGACGGAGTTCGGCGAGCTGCAGCTCGCGATCTGGAAGAAGCAGTTCGAGGCGCTGCGCGACGGCGACCGCTTCTTCTACGCGGCCGACCGCGAGCTCGGCGCGATCGAGCGGCGCTACGGGATCTCGTACCGGCAGACGCTCGCGCAGGTCATCGAGATGAACACGCAGGAAGACGTCCAGCCCAACGTGTTTCGGACAGGCTGAAATACAGCGCCCCCGGCAGGACTCGAACCTGCGACCTGCGGATTAGAAGGCCGCGCCGGCCGAAACGACGCCGGACGACGCGCGACGCGTATCCCCCGCTAATCGCCCACGTTTCGAGCCAGGATGGACAGGCATTGGCTCTAGCCCGTGAGCGGCGCCCGGTTCGTTTGGCCCGCTATTGGCCCGAGGCACCCGCCGGTTTCATCGACGCCGGCGCGAGCTGGCAGAGACAGAGATGACTGGTCGCCCCGGAGAAGTTGCCGCCGTTCGTGATCTTCATCACGATGTTGTCCAGGATCGGCGCTTTCCTTGCGGACCTCGCCGAAGGCGCGAGCTTGTCGAGCTTGGTGAACTCGAACTTGTGCACGTCGCGGATCTTGTGGAAGTCCTCCAGCTCGAGCGCGAGCTTGCTTGGTGAACTCGAGCACGAGCAGGTCGAGCTTCTCGAGCTCGAGCACGTAGTACTCGTGGTCTACGGCGACCGCGCGGAGAGCAGCGGTGGTCGCTGGTTCGGCTTGCCGAGCCGTGATGACCGAGAATCACGGCGGCCCGCCGAAGCGGGCCGCCGGGTACTGCTCGCTGCCGGTATCGTCCGGCTGGCGGTCTAGCTTGCCTGCACGCTCCGCGGTACGGGCGTACAGTGCGGCGCAGAGTCAGCGCCGTAGCTGACAAACGTGATCGCGATCGCGATCGCCGTGAGTAGGGCGAGTACCGTGTGCCCCGGGGGGTCACTCATGGGAGAGGGCCTCCTGTCGGTTGTTGATCGGAGGTCTCGGGCTGTGACCCCGGGACCTCCGTGCAGCACTGTGAACCTGGGGTCGGCGGGATTTGCGTGAAGTCGTCGAGCGGCACCCGGTTCGAGCGTCGACGGGCCGCCAGCCCGAGAGATGTCTTTCGAAGGTCATCTGGGCTCCGACGTCGTCTCGCGCGCTGGCGTGGCAGCCGGTGCCTCCTGCCGCGACTGTCGGGCAACGATCAACCGCGGTCACGCGGCGCAATCATCCGCGGAGAGCTCGCCTACGCGACATCAACGCCCCGAAAGTCGTCCTCGCCGCCGAGCGCGCCCTCGCCGCCCGCTACCAACGCGACGCGCTGCAACCGCCGGCTCACCCAACTCGAGGCAGGAGCACGCCGCATTCGACCGCGCCCTGGTCGCGTGGACCGCGCCGACCCGGTCACTGCCTGAAACCGAACGCGCTCCCGCGCGGCGCGGCTCCAAGCGCTCGGGCTCAACCTGTAAAACGCAACAAAGCGCTGGTATCAGCCGCAGCAGAGCGGTACTCTGTTGCGTTAGATGAGCATCGTTGAGCGGCAATCGCTACTCACGGTCGCTGAGGCCGCAACGATTCTCCGCCTCTCCCGGAAGACCGCGTACAAGCTCGTCAACACCGGGGACCTCCCGGCCGTCCGCATCGGCGGTTCACTCCGTATCCGCCGCGTCGACCTCGACCGGCTGCTCGAGCAACCAGCCGACAACGGCGACGAGCGGAGCGGCGTGACGACCATCCAGCCCCGCGCCGTGTCCCGGCTGGCCGAACGCCACGTCCGCCACCAACGCGACCCGATCGCCGTCACCGAGCTCGTCAGGACACTCGAAGCGCTCGACGTCGACCGTGATCGTGCGAACGCCGGCATCCGGCTCGCCGTCGACAGCGGCCGGCTCATCGCCACGCCCAACGGGCTCGCGATCCCGACGTTCAGAGCACCGGAGGCCGCGTGATGAAACGCTAACGGTGCTCCACGTGCGGACGCGCGCTGCTGTGGAATAACGGCCGCCTCGTCTGCGCTAACAGCGGATGCACGACCGGTCACCTTGCGGCGTAGCCTGGACACCGCCTCGAGGCGACCAGCGGGAGGCCCGCCTCTGGCCGCTCTGCCAATTCCTCGAAGGACAGAGCTACGGCGAGCGCGGTCAAGATCGCGTGCCGGCTCGTCGGCGACACCACCGGACCCGTCCGCGCCCCGTTGCTTCCGCTCGAAGACGCCGCGACCCGCGAGCTAGACCGCCCTGCTCGAGCACGCGACCCTTCCCGAAGGCCGCCGCCAGCCGATACACGAGTTGCCGCCCTGTCGAGCGGACCAATGTCGGTCATCCGCACGTTGCCGAATCGCGGAATCGCCCGCGCTGTGATGCAGCGGCGGTACTCCTGTCTCGTTCCGGCGTCGAGGCTCGAGCGAACGCCCGTCATCGTGAATGAAGCATCGCGCACGCGAAGCAAGCCCTTCGGATAGGTGGCCCACGCGCGGAGCATGGTGTAGTCATATGGTCAAACACATTGGATCCGATCAATGCGACGGGGACAGCATGCTGCACGAGTCGTATATGCGCGCCTTGGCGGCAACCGTGAATCCGACCCAGGGCGACGAGAGGGGACAGGATGCACCTGGCGAGTGAGGTCGATCGCCGCTCGGACCTGAGCGCTGAAGCGTTCGAGCGCGAATATCTGCAGACCGCCTCGTCCGGTGATCCTGACCGACGCCATCAACCACTGGCGCGCGCTGGGGCGCTGGAGCCCGCAGTTCTTCAAACAGGAATACGGCCACCTCGTGGTCGAGGTCGACGGCGAGACGATGACACTCGGCGACCTCGTCGACCGCATCGAGGCGTCGACGAGCGAGAATCCCGCCCCTATCTGCGCAACCAGCTCTTGTCTGAATGGCCGCCGGAACTGCTCGCCGACGTGCTCCCGATGCCGGAATGCACCCGACCGAACTGGCTCGAGAGCCGCTTGTTCCCTTCCCTCAAGGCGATGACGTACATCGAGGCGTATCTCGGCGGCGAGGGAGCGCGCTTCCCGATGCTCCACTACGACGGACTGCACACCCACGCCTACCTGATGCAGCTCTACGGCGACAAGGAATACATCGTGTTCAGCCCCGACCAGACGCAGTTCCTGTATCCCAAGGACGGGGATCGGAACAAGTCCCATATCGAAGACGTGCTCGCGCCCGATCTCGAGCGGTTCCCGCTTGCCGACCGGGCCCGCGGCGTGCGCTTCCAGCTGCATCCCGGGGAGACGCTCTTCGTACCCGGCGGCTGGTGGCACACCGCTCGGATCCTCAACCCGTCGGTGACGGTCTCGATTAACGCCGTCAATCAAGCGAACAGTGCCGCTTTCAATCAGGACTATTCCGAGAGGGTTGCGCAACGGTTACGGTCGCCGCTGGCCGGTCGCGCGATCCACGCCGTGCTGCGGGTGGGCGAGGCCACGCGTCTCTTCGAGCTGTTCCCGAGTCGACACTGACGCGAGCGGCTCGCCACTGCTCGCGAGCGCAGGAGCGGACCGCTTGCAGGGCGAGTGAGCGGACGGACGCACTGTGCGTTTCGCGCGTCGACAGACAGGAGCCAGCCGCGGCGTGGTGCCGCGCGTTACGGTGAGGGCGCATCAGGAGTCGCGTCCTGTTTGCCATGGCCCGGGACGTTCACGCGTCGTCGGGTGCTTGCTCGCATACGTGAATTGTACGGCGCCGGGCGGCGGCCGATGCGCTTCCACCGAGGGCATGCGGACAGTTCCACGCCTGCCGGTGGGGCGTCGGCGAGGGCTCATGGCTGCCGCCCGGCGCGTGGCAGGCGTGCGTCGGCGAGCCGGACGTTCACCGACGGCGAGGACGTCTGGATCGGCGTCGACGTCGGCGGCGAACGCTCAGCGACCGCCGTCGTCTGGGTCAACGACGCGCTGCACGTCGGCGCCGGCGATCTACCACGGCGACAGCGGCGTGCTCGAGGCCGTCGACCACGTCCGCGCGCTCGCCGGCCGCTACAACGTCCGCGAGCTGGTCTACGACCCCTGGCGGTTCGGCCAGGCCGCGCAGGAACTCGAGCGCGAAGGACTGCTCGTCGTCGCCTTCCCGCAGCACGACGCGCGCATGATCCCCGCCTCAGCGCGCGCCTGCACGCCGCGATCGTCGAGCAGCGCCTCACCCTCCCCGACGACCGCGAGCTCGCCCGCCACGCCTCCGACGCGATCGCCCGCCACTCCCGCCGCGGCTGGCGCATCGACAAGCCGAACCCGCGGGCGAACATCGACGCCGTCATCGCGCTCGCGATGGCCGTCGAGCGCGCCGAGCACAAGCCCGAACCCGTCGAGCTGCTCGGATGGCTCTAAAGCCCTGCCTCGTCTGCGGCCGGATCACGACCGGCTCGAAGTGCCCGCACGTGCCGGCGCGCGAGCCCGTATCAGCGCACCGAATGGCGGCAACTCTCAGCGTTCGTCGTCAATCGCGACGGGTCATGCCGCGACTGCGGCTCGACGCACTTCCTCGCCGCCCATCACGTCATCCCGCGCTCAGAGGGCGGCGCCGACCACCCCGCGAACCTGGTCGCGCTCTGCGCGAGCTGCCACAGACGCGCAGAGGCGCGCGAGCGCCGGCGCATGGCGTAGTGCTACGCATCCCGCCAGACGTTCGTTTCGCAACATGATGGGTCCCCGTCGAACGGGCGGGCGGTCGCATCCGCGTCGATAGGCCTGCATGCGCGCGCGGCGGAGTCAGCTGACTTCTCGCCGATCGATGCCATCGAGCAACGCCCGCGTCAGTCGAACCAGCGCATCAGCTGCGACAACAACGGGAAACGGTACAGCGCCGGACTCAGGCAAGGCTACGAGCAGCAGAGCCCTGTCAGGCACATGGATGTCGAAACAGCCAAGCCATATTACCGAGGTTGCGCAGAGTCCCCATGGTCAGCTCCGCGTCATTCCACGGATGGCAGCGGCGGCGCGCACCAGCGAACTTCGCTGCCCAGGTCGGTACCGCCGCCGCCATCTGCCCGCGGGTTCGCCGGGTTCATGGCGGCCCGCCGGCGGTGCTCAAACTGCCGATGAACGGCTGGGTCCTTGAAGGCTTCGAGCGCGGGCAGAAAGGCAGTCCCTAGCGCTTCCTGCATCTTCGGGTCAGAGAGAGGACTGAACTGCCGGCGCAGGCACACTTTCGGATCTTCGGTCAGAGAGAGGACTGGATCTGCCGCAGCACGTCTTGGATCTTCGGATCAGAGAGAGGACCGATCTGCCGCGGCACCGTCTTGCATCTTCGGGTCAGAGGAGGCTTAATCTGCCGGCGCAGCTCTCCTGCATCTTCGGATCAGGGGGAGGACTGAACCGGCGGCGCAGCTTTCCTGCGTCTTCGGTCAGCCAGAGCTGGACCGGGCGGCGCAGCACTGTCCCTGCATCTTTCAATTTCCGAGACCCCCCGCATCGGCTTAGTCCCCGATCGGCTTCACGCCCCGGTCGGCCCATCCTCGTCGTCGCGGTGATCGCCTCCCATCGGGAGACGGATGGTCTCATGTGCGGCGGATCACGGCGCCGCCGCTGCTCTGGCTGATCGCCGAGCGTCGTCATTCTCGGTTGCAGCGTCTTTGTGCGGGGCAGTAGGGAGGTGTGGCCGGCTGGCCCCTCTAAAACTGGCGCGGCGTGGCTGCCCGCGCTGGTCCAGCGTCCGCAAGACTCATCCGTGAGTGTGTCGGTCCAGTTCGTCGGCCGGCTTGCCGCTCGTGAGGATGCGTTCGACAGCCGACAAGGGCAGTACACCGCTCGGGCGTCACGGACTGACGCCGGAGCCGAGGAGTGAGAAGCCATGAAGAAGTACGGCGTACGGCGTGATCGCCGTGTCCTGCTGGTCGCCGGAGGATGGCTGCGGCCAGATCAAGGTCGAGGCTCCGAGCCCAGCAACGACCAGATCGTCGCGTCGGTCCCAAGGCCGACGCCGCCGCCGACAGCACACTCGGCCTGATGTGCGACCACCTGCTCGGCGATACCCGTAGCGAGGAGTACAAGGACCGCAAGGGCTACACGTTCATCGGCGGCGGCACGATCGGCAACGTCGGCGACGACGTGCTCCAGGACCGTCGTCACCTACAGTCGCGCCTGCTGGCCAGGCTGGATAGTGGAGCGGCGCCGCCTATGACCTGGTCCCGGCGGAGGACGTCGACATCAGCGTGCCGATGACGTCGGATCAGCTTCACGCCCACTGGGCCGCCGACGAACAGTGCGACGCAAGCGCAACGGTGATCGACATCGAGTAGGCCCGGCAGGTTCGGAGCTCGCGAGCGATCGACCCCTACGTCCAGGCGCAGGCTGACCGCCAGCTCGGCGGTGATGTCCCCCGCCGAGCCGGCGGCGGGCGTTTCCCTACACAAGGCTCGAGGGACGAGCTCGAGCGCCTCTGATCCGAGCCTTCGCCGGCGACGTGATCAGCCGCGCGCCCTACCCGATCACTGTTGGCCCATCGATGAACGGCCGAAGTCCGCCGGGATGACGCTGCATCGTCTTGGCAAAGTTCTGGCGATACAGGGGCGTGTCTTCCACGTCGTCGAGCCACTCTCGAGTCGCCGCGACGAGGTCCGCCACGAACAGCGTCACATCGATGTTGAGCGCATCGTTGATCGTGTTCAGGTGGTACAGGTCCTGTCGTCGAGCCAGGCTCGACGAAGCACGCGCGCATACGAGCCGCGGTGCGGCCTCAGACGGCTCTGATGCAGCATCGAGCACCTGAGACCCCAGCAGTCATCGCCGGTGACAAACTGCTTCCCGCGGATGTTGAACCGGGGCGCGGCGTGGTGATCGAACCACGCGATGTAAAGCGGACCCGACGAACGACCGTCGGTCGCATCCATCGCCGCGGCCTTGTCTGGTAGTACGAGGGCGCCTTCGAGCGCGAGGTAGTACAGATGAGCATCGGAGGCGGCCTGCACCTGGTCGAGGAAGTCACCGCATCCCTCGCAGGCTATGTGCGCTTCACGCGCAGCGAGGAGGCGGGTACTCCGCGATCAGCTGCGCGCCGGGTCGACCATGATCCAGATCTGCTCGACCTCGGCCGGTCGACCGAGGCGCCGTAGCGCAGATGCACCTCGAGCTGCGGGCGCTCACGACGAGCGGCCGTGGATCTGCTCCTGGATGATCGAGAGCAGCGCCGAGCGCACGCCCGGCTCGAGGCCGGCCGGCATGAACAGCGCCGCCGGCGCCATCCTCGCTCGAGTCGAGCTCGGCGAGCAGTTGGGATGCAGCGGAGGGAGCCATGCGCCCGATGATCGCTCTCGGTCAGGACGGCGCCATCGCTCTCCGCGGTTGCCGATGCATACCGTTTCCGAGCGGTATGCACCGGCCTTTGAGTGCATACTCTCGTATGGATCGGGAACTCCCTGGCGACGGGCGTTTCCCAGACAAAGCGACGGGCGTCTCGCTCGTGATACGCCGTCTAGAGCCACATCTAAGCGAGCGAAACGCCCTGAAACAGGAGCGCCCCCGGCAGGACTCGAACCTGCGACCTGCGGATTAGAAGTCCGCTGCTCTATCCAGCTGAGCTACAGGGGCCGACTCGACAAGCGTAATCGGCGGCGCTCAGAGCCGGCGGTAGAGGCGACCCGGGCGGCCCGGGCCGTCGGAGTGCAGCTCGCCCGTGTCGACGAGCAGCGCCGGTCGCCTTGACGTCGCGGCGGAAGTTCGCCGCGTCGACCGCCTCGCCGGACGAGCGCCTCGTAGAGCCGCTGCGCCTGGCCGAGCGTGAACGGCGGCGGGCAGCAGCGCGCCCGCGATGCGCAGGAACCACGTCTTCTCCGTCACGCGCGCGCGCAGGCGCCAGAGCCCGTCGTCGACGATCGTCTCGTGGTCGAGCGCGAGCTCGGGGAGGTCGTCGACGGGGTGCCAGCCCGCCTCGCGCTCGGCCGGGCCCTCCGCCGGCAGCTCCTCCGGGCCGACCAGCGCGAGGTAGGCGATCGAGGGGAGCCAGCCGCGCGGATCGCGGCGCGGGTCGGCGTAGGTGCGCAGCTGCTCGAGGTGCACGGAGCCGACGCCGGTCTTCTCGCGCAGCTTGCGCTCGGCCGTCTGCGCGGGCGACTCCTCCGTCCCGACGAAGCCGCCCGGGAGCGCGAACAGGCCGCGCTGCGGCTCCTCCAGCCGCCGCGCGAGCAGCACGCAGAGCCGGTCGCCGACGAGCGTGAAGACGACCGGGTCGGCGGTCAGGCCGATCGGCGCGTCGTAGCCGGCGCTGTTGCGGGCGGTGATGCGCTCCACGCCGCGCATGATGCCGCCCGTCGCTGCTAGGCGGCGAGCGGCGCGGCCGGCGCGGATGCGGTCGCGCAGCGTCTCGGCGTCGAGGTCCGCCGGCTCGCTGTCGGCGATGAACTCGCGCAGCACCTCGACGAAGCGCACGGGATCGTCGAGGTGCGGGAAGTGCCCGCGCGTCGTCGAAGATCTCGAGCCGGCTGCCCGGCATCGCGGCGTGGGCGTCGCGCGCCGTGCGCGGCGGGGATGATCGGGTCGCGCTCGCCCCAGACGAGCAGCGTCGGCAGGTTCGCGGCGAGGTAGAGCCGGTCGTGGCCGCTGACGCGCTGGCCGCCGGGCTCGATCACCGCGCGCAGCGTGTGCAGGAAGGCGGCGCGCGCCTCCGCGCTCGCCGAGCGAGAGGAATCCGCGCAGCGAGCTCCCCGACGTCCTGCGACGGCCGCAGGCCGAGCCGCGCGCCGGCCCAGCCGACGCCGTCCACGGCGCGCCCGAGCCAGCCCGGCACCAGGAACGGCAGCACGAGCTCCGCGCCCGGCAGCGCGGCGGCGCGCAGGACGCATGCTGACCTCGCGCCCGAGACCGCCGGAGGACACGAGCACGAGCCGCTCGGTGCGCTCGGGGAACTGGTAGGCGAACTGCATCGCGATGCCGCCGCCGAGCGAATGCCCGACGACCGTCACGCGGTCGTGGCCGAGCGCGGCGAGGAGGTCGCGCACGCCGCTCGCGTACGCGCCGAGCGAGTAGTCGCCGCGCGGCTTGGCGGACGCGCCGTGGCCGAGCAGGTCGGGCGCGATCACCGTGTGGTCGCGGCACAGGCCGGCCATCGCCGGGCGCCAGGTGTCGGCGCGTCGAGGTGATCCCGTGGATCAGGGCGAGCGGCGGGCCCGACCCGGCCTGGAGATAGCGCACGCGGTGCCCGTGGAGCGCCAGCTCGTACTCGCCGATTTCGGGCACTTGAGGGACGGTAGCGTGCGACCCGGATGCAGGCCCGGGCGAAGGTACAGTTCCCGGGTCGTCTGCGGCGGCCGCCCGCCGCTGAGTCAGCGCGGCTAACGCTCCGGACGAGGAAGGCGTCGAGGTCGGCCTGCATGCCCTCGGTCGCCTCCCGTTCCACGCCGTGCATGAACGCGTCCCACTCCTCGCGCGTGTGCCACAGCACGAAGCCGTTGCCGATCGAGACGGCGATGAGGGACGAGTGAGCGATGGGAGCATTGTAGTTCGGGCCCGGCCCGTCGGCCGGAGTGGCTATAGGGTGTGACGGTGGAGGTCGTTCGCGCGAACGGGCTCGAGGTCGCCTACGATCGCGTCGGCGCGGGGCCGCCGCTCGTGTTCGTGCACGGCGCCGCCGGGGACGCCCGCATGTGGCAGCCACAGCTTGCCGCTCTGGCGGACGAGTTCACCGTCGTCGCTTGGGACGAGCCGGGGGCGGGCCGCTCGTCGGACCTGCCCCCGGACTTCGGCTTGGCGGACTATGCCGAGTGCCTGGCGGCACTGATCGATGCGCTTGATCTCGGGCCGGCCCACGTCGCCGGCCTGTCTTGGGGCGGCACCGTCACCCTGGAGCTCTATCGCTGCCATCCGGAGCTGGTCGCGACTCTGATCCTGATCGACACCTACGCCGGCTGGAAGGGGTCGCTGCCCGAGGAAGAGGTCCGGACGCGGGTGGAGGGTCTCCGGCAGATGCTGGCCGCGCCGGCCGCCGAATTCGACCCCACGCTTCCCGGACTGTTCGCCGGCGAGCCGCCGGCCGAGTTCGTGCCGCTCCTGGAAGCGATGGCTGCAGACGTTCGCCCCGAGAGCATGCGGGCTGCGCTGCTCGTGATGGCCGAGACCGACCAGCGCGACCTGTTACCCCACATCGCGGTTCCGACCCTTCTGATCTGGGGCGAGCTGGACGCGCGCTCGCCGCTCAGCGTCGCGCACCAGTTCAAGATCGCGATTCCGGACGCGGAGCTTGTCGTGTTCGCCGGCACTGGTCACATCAGCAACCTGGAACGACCCCAGCCGTTCAACGACGCGGTCCGCGAGTTCTGCCGTGCTCACCCGCCGCGTTCACCCTGAATCGTCCGGCGCGGTCCATGGCCGGGCGGTGGCCCGTCAGCGGGAGAGGTCCACCACGAGCGGCGAGTGATCGCTCAGCCCCGCGCGCCGCCAGTCGTGAGCGTAGGCGCTGGCGACGGGCCGCAGGCCGTGCACGAGGACGTGGTCCAGCCGCCAGCCACCGCGGTCGCCGGCGAACGTCCAGCTCGCCTCGCGATCGGCGTAGCCGTGCAGCGCGCGGAAGGCGTCCACCCACCCGCGCTCGCGCAGCCCGTGGACCAGCGCGCGCTCGGCCCGGTCCCAGCGCTCGCCCCGCTCGGAGCGCAGCCGGCCCGCGCTGTCGTACGCGAACGTGAGGACGTCGCCGTCGGGCAGCTCGCGGCGCGGCGTGTTGAGGTCGCCGCACAGGACCCGCGGAAACTCGCCGGCCGCCAGGTACCCGGCGACGGCCTCGTGCGTGCGCACCTTGGCCAGCTCGGGCGCCGGCGCGATCGGCGAGTGCAGATTGACGACCTCGACTTCACCGAGCGCGCAGCACAGCACCCGCTCGGGCCAGGGCACGCCGGGCGGCGCGGCGAGCCGTCGCAGCGGCTCGCGCGCGGCGGTCAACACCCCGAGCAGGCGGCGCCCCGCAGCCGGCGGCATATCGTCCAGCGCACTCGGGCTGGCGGCGAACCCGGCCTCCGTGAGCGCCGTCCGCCACATGGGCAGCGTGCGCGCGGTCACCTCCTGCAGCGCGATGACGTCCACGCCGGCGCCGGCGATCAGCTCAGCCTGCTCGGGCTGGCGCCCGACGCGCCCGGCCACGTTCCAGGTGATGAGGCGCACGGACGAACGGCCCTCAGCCGAGCAACTCCGGCAGAGTCCGGCCGCTGATGACCGACTCGGGCCGCTCGGTGGCGATCGCCGAGCCCGGTCTTGCCTCGTCGTCGCGGCGCTTGATCAACAGCCACTGCGGCTTGGCGCCCGGTCGCGTGCGCTGGAGTGCGAAGCCGCCGCGCAGCTTCTCGCCGTGCAGGACGAACACGGCGTGGCCGCGCTCGAGCGCCTCCGGCCAGGCGACGCGGCCGCCCTGCTCGTAGGTGCCGCGGTCCCACACGATCACGCCGCCGCGATCGAGCCTGCCCTCGAAGTCGTTGTGCCCCAGGCCGTGATCCTCGACCTGCACCGCCAGGCGCTTGGCGGCGGGATCGAGCGACGGCCCCTTGGGAACCGCCCAGGAGCGCATCACTCCGTCGACCTCGAGGCGCAGGTCGTAGTGGTGGGCCGTCGCCTGGTGCTGCTGGACGACGAACACACCCGCGCTCACGCCGCGGATCGCAAACTGCTCGTGACCCTCGACGCGCACGCGTTCGATCGGAACCGTGTCACCGAGGAACGCCATCAGCGCTTGCAAGGCGTCGGGCGTGCCCTCGGCATGGAGCTCTCCCGTGTGCCGCACCCAGCCCATGACCGCCAGCTCGCGCGCCTTGGCGGCCACAGCCTCGGCGTCGATCCCGCCGCCCGCCGCCGCGCGCAGCGCTCGCTTACGACCCGGCGACCCCATCGCGCGAGGGTAGTCGGAATAACGCTGCGCGATTCGACGCGCGTCCCTTGGACGATGCGGATTCTCATGACATCAAACTCGGGCGCCGGCCACGTCGGTCCGCTGCTCGCATTCGCCCAGGCGTTCCTGCGCACGGGTCACGACGTCCTGCTCGCCGCGCCGGCCCGCGCGCGTGATGCCGTGCTCGGCGCCGGCATACCCTTCCACGCGCTTGCCGACCCGCCCGCGCATCGGGTCGACGCGATCATCGCATCGCTTCCGAGCCTGCCGGATGAGGAGCAGGGCGTACGCATGATGCAAGAGGTCTTCGCCGGCCACAACGCCCGCGCCTCGCTGCCGGGTGTCCTGCGGGCTCTGGCCGACTACCGGCCGGACCTCGTGCTGCGCGAGCCGACCGAGTACGCCGGGCTGCTCGCCGCCGAGCAACTCCGGGCGCCCCACGGTCGCATCGCGATCATGGCCGCCGCCACGGAGTCGTGGGGCGTGCCCGTCGTGGCCGGGGTGCTCGACCGTCACCGCGCGCGCCTGGGCCTGCGTCGCGATCCGAGCGGCCGGCGGATCGCGGACAGCCCGTACCTGACGGTCATCCCCGAGGCGATGGAGGATCCGGACGACATCGGGCCGCGCCAGACGATGCGCTTTCGCGAGCCGGACCAGCGTCCCTGGACGCTGCCGGACTGGTGGGGCGCGGACGAGCGCCCGCTCGTCTACGTCAGCTACGGGTCGGTCGCGCCGACGCTCAGCGGTTTCCCGGCGCAGTTCGACGCGACGGTCGCCGCGCTCGGCCGACTCGACGCACGCGTGCTCTTCACGGTCGGGAACGACGTCGAGCTCGACGCGCTCGGCCCAGTTCCGGCCAATGTGCACGTGGAGCGCTGGATTCCGCAGGCACGCGGTCATGCCGCACGCCGCCGCGATGGTCGGCCACGGCGGCGCCGGCTCGACCCGCATGGCGCTCGCCGCCGGCGTGCCGCTCGTGGTCGTGCCCGGCTTCGCCGACCAGCCCCGCAACGGCGAGCGCGTCGCCGCGCTCGGCGCCGGGATCGCCGCTGCGCGCCGACGCGCTCGCCGGCCTCGACGACGCCGTGCGCCGGCTGCTCGACGAGCCGTCCTACGCGAGCGGCCGCGCGCCGCGTGGCGGCCGAGGTCGCCGCGCTGCCGCACAGTCGACGCGGCGTCGGCGGCGCTGGGCGAGCTGCTCAGCCATGTCGCGCGCGGCGTGAGCCGGCACCGCCGTTGCTGAAGCGCGATCGGGGCGTTCAGACGGACGGCGGCTCGCGTTGGCCTGGGTTTCGATCAGCTTGGTCGAGGGATGGGCGCCGGCCCGTCCACGCGGTGTAGGAAGCTGCTGACTACGGCCAGGAAACGGCTTGCCGCCTATCGCCCATCGCGGATAGCCGTCGGAGGCGTCGGCGCTGCGGTCCGCGGTTGAACAATTGGATTGACGGCGTCTCGTGGCGTGCACTAGCGTCGCCCGCGAGGCACTCCATGGTGCTCGTTCGGTGGCTAGTGCTGGTCGGGCTCGCGGCCGATTCTGGTCGCGGGCTGCGGCGGCTCGGGCGCGGACGAGCCTGCGAAGGAACCGGCGCCGCAGAAGGCCGCCGACGCGGCGCACGTCGCGCAAGCTCCAAGAGGTGCTCGACGTGCAGCGCGAGGGCTACGGCGCCACCGGCATGTCCGCGGCGATCATCGTCCGCGGGCGGCTGTTCTGGTCGGGCGGCACCGGCGTTGCCAACCGGGAGACGAAGGCGCGCGTCACCGCCGACACGACGTTCCCGATCTTCTCGATCACGAAGATGTTCGTGGGCGCGCTAGCGGTCAAGCTCGCGCAGGAGGGCCGGCTGAAGCTCGACGATCCGCTCAGCGGCGCGCTGCCGGACTGGCCAAACGCCGACCGCATCACGCTGCGCATGCTGCTCAACCAGACCAGCGGGGTCGGCAACGACCAGCGCCGCCTGGAACGCGACAGTCGACGCGCGGCCCGCGCACGATCTGGACGCCGCAGAAGACGCTGAGCTACGCGCGCCACAAGCCGCACGCCACGCCAGGCGAAAAGTGGGCGTACAACAACGCGAACTACCTCCTCGCCGGGCTCGTCATCGAGCACGCGACCGGCGGCACGGTGGCCGAGGCGCTGCGCGAGCTGATTCTCGACCCGTTCAAGCTTCACGACACGGTGCTGCAACCCGCACGAGCAACCGCGCGGCGAGCCGGCCCACGGCTACGGTGGCCCGCCGCGGATTGCCCGCGCCCTGCGGATCGGCGGCCGCTACGCGCCGTACCCATCGGAGGCCTCGTCGTCGTGGACAGCAGGCGGCATGGTCGCCAGCGCCCCGTCGGTGGCTCGCTTCGCCGACGCGCTGCTGCGCGGCGAGCTGCTCGCGCCGGACTGGCGCCGGCAACTGCTGCAGTTCGTACCAGCCGACGAAGGCTACGACGGCTACGGCCTCGGGGTCGGCAAGGGCCAAACGCCGACCGGCGAAGAGGGATGGGGACACGTCGGCGCCGGCCCCGGGTTCGAGACAGCGGCCATCGCATTTCCCCGCGAAGGCGATCACCGTGGCCATGCTCGCGAGTGGCGGCAGCAACCCCTTCCCGATCGCCGAACAGCTCGCCAACGCCGCGCTCGAACCGTGAGCGCACAACATGCTTCGCCTGCGCTTCCGCGTGGGGTTGTCGCAAAGCACGGCCCCGCCCGAAACACCGAACCCGCGGCGTGGTGCGGGATCTGGTAGTCGGGGTGGCCGGATTCGAACCGGCGAACCTCTGCGTCCCAAACGCAGCGCTCTAACCAGGCTGAGCTACACCCCGCGTCGAAATCATGGCAGGCCGAACGAGATCCGCCAGCGCGCAGTGACGCGGAATTCGATCCGTGCCGATAGATCGATGGTATGCCGTCATCGACGCTCCGCCGCTGCTGCTCGCGTCGCGCTCGCGCTGCGGGCGGTCGTGCGCCCGTGGCGCCGGCCGACGCACCGGCCGAGGCCAAGCAGCCAGTAAGTGCGAGAACAGCGCCTGCAGCCGGCGCCGGGCAACCTCGGCGCCGTGCGCGCCGCGGTGCTGTGCCTGCACAACCGCGAGCGCGGCGCGCGCGGGCTGCCGCCGCTGCAGCGAGAACGGCAAGCTGCGGCGCGCCGCGCAGGGCCACTCCGAGCGACATGGTCGCAGCGCCGCTTCTTCGCCCACGACTCGCCCTCGCGGCGCGGACATGGCCGACCGCATCCTGCGCACCGGCTACGGCGACGACCGGGGCTGGTCGCTGGGCGAGAACATCGCCTGGGGCAGCGGGCAGCTCGCCACCGCGGCCGAGATCCAGCGCGCGTGGATGGAGTCGCCCGGCCACAAGGCCAACATCCTGCGGCGCGCAGTTCCGCGAGATCGGGATCGGGATCGCGCTCGGCGCGCCGGTCGACGCGGCCGCGACGGCGCCACCTACACGGCGGACTTCGGCGTCCGCCGCTAGCTCCGGGACGGGCTGGAGGCGCTCGGATCGCGGCGGCGGCGGAGCTCTAGCATCCGCCGCCGCCGTGGCCGACATCTCTCCCCTGCACGCGCTCCACTACGACCTCGATCGCACCGGCGGCCTCGCGCCGGTCGTCGCGCCGCCCTACGACGTGATCGACCCCGAGCAGCGCGAGCGGCTGCTCGCCCGCTCGCCCTACAACGTCGTCGCGATCGACCTGCCGCAGGATCCCGCCGGCGGCGACCCCTACGCGCACGCCGCCGCGACGCTGCAGGCCTGGCGCGACGACGGCGTCGTCGTCGCCGACGCCGAGCCGGCGCTGTGGGCGCTCGAGCAGGACTACACCGGCCCGGACGGCAAGCGCCGCACGCGCCACGGGCTGTTCGCGCGCGTGCGCGTGGAGGACTACGGCCGCGGGCGGATCCGTCCGCACGAGCGCACGCATCCCGGGCCGAAGGAGGACCGGCTGCGGCTGACGCGCGCGACGCGCGCCAACCTCTCGCCGATCTTCTCGCTCTACGACGGCGACGCCTGGACGCCGCTCGCGCCGCAGCTCGAGCGGCCCGCCGTACGGCGAGCTGACCGACGACGACGGCACGACCCATCGGCTCTGGCGCGTCGCCGACCCGGCCGCGATCGCCGCCGCGCAGGAGGCGCTGCGCGCCCGCCGAGCTGCTGATCGCCGACGGCCACCACCGCTACGAGACCGCGCGCGCGTACGCGGAGGAGATCGGCGGCGACGGCGCCGCACCGCCACGTGCTGATGTGCCTCGTCTCGCTGAGCGACCCCGGGCTGACGATCTTCCCCACCCATCGCCTGCTGACCGGGCTCGACGACGACGCGTCGCGTCGCGCTGCGCGAGGCGATCCGGCGCGACTGGGACGTCGAGGAGGTCGGCGACGACGAGCTCGAGCCGCGCGCCGGACGGCCGCGTCCGGATCGGCTACCTCGACGCGCACCACGACCGCCCGCTGCGGCTGACGCTCAAGGACCCGGCGATCGCCGACGCCGCGCTGCCGGGCAAGCCGGCCGCCTACCGCCGGCTCGACACCGCGGTCACCGAGGCGCTGCTGCTGCAGGGCGCGCTGGGGATGAGCGAGGACGACATCTCGCACCTGCGCGGGCTCGACTACGCGCGCTCGACCGCCGAGGCGCGCGAGCGCGTCCGCGTCCGGCGACGTGCAGGCCGGCCTGTTCATGGGCCCCGCCGCCGGTCGAGCTCGTGCGCGAGGTCGCCGCCGCCGGCGAGGTGATGCCGCCGAAGTCGACGTACTTCTTCCCCAAGGTCCTCACGGGCCTGCTGTTCAACCCGCTCTAGGCCTAGAGTGAGCCGATCTGCGCGCCACCGCCCACCAGCTCGAGAACTTCCGCCACGACGTCAAGGTCCGCTCGCACACGCTCACGGCGGACGAGCCGAAGGACCACGGCGGCGACGACAGCGGCCCGAGCCCGCAGGAGCTGCTCGCCGCCTCGCTCGCCGTCGTGCACCGCGATCACGATCGAGATGTACGCCAAGCGCAAGGGCTGGGACGTCGCCGGGCTGACGGTCGACTGCGAGTACAGCCCGGCCGAGCGCGGCTGCCCGACGCGCTTCGGCTCGTCATGAAGATGCCCGCCCACCTCTCCGACGAGCAGGTCGAGCGCCTGCAGGTGATCGCCGCCAAGTGCCCGGTCCACCGCACGCTCGAGGGCGAGGTCGCGTTCGCCGAGCGGGTGGAGCTGGTCTGACGCGCGCGCGCCGAGGTGGCGGCCGCGCTGCGCGGCGTCCTGCTCGACCCCGCCGAGGCCGTCGAGCTCTCCGTCCCCGGCGCCAAGCACGCCGCGGTGCTCGTGCCGCTCTACCTCGACGCCGCGGGTGCGCTGCACGCCGTCTTCACCGAGCGCCGCGCCGACCTGCGCCGCCACCCCGGCGAGATCTCGTTCCCCGGCGGCCGGCGCGACGAGCAGGACGCCGACCTGCTGCGCGACCGCGCTGCGCGAGACGCACGAGGAGATCGGGCTGCCGCCCGACGCCGTCGAGCTGCTCGGCGCGCTGCAGCCGACGCCGACGTTCGTGACGAACTACGCGATCTATCCGTTCGTCGGGCTGATCGAGCCCGGCTTCGCCTGGGTGCTCGCGCGAGGCCGAGGTCGGCCAGGTGCTCGAGCTGCCGCTGGAGTCGCGTGCGGCGCGGCTACGCGCGGCGCCGGCTCGTGCGCCGCGGGATGCCGTTCCGCACCGACACCTACGAGGTCGACGGCCACCTGATCTGGGGCGCGACCGCGCGCATCGTCGCGGACCTGCTCGACGCGCGTCTGACCTAGTCCAGCTCGACCCAGACCGTCACCGGCTCGCCGCCGCTGACGCCCCAGCGCGGTCGCCAGCCGGTCGAGCAGGTGCAGCCCGTAGCCGCCGTCGGCGCCGCGGGCCGTGGCCGCCGGGCTCGAAGCCCGGGCCGGGGTCGGTCACCTCGAGCCGCAGCACCGCCGTCGCGCAGCGCGGCGTGCACGCCGACCTCGCTCGCTCGGCGTGCGCGCGCCGCCGTGGCGGATCGCGTTGCGTCACCAGCTCGGAGACGACGATCAGCGCGTCGCCCTCGACCGCGTCGCGAGAGCCGCCCGCGCGAGCGCCGTCGCTGAGCGCATGGCGCGCCGCGCGCGGCGCCGTCGGGCCCGCCGCGCAGCTCGAGCTCGAGCAGCGGCTCGGCCGTCGTCGCCGAACGTGCCGCGCGCGAGCAGCGCCGGCGGGCCGGGGCAGCGGATCGCGAGCATCGCGACGTCGTCGCGCAGCCGCAGCAGCTCGCAGCTCGGCCGTCGAGCGACGTCGGCGAGCGTCTCGACGTCGCCGCCGGCGCGCTCGGCGAGCCGCCGCAGCCGCTCCTCGCCGAAGCGCTCGCCGCCCGCCAGCACGCTGTCGAGCACGCCGTCGGTGTAGAGCACGAGCACGTCGTCCGGCGCGAGCTCGACCGTGGTCGGCCGGCCATTCGGCGACCTCGACGGCGCCGAGCATCGGGCCCGACTCGCCGATCGGCGTGACGACGCCGTCGCGCACCAGCAGCGGCGGCGGATGCCCGGCGAGCAGCACCTCGCGCGGTCCCGGGCAGCTCGGTCGGCAGCGCGATCGCGACGACGGTGCAGAGGCTCATCGCGCCGCGCCGGCGCAGCGCGTGGTTGAGCTCGTCCAGCGCCGCGCGCGGGCTCGCCCGTCAGGCGCCCCGCCGTCCGCAGCGTCACGCGCGACACGCGCGCTGAGCGCCGCCGCGGGCGCGCCCTTGCCGACCACGTCGCCCATCACGACGATCGACCCCGCGGGCGTGTCGATCACGTCGTAGAAGTCGCCGCCGGCCTGCACGTCCTCGCCGGCGGGCCGGTAGACGGTCGCGACCTCGCAGCCCGGCAGCACCGGCGACGGACTCGGGCCGCAGCCCGGCCGAGAGCACGTTCGCGATCTCGGCGCGGTCGCGCAGCAGGCGCGCGTTGCGCAGCGCGTCGGCGATCCGCTGCGCGAGCGCCTCGGCGACCGCCTGGTCGGCGTCGTCGAAGCGCCGGTACGGCTGCGAGGCGACGAGCGTGAGCGCGCCGAGCACGCTCGTCGCCCGAGCGCAGCGGCACCGACCAGCAGCGCCGAGAGGCCGAGCGTCTCGAGCAGCTCGAAGCTGCTCGTCGTCGACGGCGGCCTCGCGCACGGCCGCGCGGTCGATGTTGTCCATCCGCACCGGCGCGCCGCGTCGCGGATCACGCCGGCGACGGCGCCCTCGTCGTCGACGTGGACCGGGTGGCGCGCGCGCAGGCGCTGCGCCAGCGCGACCTTGTCCGGCTCGAGGTGGGCGAGCGCGGCGAGCTGGAGCTGCCCGCCCGGCCCGGGCAGGTCGATCGCGCACCAGTCGGCGAGCGCGGGGATCGTCAGCTCCGCGACCTCCTGCAGCGAGGCGTCGAGGTCGAGCGTCGAGCTGAGCAGCCGGCCGGCCTCGGCGAGCAGGCGCTGCCCGAGCTCGGCGCGCTTGACGGCCGTGACGTCCTCGGTGACGTACATCGCCATCACCGGACGGTCGCGGTCGTCGTGCAGCGATCGAGGACTTGATCGAGCAGCCAGCGCTGGTCGCCGGTCTCGCGGTCGACCCGGCGCACGAGCAGCGGCGGCGGCTTGCGCTCGTCGCTCGCCGCGCGCGCGGCCAGGCCAGATCGTCCGTCGGCGAGCGGCCGGCCGTCGGGGTCGTAGAGCGCGAAGC
Source organism: uncultured Solirubrobacteraceae bacterium (assembly GCA_963721315.1). Lineage (GTDB taxonomy): Bacteria > Actinomycetota > Thermoleophilia > Solirubrobacterales > Solirubrobacteraceae > DASQMT01. The sequence continues at coordinate 133,713 of CAVRIU010000002.1, forward strand.
GCTCCAGCAGCTCGCGCCATCGGCGTCGCGATCAGCTGCTCGACCGAGCCGGCCCGCATCAGCCGCGCCGCCGCCGCGTTGGCCATCACGATCCGGCCGTCGCCGTCGACGCACGCGTGACGGCGTCCTCCAGCGCGCCGACCAGCGCCTCGAGCTGGCGCTCGCGCGGTCAGCAGCCGCGCGTTGTCGAGCCCGACCGCCAGCCGCCCGGCGAACACCTGCAGGTAGCGCAGGTCCGCGCTCGCGTAGCGCTCCGGCGTGCCGGACGCCAGCAGCAGCGCGCCGGTCCGCTGGCCGCGCGCGCGCAGCGGCAGCAGCACGCCGGAGCGCGCCCGAACGGGGCGAGCTCGCGCTCCGCCGAGCAGCCGCGCCTCGGCCGGCAGCGCGGGCGGCGGCCGCTCGCGGATCGCCGCCTCGCGGCGCGGCGTCCGCGCCCGGCGACGCGCGCCCGACGACGCGCGGGTCGCGGCCGTTGCCGTAGACGACGCAGCAGTCGGCGAGCGCCGGGACGACGAGGCCGAGCAGCCGCGGGATCACCTCGTCCAGCGGCACGCGCCCGTCGGCGATCTCGCCGGCGGACGTGAGCAGCTCCAGCCGGCGGCCTCGCGCCTCGGCCTCGGCGGTCAGGACGCGTCTCCCTCCTCGGCGTCGACGAACGGCACCAGCTCGCGTCACGCCGGCGACCTCGAACAGCCGCTGCACGGCCGGGATGCCGGGCAGCACGGCTGAACGCGAAGCCGTCGCGCCGCGCGGCCTCCGCAGTCTCGAGGATCAGCCGCAGGCCGGACGTGTCCAGGAAGCGCAGGCCGGAGAGGTCGAGCGTGACCGCGCCGCGCGCGGCCTGCTGCTCGAGCGCGGCGCGCAGCTCGGCCCTGCGTCGCCATGTCGAGCTCGCCGCGCGGCGCGACGACGCTGCCGTCCGGGCCGCCGCCGACGTCGACGCTGAACTCGATCTCGTCCGGATCCATCGGGAAGTCCTATCAGCCGCCGAGCAGCCTCGCGACTGCGGCGCCGGCATCGCGCGCGCCAGCGCTCGTGGTCGGCCGGGTCGGTCTCGATCAGCTCGAGCGGGATGCGCCAGGTCGCGTGCGGCCGCGAGCGCGACGTCGCGGCCGCGCGCGAGCACGCCGGCCGCGAGCGGCCCGGCGGCCTCGTGCACGACGCCGCGCACGGGCGTGTCGACGAGCTTCTCCCACAGCATCCGCAGGCGGCCGTCGTGCAGCGCGGCGACGCGCTCGGCGTCGCCGGTCGCGCGGTCCCCATCAGCCAGCAGACGATCGTCACGCCCGCCAGCGCCTCCATCAGCGTCGCGATGCGGTCGGGGTCGCCGACGTAGGGCTCGGCGCCGGCGGCCGCGATCGCGGCGCAGCGCGCCGGGTCGCGCGTCGTGCCGCGCACGGCGTGGCCCGCGGCGCGACAGGTCGCGCGCGAGCGCCTGGCCGCGGCAGCCGCAGCCGACGATCAGCACGCGCGCCACTAGCGGGCCGCGATGGCCGGCGGCTGTCGTGGTGGGCGCACGCGACGAGGGTATCCCGGCGACGCTCTACGCTGGCGGCGTGAAGGTCCGCACCGCACTGCCGCTGCTCGCCGTGACCGCCTGGTTCGCCGCGAGCCCCGCGGCGGCGCCCGGCGCCGGCCTCGGCAACGCTCCCGCGCCGCCCTCGGTCGCGCTGCCCGGCGACGCCGGCGCGGCGGCGGTGGACGCCGACCCGGCGACCTGGATCGTCGGCGCGCGCACCGGCGCCGGCGCGCTCGCCCACGCGTACGGCGCGCGGCGGATCGCGGGCAACGCCTGGCTCGTGTCGCGCGCACGCGCGCGCGCCCTGGCCGCCGCGCTGCGCGCCCGCGGCCTGCTCGACTACGCGGAGCCGAACCGGCTCGCCCGGCGCGCGCAGGCGCCCGCGCCGGATCCGCTCTCGCAGTTCGCGACCTGGCGCGACTTCGTGGTGCTCGACCAGGTGCCGCCGCCGGTCGACGCCCACCAGCCCGCTGATCGGCTTCGTCGACACGCAGATCGACGTCGGCCATCCCGAGATCGCCGGTTCGAACATCACGACGACGAGTGGCGCCGGCGCGACCGACTTCCACGGCACCGCCACGAGCACCGTGGCGGCGGCGCCGGCCAACGGTGTCGGCATGCTCGGCATCTGGCCGGGCGCACGCGCGCTCGCCACGACGGTGCCCGATGGCACGTTCATCACCTGCGCGGACTCGACGCGCGCGATCGGTCAGGCGATCCGCGCGGGTGTCGCCGTGATCAACATGAGCTACGGATCGCCCGCGAAGTGCATCGCCGAGGAGCAGCAGGTCCTGCGCGCGGTCCAGGCCGGAGCGGTGCCGGTCGCCGCGGCGGGCAACGAGTTCCAGCGCGGCAACCCGTTCGAGTATCCCGCCAGCCTCGCGCACGTGATCACGGTCGGAGCGGTCGGGCCCGACGACCTGCCGACCGGGTTCTCGAACGAGAGCGGCGCGCTCGACCTCAGCGCGCCCGGCATCGGGATCCTCACCGCGGTGCCGGGCAGCGTTCGACCCCGACGCGACCAAGGACGGGTTCGCGCGGCTCGACGGGACGTCGTTCGCCGCGCCGATGGTCGCCGCCGCGATCGCCTGGGTGCGCGCCGCGCGCCCTGAGCTGACGCCGTTCCAGGCCGCGCAGGTCGTCCGCCTGGGCGCGCGCGACGTCGGCCGGCCCGGCTACGAGGACGCGACCGGCTTCGGCGTGCTGCACATGCCCGGGGCGCTGACGCGCGAGCCGCCCGCGGAGGATCCGCTCGAGCCCAACGACGACATCCGCTACGTCGACGGGCGTGCGTTCGGCAAGCCGTCGCCGCCGTTGTACAAGCGTGGCAGGCCGAGGTCGATCGCCGCCGTGGCCGACTTCGCCGAGGACCCGGTGGACGTCTATCGCGTCAAGCTGCGCCCGCGTGAGCGGGTCCGGCTCAAGCTCGCCCCGACCGCCGGCGATCCCGACCTGTTCGTCTTCGGTCCTGACGCGCGCAGCGTGCGCTCGAGCCGCTCGCTGCGCAGCTCGTCGCGGGGCGGCGGCGCGGTCGAGCGCCTCAGCATCCGCAACCGCGCCCGCAGGACGCGCACGTTCTACGTCGCCGCCGGCTTCGACTCCGACAAGGACGTCGAGCTCTACAACGTGGGCTACCGCCTCTGGGTGAGGTAGCTCCGCCGGTCATCCGGACGGCGTACTGACGGGAATGCCGGACGTCCATGTCCGGACTTGGCC
>CAVRIU010000003.1:0-732050 GCA_963721315.1 uncultured Solirubrobacteraceae bacterium
CGGCAGGCGCCACCAACGCGGGCGTTGCGCTCGTCACGCAACGGGTGCTACGTCTCCGGCGGAACCCGGAAAACGGTGCGCCGGGTCATTACGATGCCGCGGTCAGTCGCCGAGCCGGTCGGAGGAGCCGCGGGATGACGTCGATCTTCATCTTCATCTCCGGCGCGACGCTGCTGGTCTACAGCGCCGAGCGGCTGATCGGCTCGCTCGTCGGCGTGTCGCGCGGGCTGCGGATCTCGGTCTTCCTGCTCGCGATCCTCTTCACCGGCATCGAGTTCGACGACATCGTCCTGGGCGTGGCGCTGAACCTCGAGGACGAGCAGGACGTCGCGCTCGGCCTCGTGCTCGGGACCGCGGTCTCGTTCACCGGTGTCGTGCTCGCGCTCGGCGCGATCCTCACACCGACCCAGTTCAGCATCCCGCGCGAGTACATCGCCATCTTCGCGGCCGCTCCGCTGATCATGCTCGTGTTCGCGCTGCGAGAGGAAGTCACCACCGCGGACGCCGTCGTGCTGATCCTCCTGTTCGTCGCGTGGATCGCGTATGTCGCCTACAGGGAGACGCGGCGGGAGACGGCGACGTTCCGCAACCTCGAGATCATCGAGGAACTGATCGAGGACGACGAGGACGGCTCCCCCGACTCGGAGCGCAGCGCAGGCCATCTCGACGATGAGCATCTTCGACGCTCGGAGGGCCGCTTCTCGGGCTGGCTCAACCTCGGCATCGCGGTGCTGGCGCTCTGCGGGATCATCATCGGCGCCGCCACCGTCAGCACCGGCACCGACGAGATCCTCGACCGCTACGGCATCGAGGGCACGGTGTTCGGCGCCACCGTCGTCACCGCCGTGCTGTGCGATCGAGGATCTCTTCCTCACCGTCCAGCCGATCCGCAAGGGCGTGCCCGAGATCGGCATCGGCAACGTCATCGGCAGCCTCGTGTTCTCGGTCACCGGCAAGCTCGGCATCGTCGTCCTCGCCGGCGGGACCATCGCGATCGGCTCCAACACCCTGCGCTGGCACCTCCCGGTGCTCGTCGGCATGACCGCGCTCGCCGCCTACTTCCTGTCCACAGGGCAGCTCAAGCGCTGGCACGGCTACGTGCTGCTGGCGCTCTATGTCACCTACTGGATCGTCAGCTTCGTCGTCTACGGCGGCGCTCCCGTCGAGGACTGACACACCGCCCGCAGCTGCTCGATGCGCGCGGGGTCGAGCGCCGCGGTGCGCCGCCCCTCGCGGCAGGCGGCCGAGCGCACGCCGGCGATGTCGGCGCCGGTGGCGCGGACGGCGGGCAGGTCCTCCGCGCGCAGCTCGCCGGCCAGCGCCAGCTCGAGCCCGGCGCCGTGCGCCTCGGCGACCAGCTCGGCGAGCGCGTCGGCGGCGAGCCACGACAGCAGCCCGCGGCCGTCCTTGATCGCGGTGTCGATCAGGCAGCCGCTGCACGCCTGCCCGCCGCGCCGCCGTGACCAGCTCCGACGGCGGCAGCGGCCGGCTCGGCACGCGCGCGGCGTCGGCGTAGCGCGACGGCGATCACCGCCGCGTCGCCGTCGACCGCGTCCTGCGCGGCGCGCAGGACCGCGACGGCGTCCTCCGTGCTCGGAGGCGCCCCAGAGGCCGAGCTTGACGTACGCCGCACCCGAGCGCGCCGCGCCCAGCGCGGCGAGCGCGGCGGTGCCCGGAAGGCAGGGCAGGTCGCCGATCGCCGCGCTGAGCGGCAGCTCCGCCGGGAGCACGTCGCGCACCTGCGCGATCACTCCCGGGGCCGGAGCGCCCAGCGACCCCTCGGCGGGGTTCTTGACGTCGACGATGTCGACGCCGCCGGCGACGGCCAGCCGCGCCTCGGCGGCGTCGATCACGCTCACCAGCAGCTTCATGCGACCTCCACGCGCGCGCCGCGGTTGTCGAAGCGCACGACCTCGGCTCGCCCGCCGGCGCCGAGCTCGGCCTCGAGCCCGCGCACGATCTCGTGCCCTTGCTGCTCGCTGCCGACGAGCCCGTAGACGGCGGGCCCCCACGAGCTCTGGCCGGCGCCGGCCGCCCCGAGCCGCAGCAGCGCGTCCACGAGCGCGCCGGCCTGCGGATGGAACGTCCCGCCCTGGACGGGCGCGAACGCGTCGCCCACCAGCCGCTGGAGCCGGCTCAGCGCCGCGCCGAACTCGACCGAGGTCGCGCTCGACGAGCGCCGGCAGCAGGGCGGTCAGCACGACCTGGGCGATCTCCGCCGACCGATCGGGATCGGGGCGCAGGTCCGCGAACGCCGCCTCCTCGGCGCCGCCCGAGAGTCCCGGCTCCGCCGCGGGGATCACGAGCACGCAGCGCCACTCGTCCGGCATCGCGTGGCGCATCAGCAACGGCGCGGGCTGTGCGCGCCCGCGGCGCACGCCACCCTCGACGACGAACCCGCCGAGGGCGAACGTCCACAGGCCCACCGCCGAGCGGGCGCCGCGCCCGGCCGTGCGCGCCATCGCCGCCGGATCGGGCGACTGCCCCGCCAGCGCGGACGAGCGCCGCCGTCACGGCGAGCGCCAGCTTCGTGCCGGAGCCGAGGCCGGCATGCGCGGGGATCGCCTCGAGCACGCGCACCCGCGCGCCCGCCGCATGGCCGAGCGCATCGCGGCAGCGCTGCGCCACGGCGAGGGCGCGCTCGGCGTCCGGGCCCTCGACGGTGAGCTCGTCGCTCGCGCTCGCCTCCACGACCACCGCCGGCCGGCTCACCGCCACCCCGAGCCCGCCGAACCGGCGGGGCCCGTCGCCGGAGGCGTCGAGCATGCCCATGTGCAGCCGCGCGGGCGCCTCGACGCGGACCGTCGTCATCGGTCGCCGATCGCGGTGCGCACGTGCGCCAGGACGCAGTCCATCGCCGCCCGCTCGCGCGGGCCGGCCGTCTTGTCCACCACGACGCCCAGGCGCGCCAGCTCGGCGCGGATCTCGTCCGCCGGCAGCCGGCGGGCGCGCGAGGCGAGGATCGACGCCTCGAGGACCGCGTGGCACGCCCGGCTGAAGCCGACGAACTCGCGCCCGCTGCCGCGGCCGACGACGCGCGTCGTCACGCGTGCCCGCGGTCCGGTCGCGTCGATCGCGTCGACCGTCGACCTCGCGCCACGAGCAGGCGTCGGCGAGCACGGCGCCGTCGACGACGGCCGCCGGCCGGGTCGGCGGGTGCGGATCCTCGAGCGCGGCCTGCGTGAACAGCAGGATGTCGTCGGTGAGGTTGACGACCGCCGCGCCGCGGGCCTGGAGGTTGCGCAGCGTCCGCGTCGAGCGATAGGGCAGGATGACGATCTCGTCGTCGCCCCATTCCACGCCCATCGCCGCGCAGTTGACGGTGCCGTCCGGGTTGATCGTCGTCGTGACCGTCTCGACGATCATCCCCGGAAGGACCGCTCGAGGACGTCGAGCTGCACGCTCCCGGCGTGGAAGGACCGTCCGCTCTCGACGCTCGACGAGGCGGACCTCGGCAGGGCTGAACAGCAGCGGATCGATCGCGTAGAAGTCCCAGTCCGCCTCCTCGAGGATCTTGCCGAACGGCTCGCCGTGGTCCTGCGACGCGGAGGAGGGCAGGCGCTCGACGAGCGCCTCGAGCTCGTCGTCGGGCGCGTCGACGGTGAGCTCGACCTGGCCGCCGTAGAGGATCGCGTCGTTCGTGCGCCCGATCGCCTCCGGATCGGTGCGCGCCACCGGCGGCAGCGGACAGGTCCCGAAGCCGCTCACCACGCGCCGGACGTCGAACTCGAGCTCGTGCAGCTTGTGCAGCGCGGTCTCGACGATGCGCGCGGCGATCTGGACCCCGCCGGCGAGGCTCGCCGTCGGCGCGAACAGCAGCGTGAGGTCGGCCGGCGCCACGCCGGCGCGCTCGGCCACGTACGCCGCGAGCGCGTCCGGCGGCTCGTCGCCGGTCTCGAGGCAGAGGACCGCGGTGCTCGCGCGCTCGTCGACGTCGAGGTCGTCGTAGAGCTCCTCGGCGCGGATCAGCGCGCGGCCCGGCCCGCTGGCCATGGCGAAGTAGCCGTCGCGGTCGATCTTCCAGCCCGCGTACTGGGATGCGAGGCAGGCGAGCGCGGGATGGTCGGTGACGACCGTGAGCCCGGGCATCCAGCGGCCGTCGAGGACGAGCGGCGCGAAGCTGACCGAGCCGAGGCCGCCCATGGTGATCTCGGCGAACCGGCGCCCCGCCTCGAGCCCGCCCGGGCACGGCGCTGCCGCAGTCGATCACGCGCGTCCCGCCGGGCAGCGTGTGCGCCGCGACGCGCAACGCGTCGGCGTCGGCGGCGAGGCGCATCCGCGAGCTCGTGTGCGCGCTGGTTGAGCGAGAGGGTCATCGCGGCGGCTCCAGGATCAGGATCTCACCACGCCGGAGCTCGACGCCGTCACCCGACCAGCGCGTGTACGCGGCCCTCGATCTGCTCGTCGCGTGACCGGCAGGCCGAGCGCGCGCAACCGGCGCAGGCACAGGCGCAGGAACGGCGGGCGGTACGTGCAGGCCCGCGCGTAGGTCGGCAGGAGCGTGGCCGCGGTCATGGCGACGATGCTGGCGCGACGCATGCCCGCGCCCGGGTGGGCGCCGAGCGCCCCGAAGGCGACGATCGTGCCGGCGAGCGCGCTCAAGCCCGCCGCCGGGCCGGCGCGCCCGGCGACGGCGATCAGCCCGCGCCGCAGGCCGGCGCCCGCCTCCTCGCCGGCGTCGCCGTGGACGAGGATCTCGCCGCCGCGCATGCCGGCGCGCGTCCCCGCGTAGGCGCCGCCGAGCCGGCGGCCGGCGGAGCCGCGCACGACCAGCCGCCCGCCGCGCATCTCGGCGCCGGCCCAGTCGCCCGCGTCGCCCTCGACGATGCAGCTCGCCGTCCCGCATCCCCGCGCCGACGTGCGGTCCCGCGCTGCCCGCGAGCGTCAGGCGGCCGCCGGTCATGCCCGTCCCCAGGCCCGCGACGCGCGCCAGGTCGCCGACGACGCGGACGTCCTGCTCGCCCGCGCCGGAGACGTCGAACAGCTCTCCCAGCCGTCGCGCGGCGGTTGCCGTGCCAGAGCTCGAGCCGCTCGATCTCGGGCCGGCTCAGCCCGGCGAGCCGGTCGGGCGACAGCGCCGCGGCGTTCAGCGGCGCCGCCGGCGCCTCGCGCAGGGTCAGCGTGAGCGTCACGGAACGAGCTCCCTCAGGTGGAAGTGATGCTCGCCGAGGTTGCCGCCGTAGTTGCCGGCCGTGATCCGCAGCGCGCCCGCTCGCGCCGCCGCGTCGAGCCCGACCCGCATCGCCTCGCGCACCGGCTCGGGCGCGAGCCCGTCGATCACGATCTCGAGCACCGACCCGACGCCGCTCGGGACCTGGCTGTCGTCGACCTGCGCGCGCAGCGTCGGGCACAGCACGTGGTTCGTCGACGCCATCTGCCCCGAGTAGCGCGACCCGACCTTGCTGCCGCTGCGCGCGATCCCGCCCGGGAACGGCAGGATCGCGCCCGTCACCGCCGCGCATCGCGGCGGCCGCCGCCTCCGCCGCGCGCAGGGCCGTCGCCGCGTCCTCGGCCAGGATGATGAGGTTCCCGCCGCCGACGCCCTCCACGATCCCGAAGCGCTCCTCGACGAGGAACTCGCCCTCCATCACGGGGATCCGCCAGTAGCGCCTCCCGTCGAGCACCTTGCTCGCCTGCCAGCCGTCGCCGAAGTAGCGCAGCTTGCCCCCGACGTCGACCTCGTCCTCGGCGTCCAGGCCGTTGAAGCACGCGGTGGTCGGGCAGGTGAGCACGGTCATGCCGACGCGCTCGACGAGCCGCTTGCCCAATCCCTCCGCGTCGGGCGCGAACAGCAGCGCGGCGACGCCGGGACGCCCGTCGGGGGTCTCCGCCGCGTCGAGCTCGCGCTCGATCCCCGCCTCGCACTTGCACCCGATCACCGACGTGGCGAAGCCCGTCAGCGAGCGCGCCGCGTGCTCCGCCCAGCCGGGCGTGTCGGCGGTGACGACGATCCGCGCGCCCCACATCCCGAACGCCTCGGCGAACGTGTCCTCGACCTCCGCGTCGTGCAGCCGCATCATGCCGGCGACCCCGCCGCGACCCGCCGCGCGGGCTCGAGCAGCCACGGCTCGGTCACGGGATAGCTGTCGAACTGCACGGTGTAGCGCTCCTCGAACCGATCGCGGAGGACGTCCTCGACGGCGGGGTCGTGCGGCGCCGCGACGCGCAGCAGGTCGCCCGCGAGCGCCTCGACCAGCTCGCCGTCGCGCACCACCACGCGGCCGCCCTTGATCACGTAGCGCGGCGTGGCGAACATCTCCTCGCGGTCGGCGCGGTCGTCGTAGAGCGTCACGTCGGCGTCGGCGCCGGCGCCCAGGTGGCCCTTGTCGCGCAGCCCCAGCAGCCGCGCCGGCCCGGCGCGCGTGACGATCGCGATCTCCTCGAGCGTGTACTCGCGCTCGAGGTCGTCGAGCAGCACGGTGCGCTGGATCGCCCGCTTGTTCGCCCGGCGCAGCTGCTCGTTGCGGAAGTCGCGGTCCATCAGCAGGCGGATCAGCCGCGGGTAGCTGAGGAACGAGCCGCCGTTGGGGTGATCGGTCGAGAGCACCAGCCGCCACGGGTCGCGGCTGAGCAGGAACAGCTCGAGCCCGATGCCCCACTGGAGCGCGTGCACGTAGTTCTTCTCGCGATACGTGAACGGCACGATCCCGCAGCCGGTCTCGACCTCGGTGTCGGCGTTCACCCACTTGCCGCCCGTGATGTCCGCGCAGCCGCTCGGACACGGGCGCGTCGGCGGTCATCGTCATCGCGTCCCCGAACATCACCTGCCCGACGTCGGCGCTGAACTCGGGATGCGCGCCGAGGTACTCGGCGAGGTCCGGCGCGCGCGAGCGCAGCCGCCCGCCGGGCTTGCCGCCGTAGGCGTGGAACTGGAGGTGCGCGAGATGCGCGCGCCGGCCCTCCAGCGTGTCCAGCGTGTCGAGCGTGGTGCGCCAGTTGCCCGCGACGCCGAGGTTGTTGCAGTGGACATGGACCGGATGCGGGAGCCCCAGCTCGTGCACCGCGCCGGCGATCGCCTCGAGCACCTGCCTGGGCGTGACGCCGGCGACCTCGTCGTCGAGCGAGCTGACGTCGCCCTCGCCGCGCTTCCAGCGTTCGACGCCGCCCGGGTTGACGAGCTTGACCCCGTAGCCGCCCGTCGCCTCCAGCCACCAGGCGATCGCGTCGCGCACGCGCGCGGGGTCGCGGCGGATCAGGTCGAACAGCGCCACGTTGTTGCCCATCAGCAGCGAGGAAGGCGGCGTCGATCATCGGCGTGTCGCGCAGCTCGGCGAGGACGTGGCGCGCGGCGAGCGGCGGCGTCGCCGCCTCGACCACCGTCGTGTAGCCGAGCAGCGCGTAGCGATAGCCGGTGACGAACGTCGACGGCACGGTGCCGCCGGTGCCCGAGCGCATGATCGCGGACCGCTCGACGACGTCCTCGCGGTGCTCCTCGGGCGCCAGCCGGCGCGCGGCGTTGACCTTCGGCCCCGCGATGTGGGCGTGGATGTCGACCCCGCCCGGCATCACCACCATGCCGCGCGCGTCGATCCGCGCCGCGTGCGCGGGCACGTCGTCGACCACCTTGCCGTCGCTGAGGCAGACGTCGCGGACCTCGCCGGCGACGCCGTTGGCCGGGTCGTAGACGCGCCCGCCGGCGATGCGGAGCGTCACGCGGGCCTCCTGTCGCCGGCGAGCCGCCCGGCGATCGCCCCGAGCACCTCCTCGTCGCTCGGACGCGAGGAGGCGAGCAGCGCGCGCAGCGGGACCGGCACGCCGTCGAGCCGGTGCACGACGCCGGGCCGGTGCACCCCGGGCGCGGCGGTCGTGAACGCGACGCGCGCCGCGTCGGCCGTCGTCGTGTCGCGAGCGTCGACCGACACGACGGGGATCGCGCGCAGGCGCTCGGCGGCCTGCTGCGGCAGGTGCTCGAGCGGATCGGAGCCGACGACGAGCGCCGCGTCGGCGTCGCCGCGCTCGAGCACCGCCGCCGCGCTCAGCTCGCCCGGGTTCGAGCGCGGATGGCCGCCCGCGAAGCTCACGGCCGACGGGTAGCCGGTCTGCCAGGCGAGCACGTCCTCGGCGCCGGCGGCGTTCCCCTCGTGGCGGAGCGTCACGGCGACGGCGTGCGTGACCCGGCAGAGGTCGCGGACGAGCGCGTGCAGGCCGAGCGCCTCGACGTGCCCGCGCACGTGGTGCAGGATCGCCGCGTAGCGGCAGCCGCGCAGGCGCGCGGCGAGGTCGTCGAGCGGCGGCTCGGACTCGACCGGCGCCTCGCGGACGAGCGCTCGCAGCGTCCACAGCGCCTCGACGTCGCGGTCCGCCGGAAGCTCGAGGAACGTGTCGGCCTCCGCCGCGGTCGCCGTCCGCCGCTCGTCGACGACGACGAGCTCGCGGCTCGCGCCGGGAAGCCGCAGGCGCTCGAGCAGCCGCGGGTGCGTCGCGACCGGGTCGGCGCGCCACACCACGACGACGTCGGCGCGGTCGCGGACGTCGCCCAGCGTGGCCGTGCTCGCTCCGCGCGCCTGGAAGGCGAGCCCGGACGCGCCGTCGAGCAGCGGGCCGGCGGGATCGATCACCGCGCCGATCGCCTCGGCCAGCGCCACCGCGCTGCGCTGCGCCTCGCAGCTCGTCTGGCCCAGCCCGTAGACGAGCGGCAGCGCGCGCTCGCGCCAGGATCGCCGCCGCCTCGTCGAGCGCGTCGTCCAGCTCGGCCTCGCGACCGTCGACGCGCGCGAGCGGCGGCGCGGGAGCGACGCGCTCGGCGAACCACGCGTCGCCGAGCGGACACGTGCGGATCAGGCGCTCGAGGCCGCCGTCGTCGCCGACGACCGCCGTGATGTCGTCGCACACCAGGCCACAGCCGCCGCAGGTCGCGGATCGCTCATGCGACGGCATCGACGCCCACTTCGTGGAGCTCGCGGCGCAGCGCGGCGGCGCGCGCCTCCAGGTCGGCGAGCACGGCCTCCGGGCGAGCCCGCGGTCGCGACGAGCGTGCAGATCGGACGGCCGGCTGCGATCGGCTCGCCGGGGTGCGGCACGTCGCGGATCCCGCGGGCCGTCCACTCGCTCGTGTCCGGGACCCGCAGGTCCTCGGTCGCGAAGAGCACCGCCTTGCCGGCCGCCGCGGGCCGCTCCGCCGCGGAACGGGCCGTGCCGGCGGCCGGCAGGCGTCCGGCGCACCCCTCCAGGTGCGCCGCGAACGAGCGCACGCCGTGCGCGGCGTCGATCGTCTCGAGCGACGCGACCGGGCGCGGGTTGACCTCCACCACCCACGGCACGCGCGCCGTCCCAGACGAGGTCCACGCCGAACACGCCGCGCAGGCCGAAGGCGGCGGCGAGGTGCGCGCAGATCGCCTGGGCGGCGTCCGCCAGCGCGCTGCTGCTCGCCCGCCGGCAACCGCGGCGGCACGACGTTCCCGCACCACTTGTAGCCGCGGGCGCCGAGCGCGCGGCGCCCGATCAGCTGCTCGCTCACGCCGAGCAGCGCCGCGGAGCGTCCGTCGGCGACCGCCGCCGCCGAGCACGGGAGCCCGGCGATGCGCTCCTGCACGATGACGTCGCCGGCCGGCCGGCCGCCGCGCCACTCGCGCACCCCGCGGCCGCCGCCGCCGCGGATCGGCTTGCGCAGCCAGCGGCGCGCGCGATCCGCCCGCACCGGCGCCTCCCGGGCGGAGAACGTGCGCGGGTACGCGAGCCCCGCGGCGCGCAGGGAGGCGCCGAGCAGCGCCGGATCGCGCACGCGCCGGAGCGTCTGCGGGGCGCAGCCGAGCAGCGTGCGTCCCGCGGCGAGCCGGGCGACGAGGTCGGGCCGGTTCTCGAGCCCCGCGCCGTAGACCACGCTCTCGGCCGGGATCCGCTCGGCCGCGTCGACCAGCTCGGCCATCCCGCCGCGCCCGCCGAGGTCGCGCATGATCGACACGCTCGGACACAGCCGCTGCAGGTCGAGGTCGCCGAAGCGGTCCACCGCGACGACGTCGTGCCCTTCCCGCGTCGCGAGCTCGGCCAGCATGCGCGCGCTGACCGAGACGAGCAGGATCACAGGAGCCCCTCCAGCAGCGCGACGAACAGGACCGCCGTCACCAGGTCGGCCGTCGTGCCGGGGTTGAGCGCGTTGCCGTCCCGCCGCAGCGAGGCGTCGAACGCCTCCAGCGCCTCCTGCCCGGCGCGTCGCACGCCGCCGGCGGCCAGGACCCGCGCCGCGCCGGCCGACACGCGCTCGGCGGCGTCACGACCGCGCTTGCGCGCGATCAGCGTGTCCGGGACCGCCGCGAGCAGCGCCAGGTACAGCTCGACCGTCGCGGCGCGCGGCCCCAGCCCGTCGTCGAGCGCGCGCGCCAGCGCCGGGAGCCCGAGCTCGAAGGTCACGGCGTAGCCGGTCGCGTACTCGGCGGCGACCGAGTCGCGGTCCGCGGCGAGCCGCCATCGCGTCGCGCAGGGCGAGCGTGGGCGCGGCGCGCACGTCGTGCTCGACGGGCTCGTCGAGGCCGCCCGCGCCGGCCATGCGGATGGCCGCGTAGGCGGCTCGCGCGTCGTCCAGCGTGAGCGCGTCCAGCACCTCCTCGGCGCGCTCGCGCAGCGGCCCGCCGAGCAGCGCCGCGCGCGCGAGCGGCGCCAGCAGCAGCGCGATGCCCAGATTCGTGTTGGCGCCGGCGACGCGGCGCGTCGCGCGCACCGCCGCGAGCACGGTGTCGCCGACGCCCCGCTCCGCCGCCCGCCCGAGCTCCGGCCCGAGCGCGATCGCGCTGCGCAGCATGTCCTCGTAGGAGGTGTCCGCGAAGTCGTGGCTGGGCGTGATGTTGCCCGGCTTCTCGGCGCTCGCCTCGAGCACGCAGGCCAGCTGCGCGGCGCCCGCGACCGCCTCGGCGCTCCGGCGGGCTCCCGCCGCGGGGCCCGAGCTGCGGCGCCGCGCCTGCTTGACCTCCATTCGCGCCATCGTATAGCTTGCCGCCCGGCACAAGACCGGCGCTCGGGCTGCCGTGAGCTGTCGCGGCGGCCTGTCGACGACGACGGGAGGAGAGGCGCGCATGGCGAGTCCCTTTATGATGGGCGAGTCCCTGGTGGGAGAGGGCAACGAGGTCGCTCACATCGATCTCCTGATCGGGTCGAAGGGCGGGCCGGTCGGCCAGGCGTTCGCGGCCGCCCTGCTCAACCAGAAGGAGGGCCACACGAACCTCCTGGCGGTGGTCGCGCCCAACCTGCCGGCCAAGCCCGACACGCTCATGGCCAACAAGGTCACGATCAAGGGCGCCACCCAGGCCGTGCAGATGTTCGGGCCGGCGCAGGCGGCGGTCGCGCGCGCGGTCGTCGACTCGGTGCGCGAGGGCGTCATCCCGGCCGACCAGGTGGACGACCTCTGCGTGATCGTGGGCGTCTTCATCCACTGGGAGGCGACCGACGACAAGAAGATCTTCGACTGGAACTACCAGGCGACGAAGGAGTCGATCGCCCGCGCCCTGGCCGGCGAGCCCACCGCGCAGCAGATCATCGACGCGGTGACGGACGCGCGGCACCCGTTCGCCGGGGGAACCGAGGGGTAGCGACGCCGGACCCCACGCCGCAGCCGGTCGAGCCCCGCCTCGACGGGGTCCGCGCGGTCGTCACGGGCGGGAGCAGCGGCATCGGCGCCGGCATCGCCGAGGCGTTCGCCGGCGCCGGCGCGACCGTGCTCGTGACGTACCGCCGCAACGAGGCGGCCGCGCTCGCGGTCGCCGACGGCTCGGGCACGGCGGCAGCGCTCGTCGCGCGCGCCGACCTCGGCACGCGCGCGGGCTGCGAGGCGCTCGTCGCCGAGGCGCGCGAGCGGCTCGGCGGCCTCGACGTGTGGGTCAACAACGCCGGCGCCGACGTGCTCACCGGTGACGCGGCCGGCTGGGACTGGGAGCGAAAGCTCGACCTCCTGCTCGCCGTCGACCTCAAGGGCACGATCGCCTGCTCGTACGCGGCCGGCGCCGTGATGCGCGAGCAGGCCGGCGGCGGCGCGATCGTGAACATGAGCTGGGACCACGTCACGAGCGGCATGGCCGGCGCGAATCCGGAGCTGTTCAGCGCGGTCAAGGGCGGCGTGCTCGCCTACAGCAAGAGCCTGGCGCGCGCGCTCGCCCCGTCGGTGCGCGTCAACGTGCTGTGCCCGGGCTGGATCGAGACCGCGTTCGCGCAGGATGCCGACGCCGAGTTCCGGCGCTCGGTCGCCGAGTCGACGCCGCTGGGCCGCTGGGGGACCCCGGCCGACGTCGCCGGGGCGGCGCTCTACCTGGCCTCGCCGGCGGCGGCGTTCATCACCGGGCAGGCGATCAACGTCAACGGTGGCCTTGTGATGTAGTGCGCCGATGGCCACACAGGAGAAAGCTCAAGCCGTACACCGACGAGGAGGTCGAGGCGAAGATCGTCGAGCTCGGCCTCGACGGCTGGTACCTCGAAGGGGACTGGCTGCGACGCAAGTACAGCACCGACGGCTGGCCGAGCACGCTGATGCTCGTCAACACCGTCGGCTACCTCTGCGAGGCGGCGTACCACCACGCCGACCTGGCGGTCACGTGGGGCAAGCTGTGGGTGAAGCTGACGACGCACTCGAGCGGCGGCATCACCGACAAGGACTTCGCCCTCGCGCGCCAGATCGAGGACACCGTGCTGTGGCGCCCGGCCGACGACAGCCCGCTGGAGGGCACGCCGAACAAGTTCGTCTTCAGCAAGGGCACGCGCTAGCCGCGCAGCGTGTCCGAGCGGCTGCTGTTCGTGACCGGCAAGCTCGCGGCGCCCGCGCTGCGGGACACGCTGGACCGCGCCGAGCTGCCGTTCGACTACGACGTCGCGGTCTTGAAGATCACGGTGGCCGCGCTGATGACCACCGACTGGATCGCGCGCTTCCTCGACGTCGACGAGGCGGTCACGCGGATCATGATCCCGGGGATGTGCGAGGGCGAGGTCGACGTCCTGAGCGAGCGCTTCGGAGTCCCGGCCGAGAAGGGTCCCGGCGACCTCAAGGCGCTGCCGAGCTGGTTCGGGCAGGCCGACGCGCGCTCGAGCTACGGGAAGCGCGACATCCGCGTGTTCGCCGAGATCAACCACGTCCCGCGCCTGGATCGCGACCAGCATCCTGGAGCTGGCCGGGTACTACCGCGACGCCGGCGCGGACGTGATCGACCTCGGGCTCTCGCTCGGCCGCGACTGGCTGCGACGACGGGCCGGGCGTGATCGCCGAGCTGCGCGCCGCCGGCTTCGAGTTGAGCAT
This sequence comes from uncultured Solirubrobacteraceae bacterium, assembly GCA_963721315.1. Taxonomy (GTDB): domain Bacteria; phylum Actinomycetota; class Thermoleophilia; order Solirubrobacterales; family Solirubrobacteraceae; genus DASQMT01. The sequence continues at coordinate 13,211 of CAVRIU010000003.1, forward strand.
CGACACGCTCGATCCCGACGAGATCCTGATGGCCGACGAGGCCGGCGTGCAGTACGTGCTCAGCCTGAACGGCTCGAACCGGCACCTCGCCGAGCGCCTGTCGGCGACGCCGGTGCTGATCCCGGACACGCCCGACGACCTCGACAGCCTCGACGCGACGATCGCCCACCTCGAGCGGCTCGGCAAGCCGTACCTCGTCGACCCGATCATCGAGCCGATCGGCTTCGGGTTCGCCGCGAGCCTCGGCCGCTACCTCGAGGTGCGCCGGCGCCATCCCGACGCCGAGATGTTCATGGGGATCGGCAACCTGACCGAGCTGACCGAGGCCGACAGCACGGGCGTGACCGCGCTGCTGATCGGGTTCTGCCAGGAGCTGGGCATCCGCAACGTGCTCACCACCGAGGTCATCGAGTGGGCGCGGGGCGCGGTGCACGAGGCCGTCCTCGCGGCGCAGCTGATGCACTTCGCGCACGAGCGCGGCACGCCGCCGAAGCACATCGACGGCCGGCTGCTCACCGTCAAGGACGAGGAGTTCCGCCCCTATGCGGAGGCCGAGCTGCGCGAGCTGCACGCGCAGGTCACGGATCCCAACTACCGCATCTTCGTCGACGCCGACTGGATCTACGTCTTCAACGCCGATCGCTTCGTCAAGGGCACGGACTTCAACGAGATCTTCGACCAGCTCGGGGTCGACGAGGCGACGCACGCCTTCTACCTCGGCAAGGAGCTGATGAAGGCCACGACCGCACGCGCCCTGCGCAAGAACTACCGCCAGGAGTCCCCGCTCGATTGGGGCTACATGACGTTCGCCGAGCCGCGCCGCGAGCGCGTGCGGCTCACGGGGCAGCGCACGAGACACGACGCCGGGGAGGAAGCGTGAAGAAGATCCTGATCCAGCTCGACACCGACGAGCACCCGAGCACGTTCGACGCGATCGTCGCCCACGACGCCGGCGTCGACGCACTGCTCTCCTACGGGGGGATCGAGCCCGACGCGGTGAAGGGCCTCGTGCAGTCGGCGTTCTTCACCCGCGGCCCCAAGGACCTGGCCAACATGGCGGTCTGGGTCGGCGGCTCCAGCGTGGGCGCCGGCGAGCAGGTGCTGGCCGCGGTCGAGGAGGCGTTCTTCGGCCCGTTCCGCGTGTCGGCGATGCTCGACTCCAACGGCTGCAACACGACCGCGGCCACGACGGTCGCGCGACTCGCCGCCGAGATCGACCTGAAGGATCGCCGCGTCGTGATCGTCGGCGCGGGCGCCGTCGGCCTGCGCGCCGCCGCGCTCCTGATCGACGAGGGCTGCGAGGTCACGGTGTCGGGGATCCCGGCCTCGCGCTTCGGCGACAAGCCCTATCGCCGCGCCCGCGGCCTCGACGTCGCGGAGGAACGCGACATGGAGACGGTCGAGCCCGAGGACGACGAGGCGCTCGGCAAGCTGCTCGACGGCGCCTCGCTCGTCCTGGCCGCCGGGCCCGCGGGCGTCGAGGTGCTGCCCGAATCGCTGTGGCGCAAGATCGACTCGATCGAGGTGCTCGCCGACTTCAACGCGGCCGAGCCGCTCGGGATCGAGGGCACCGGGGCCGACGACGAGCTCGAGGACTACGACGGCAAGCGCGTGCTCGGGGCGCTGGCGATCGGCGGGCCGAAGATGAAGGTGCACAAGACCTGCGTGCGGCGCCTGTTCGAGACCAACGAGGCGATCCTCGACGTCGACGGCGTCTACGAGATCGCGAAGGAGCTGCTGAGCTGACGCGAGGACCGCGCGTCGCCGGCATCGACCCCGGCACGGTCTCCTTCGAGCTCTGCGCGCTCAACGGCGGGCTGCCGCTGCTGGAGGAGAGCTTCCGCTCCGCGGAGCTCGGCGCCGACCCCACGCCGCTCGTCGATGCGCTGCGCGCCTACGCGCCGTTCGATCTCGTGCTCGGACCCGCCGGCTACGGTCTTCCGCTCGTCGCGGCCGCGGAGGTCGGCGAGCCCGAGCTCGCGCTGATGGTGCTCAAGCGCGCCGACGAGCCCGAGCAGCGCGCCGGCATCGCCGGGATGCGCTCGATCATCCGCGCGCTGATCGCGGCCGGAATTCCGCTCGTCTTCGGGCCGGGAGCGATCCACCTCCCCACCGTCCCGGACCAGCGCAAGTGGAACCGGATCGACCTTGGGACCGCCGACAAGGTCGCGAGCGCGGCACTCGGGATCGTCGACCAGGCCGAGCGCCTCGGGATCCCGTACGAGGAGACGCGGTTCGTCCTGCTCGAGCTCGGCGGCGGCTTCAGCGCGGCGCTGGGCGTCGACTGCGGGCAGATCGTCGACGGCTTCGGCGGCTCGGCCGGCCCGATCGGCGCAAGCGCTTGTGGAGCGCTCGATGCGGAGGTGGCCTACCTGATCGGCGGTGCGCTCTCGAAGCGAACCGTCTTCAGCGGCGGAGCGCTAGACCCGGGCAGGGACCTCGACCTCGGTGCGCCGGGCGTGCTGGAGCGGCTGCGCGCGGATCCGCGCGCTCGCGCCGGCTGGCTCGCGCTCGAGGAGGGAGCGGCCAAGGCAGTGCTCGCGCTGACCGCGTCGGTGCCGGCGCCGCGCGAGATCCTCGTGACCGGTCGCCTGTCCTCGGCACCCGGGCTGCTCGAGGCGCTCGCCGCACGGCTGGACGGCGTGGCGCCCGTGCGCCCCGCGCTCGCGGCCAAGGGCGCGGCGCGCGGCGCGGCGCTCCTCGCGGACGGTCTCGCGGGCGGGAGCTACGCGCCGCTCGTCGCTCGCCTGCGCCTGCGCGAGGCGCGCGGTGGCGTGCTCGACCACCTGCGGATGTACGGCGCGGACCGGATCGAGCTCGGCTAGCGGCCGCGCCGTCCGGCGGTCCGCCGCCGCCGCGCGCCTAGGCCGCCGCCGCGCGGGTGTGGAGCAGCTTCGCGACGGCCAGCCGGCGGCGGCACATCGGCGCGATCGCCTCGCTGATCTCGCTGGGGACGGCGTCGCCCCACGCGGCGGCGGCGTGCTCCGCCGACGCCAGCACCTCGTCGATGACCTCGGCGGAGGGCTGGACGTCCATCAGGCAGCGCAGGCCGAACCCGATGTGCCAGCGCTCGTCGAGCTCGACTCGCCTCACGCCCTCGCGCACCCCCGGCAGCGCGCCGTCCTCCAAGTCCGTCAGCAGCGCGCGCTGCCCCGCGTAGAGGACGATCCCCTCGAGGATCATGTGGTAGAAGCCGATGCCTGCGTCCACGCCGGTGCGACCCGCCGCGAGCTCGCCCGCCAGCGCGGGCAGGCGCTCCTCGAAAAGCTCGAGCACCCCGGCCGGCGCGAGCTCTCGTGCCGCGTCGCGACGCTCGTCCGCGGTTGCTCCAGGGAGCTCGAGCACCTCGGCCGCGATGCGGTCGAAGAGGACCGCGTGGCGCTGCTCGTCGCGGCGCTGCATATAGAGGACCCAGGCCACCAGGGAGTTGTTGGCCGCTTCGCCGAACGGCGCGAGATGCTCGGCGACGGCGTCCTCGGCCACCCGGAAGCCTGCGAGAACCGCGGTGAGGCGCGCGCGGCGCGCGTCCGGGAGCCCGGGCCACGCGCGCGCATCGGGCGCGAGGTCGATCGCCCTCGCATCCCACTGCAGCCGGGCCGCCACGCGCGAGAAGAAGGAGGGCCAGGTGCTCGACGGGAGCAGGTTGCCGTTCCCGATCTTCTCTTCGGTGAGACGAAACCCGGTTGCCGGATCGAACGCGAGATCCCACGCCTGCCGGTCGGCCATGACGGCAAGATATACGAACCGATATCTGTGGGATTGGGGAGGTCCGGGCACCGGCCGTGCGCATCGCGATCGACATCGATTCGACCCTGCACCATCACTGGCCGCTGGTTGCTGCCGCGGCCAAGCGCCGCTTCGGCGTCGACCTGCCCTACGAGCAGCAGGTCCCATCGGCAAGCCGCCGTCTGACCGACGAGCAGTTACGCGCATGCATCGAGGACACGCACTCCGATGCGGCGATCGCCGGCGCCCGCCCATACCCGCACGCGGTCGCGACCGTCAACCGCTGGCATGACGAAGGACACTCCATCCACATCCTCAGCCAGCGCGACGAGCGGTCGCTGACCGCCACGCAGCGCTGGCTGGATGACATCGGCCTGCGCCACCACGAGCTCTCCTGCAGCCACGACAAGGTCGCGCGCTGCCGCCAGATCGGCATTCACCTGCTGATCGACGACAGCCCGGACAACCTCATTCGCGCCCTCGACGCCGGCATGCTCGCGGCCACTCTCAGCCACCCATGGAACGCCCAGGTGCGCGACGTGATCTCGGCCGCCGACTGGCGGGAGCTCGCCGGCGTCCTCGAGCCGGTCCTCGATGGCTGACTACTCCTCCCCCGGCTCCTCGACCGGTTGGGGCCGCCTTCCCGCAGGCTCGACGCCGGGAGCCACGGCGATCAGGCCGACCTGGTAGTGGTCGACGGAGTCGACCGAGGCGCCGCTGATCTCGGCGCGGCGCTGGCGGCGCTCCTCGCCGCCGGCCTCGCTGGCGGCCATCGCCTGCTCGCTTTCCCAGATCGTCATCGAGACCGCCCGGCCCGTGTCCGCCTCGACCAAGAAGTAGGCATGCGAAAAACCGTCGACCAACTGGAGCGCGCCCATCGTGTCCTGAAAGGCCCCCAGTAGCTTGTCGCTGTCCTCGTCGCCATGGTAGGCGCTGACACGGGCGAACATCGCTTCCCTCCGTTCGTCGGTTGCGCGGAGTATTGACCGGCGCCGCCCAAGGCGCAAATGCCGTCGCCATCATTCCCCGGGTGTCCGTTGCCGTGACCGCCCGGCGCGTCCTGTTCGCACTCGCCACGAGCGCGAGCTGGGAGCGCGCGATCCGCGCCGTCCCCGGCGGCGAGCGGTTCGCCCTCGGGCGGGCCCGGCCCTACGTCGCCGGGACGCGCGAGGATGCGCTCGCCTGCGCGCATCGCCTCGCGGCGGCAGGGCTCGCGAGCTCGATCGACTACTTCGGCGAGGACGTCGGAGATGCGATCGAGGCGAACCGCGTCACCGACCACTACGTCGCCCTCGCGGACACGCTCGCGCAGGCTCCCGAGAACACGTTCCTCTCGATCGATCTCTCGCACATCGGCCTCGACGAGCCGGGAGCGGCCGTGCAGCGGCGGCTCGAGCGGATCGCCGCGGCGCTTCCAGCGGGCCGGCGCATCCAGGTCGGCGCGGAGCAGGAGCGCCGCGCCGACCGCATCCTGGCGACGGTCTCGGCCGTGGCCCGCGCGCACGGCGTGGTGTCGGCAACGATCCAGGCGAACCTCAAGCGTAGCCCGGCGGATGCCCGGGCGCTTGCGGAGGCCGGCGTACCGATCCGGCTCGTCAAGGGCGCCTACGACGAGGACCCGCAGGTCGCGCTGCCCTGGGGTGAGCCGACCGACCTGGCCTTCCTCGAGCTTGCCCACGAGCTGCATGCAAGCGGCGCTGAGTTCGCGATCGCCACGCACGACGCCACGCTGCGGGAGGCGCTCTTGCGTACCCTGCCGGGTAGCGGCGTCGAGATGCTGCTGGGCGTGCGCAGCGCGGACGCGAAGATCCTCGCCGGCCGCGGAGTGCCCGTCCGGATCTACGTGCCCTACGGCGACGGCTGGTTCCGCTACGCGATGCGCCGGTGGGCCGAGTCGGTGCGCCGATAGGGCTCCGGCCCGGCCGCGGAAGGAACGCCGCATCAGAACAGGTTGCCGAACTGATTGACGCCCACGATCGCCGAGCACGTGCCCAGGACCACGATCGTGAAGCCGATCATGCCCAGCCGGAAGCCGCGGAGCTTGAGCTCCTCCGGCAGGTAGCGCCGGTTGATGATCACCAGCAGGATCGAGTAGACGAACATGATCGCGCCGCCGAGCACGGTCGAGATCGTCACCAGCACGAGCGGCTGATCGAAGCCCAGCGCGAGGATCAGGATGCCGAAGCTGATCATCGTCCAGACCACGGCGAAGTAGATCCGGCTCTCGGTCCAGCGCTTGCTGTCGCCGGCGTACCCGACCCGGATGACATCGGCGACCAGGCGCGACACGTAGTCCACGATCCCCAGCGCGGCCGCGAACAAGCTGACCGCGCCGATCGCCAGGAACATCGTGCCGAACCAGTCGCCGACCCGCGCGTCGAGCGCGTCGGCCTCGAGTGAGATGAAGTCGAAGCCGCTCTCGTCGGGCAGGTCGGGGTTGCCGAACACCGTCGAGTACGCGATCAGCGAGAAGACTGTGATCGACACCGTCGCGATCAGGCCGAAGGTCAAGAACTGCTCGAGGTTCGCGCGGCGCCACCACTCGCGCCAGCGCGACATGTTCGCCTCGTCGCCGGGGAAGCGGTAGAGCTGACCTGAGGTCATGGCCTCCTCCTCACCCGTGATCGGCGAGACGATCCGCGGCGCGTAGCGACCCATGCCGAAGCCCTTGTCGCGGATCCAGTTGCTCTGCACGAGGTTGTTCGCGCCGCCTGCGCCGGCCGCGGCCAGCGCCCCGACGAGGATCGCGAGGTCGACCTCGCCCGGGAACGCGCCGAAGCTGGTGACCGCCTCGGTCGTGTCGCGGTAGGCCGTGCTGCTGATCGCGGCGAACAGGGCGATCAGGATGAACACGAGCAGCGCGCCGATCTTGAGGAACTCGAGCCGCTCGACGGTCTGGTAGACCACGGGCGAGCTCGTCAGGATGGCGCCGATCGCCAGCAGCGTCGCGACGGCGATCACGACCGGGTCGCCGCCGCCGAACGCGAATGTGGTGATCGTCGCGGCGCTCGTCGCCCAGCCTGGCCACGACGTCGCGAGCAGCGCGAGCAGCACGAGGATCAGGCCCCATGGCTTCCACAGCCGCGAGAAGCCGGTGATCGCCGTCTGCCCTGTCGCGAGCGTGTAGCGCTCGATCTCCATGTTGACGAAGAACTGCATCGTCACGCCGAGGACCGCGGCCCATAGGAACGCCAGCCCCGCTTTGGATGCGATGTAGGGGTAGAGGATGTACTCGCCGCTGGCCACGCCGACGCCGACCAGGATCACGCTGGGCCCGACCAGCTTGCGCAGCGGCGAGGGCTCTGGCAGATCCCGCTCGACCACGTCCGGCGGCGCAGCCCGCTCGCCCGACGCGGTGTCCGAAGGCGTTGTCGTGCTCCCTGTGGCCATCGGTCCTCCTCCTCATGCCGCCGGGCTTCGGCCGGCGATCAGCTCGTCGACGTGTTCCAACATCCGGTCGCGATCGGGGCGCGCGCCGGTGAACAGCTCCAGCGAGCCCGCCGCCTGCAGCGCGACCATCGCCGCGCCGTCCAGCGTCCGGCAGCCGCGCTCGCGCGCATCGCGCAACAGCTGCGTCTCCATCGGCATGTAGACGACCTCCGCGACCCACAGCCGCGCTTCGAGCAGCTCGGCGGGCACCGCGGTGCCCGGGTGCGCCTCCATGCCCGTCGGCGTCGCGTGGATCAGACCATCCGCCTGCGCCAGCAGATCCGGGAGGTCCTCCATGTCCGCCGCGACGGCCGAGCCCGCGTCGAAATGCCGCTGGAGTCCCTGCGCCAGCTCGTCGGCGCGCTCGCGCTCGACGTCGATCACAGCCACGTGCCCGGCGCCCAGCGAGAGCACCGCGTGGGCGACCGCCGCGCCCGCCCCACCCGCTCCGAGCACGACCACACGCTCGGTGCTGACGCCGGGCAGGCGGCGCGCGAAGGCCTCTTGGAAGCCGCTGAAGTCGGTGTTGTGCCCGGCCAGTCGCCCGTCTCGGAGCACGATCGTGTTGACGGCGCCGAGGGCGGCGGCCTCCGGCGAGAGCTCGTCGACCTCGGGGACGACGAGCTGCTTGCAGGGGTGCGTGATGTTCACGCCCCGCAAGCCGCTCCTGACGGCCTCGCGCACCAGCTCGCCGACATCCTCGGCAGGCCGGTCGAGCTCGTCGAGATCGAACAGCCGGTAGGCGTAGTCGAACCCGAGCAGCGAGGCCTCCCGCTCGTGCAGGGCGGGGCTGAACGACTCGCCGATCCCGGCCCCGATCAGGCCGACCACCAGCGCCTCGTCATTGTTCAAGCGCACAAATCCTCAATGTACTAACCGGTTCGTTTGTTCCCGCGACCGCCGTTCTCAAACACCGCGCTGGGCGGCCATCCGGACGGGGGAGTTCGAGGCGCCGTAGCCGTCGTAACCGTCGCGGCGCTCGAGCACCTCGAAGAACACCGAGCCGCTCAGGGCGGTGTAGAAGTGCAGGAGCTCGCCGCGCTCGCCCGCCTCGTGCAGGATGCCGTGCTCGCGCATGCGCTCCACGGTCTCGTGCTCGAGCGCGGTGCGGGCGGAGAGGTCGTCGTAGTAGTTCCCGGGGATCTCGAGCAGCGGCACGCCGCGGTCGCGCATCGCGCGTGCGCAGGCGAAGATGTCGTCGCAGGCGAAGGCGACGTGCTGGAGCTCGGCGCCCGCGGTCCCGACGACGGGCACGCTGAGCGCGAAGCGCACGCTGCCGTCCGCGTTGCGGGCCGCGCGGCTGCGGACGAGACCGTCGGGCGCGGCGAGCTCTGCGCCGGCCTCGAGCTCGAGGCCCAGCACGGAGCGGTAGAAGAGCGCCGCCTCGTCGAAGTAGTCGAAGGGCTGCGAGAGCGCGACGTGATCGATGCCGATCAACTCCGTGCCGGCGTCAGGCCCCGGTGGGCCCGCCGTGACGAAGTCGGCCACCCAGCTGTCGGTGTCGGCGGCGTCGGTGCGGCAGAAGAACACCGAGGTCCCGTCGGGCGCGGCGATCGCCGAGAGCTCGGCCTCGCCCGGCCCGCGATCGCGCGGCAGCACCGGAGCGAGCAGCCGCTCGGCGCGGCGCGCGGACCCGATCGGGTCCGCGCTTTCCACCGCGATCGCCGCCACCCGTGGGCCGGCGCCGGTCGCATGCTCGTGATTGACGAGGATGCGGGTCGCTCCGTGCCGCCACAGCTGCACGGCCTTGGTGCGGTGATGGCCGGCGTGCCGGAAGCCCATCGCGATGAGCAGGCGCTCGAGGCTCGACGCCGCCTCCGCCGCGACGCCGAGCTCGACGAACGCGTACCCGCGCAAGTCCGATGCGGGCGGCAGCGCCGCGGCACCCGCCGCCTCCTCGAGCAGCAGCAGCGATCGCATGGCGTCGACCGCCATGCGCTCCGGGTCGGCCTGGCGGAAGACGTCGTTGAACACCTCGAGCGACAGCGGCCCGTCATAGCCGGCCGCCAGGACGTGGCCCAGGAAGGCGGCAAGGTCGAAGCCGCCCTGCCCGGGGAAGCAGCGGTAGTGCCGGCTCCACTGGAGCACGTCCATGACCAGGTGCGGCGCGTCCGCGAGCTGGAGGAAGAAGATCTTCTCGGCCGGGATGGCGCGGATCCCGGTCGGGTCAGCGCGGCGGGAGAGGATGTGGAACGAGTCCAGGCAGGTCCCGAGATTGGGATGGTCGCCGGCCTCGACGATCCGCCACGCGTGGTCGTAGTCGCGCACGTGACGGCCCCAGGCGAGCGCCTCGTAGGCGATCCGGATGCCACGTGCGGCGGCGCGTTCGGCGAGCCGGCGCAGCTGTGCCGCGGCCAGCGCATCGTCGTCGATCGCCTGCCCGGAGACGTTGGAGCAGACCAGGACGAGATCGGCGCCCAGCGCTTCCATCACTTCGAACTTGGCCTCCGCGCGCCGCAGGTTCGCCGCGAAGCGCTCCTGCGGCATCGCCTCGAAATCGCGCAACGGCTGGTAGAGCGCGATCCCCAGCCCGAGCTCCTCGCACCGCCGGCGTACCTCGCGCGGCGTGTGGGGCGACGCGATCAGATCGGGTTCGAACAGCTCGACCGCGTCGAAGCCCGCCGCGCTCGCTGCGGACAGTTTGTCCTCCAGCGTGCCGCTCAGGCAGACCGTCGCGATCGAGTGGCGCATGACGCCGGATGAACTACCCGGTTCGTCCAGTTCCGGCACCGGCTTCTCGCCGCCGCTGGGGCGCCGCTTACGATGCGGGTGTGGTCAAGGGCACCGCCACCGGGCGCACACGCGACGCCGAGCGCACGCGGCGGGAGATCCTCGACGTGGCGACGCGCGAGTTCGCCGACCGCGGCTTCGCCGGTGCGCGCGTCGACGAGATCGCCGCCCAGACCCGCACCACGAAGCGGATGATCTACTACTACTTCGACAGCAAGGAGGCGCTGTTCGTGGCGGTGCTCGAGCGCGCCTACGCCGGCATCCGCGCCGCCGAGCAGACGATCGAGGTCGACCACCTCGCCCCCGCCGCGGCGATCCGGCGGCTGGCCGAGCTGACCTTCGACCACCACGAGTCCCATCCCGAGTTCATCCGGCTCGTCGCGATCGAGAACATCCACCGTGCCACGCACATCGCCGGCCGCGCCGGCTTCGCGGGGCTCAACACCCCGGCGATCGAGCTGATCGACCGGATCCTCACCCGCGGCCGCCGCGACGGCAGCTTCACGCGCGACATCGACGCGATCGACCTGCACATGATGATCAGCGCCTACTGCGTCTTCCGGATCGCGAACCGCCACACCTTCGGGGCGATCTTCGACCGCGACCTGGTCGACCCCGCGCTGCGCGAGCGCTACCGGCAGATGCTCGGCGACATGGTGGTCGAGTACCTGTCCGGCTCCGCAATGCGCGTGGACTTGAGGATCCCGCCGCTGACGTAGAGTGCTCGCCATGACCATCCCGACCGCTGTCGTCTCCGAGCAGGAGTGGAACTCCGAGCGCGAGGCGCTGCTGGTCAAGGAGAAGGAGCTCACCCGCGCGCGGGACGCGCTGGCCGCCGAACGGCGCCGCCTCCCGATGGTGCGGGTGGACAAGGAGTACCGCTTCGAGGGGCCTGAGGGCGAGGTCGACCTGCTCGGCCTGTTCGAGGGTCGCCGGCAGCTGATCGTGTACCGCTTCTTCCTGGACCCGGGGATGAAGATCGCCAGCTATCCCGTCGGCTGCCCGGGCTGCACCATGTTCGCCGACAACCTGCCGAACCTCACTCACCTCAACGCGCGCGACACGACGCTGGTCTTCGTGTCGGCCGGCTCGCAGGAGGCGATCCGCGACTACCGGGCTCGGATGGGCTGGGCCGAGTGGCCCTGGTACACGACGGCCGACGACTTCTCGGCTGACTTCGACGTCTCCGAGTGGTGGGGCGTCAACGTCTTCCTGCGCGACGGCGACGAGATCTATCGCAGCTTCTACGCGAGCGGCCGGGCCGCGGAGGACCTCAGCAGCATCTGGGCGCTGCTCGACATCACGCCCTTCGGCCGCCAGGAGGAGTGGCAGGACGCGCCCGCGGGCGTACCGCAGGATCGCACCGGCTCGTGGACGCGCAGGCACGACGAGTACAGCCCCGAGGCGCTGGCCGGAGGCAGGACGAGCACGTGACCCTCGCGGCGACCGACGTGGAGGCGCTGCGGGGGCGCGGTTCGAGCACTGAGCCTTGCGGTGCGGCGGCGGCGCGCCGCCGTCCTGATCGGTAAGAGACGGCGAGGCGCCGTCGCTAAGACCGAATGAGCCCGACACACGCCTCAGTCGCAGGACTCGCGCTCGCCGCGCCGCTCTCAAGCCCCGAAACCCACCGCGAGATCGACATCGCGCGTGTCCAGCGCGCGGCACACGAGTTGTTGCTCGGCCTCGGCGCGGACGTCGACTCCGACGGCCTCGCGCACACGCCGCGCCGTATCGCCGACGCGTATGCCGAGCTGCTCACGGCGCGCCCGTTTCGAGCGACGACCTTCCCGAACGACGAGGGATACGACGAGTTGATCGTGGCGCGCGCGATCCCGTTCCACTCGTTGTGCATGCATCACCTGCTCCCGTTTCACGGTCTGGCGCATGTCGGGTATCTCCCGGGCGAGCGGATCATCGGGTTGAGCAAGCTCGGCCGCGTCGTCGAGCTGTACGCCCGTGACCTGCAGATCCAGGAGCGCCTGACGACCCAGATCGCCGGGTGGCTGCAGCGCGAGCTCGAGCCCAAGGGCGTCGGCGTGGTGCTGGAGGCCGAGCACATGTGCATGTCGCTGCGCGGCGTTCAGAAGTTCGGCGCCAAGACGGTGACCTCGGCGCTGCACGGCCTGATCCGTGACGATGCCCGCACCCGCCAGGAGTTCCTGGCGCTGACGCACGAGGACGTCCCATGACCAGTGACCAGACATTCGTGATCGTCGGCGCCGGCCTCGCCGGCGCCAAGGCGGCCGAGACGCTGCGAAGCGAGGGCTTCGAAGGGCGCCTGGTGCTGATCGGCAGCGAAGCGGAGCGCCCGTACGAGCGGCCGCCGCTGTCCAAGGAGTACCTGCGCGGCGAGGCCGGGCGCGAGCAGGTCTACGTCCACGACGAGGGCTTCTACGCCGCGAACGACGTCGACCTGCGCCTCGGCGCCACCGCGGTCGGTCTGGACACGTCCGCGCGCGAGCTCGCGCTCGACGACGGTGAGCGGCTCCGCTACGACCGGCTGCTGCTGGCTACCGGAGCCGAGCCGCGGCGCCTTTCGATTCCCGGCGCTGAGCTCGACGGCGTGCTCTACCTGCGCAGCGTCGAGGACTCCGACGCGCTGCGCCAACGGCTGGACCGCGGCGGGCGGGTCGTCGTGATCGGCGCCGGCTGGATCGGCGCCGAGGTCGCCGCTTCCGCTCGCCAGCGCGGCCTCGACGTCACCGTCCTCGACCCGATGGCGGTCCCGCTCGAGCGCGTGCTCGGCAGCGAAGTCGGCGCCGTCTACCGCGACATCCACACCGACCACGGCGTGCGAGATGCTGCTTGGCACGGGCGTCGAGGCCTTCGAGGGAACGGCGTCGGTCGAACGCGTCCGAACCAGCGACGGTCGGCGGCTGGAGTGCGACTTCGTCGTCGTCGGTGTCGGCGTGCAGCCACGCACCGAACTCGCCGCCCGGGCGGGCATCGCGATCGACAACGGGATCCTCGTGGACGAGCAGCTGCAGACCGGCGCCGCCGCCGTGTTCGCCGCCGGCGACGTCGCCAACGCACAGCACCGCTTCTACGGCGAGCGCATCCGCGTCGAGCACTGGGACAACGCGCTGCATCAGGGACCGCTCGCCGCCCGTGCGATGCTCGGCCACGCCGACATCTACGACCGCCTGCCGTACTTCTTCTCCGACCAGTACGACGTCGGCATGGAGTACTCCGGCTTCGCGCGCTCGTGGGATCGTGTCGTATTCCGCGGCGACCCCGCCACGCGCGAGTTCATCGCCTTCTGGATCGCCGAGGATCGCGTCGTCGCCGGCATGAACGTCGGTATCTGGGACGTCAGCGACCCGATCCGGCGCCTCATCCGCGAGCGCATCGCCGTCACCGACCGCGACCTCGCCGACCCCGACATCGCGCTAGCGATCCTCGCGCCCACTTGACCGCTCGGATGGCGGTGGTACCTGAGCGCAGCGGCTCATAGACTCGGCGGATGAGCACGTTCGTCTTCAGGCTGATCGCTCCTCGTCCGACGTTCGCCCTGGACATGACCGACGAGGAGCGCACCGTCATGGAACGCCATGCCGCGCACTGGCAGTCGTTCATCGAGTCGGGTCAGATGGTGATCTTCGGCCCGGTCATGGATGCCGCCGGTTCGTGGGGCCTCGGTGTCGTGGAGGCCGATGACGAGGACGAGCTGCGCGCCTTCGCCGCAGGCGATCCGGCAGTCACGAGCGGAACCGCCCGGTTGGAGATCGGGGAGCTGCTCGCCGGATTTGTCCGGCCTCGCTGATCATCGGGGCGCCCCCCCGGGGCTACTTCCTCATCGCTGTACCGCCTGCCAGTCGGGAACGAGGTCGGGCACCGAGTTGCGCGTCAGGCGCTGGACGCGGGCGCCGCTCGCGCGCATCACGTAGAGCTCGAAGTCCGGCCCCCAGCGCTCGCGCTTGCCGCGCTTGACGTGTCGGTCGCCGGTGAACGCGATCATGCGCCCGTCGGGGGACCAGACCGGGTTGGTCTCGAGCGCGCGCGTGCGCGTGAGGCGCCGCCGGCCGGTGCCGTCGGCGTTCATGACGGCGAGGTCCGACTGCCCCCGTGACGCCAGCTCGAACACGATCCGGCTGCCGTCCGGCGACCAGCTCGCGCTGAACACGGCTCGCCTCGGCGTGAACGGCGCGAGCGTGCGCTGGCCGCTGCCATCGGCGGCGACCGAGAACAGACCGAGGTCGAACGCTCCCGGTTCGGCGGCGACGGGCCGGAAGGCGATGTAGGCCACGGTGCCGTCGGCCGGCGAGACCGCTGGGTCGGTCTTCATCACCGCTTCGCTCGTGAGCCGCCGCTGGTCGCTTCCGTCGGCGGCCATCGAGTACAGCTCGCTCGGGGGCGGCGGATCGTCGGGCGAGGCCGGCGGCGGAAAGTCCTTTGTCGTGAAGTAGACGATCCGGCCTTCCGGCGTCCAGGTCGGCGCGGCTGAGCCGGCGTTCCAGGTCGTGAGGCGTTGGAGATCCCGGCCCTTGGCATTGGCCGTCCAGATCTCCTCGGGGACGGGGTTCTCGCCGCTGCGCGCAAACGCGATGCGGCGACCGTCAGGAGACCATTCCGGCTTGTCGTCGAAGGCGCGGCCGCCGAGCAGCCGCTTGACGTTGCTCCCGTCCGGCCGCATCGTGAAGAGGTCCATCTGCTCGCCGGCGGGACGCTGGAAGACGAGCTTCCCGTTCGCGCCGGGGAAGGTCGCCGAGGCCGGCGACGGGCTCGCCAGAAGGGCCGGAACGGCCAGCAGGCCGATCGCTCTGCGGATCATCTTGTTCTCCTTTCGGCGAGGAAGACCAGCCCGACCTCACGGTCGCTGACCTTGCCCTCGCGATCGACTACGAACGTCGAGGTGATCCGGCCGGCCGCCCTCGAGCGCGCCGGAGCCGGAGAGGATCTCGCGCACGGCGGTGCCCACCCGCAGCGAGGGGTCGGGAGCCACGCTCAGGCAGCCGTCGAACAGCGTGCGGAAGTAGAGCGCGTCGCCGCCCGCGAGATCGATGCGCCCGTCCTCGCGGAAGCGGTCGGAGCCGCCGAAGGTGAGCTGGGATACGAGCCGCGTCCCGCCGCCGTCGCAGGCTGCCAGGGCGGCGTCGAGCAGACCCGGGCCGACCTCGGTGAGCGTGCCGCGGAGATCCTGGATGACGGCGACCCGGCGCATGTGCCCACCCTGCGACAGGAGCCCTTGCGAGGCGCTGACATCGGCCTGACAGGGCACTGATGTGCCGTCTTTCGGTGTAGGTTCGCCCTCTGAGCGCGCGAACTGAGTTCCTGATCCTCGGCCCGCTCGAAGTCCGGCGGAACGGCGACACACTGCGCCTCGGAGGCGCCAAGCAGAAGGTGCTGCTGGCGGTGCTGCTGCTCCACACCCGCCAGGTGGTCTCGAGCGACCGCCTGATCGAGGAGCTCTGGGGCGACTCGCCGCCGTCCGATGCCCAGACCGCGCTCCACGCGCACGTGTCGAGGCTGCGCAAGCTGCTCGAGCCGGACCACGGCAGCGAGCCGCAGCTGCTCGTCACGCGCACCCCCGGCTACTCGCTCTCGATCGAGGACGACCAGCTCGACCTGCTCCGCTTCGAGGCACTCGTGTCGGAGGGCCGCGCGCTGCTCGAGCGAGGCGAGCCCGAGCCGGCGGCAGAGCGCGTTTCCGAGGCGCTCGGGCTGTGGCGCGGCAGGCCGCTGGCCGACCTCGAGAACGAGCCGTTTGCCGGAGACGTCGTGCGCGAGCTCGACGAGGCCTGGCTCGGAGCCCTGGAGACGCGCGTGGAGGCCGACCTCGCCCGCGGGCGGCACGCCGAGCTGCTCCCCGAGCTGGGTGCGCTTGTGCGGCGTCATCCGTTCCGTGAACGGCTTCGCGCCCAGCTGATGCTGGCGCTCTACCGCTCCGGACGCCAGGCCGAGGCGCTGGACACGTTCGACGCCGGCCGGCGCGTGCTCGCCGAGGAACTCGGCCTCGAGCCGGGAACCCGCCTGCGCGCCCTGCAGGCGGCGATCCTCGCCCACGATCCCGAGCTCGACCACCGGCCGCCGGACCGGCCCGCCGCGGCTTCGGCTACTCCCTCTCGTCGCTGGCTGGTCGCCGCCGGCGCGGCCCTGGCCGTGGCGGCGGTGAGCGCCGCCGTTCTGCTCGGCGGAGGCGAAGAAGCCGGCCGGAGCGCCGGCGGCGGATCCGTCGTGCTGGTCGATCCGCAGAGCGGAGAGGTCGAGCGCAGCGTCAGCGTCGGCCCGGCCCCCGGAGCGGTCTCGGTCGGGGAGGGCGCGGTCTGGGCGCTCGATCTCGACGGTCAAACCGTCTCCCGGGTCGACGCGGAGTCGCTGGAGGCGACCGCCTTCGCGGTCGGCGTCACGCCGACCGACGTGGCCGCGGGCGCGGGCGCCGTGTGGGTCGCCGGCGGCGGACCGGTACGGGGTAGCCAGTCGGCGGGACCGGTCGCCACCACGCTGGCGCGCGTCGACCCGGCCACCCGCACGGTGCGCGCCCGGATCCAGCTTCCGCGGAGGGGCGCTTCGGCCACCGGGTCGACCGAGGATCACGTGGCGGTCGAGCGCGACGCGGTCTGGGTGATCGGGCCGGACTCCGCCGTCGTGCGGATCGACCCGCTCACCAACCGGATCGTGGCGACGATCCGCGGTCTGCAGGCGCGCGCGATCGCGGCCGGCGACGCGGGCGTCTGGGTCCTCGGCCTAGACGGCACGATCGCGCGGATCGATCGCGCCTCCAACCGGTTCGAGGCTCGTGATCGCGTACGCGCGTCGGCGGTCGCCTCGCTCGCGGTGGGCGGTGGCGCTGCCTGGGTCAGTGCGCCCGGCGACGGCACTGTCTGGCGGATCCAGCCCGGGCCCCGGTTGGTGATGCGGACGATCGACGTCGGCGCCGGGGTCGGCGACCTGTCATTCGGAGCCGGATCGCTCTGGGCGGTCAACCCGCTGCGGGGCACGCTCGTCCAGATCGACCCCGCCGGCAACCGCGTGACGAGGACGGTCCGGCTCGGCGGGGCACCGCGTGCGGTCTACGCCGATTCCAACGGAGTCCTGGTCGCGGTCGCCGGCGACTCCCCGCGCGAGGCGGCGTCCGCTAGCGCGGGCGCGCCGGTCCACAGCGGCTGCACGCCCACCTTCTACCGCGGCCGCGGCCGCCCCGAACGGCTGATCGTCACCGACCTGCCGCTGCAGGGCGGCGTGCGCCTCTCCGCCCAGCAGATGGCTCAGTCCGCCGCGTTCTTGCTGGCACGACGCGAGTTCCGCGCTGCGCGGTTGCGAATCGGGATCCAGTCCTGCGACGACTCGGTCGCGCGCACCGGCCTGTTCGATCCCGCCAAGTGCGCAGCCAACGCCCGGGCCTATGCGCGGGACCGCCGCGTGATCGGGGTGGTCGGAACGCTCAACTCGCCGTGCTCGGTCGCGGCGTTGCCAGAGCTCGCCCGGGCCGCGGGCGGACCGTTGGCGATGGTGTCGCCGATCAACTCTTACGTCGGACTGACCCGCCCCGCTCCCGGTGCTCCGGCCGGCGAGCTGGCCTCGCTCTATCCCGGCGGGCTCCGGCACTTCGTCCGTGTGTACCCCACCGACGACCATCAGGCGGTCGCGCTCGCCGCGCTCGCCGCCGATCTCGGACTTGAGCGAGTCGCCGTGCTCGACGACGGGGACGTGCTCTACGGCAGCGCGCTGGCCGACCGTTTCGCCGCTGCCGCGCGCGCCCGCGGGCTCGTCGTAAGCGCGCGCCGCAGCTGGGATCCTGCCGCCTCTAGCTACGCCGGACTGGCCGCCGGCGTGGCACGCTCGGCGCCGGATGCCGTGTACCTCGGCGGCATCCTCGACTCGCGCGGAGCCGAGGTCCTGCGGGCGCTCAGACGACGGCTCGGCGACGGCGCGAAGATGCTGCTGAGCGACGGCTTCACGCCCACGCAGCTGCTGCTACGCCGCGCCGGCCGCGCAGCCGACGGCGCCTACCTCAGCGTCACCGGCCTCCTGCCTGAGAGCCTCGGACCGGAAGGCCGGCGCTTCGCCGGCGCCTTCGCGGCCACCTTGTCCGGGCTGGAGATCGAGCCCAGCGCCATCTACACGGCGGAAGCCACGGGCGTGCTGCTCGACGCGATCGCGCGCTCGAACGGCACGCGCGCCGGTGTGCTCGACGAGCTGTTCCGCACCTCGTTGCAGCACGGCCTGACCGGCGCGGTGCGCTTCGACGCGCGCGGCGACATCGTCGCCCCGGCGATCACGATCCTGCGAATCGTGCGCGGCGAGCGCGGGCTCGTGAACTTCCCCGATGCGACGCTCGACCGAGTCGTCCGCTCAGCCGCGCAGAAGGGTTGACGCGAGAGCGCCGCCAGACGAAGGTTTCCCCCTCTTGTCAAGACAGGGTGTTGGAGGTGATGGCGTGTCATCGCCGTCGGAACAGGACGCTGACACGTTCGATATCGCGGATCGGGTGCGCGAGCTGATGCCGCAGCTGCGTCGCGAGCTCGGCGAGCTGGTGCGGATCCCGTCGATCTCGGTTCCGGGTCAGATCGACAAGGCCCTGCTGGACGCCTCGAGCTGACGAGCGCGCTGTTCGCGGGCGCCGGCGTCGAGGTCGGGCGGCTCGACCTGCCGGACACCGCCCCGGTCGTGACCGGCTCGATCCCGGCGCCTCCGGGTGCGCCGACCGTGCTGCTCTACAGCCACTACGACGTGGTGCCCGCCGGGGACGAATCGCTCTGGGACTCGCCGCCGTTCGAGCCGACCGAGCGCGACGGCGCGCTCTTCGGCCGCGGCACCGCCGACACGAAGTCCAACATCCTCGCCCACGTCGGAGCGCTGCGCGCTTGGGACGGGAAACCACCGGTCGGGATCAAGCTCTGCATCGAGGGCTACGAGGAGATCGGCAGCGGCGCGCTCCCGGGCTATCCCGCGACCGACCCCGAGCGCTTCGGGGCCGATGCGCGATCATCGCCGACGGGGGCAGCATCCGGCCCGGCGTGCCGACGCTGACGACTGCGTTGCGCGGGATGGGGAACGTCACGCTCGAGGTCCGTACGCTCGAGTCGGGCAAGCACAGCGGCATGTACGGCGGAGCGGCGCCTGACGCGCTGCTCGCGGTGCTGCGGGCGATCGCCTCGCTGCACGACGAGCACGGGGACGTCGCGGTCGCCGGCCTGAAGCGCAACGAGTGGGACGGCCGAGCGCAGCCCGAGGAGGACTTCCGCGAGCTCGGGACGGTGCTCGACGGCGTGCCGCTGATCGGCACGGGCGGGCTCGGCTCGCGCGTCTGGTCCGGGCCGGCGATCACGGTGATCGGCATCGACGTCCCGTCCGTCGACGGCGCGGTCAACGCCGTCGCTCCCTACGCGCGCGCGGTGCTGAACGTGCGGGTGCATCCCGAGCAGGACGCCGTCGAGGCCCAGAGCGCCGTGATCGAGCATCTGCAGAAGGTGAAGCCGTTCGGGATCGAGCTCGACGTGCGGCCGGGGCCCACCGGCAACGGCTTCGCGGCCAAGACCGACGGCCCCGCGTACGCGGCCGCGCGGGCCGCGTGGGCGGATGCCTGGGGGGCCGAGGCGCTGCTCGCCGGCAGCGGCGGCTCGATCCCGATCGTCAGCGCGCTCGCGCGCGCGCTGCCGGACGCCGAGGCGCTGCTCGTCGGCACCACGGACGGCTTCGCGAACATCCACGGCCCGAACGAGCGCGTGCTGATCGACGAGCTCGAGAAGACCGTCGTGGCGGAGGCCGGCTTCTTCGCGCGCTTCGCGGCGATCGGCACGGGAGGTGCGTCGTGAGCGAGGCCGCCGGCGCGCAGGCTCCGCAGACGTTCATGGAGCGGATGCTGGACGGCATCGAGCGCGTCGGCAACAAGATGCCCGACCCGGCGATCCTGTTCCTCTGGCTCTGCCTCGGCGTGATCCTGCTCTCGCAGGCGCTGCACTGGCTCGACGTCAACGCGACCTACGAGGTCGTGGCGCCGCCGCCGGTGGCCGCGGAGGAGACCTACTACGGCGGTTCGATCGACCCGGTGTACGTCGGGCCGAGCGAGCACGTGCCGGCCGAGGACTACGAGGTCCGGACCGAGACGACAGAGGTCGAGGGACTGCTGACCGTCGACGGCGTCCGCTTCCTGTTCACGTCGTTCGTCGACAACTTCCGCAACTTCGCCGCGGTCGCGATCATCCTGGTCGTGATGATCGGCGTCGGCCTGGCCGAGGCGGCCGGGCTGATCGGGGCGCTGATCCGCCGGCTGGTCGCGGTGTCGTCGAGCCAGGCACGCTGACGTTCATCATCGTGCTGCTCGGGATGGTCTCGAGCGTCGCCTCCGATGCCGGCTATCTGGTGCTGATCCCCCTCGGTGCGGTGGCGTTCAAGAGCGTCGGGCGCAATCCGCTGGCGGGGATCGCGGCGGCCTTCGCGGGCGTCGCCGCCGGCTTCGGCGTCAATTTCCTGATCACGCCGCTCGACGGGGTGCTGACCGAGATCACCAACGACGCCTCCGGGCTCGTCGACCCGGATGCGGAGATCGACCTCGCCGCCAACCTCTACTTCGGCATCGTGTCCGCGCTGTTCGTGACCGTCGTGCTCACGTTCGTCAGCGCGCGCTTCGTCGAGGGCCGGCTCGGCACCTGGGACCCTGCGGACGCCGGCGAGGTGGAGGAGGAGGAAGCGGAGCACGATCCCGCCGGCGAGGCGCGCGGCCTGCGCTACGCGCTGTGGGGAACGCTCGCGGTGCTGGCGGTGATCACGCTGCTGACGGTGATCCCGGGCGCGCCGCTGCGCAACCCGGAGACGGGCAAGGTGATCGGGGACTCGCCGCTGATGGACAGCCTGATCGTGATCATCGCTCTGATCTTCTTCGTCGCGGGCCTCGCCTACGGCCACGGCGCCGGCACGATCAAGGGCAGCGACGCAGGTGCTGGGCTCGATCAGCAAGTCCTGGGCCGGGATGGCGAGCCTGCTGTTCCTGTTCCTGCTGATCGCGCAGTTCCTCGCCTACTTCGACTACTCGAACATGGCGCAGATCGCGGCGGTGCAGCTCGGCGACGTGCTCGAGGAGATGGACATCGGCGCCGTCTGGCTGCTGCTCGGCTTCATCCTCGTCACGATGATCGTCGACCTGATCATGCCCGCGGCGATCGCGAAGTGGGCGATCCTCGCGCCTATCTTCATCCCGCTCCTGATCCGCCTCGACGTGACGCCGCAGACCGTGCTCGCGGCCTATCGCGTGGGCGACTCGCCGCTCAACGTCGTGACGCCGCTGATGGCCTACTTCCCGCATCGAGCGGCTGGTGCACGAGGCGTTCGCGATCTACGAGCGCGGTGCCACCCAGCTGCATGTGATCCACCGCGAGGGCGACGTCCACCCGCGCGTCGCACGCGACCGCGACGCGTTCGAGGCTTCCCTGCGCGCGCTCGTCGACGCGGCGCTCGAGCCGCTCGACGCCACGCAAGACGACCGCGCGGTGGCGCGCGCAATGGTCGACCTCAACACATGGGAGGCGCTCCGCGACCAAGGGCTCGGGCCGGCCGAATCCGTCGCCGCGATCGCCGGGATGCTCGTCACGCGGATCGCGTGATCGCCTCGGGTCACCGGGGCGACCTGGCAGCTCGCCCGCCGGACAAGGCCTGCTCGTCCACGGACAGGAGCTCCAGGGCCGCGCGCGCGCGCGGCGGCGGCGCGCCCTCGGCGACGGCCATGAGCGCCGCGCGCCATGCGGCCGCGAGAACCCTTCCCAGCGGTACTTGCCCGCCGTGGCTCAGCTTCGCCAGCAGGTCCGCGACCGGGTCGAGGTCGCGGGCCGGATGAGCGTCGCCGAGCAAGCGCACGAACCCTTGTCCGGCCGCGAAGTCGAAGCCGACGATCAGCGCCCCCTGCAAGACGGCGGCAATCCCGTCGCCCGCGCGGGCGGACGCCGCACCCTCCATGCGATCGAGCAGGCGCCGCTCCGCCTCGTCGCGGACGAAGCTGTAGAGGCCCAGCTTGCTGTCGAAGTGGTGGTAGAGCGAGCCGGTGGTCACGCCGGCCCCCGCGGCCAGCTCGCCGACCGTCACGTCCTGGAACGTACGGCTGCCGAAGTCCTCCAGTGCGCGCAGGGCAAGCCTTCCCTTCGGGGACGTCGAGACCGGAATCCACTCGCGCACGCTTGCATAATGCCGTTATGCTCAGACAGAATCCAACTACGGGAGGGAACGCGGATGAAGCTCGAGTTTCTCTATATGCCGACACGCGACCTGAGCGCGGCGCTGGCGCTGTACCGCGACGGGCTCGGTTGGCAGGAGGCGTGGCGCGAGGGCGAGTCCACGGTGAGCCTCATCCTGCCCGGGACCGACGTGCAGCTCATGCTCGACGCATCTGATCCCGACGCCGCGTTCGGACCGATCTTCGTCGTCGACGACGTGCGCGATTTCCACACGGACCGTCCGAGCGCGCTTCAGGTCAGCGCGGAGCCCGAGGCCATTCCAGGCGGATCGATGGCCACGTACGCCGACCAGTCCGGGAACCGGATCTACGTGCTGGACCAGTCCGAGGACGCGGCCGCGTAACGCGTTCGCCATGGCGTTAGAGTCGGCGCGTGGGCCTGGCCGACGCGCCCGAGCAGATCGTTCGAGAGCACGCGGCACTGCGACGCGTGGCGACGCTCGTGGCGCGACCGGCCTCGCCGGCGGAGGTGTTCGCCGCCGTGACGGAGGAGACGGGTCGCCTGCTGGGCGCGCAGACGACGAACCTGATGCGCGTGGCGAATCCGGAGCTGGCGGTGCATCGTGGCCGGCTGGTCCGAGGGTGCCGCGCACGTGCCGATCGGCAGCACCGGAAAGCTCGACGGCCGCGGGCTCGTCGGCCAGATCCTCGTCACCGGCAGGCCGTCGCGGGTCGAGGACTTCGACCAGGTCGGCGGAGCTGTGGCAGCGGCGATGCGGAGTCTCGGCTTGCGCTCCGGTGTCGCGGGCCCGGTCGTCGTCGGCGGCAGGATCTGGGGCGCGCTCGTCGCCTGCTCGGCAGCTGCCGAGCCGCTCCCGCGCGGCACCGAGTACCGCATCGCCGCCTTCGCGCAGCTGATCTCGCTCGCGATCGAGAACGCCGAGACGCGCGAGGAGCTCGCGGCCTCGCGAGCGCGGCTCGTGGCCGCTGCCGATGAGGCGCGTCGGCGGATCGAGCGCGACCTCCACGACGGAGCCCAGCAGCGGCTCCTGGCGACCGCCTTGACGCTCACGTTGGCGCACCAGCGGCTTGAACGGGATCCGGAGAGCGCGAGCTCGCTGCTCGCAACCGCGCGCGAAGAGCTCGAACGCGGCCTCTGCGAGCTGCGCGACCTGGCGCGCGGACTGCACCCCGCGATCCTCACCGACCGCGGGGTCGAGGCCGCGCTGCGCTCGCTCGTCCAGCGCGCGCCGGTACCGGTGGAGTTTCGCGCCGCGGTACCCGATCGGCTGGATCCGACGATCGAGGCGGCCGCGTACTTCGTCGTCTCCGAGGCACTCACCAACGTGTCCAGGTACGCACAGGCGAGCACGGCGAGCGTGGAGGTCGAGCTCCTCGGTGACACGCTGGTCGTGACGATCGCCGACGACGGCGTCGGTGGCGCCGAGCCCGCGCGCGGCTCCGGCCTGCGCGGGCTCATGGACCGCGTGCATGCCGTCGGCGGCCGCCTCGAGGTCAGCAGCCCGCAAGGCCGGGGCACGCAGTTGCGCGCCGAGCTGCCGACGAACGTGCTCGGCTCACTTGGTCAGGGGAACGGCGGCGGCCGAGCGTGAGGCTTCGGCCGGTGCGATCCTGAGACCGCGCAGCAGCGCTTCGACGCAGGCCGGGTCGAACTGGGTCCCGGTGTGGGTTCGCAGTTCGGTGACCGCAGCCTGCTCCGGCATGCCGCGGCGGTACGGTCGGTCAGAGGTCATCGCCTCGAACGCGTCGGCCACGTGAATGATGCGTGATTCGAGCGGGATCTCGTCGCCGGCGAGCCCGTTCGGATAGCCGCCGCCGTCGAGGCGCTCGTGATGGTGCAGGACCCAGGGCGCCTCGTGGCTGAGGTCGGTGCCGTTGAGGATCTTGTGGCCGAGTGCGGAGTGCGCCTTGATCGTCTCGTACTCGTGCGGGTCGAGCCGGGCCGGCTTCTGCAGGATGGCGTCGGGAACGCCGATCTTGCCGACGTCGTGCACGAGCCCGGCGAGCCGGATCGAGGCGATGTGCTCGTCGTCGAGCTGCAGATTGGTGGCGAGCAGGACACAGAGCTCGGCGACCGTCTCGGAGTGGCTGCGGGTGTAGGAGTCCTTGGCGTCGACGGCGCGCGCCAACGCGGACGCGAGGGTCCCGCGGTGACGGCGCTCATGCTCGGGATCGGCCGTGTCCGGGTGCGCCATCCCGGGCACGAACAGGACGGTGTCGCGGTTGGCGGACTTGGCCTCCAGCAGCGCGATGTCGGCCTGCCCGATGAGAATGTCGCGGGTGGCGAGCTCGTCCGCCTCGGCGACTCCGACGCTCACCTTGATCGGTCCGGTGTCGAGCTCGCCGTGCAAGCGCTGGGCGAACTTGAAGGCCTCCCACGCCGATGCCTCGGGTAGCAGCGCGGCGAACTCGTCGCCACCGGTCCGGTAGATCGAGTCGCTCGCACGCACAACCCGCGCGAGGACGCTGCTGACGTGCCTGATCGCGCGATCACCCGCCTGGTGCCCTTCGGTGTCGTTGATCAGCTTCAGCGCGTCGAGGTCGAGCATCACGAGGCTGAGGTTCCTGCCGTGGCGGCGCCGGTGCGCCAGCGCTCCGACCAGGTCCTCCTCGAAGGCCCGGTGGTTGCGGATCCCGGTCAGGCTGTCGGTCAGCGCCGCCCGCTCGAGGCGCTCGAGCTCCTCGGCCAGCGCGTCATCGATCTTGCGACGCAGCGAGCGCAGCACGAGCCACAGGGCGACCATCACGGCCAACCCGAGCAATGTGGAGACGACCGTGATGCGAAGGCTGTTCGCCTGCGATCGCCGCAGCGCGTCGATCTCGCGCAGAGAGTTGCTGGCCTGCTTCGGCCCGCCTTCGCTCACGAGCGACTGCAGCGCCTGCGACGATGGGTCCGCGGCCTCCTCGGCCTCCTCTGCGAGCTCCTCGTCGCCCGCATCGAGCGCGCCGAAGAAGCGTCCGAAGTCCGCGGCGTAGCGCCGCTGGTAGCGCTCGATGTCGGCGCGCAGCGCTCGATCGGCAGGCGATCCGAGCCGCTCGAGCACCGTGAGCGAGCGCGCGATGTCCAGCGCTGCCTGGTCAAACCGCGCGCGCGACTGGCGGCGCGACTTCTCGGCGAATTGCTCCTCGGCCGCGTCTTGGACGGCCACCGCGCGAGTCAGCCCGAGATAAGCCTCGACCAGATCGCCCGAGCGCTCGAGCCGGATCGCGGCGGCATCCGCCGCGATGCCGCCCCAGATCGCGACACCGGCGAGCGCCGCGAGCACCGCGCACAACCCAACCGTGACCGCCCGTGCCGCCGTCCTCGACACTCGTCCGTTGCTCTGAGAGCTCACGAATCAGGTATCGGCACAGCGCGCGCCGATCACAAGCCCGGCCCCGACGTGGCGCGGAACCCTCCGCCGGACTCAATCGACGTGCGAGCTCAGGGCGCCCGGTGGATGTCGTCGACCCAGTGGACCTGTTCGGGATCGGCCTCGACGGAAGGCAGGTCCAGGTTCACGACGACTGCGTCCTGACCGCTGCGCACGACCACGCACGACAGCGGGGCTTCCGGGTCGGCGTTGATCTCCTGGTGCGGCACGAACGGGGGGACGTAGATGAAATCGCCGGGACCGGCCTCGGCGATGAACTCGAGCCGCTCGCCCCACCGCATCCGCGCCCGCCCGCTGACGACGTAGATGACGCTCTCCAAGGGACCGTGGTGATGCGCACCGGTCTTGGCGTCCGGGTGGATGCTGACTGTCCCGGCCCACAGCTTCTCGGCACCCGCACGAGCGGCGGTGATCGCCGCCGCGCGGTCCATGCCAGCCGTCTGCGGCGTGTTCGCATCCAGTTCGTCGGCATGCACGACACGGACCCCGTGCAGCCGCCAGTCACTGCCGCCACGTTCGGCCGACATCGTCCTCATCTGAGGAGTATCCCGCGGTCCGCCGGCCATCGCCAGCGGAGGTCCTCCGCGGAGGGTTTCATTCGAGCTCCGTTCGTAGTAGGAATGGCCTGACCACGGCTCGTGAGGAGGGCAACATGGCGACGGCCACGATGGAGCATCTCCGCGGACAGGTGCGAGGCGAGATCCTCGCCCCGGAGGATGCCGCGTACGACGAGGCGCGCAGGGTCTACAACGCCATGATCGACCGGCGACCGCACGCGGTCGTGCGCTGCGCCGGCGTCGAGGATGTCGTCGCGGCTGTGAACTACGCGCGCGAGAGCGACGTCTCGATCGCGGTGCGCGGCGGGTCGCACAGCGTCCCCGGCTTCGGCACCGCCGACGACGCGATCGTGATCGACCTCGTCCGCATGCAAGGGGTCGAGGTCGATCCGGAGCGCAAGACGGCGCGCGCCCAGGGCGGCGCGACCTGGGGCGCGTTCAACGACGCGACGCACGAGCACGGCCTGGCCACGACGGGCGGCATCATCTCCACGACCGGCGTGGGCGGGCTCACGCTCGGCGGCGGGATCGGCTACCTGTCGCGCGGGCACGGACTTTCGTGCGACAACCTGCGCGCGGCCGAGGTCGTGACCGCGGACGGCCGCGTCGTGACAGCCAGCGCGCGCGAGAACGAGGACCTGTTCTGGGCGCTGCGCGGCGGCGGCGGCAACTTCGGCGTCGTCACGGCGTTCGAGTACGACCTGCGTCCCGTGCGCGAGGTCTACGGCGGCCCGATCCTGTTCGAGCTCAGCGACGCGGCCGACGTGCTGCGGTTCTACCGCGAGTTCATCCGCGACGCGCCGGAGGAGTTCGGCGGTTTCCCGGCCTGGCAGATCGCGCCGCCGCTGCCCTTCATCCCGGAGGACCGCCAGGGCGAGCCGTTCCTCATCTTCGTGACCTGCTGGGCGGGGCCGATCGAGCAGGGCGAGGCCGCGCTCAAGCCGCTCCGCGAGGTGGCGCCGGTGGTCGCCGAGCACGTCGGGCCGATGCCGTACCCGGCGATCAACAGCGCCTTCGACGGCCTCGTCCCGGCGGGCCTGCAGCACTACTGGAAGGCGAACTTCGTCAAGGAGCTCAGCGACGACGCGATCGCCGCCCACCTCGAGCACGGGCCGAAGATCCCGACGGTCAACTCGACGGTGCACATCTACCCGATCAACGGCGCCTGCCACAGGGTGGCGCCGGACGCGACCGCGTTCGCCTATCGCGACGCGACGTTCGCGACGGTGATCGCCGGCATGTGGCCGGACCCCGCCGACAACGACGCGAACACGGCATGGGTGCGCGGCTTCTACGACGCCACCGCGCCCTACTCGGAGCCGGGCGGCTACGTCAACTTCATGGCCGGCGACGACCAGGAGCGGATCAAGGACAACTACAAGGACAACTACGACCGGCTGGTCGACGTCAAGCGCAAGCTCGACCCCGACAACATGTTCCGCCACAACCAGAACATCAGGCCCTAGACGCGCTGGCGCCCGCAAGCCACGGCGACGAGGACGAGGAGTCAGTCGTCCGACGCCGAGGGCAGCGGCCGGCCAAGGAAGGCCTCGAGTGCCACCCATGCCGCCTGGTGCGCGAGTGGGCCGAGCCGCAACGTCGCTCCGCTCGACGGGTTCGCCTGCACGGTCGCGCGCAGGTTGAGCTCCGCGAGCCTCTGCGCCTGATACTCGGCGCGCTGCGCGCCCGTGGCGCCCTCGTAGTAGGCGTCCAACCCGAAGCGGCCGCCTTCCACCGGCCACACCGACAGCTGATCGGGCGCCCACGTCGGCCCTGTCTCCGCGGGCAGCGCCGTGTAGGCGACCAGGTCGGCGCGAGCGTCGCGCTCGTGGATGCTGCGCCGCGCCGACCATGAGCGGTCCGGCGCCGGGCCGGGACGGGACTCGGGCCGTTTGCGATGCCGAGGCACCGGCTCACCTTAACCGCCCGGGCTTCGGTCTCGCCGAGGTTGCCCACGGCGCTAGTGTCGGCTGATGCGCGACGCCCGCCGCACCCGCCGCCGGGACGACGAGGCGCCCGCGGACGCGGTGGAGACGGTGACCCCCGCGCCGGCCGCCGCACTGCTCGCACTCCAGCGCGGCGTCGGCAACGCCGCAGTCGCGCGGATCCTCGCGCGCGAGACGGCGACAGCGGCTCCCGCGAGGCCGGCCCTGAAAGGCGGGAAGGAGCTCGACGCGATGCTCCTGAAGAGCTCGTTCTTCGCGCCCTTCATCGGACCGAAGATGAAGAACGGGATCCGGGCCGAGGGGCATGTGCACATGCACGACGCGGAGGCGTTCAAGGCGCATGCGCTCAG
Organism: uncultured Solirubrobacteraceae bacterium; assembly: GCA_963721315.1. Taxonomy (GTDB): domain Bacteria; phylum Actinomycetota; class Thermoleophilia; order Solirubrobacterales; family Solirubrobacteraceae; genus DASQMT01. The sequence goes on from CAVRIU010000003.1 coordinate 41,447, forward strand.
GTACCTGGAGGGCAAGGACAACCCGAAGACCGGCCGGGTCTTCACGGACGAGGAAGCCGAGAAGTTCGAGCCGACGCTCAGGGGCTTCCAGGACGACACGGGCGACGTGCGGATCCACGAGCGGCGCGCGGACGACGGCGTCGTGGTCCACGAGGCGATGCACCTGTTCTCGTCCATCGCATTCGTGGACGCGGTCGGGTACAGCGTCAACGAGGGCGCCACGGAGGTCTTCGCGCGCCGTCTGGCCTCGGAGAACGCGATCATGCGCGCCGGCTTCCCGCAGCAGCACCGGCTGGTGGCCAAGCTGGTCGCCGTGGTCGGAGCCAACGGGGAGAAGCTGCTCGCCGGCGCGTACTTCAACAACGAGCTCAAGCCGCTGGAGGATGCCCTGGATCGCAAGAAGGGCGCCGGCACATGGCGCACGTGGCTCGGCCTGATGCAGGAAGGTAAGGTCGACGAGGTCGACGCGCTGCTGTGAACGGGGCGCGCCCCGCTCAGCCGCGCCCGGGCTGAGCCCGGCGACCCTGGGCGTACGAGCCAAGGTCGACGAGGAAGGCGAGGATGACGAAGAACCACTCGAAGCCGGCCACGTGCCGGCCGGTTCCCCAGTCCCAGAAGGCAACGTAGGCGAGCGTCGTCCACGGCAGCAGGAAGAACCCGAGCAACGGGATGATCCAGCTGTCGAACGCCTGGCTCAGGAGGCTGCTGAAGATCCAGATGAAGAGCAGGGCGAGCCGCGGGGAGATCAGCGCGAGAAGCGCGAAAAGGCAGCCCACGCCTCTAAGTCTCGCCTATCGCGCGCCCGACGACAAGCCGCTTCCGGTGCTCACGAGCTTCGCTCGCCCGCCCGCACCGGCACGGTGAGGCGATTCGCAGGCGGGGTCAGCGGGCATGCCCAGCGCGGGTCGTAGGCGCACGACGGGTTGTAGGCGAGGTTGAAGTCGAGCACGAGCCGGCCGTCCTGGGTGCCGAGGTCGGCGCCTTTCACCGTGTCGAGCAGATACCGCCCCGCGCCGTAGCTCTCCGCGCCGCTCGTCGCGTCGGCGAACGGCACGAACAGCCCGCCGCCGTACGCATCGAGCCAGTAGAGCTCGAGCTCACAGGGATGCCGGCGAGGCTGAAGCGCGCCACGGCGAAGCGGACGAAGGCCATCGGCTCGCCGGCGCTCGCCACGACCTCGAACCGGTGGCGCTCCGCCGGCGTGACTGCTGCGGTGACGCGAGCAGTCGGGTCATGCGGAAAGTAGGGAAGTCCTGCGAAATCGGCCCGCCGCTCGGCCGGCAGCGGGCTCTGCGGGTGGCCGGCGAACAGCTCATCCCGTCCGGCGCGCCAGCCGCCGCCACCGCGTCTGCTCGCGCGGGGCCTGCCCGGACGCCGGCGTACAGCGCGAACACGCGGCGCTTCCAGTCGAGCAGGTCGAGCTCATCCACGGCCCCGGGCTACCCGGGCGGCGGCCTCAGGACGCCTCGACGGCGGCCTTGATGGCCCTCCCGAAGTCGGGTGCCCCCTTGCGCGCGGCGCGCAGCGCCAGCGGGGCGATCAGCTTGCCGGGACCATGCCCCTCGAGGACGTTGTGGATCGTGACCCGGGTCCGATCGCCCTCGCGAGCGAGGTCATAGCCGCCCTCCCGAGCCGTGACCAGGTTCTTGGACTGCTCCGTCCAGCGAATCCGCGTGGGTTGCTCGAACTCGGTCAGCCTGAACTCCCGCTTGGTCTTCACGCCGGCGTCCTTGACCGTGCTGGCGTAGACCGTGCCGACACCGGGCGGCCCAGCAGTGGTCTTGGCGATATCGAGCACCCGAGGACTGAACTTCGGATCGTTCTCACCGTCCGCGAGGAAGGCGAACACCTCCTCGATCGGACGGTCGATCACAACAGTCGCCTCGAACCGACCCGCCATGCGGCCTCCTCCGGTGATGCGCGTGGACTCCGACGCGGAGGATCATTTCAGTCCCGCGGCGCCCTTGCGAACCGTCGGGTCGCCGAAGACCTCGAGCGTCGATCGATCGGCCTTAGCACCGCGGGCGCCCTTGGCGACGGACGGGTCGCCGAAGATGAGCGGCGGATCCGGGGTGGCGTTCGGCTTGACCGGCGTGACTGGGTCGTCGCCTGAGAACGCGATCGCGGCAGCGACGACCGCAGCGAGTGCAACGGCCAGGAGACGGTACGGCCGGACCCGCAGGGGCACCGCGCGGGCCGGGGAGATGAGAGAGCGCGACATGCCGCCGACGGTACGTCTGCCGCGGTCCGCGTCGCGTCCATGACGACCCTACATTCCGCCCCCACATCGCGAGTCGGGACGAGTACGCTCGCCGCATGCTCCTGGGCCGGGACCCGGAGTGCGCGCAGCTCGAGTCGCTGATCGCCGCGACACGAGCAGGCGGCGGTGCCGCGCTGGTGCTGCGGGGCGTCCCGGGTGCCGGCAAGTCCGCGCTGCTGGACTTCGCCGCGGCAACGCGCCGAGGACCTGACCGTGTTGCGTGCCGGCGGCATCCCGGGCGAGGCCGAGGTGGCATTCGCCGGGGTGCTCGAGCTGCTGCGACCGGTGCTGCATCACCTTCCTGAGCTGCCCGGTCCGCAGCGCGACGCGCTCGGCGGTGCGCTCGGCCTGGCCACGGCGCGTCGAGCGCGACCGCTTCCTCGTGGGAGCGGCGACGCTCGGCCTGCTGCTGCTCGCGGCGGGTGAGCGGCCCGTGCTCGCGTGCGTCGACGACGCGCATTGGCTCGACGCGCCGTCGCTCGACGCACTGCTGTTCGCGGGGCGCCGGCTCGCCGGCGCGCCGGTCGGGATGATCCTCGCCGCGCGCGACGAGCCACATGCCGGCGCTCGACGCCGCGCGACTCGAGCGCAGCTGCCGGTGCCGGCGCTCGACCGCGAGGCGACGGGCCTGCTGGCGGCGAGACTGATCGGCCGCTTGCACGACGCGGGCTCGGGCCGAGGAGATCTTCCGCAGGACTCAAGGGCTGCCGCTCGCGATCACGGAGTGGAGCCGACTCGGCGAGCGCGAGGAGGCCGTGGCGACGCCGGTCCCGATCTCCAGCCTCGTCGAGCGCGCGTACGCGCGCGGCGTCGAGGCGGCCTCCGAGCAGGTCCGCGCGCTGCTGCTGCTGGCGGCCGCCGACGACTCGGGCGACCTGTCGACCGTGCTGGCCGCGGCCGAGCGCCTCGGAGATCCCGGCGACGCCGGTGGAGGGCGCGGAGGAGCTCGGGCTGATCGAGGTCGCGGACGGCCGGATCCGCTTCCGGCACCCGCTCGTGCGCTCGGCGATCTACCAGTCCGGCGCCGCACCGCTCAGGCGCCGCGCGCACCGCGCGCTCGCGGCCTGCCTGACCGGGGAGTGGCAGGCCGACCGGCGCGCCTGGCATCGCGCCGCCGGCGTCGCGGGCGCCGACGAGGACGTCGCCGCCGAGCTCGCGGCGATGGCCGAGCGGGCGCGCGCGCGCAGCGGCTACGCCGTCGCGGCGCGGGCGCTCGAGCGCGCCGCGCAGCTCACGCCCGCGCCGCGACCGCGCGCGGCGCGCGCAATCGCCGCGGCCGACGCATTCTGGCGCGCCGGCCGCGGATCGCGCGCCGAGCAACTCCTGACGGCGTGCTCGCAGAGGCGCGCGACCCGCTGCTGCGCGCGGACGCCGAGCACCTGCTGGGCCGCTTGACCCACTTTCGCGGCGATCCGCTCGCCGCCCGCGAGATCCTGGTGGCCGGGGCGCTGCGCGTGGAGCACGAGGACCGCCGCCGGGCGGCCGACCTGATGGCCAGCGCGCTGCATTCGAGCTTCTTCTGCGGGCGCCCCGAGCTTGTGCGCGAGACGGCAGCGACCGCCGCGCGCCTCGCCACATCGGCCGGCGTCGACCACGACGTGCGGCTGAGCGCGATGACGGGCGCCGCGCTGACCATCTGCGAGCGGCTCGGCGCGGCCGAGCCCTATCTCCGGCGCTCGATCGAGCTCGCGACGCCCGCGGACTCCGCGGAGCCCGTCGCGCTCGTCGTACGCGGCCAACAGCCACGGCTGGCTCTGCGAGTACCGCGCCGCGCGCGAGCTCGCGGCCCGCGCAACGGAGGCCGCGCGGGAGCAGGGAGCAGCCGGATCACTTGCCTTCGCGAGCGAGGTGCTCGCGGAGTATCAGTGCGCGCTCGGCGAGCTCGACGCTGCCGGCACGACGTGGACCGAGACGGTCCGCGCAGGCGAGGAGACTGAACAGCCGCAGGTCATTGCGTGGAGCCTGCTCGAGCTCGGCCATCTTGCGGCGATTCGCGGTGACGAGGCGGAGACGGCCCGTCTCGTCGACAGCGCGCGGCAGTTGAGCGAGCCGCTCTGGTTCAACGGGACGGACGGCCCGGGCTGGGTGCTCGGTACCTCGGCGCTTGCGCGCGGCGACGGCGAGACGGCCATCGACGATGCTGGCGACCACAGACCTCGACGTCTGTCAGGCCAACTACGCGCCCGGGACCGTCGGCGCCGACCTGGTCGAGGCGCTACGTGCGCGCCGGGCGGCCGGCGCTGGCCGCCGCGGCGCTCGACGCAGCTGGCGCCGCACGCCCACCAGGCGTGGGCGCGCGCCGGCTTGGACCGCGCCCGGGGGATCGCCGCGGCGGACGACGCGTTCGACGCGCCGCTGGAGCGGTCCGCCGCCGCGTTCGCCCGGCTCGGCGTACCGCTGGAGGAGGCGCGCAGCCGCCTCTGCCATGGCGAACGGCTGCGACGCGCCGGCCGCCGCGTGCAGGCCCGCGCCCAGCTGCGTGCGGCGCTCGCCCTCTTCGAGCGCATGCGCTGCGAGCCCTGGATCGAGCGCACCGAGAGCGAGCTGCGCGCGAGCGGCGAGACGCTGCGCGCCCGCGGGCCGGGCAGGGCCGTCGACGAGCTCACGCCGCAGGAGCTGCAGGTCGCGACGCTCGCCGCGGCCGGTCTGTCCAACAAGGAGGTCGCCGCCCGGCTGTTCCTGTCGGTCAAGACGATCGAGGCCCACCTGCACCGCACCTACAGGAAGCTCGACGTCCAGTCGCGTTCAGAGCTCGCGCCGCTCCTCGCGCAGCGCGAGGTCAGCGGGGTGCCGAGCGCGGGGATCCAGTCGCCGTGCGCGGCGAGCAGCTCGTCGACGAGCCGTGAGATCTCGTCGAGTGAGAGCTCGGCGCCCGTGTGCGGGTCGAGCATCGCCGCGTGGCACAGCGTCTCGCGGCGACCCGTCAGCGCCGCCTCGACGGTCAGCCCCTGCACGTTGACGTTGGTCTGGATGAGCGCGGCCAGGTGGCGCGGTAACTGTCCGACGGCCTGCGGCTCGATCCCGGTCGCCGAGGCGACGCAGGGAACCTCGACGCAGCAGTCGCCGGGCAGGTTGTCGATCAGCAGGCCGCCGTCGAACGTGTTGGGGACATTCGCGTTGAAGGCGAACGGCTCGCCGGTCTCGCACGCGTGGATGATGTCCGCGCCGTACTCGACGCTGCGCTCGAGATCCAGCGGCAGATCGGATTCGAGGCGCGCGCGCAACGTGTTCCACTCGGCGATGTAGCGCTCGCACCGGCGAACGTACTCGTCGAGCGGGATGTCGAAGCGCTCGACGAGCTCTGGGCGCCCGCGCTTGATGAACCACGGGACGTACTCGGCGAAGTGCTCGGAGGACTCGGTCACGAAGTAGCCGAAGTGGCGCAGCAGCTCGTAGCGCACCCGGTTGCCGGCAGGCACACGGTCCTGCTCGAGGATCCGCTCGAGCCGCGGGTACAGGTCCTCGCCGTGGTGCTCGAGGCGCAGGAAGAAGGCGAGGTGGTTGATGCCCGCGACGTGGTGCTCGAGCTCGCCGGCCGGGACCCCGAGATCGTCCGCGAGCTCGCTCGCCGTGTGCTGCACCGAGTGGCAGAGGCCGAGCGTCCGGATCGGCGACGCCTCGGCCGCCGCCCAGCACAGCATCGCCATCGGGTTGACGTAGTTGAGCAGCAGCGCGTCCGGGCACAGCTCCTCCATGTCACGGCAGACGCCGAGCAGCACCGGGATCGTGCGCATGCCGCGCATGATTCCCCCGATGCCGAGCGTGTCGGCGATCGTCTGGCGCAGCCCGAACCGCTTCGGCACCTCGAAGTCGACGACCGTCGAAGGATGCAGGCCACCGACCTGGAACGAGGTGACGACGTAGTCGGCCCCTGCGAGTGCCGCCCGCCGGTCGAGCGTGGCCTCGACGGCGACGCGGGCGCCCAGTCGCTCGGCGATCTTCCGTGCGACCACCTCGGAGGTGGCCAGGCGCTGCGCGTCGACGTCCATCAGCGCGAGCGTCGTGCTCTGTGCCAGCGCGGGGAAGCGGAGGATGTCGGCCACGAGCCGCTGGGTGAACTGCGTCGAGCCGGCGCCTATGAACGCGATCCTGGGCATCGCGTGATGGTTGCACCGAGGCGATCCTCAGCAGCATCCGCGAGCGCTATGGCGTGGAACGGCTCCGGGCTCTAGGCGGGTACCGCGTCCGTGACCCGCCGGCGGGCGGGCGCGGCGAGCTCGTCAGCCATGACTTTGCCGAACGCGCCCACGACGGCCGGGTCGAACTGGGTGCCGGCGCAACGCCGCAGCTCGGCCAACGCGTCGCCCTCAGTGCGCCGGGCCTGGTAGGGACGCTCGGACAGCATCGCGTCGAAGGCGTCGCAGACCGCGATTATGCGAGATCCGATCGGGATCGCTTCGCCCGCGAGCCGGTCAGGGTAACCGGCGCCGTCCCAGCGCTCGTGGCTCGACCGCACCAGGCGGCCGACTTGAGCGAGCGCGGATGCGCCGCCGACGATGCGCTCACCGATGATCGTGTGCCTGCGCATGAACGCCCATTCGTCCGCGTCGAGCGCACCCGGCTTCGCGAGGATCGCGTCCGGGATGCCGACCTTGCCGACGTCGTGCAGTTCGGCCGCATGCACGATCGGCGCGACCTGATCGCCGGGCAGGCCGAGCCGGTGGGCGACGAGCTCCGCCATCCTGGACACGTCGGCGTTGTGAGTGGTGAGGTCGGGATGTCGCTCTGACAGCGCGAGCACGAGCACCGCCTTGCTCTGGTCGCAAGCGGACCGGCCGCCGCCGTTCTTGCACTCGTACATGCGCTGGTCGGCGATGCGCAGGGCGTCCTCGGGCTTGGCATCCTCGTCGTGGAGGACCACGCTGCCGTGCGAGTTGCCGATCGCGAACGCTTCGCCGCGCTCGCTGAGGGCCTCCACCGCGGCCGCGATCGTCGTCGCACTCGCCGCACCGGTGGTCAGCACGCAGAACTCATCCCCGCCGAGCCGGTATGCCGTGCCCTTACTGCCGACTGCTTCCCGCAGCCTATGACCGAGGCGCGTGAGCAGCGCGTCGCCGGCGGGATGACCGAAAGTGTCGTTGTAGGTCTTGAATCCGTCGAGATCGAAGAGCGTCAGGGTGATGGCGTGCTCGGGCGAGGCCAGCAGCAGCCGCGCATGTAGATCACTCATGAACCTGCGGCGGTTGCAGAGGCCGGTCAGCGCATCCGTGTTCGCCTCGCCACGGCTGGACTCCACGAGCCGCAAATGCTCGCGCAGGGTCAGCACGAGGCGCCCCAGCACCGCCAGCAGCGTCGCGCTGGCGAGCGCGAGCGCGACGTCGTTGAGCGAAGCCACGCGCATCGAGACCAGCACGCCAAGCGCCACGAGCCCGGACACGACCGGGACGACGAGTACCCGCGACCCGCTCAGCGGCACCGTCGCCGTGCGGCGCGTCGGCTGCCACGCCGCGAGCGCGATCAGTCCCGTCGCCACCGGCCAGATCGTCTCGGTCAGCGAGCCGTGGGAATAGGTACCGGTGGCGTAGGAGTAGACCCACAGCGAGTCGCCCACCGCGTTCAGCGAGAAGCCGATCCCCAGCAGCAGCCCGGCGCGTCCCGGTCGCCAGCCCGTCAGCGCGAACATGCTGAAGACGAACGCGACCAGCAACATGTCGCCGAGCGGGTAGGCGAGGTTGACGGCAATCTGCGTGGCGTTACCGCCCGTGCTCGAAAGGATCGCGCCGAACACGAGCGCGGCCCCGACACAGGCGACGGCGAGCCCTGCGATGAGACCGTCCAGCCACAAGCTCTTGTGGAACTCGCGGATCCGCGAGCGGATGATCAGCACCAGCGCGACGTAGGCCGCGGGGTAGAACGCCAGCCACAGGAAATCCGCGGGTGACGGATAAGGCGGCGCGGGGTCGCGGACGATGAAGAGCGTCCAGTACACGAACCCGCCCGACCAGCTCAACATCGCGGCGCCCAACACGATCCAGGCGAGCCGCTCCGCGCGCACGCACAGCCCGCGCATCAGACAGGCCACGGAGCTGGCCAGGATCAGCGCGTTCAGCAGCCAGTCCTCGAAGAAGCGATCCAGTGCCGGTCCACCGAGCCCGAACGTCGCATGAGCGGCGTGCGCCGCGATGCCGACAAGAATCGCGAGCGTGAGCGGACCACGCACTGACCAGCGCCGAAGGCTCGCGCTCGACATACCCGAGTCTTCGGCCCCGGCGAGGCGGAACTTGACGGATCGGGTCAAGACTCGTTGCCGATCCGTACCTTCGCCCACCTCTGCGGACATTGCTCATGCATATGGGGTGTTGACCCGATCAAGCGCTAATCGCGGATCAGGACTTCGCGTCAAATTCGATAAGGAGCAACGCGATGTCCCGCAACCCGAGCCGGCGACTGCTCGTCCAGATTGCCGCTGCAACGACGCTCGCAGTCAGCGCGCTCGCCGCCCCGGCGCAGGCGAACGTCACGCCCCTGGACGCGACCATTCAGTACACGAGCCCGTCGAGCTCGACCTGTGACGCGCCGGCCTGGGTGTGGCCGTACAAGGCGATCGGCGACGCACGCATGTACGTGCTCGCGCCGGCGGGATCGTTCACGGGCAACTCCGCCGGCTGGCAGCTGCGCGGCGGCGCTCGCATCGCGACCGACGCTGCGCGCGGCGCCGGCCTGGCGCTGCCCGCGGGCGCGTCGGCGATCTCACCGGGCATGTGCGTCGACCTCGATTACCCGCATATGCGGTTCGCGCACAAGCTGATCGGGACCGGCAGCGCGCTGGAGCTCAAGACCGAGGTCGTATACCCGCAGGTGGTCAACCCCACATGGACGGACGTCAAGCAGTTCGACGGCTATCAGGGCTCCGCCGTCGCCTCCGGGTGGCGCATCTCGCCCGAAGTCGACCTCAAGCCCGACTTCGGTGGCCAGCTCGCAGGTGCGCGCTACGTGGCCCTGCGCTTTACCGCCGTGAAGAAGGCTGCGACGACGGCCGAGTTCCGCGTCGACGACATGTTCGTCGACCCGTTCAGGCGCGGTTAGCAACGCGTGCTGGCGTAACACGCCGGGCCTGCCGATCACAGACATGATGTGGGAGCCCAAACACGCCGGTGCGGCGGGGCCGGACGAGCTGCTCGAGCGGACCTGGTCGGGACGCGACCGGTCCGTGCGCGGCCGCGAGCTGCGCGCGGAGCTGTGGGTATCCGCGGCCTTCCTCCTGGCAGTCTGCGCCCTGATCGCGATCGAGCCGCCGGGCGAGTGGCCACATCCGGTCGCCGCGCTTGCCGTGCTCGCCTACGCCCTCGCCGCGCGCATAGCGTTCCCGATCGGCACCGGCTACGTCGTGCCGACGCAGCTGTTCCTCGTCCCGATGTTCGTGATCGCACCCACGCAGCTGGTACCGGTGCTGGTCTTCGCAGGACTGGTCGCGGGTTCCGTCGGCGCGGCGGCGAGGAGTCGCTCGCAGCTGGATCGGGTCGTGTTCTGCGCCGGCGACGCGTTCCATTCGCTCGGACCCGCGGTCGTGCTCGTCGCACTCGCAGACGGCAAGCTGGCGAGCGCCGGCGTCGCCGTGCTGGTGCTCGCCCTGGCAGCGCAGTTCGCATGCGATCTGGCGTCCTCGAGCATTCACCTGGTCCTGGTCGCCGGAGTGCGTGCCCGCGTGCAGCTGCGCGTGCTGTTGCCGGTCTGGAGCGCCGACGGCGCGCTGGCCGCGCTCGGCCTACTCGCCGCCGCGGCGGCCCAGGACCGCGCGTGGGCCGTGCTGGCGCCGCTGCCGTTCGTCGGCTTGCTGAGCGTGATGGCCAAGGACCGCACCCGTCGCGTCGAAGAAGCGCACACGCGCCTGCGTGCGCTGGAGCAGGAACGCGTTCGCCTGAGTGCTGCGGTGCAGCGCCTGGGCGATGCGTTCGCCTCCAATCTGGATCTCGACGCGCTGCTCGAGGTGGTTGCCCGAGGAGCGCTCGAAGCGCTCGGCGGCGAGGCGGCACGGGCCACGCTTGTCGAGGACGGCCTCCCGGGCCGGTCGCTGATCGTCGGCCACACGCCGCGCTCGGCACCGGCGCTGTACGCCGCCGAGTGCGCCTTCCTCGCTCCCGGCCTCCCTCGAGATCGGGATCAGCCGGTCGACGTCCTGATCGCGCGCGTCGGCGGTGTCGGCAGCCTGGTCGCGCTCGTCTCCGTCAGTCGCGAGCGGCCGTTCTCCGACGCTGAGCGCGAGCTGCTCGACCTCTTGTGCGAGCAGGCGACGGTGTCGGCCCGCAACGCGATCGGGCACACCGAACTGCTGGCGGGCGAGGCACGCCTGCGCCACGAGGCGGCGCACGACCTGCTCACCGGCTTGGCCAACCGTCCCGGGTTCGCTCGCAGGCTCGACCACGTGCTCGGCTTCACAGCACGCAGAGCCGCCGTGATGCTGATCGACCTCGACGGGTTCAAGCTCGTCAACGACACACTCGGACACGACGCCGGCGACGATCTGCTCATCGCCTTCGCGAGGCGGCTCAGCGGCGGTCTGCGCGCGGGCGACATGGCCGCGCGGCTGGGCGGCGACGAGTTCGCGGTGCTGATGGAGGACCTCGTGAACGTCGCGCAGGCACAAGCCGCCGCCGAGCGGCTCGCAGCCGAGCTCTCCGCGCCGATACTCGTACGTGGGCGCGAATTCAGCGTCCGCGCGAGCGTCGGGCTCGCGCCAACGGCCCTGGGACTCAACTGCGAGCAGACTCTGAGGCGCGCCGATCTCGCCATGTACGCCGCAAAGCGCGCGGGCGGCGACCGCGTGACCTTGTTCCAGTCAGGCATGCTCGCTAGCGCAGACGCTCGTGTAGCGCTCGCCCGCGAGCTTGCCGGCGCGGCCGGTCGCGGCGAGCTGGAGCTGCTCTTTCAACCGCTCGTCGACCTCGCCGACGGGACCACCGGCAGCCTCGAATCGCTCGTGCGCTGGCGGCATCCGCGGCGCGGAACCGTCACCCCGGAGGAGTTCGTCGCGCTATCCGGGAAGACCGGGACGATCAGCGAGATCGGCCGCTTCGCACTCGATGCAGCGTGCCGTGCTGCCACACGCTGGCCGGCGGCGACCGGCGTCGGCGTCGACGTCTACGCCGCCCAGCTCCGCGATCCCGGCTTCGGCGACGAGGTCGCCGAATGCCTGAGCCGTCACGGGCTTGCGCCTGAACGGCTGACGATCCAGGTGGCCGAGTCGGTCCTCGAGAATCCCGACCCGCAGACGCTCGAGACGCTGCACGTGCTGCACCGCAGTGGCGTCGCGCTCGCCCTGGTCGACTTCGGCAGCGGCCTATCGTCGCTGCACCAGCTTGCGGGGATCCCGATCGATGTCCTCAAGCTCGACCGCCGCCTCGTCGACCTCATCGACCATCCCACCCACGCGCGCCTGGTCGCCTCCATCGTCGCGCTCGCACATTCGCTCGGCATGCGAGTCGCCGTCGATGGCGTGGAGAGCACGCGTCAAGTGCTTCAGCTGGCAGATCTCGGCGCCGATCTCGGCCAGGGAAACGCTCTTGGCCCGACGGCGATCGCCGACGCGTTCACCTGGCCCGCGCTGACACGGGCTCGCCCGGAGCCGATGCGCACACCGGCTCCGCGCGCCTAACGCCGGACCAGGACCGCTGCCGCGTCGTCGGTGACCCGTCGCGACGCGGCGGCGTTGCGCTCCCGCAGCGCGCTGAGCCCTGCGACCGCGGCAACGATCGGGCCGAGGCCCGCGAGCAGCAACGCGGCGCGCGGGCCGAGCGCGCTGACGAGCACTCCGCCGGCGCCGACCGCGCCGAGCTCGGCCGCGTTGCGCGCGGCGTTGTAGGCGGCGAACGCGCGCCCGTGGACCGCCTCGGGCACACGCACGGTGAGGAGCGCGCGGAGCAGCACGTTCTTGACCCCGTGGCCGAGACCGCCGACGAGGTAGCCGGCGAACGCGACCGGCAGGACGGCCCAGGCGGTCTGGATCCCCATACCGGCGCCCTGGACCGCGAGCGCGGCGAGCGCGGCGGCGGCGGCCAGCCGTGACGGGACCCGGCGGGCAAGCGCGGTCGCGCCACAGACCATCCCGGCCATCCAGGCGCAGACCAGCAGCGCGTAGGCGCCGTCACTCGCGCCCACGACGTCCTTGAGGTAGAAGATCTCGACTGTCAGCGAGGCCGAGATGAACAGCAGCCCGCCGATGGCCGCGGCGATCGTGATCCGCAGCACCCGATCGCGGAGCAGCAGCCGGAAGCCGTCGAGCGCGCGCACACGCCCGCCCGCGGGGCGCGGCGGGCGGCGAGCGCGCAGCGCGCCTGCCGCCACCGCGATCGCCAGGAACGTCGCCGCGTTCACCAGCATCGCCGGCCGCGGCCCCAGCGCCGACAGGCCGGCGGCCAGCAGCGGCCCGGTGGCGAAGCCCGCGTAGCGCGCAGCTTCGACCAGGCCGGTCGCCTCGGTCAGGCGCCACGCGCCCGCGACGGCCGGGATCAGGGTGAACTCGGCCGGCTGCGCGAACGCGTTGCCCGCCGTCAGCAGCGACGAGAGCGCGAGGATCAGCGCCAGGTCGCTGCTGAACGCCAACGCGGCGGCGGCGAGCGCCTGTACCAGCGAGGCGGCGACGAGCACGCGGACGCTCTCGCAGCGGTCGGCGACGAGTCCCGACAGCGGCGCGAGCGCGACCATCGGCACCAGCGTCGTCGCGAGCAGCGCCGACACCGCCAGGCCGCTGCCCGTCAGCTCGTGGACCTGCAGCGCCAGCACGATCAGCGCCAGCAGGTCGCCGGCCGCCGACAGGAAGACGGCGCCGGCCAGCAGGCGCAGATCGCGCGACACGCCCGCCGCTCTACGTGCCCGCAGGCAGGACGTTCGGGTTGAGCCGGAAGCGGTTCTCCGGATCGTAGGCGGCCTTGATGCGGGCCAGCCGGGCGTGGTTGGCGCCGTAGCTGGCGCGCACCGCCTCATCGCCTTCCTCGAGCAGGCCGGGGAAGTTGAAGTAGGTCTTGCCGTCCGAGAACGGGACCGCGGCGTTCCAGAACGCACGCGTGTAGGCGACGTTGGTCGCGTCATCGGCGGGGTCGCCCCAGGTCGAGTCGATGCTCAGCATCCACTCCGAGCTGCGATCCCCGAACGCGGTGTCCTCGGCGCCGACGCGCGCGATCGCCCCGCCACAGTGGCGGATGATCACGAGCGTGTCGCTCGAGGGGCGGCGGTTGGACCAGTCGATCGTCGTTTCGATCGCGGCGTCGGACAGCCCGTCGAGGTAGAGCGCCTTCCAGTGGTAGCGCCGTCCCGCCGGGAAGAACGGGTCCAGCGAGCGCTGGAAGTCGAGGTACTCCACGGGCCCGCTCAGGTCGAGCAGCGGGGTGGCCAGCTCCCGCAGGCTCCGCGTCGCGCGCTCGCCCTCGGCGGGGTCGCCCGCCCACATGCCGGCGATGCCGACGTACGGCAGGCCGCGCAGCTGCTCGGGCAGCTCGTCGACGGCGGGCAGCGACCAGACGAAGCCCGCGGTCGACAGCTCGTCCGGCGCGCCGGCCACTGCATCGCGCCAGCCCGCCAGCACGCGCGCGGCGTCTGCGAGCGGGTACGCGACGTTGAGCCCGAACACCTCGGGGCCGAGCTCGTGCAGGCGCAGCTCAAAGGACGTGACCACGCCGAAGTTGCCGCCGCCGCCGCGCAGCGCCCAGTAGAGGTCCGGGTGCTCGCCGGCGCGCGGCCCGGACCCGGCGGCCGTCGGCGAGCACGACCTCGGCGGAGACGAGGTTGTCGACGGTCATGCCGTCGCGCCGGCGCTGGTGCGAGACGCCGCCGTTGAGCGCCAGGCCGGCCACGCCGGTCTCTGACACGACGCCGCCCGGAGCGGCGAGGCCGAGCGGCGCGGTGACGCGATCGACGTCGGCCCAGGTGGCGCCGCCCTGCACGTGCACGGTGCGACCCGAGCCGTCGATGCGGACTGCGCGCATGTCCGACAGGTCGACGACGATGCCGTCGTCGACCACGGCCGTGCCGGCGACGTTGTGGCCGCCGCCGCGGACGGAGAGCGGCAAGCCGCGGTCGCACGCGAAGCGCACGGCGGTCGCGACGTCGTCGGCGTCCACGCAGCGCGCGATCGCGGCCGGGCGCTTGTCGATCATGCCGTTCCAGACGCGGCGGGCGTTCTCGTACTCGGGCTGATCGGGCGTGATGACCGCGCCGGCAAGGCGCCCGGCGAGATCGGCCGCGAGATCGGTGGGGGCGGTGAGGTAAGTGGCCATGCGGACAGCCTGCGCGCTGCCCGTCCGGTGACTGTCCCCGCCGGCGTCCGGGCTCCGTCCCGCGTGCGTCCGGGCCGGGTAGGCTCGGCGCTCGTGCTCGAAGTGCGCGTCCTCGGTGCCCTCTCTGCCGCCGTCGACGGCCGGCCCGTCGAGCTGCCCGCCGATGCACGGGCGCGCGAGCTGCTGGCGCGGCTGGCGCTGTCACCCGGGATGCACCCACGGTCCGCGCTTGCCGGGCGGCTCCGTCCCGACGTGCCGGAGGACAGCGCGCGCAAGACACTGCGCAGCGCGCTGTACGAGCTGCGCCGGGCGCTGGGACCGGCGGGCCGCGACGCGCTGGCGGTGAGCGGCGAGCGCGTCGGGCTGTCGGACGCGGTGCGCGTCGACGTCGCGGAGTTTCGCCGCCTCCTCGCCGATGGCGACCTCGAGGCCGCCGCGGACGCTGCCGACGGCGAGCTGCTCGAGGGCTTCGACGGCGACTGGGCGCAGCGCGCGCGCGACGAGCACGCCGCCGAGCTGGCCGGCGTGCTCGGCGAGCTCGCCGCCCGGGCCGAGCGCGCCGGCGACGTGCCGGCCGCGGTCGCCTGGGCGCGCCGGCGACTGGACGTCGAGCCGCTGGCCGAGGCGGCGCAGCGCGAGCTGATCCGCCTGCTCGCACTCGGCGGCGATCGCGGGGCGGCGCTGGCAGTGGCAGGCGCCATGAGCGAGCGCCTGCGCTCGCAGCTCGGGATCCCACCCTCGACTGCAACGCGAGCGCTCGTCGAGGACGTCCGCCGCGGCCGGATCGCGCGCCCCGCCGCAGCCGTCTCCACTCCCCCGCTGCCGGTCGCGCTGTCCGGCACCGAGCGCCCCGAAGGCCGCGGGCCTGCGCTTGCGCGGCTGGAGCAGGCGTGGGCGGAGGCGAGCGCCGGCACGCAGTGCTTCGCCCTCGTCACCGGCGCGCCCGGGATCGGCAAGACCACGCTGGCCGGCGAGCTCGCCAGGCGGGTCCACGCCCAGGGCGGCGCCGTCCTGCTCGGGCGCAGCGACGAGCACGCGCTGGTGCCGTTCCAGCCGTGGATCGAGGCGCTCGAGCGGCTGCTGGAAGCGCTGCCGGACGCCGACGCCGACCACTGGCTGACCGCCCATGACGGGGCGCTCGCCCGGCTGCTGCCGGCGCGCAGCGCGGCGCAGGCGCCGACCGGCGGCCCGCGCGAGCGCTACCTCGCCTTCGAGCTGGTGCGCGCGCTGCTCGAGGACGTCGCCGCGCGGTGGCCGGTCCTGCTCGTGCTCGACGACGTGCACTGGGCCGACGCGGACTCGCTCTCCCTGCTGCGCCACCTCGCGCGAGCGGCGTCCCGGGCGCGGCTGCTCGTGCTGCTCTGCGCGCGGTCGGGCGAGCTCGGGCCGGCGAGCACGCGCACGCTCGCGGAGCTGCGGCGCGAGCGACCGCTAGCGCGCATCGAGCTGGCGGGCCTCGACGACGACGCGGTCGCCACGCTGGTCGCACGGCGCACCGGGGCGACCGACCAGGCGGCCGCGCAGCGCTACCGCGAGCGCAGCGGCGGCAACCCGTTCTTCCTCGACGAGCTGCTGCGCGATGCGCAGGAGACCGGCGGCGACGGCGAGGGCCTCCCCGCGGGGGTGCGCGACGTGATCGCGCGCCGGCTCGCACGCCTCGACGAGACGACGCTGCGCGCGCTCGACGCGGCCGCCGTCTGCGGCCTCGAGTTCGACCTCTCGACCCTGGCCCGTGTGGATGACCGGCCGGTCGTCGCGGTGCTCGAGGCGCTCGACGGAGCGATCGAGGCCGCGCTCGTCACCGCGACCGATCGGCCCGGGCGCTACGCGTTCGACCACGCGCTCGTCGGCGAGACGATCGTCGGCGCCCTGACGGCGTCGCGCCGCGCGCGGCTGCACCTGCAGGTCGCCGATGTGCTCGCCGACCGGCACGACGGCGGCGACGGCGGCGCCGGCGAGGTCGCGCGGCACCTGCGCGCCGCGGGCGCGCTGGTGGACGGCGAGCGCCTGGCGACCTGGGAGCTCGCCGCGGCGCGGGAGGCCGGCGCCGCACTGGCCCACGCCGACGCGGCTGCGCACTACGAGGCGGCCCTCGCAGTGCAGCCGGGCGCCGAGCGCGGCGAGCTGCTGCTCGCGCTGGGCCACGCCCGCGACCGCGCGGGGCGGCGCGAACAGGCCCGCACCGCGTTCGTCGAAGCCGCCGACGCTCGGGCGGGCCGCGGACGACACGGACCTGCTCGCGCGCGCGGCGCTCGGGCATGGCGGGACGGCCGTTGTGATCGCCGCGGCGGACCCGACCGCCGTCGGGCTGCTCGAGGAGGCGCTCGCGGCCGCGCCGGCCGGCGATCCGGCAACGACCACGCGGCTGCTCGCACGGCTCTCGATCGAGCTGTACTACTCGGACCCCGCGCGTGCGCGCGAGCTCAGCGCGCTGGCGGTGAAGCACGCGCGGAGCGCGGACGACGCAGCCGCTCTCGCGGCCGCGCTGAACGCCCAGCGCGTCGCGCTCTGGACCCCGGACCATGCCGACGAGCGCCTGGCCGTCGCCGGTGAGATGGTCGCGGCCGCCGCGGCGGCCGGCGATCGCGAGGCGGTGCTGCAGGGGCGCAACTGGCGCGTGGTCGATCTGCTCGAGCTCGGCCGCATGCGCGAGGCAGCGGCGGAGATCGACGCCTATGAGGCGCTCGCCGACGCGGTCGCGCTGCCGCACTTTCGCTGGTACGTGCCGCTCTGGCGCGCCACGCTCGCGCTGCTCGCAGGCCGCTGGGACGAAGCCGGCGGGCTCGGAGAGCGGGCGCTCGCGCTCGCACGCCAGGCCGACGACCCGAACGGCCCCCTGTTCGTCGAGATCCAGCATCACCACAGCCTCTACGCCCAGCGCCGCGTCCACGAGATGGGTCGTGCGCGGCTGGTCGCGGGCGGCGCGGCCTCGCCCGCCACCGCCGAGTGGCGCGCCAACATCGCGCTGGTCGACGCCGAGACGGGGGCGATCGAGGACGCGCGCCGGCTGGTCGCCGAGCTCGCCCGCGACGGCTGCAGCGCGCTGGCGATGGACGCCAACTGGCACGCCGCCTGCGTGCTGGCCGACGCCGCCGTGCTCGTGGGCGATCGCGAAGCCGGCGCGGCGCTGTACGGACTGCTCGAGCCGCACGCCCGCTTGTTCCCGCTGATCGCCCGCGCGGTCGCGTGCCTCGGCTCCAACGAGTACCACGTCGGCCGGCTTGCCGGCCTGCTCGGGCGCCACGACGAGGCCGTCGCCCGGCTGCGCCGAGCGGTGGCCGAGGATGACCGCGCCGGCGCCGGGCCCCACGCCGCGGTCGCGCTGCTGCGGCTCGGCGAGACGCTCGGGGATCGCGACGTCCTGCAAGAGGCGGCCGCACGGGCCGATGCGCTCGCCATTCCGGCGCTCGCCGCCGAGGCGAGGCGGCTGGTCGCCGCGAGCGTCACCTGACAGAGGCAGTTGCTCGGCGGCTTCAGCGTCGGCGGCGGTCTAATGCAGGACGGGTTCTCCCTGGCGGCTCTTGTCTGAGTAGAGCCGGCTATCCGCGGCGCGCAGCAGCTCGTCGAGGCTGTGGCCGTCGATGCCGCGCTCGGAGACGCCGAAGCTGACCCCCACGTCGAGCGCGATGCGGGCCCGGGCGCCCAGCCGCTCCGCCTGGTCGGCCGTAGTCTCGGGCATGAGCACGGCGAACTCATCACCGCCGAAACGCGCCACGGTGTCGCCCGTGCGGGCGGACTCGCGCAGGGTTTCACCGACGCGTACGAGCAGCGCATCCCCGGCATCGTGACCAAGGGTGTCGTTGACCTGCTTGAAGCGGTCGAGGTCGGCGAGCAATAGGGAGACCTGCCCCCCGGCGCGATCGGCCCGCGCGGTCTCGCGTTCGTAAGCCTCCTCGAAGGCGCGCCGGTTGGGCAGCGCCGTGAGTGGATCGGTCCGTGCGGCAGCACGGAGCTCGGCCAGCAGGCGGTCGACCCGCTCGCTGAGCAGCCGCACGACGACGGACGTGCTGACGACGAGCCCGATCGTGCTCACGTACCGACTGAAGGCGACGTCGGGCGGCGCCACTTCGGCGACGGTGACGGCGTAGGCGACGGCTATCGCCGCAACGTGCGCGGCCACCGCGGCTCGCCCGAGGTAGTACGACACGAACAGCGCGACCCACAAGTAGTACATCTCGTCATTGCCGGCCGAGCCGCCGAGTCGCTCGCCGTTGAAGAAGATGCTGAACGAGACGAACATCGTGCCGGCCAGGCAGCCGGCGTGAAGCACCGGCGTCGAAAGGCGGCGCGGGAACCAGAAGACAGCCGCCACGAGCAGGCACATGACGATGAGCGCCCGCAGGCCTGCCTCGTCGGCTTCCGGCTGATGCGGCAGCGCCAGGCCGAGGCCGGTGATCAGAGCAGCCGCTGCGAACAGCGCCGCACCCGCGCGCGCAACCTGCGCGCGCGTGGTCCCGGCGATCTCGTCGACCAAGCGCTCCATCTGTCCGAGTGATCGGCCCGGACGAGGCTCCGGTTGAGCGCTGGGCTACCGACGCGGCCGAAGAGAACCCTGTACAGCTTGCGGAGGGACACGATTCGCGAGACGCGGACGACCGATCCCTACGGCGTGACGCCCGCGTCTGCCGCTTCTTCATCCAGCCCGGGGACCGGCGCGTCCGACGGCAGGCCGTCGGCGACGTAGGCGTCGTACACCGGCTGCCAGTCCTCATCGGAGCCGTGCGGCCCGTCCGTCGCGCGCCGGCCAGGTGCTGCTCGAGCGTCTCGAGGCAGACGTGCCAGCCGGCGGCGTTGCGCGCGGCGGTGTCGCGCGCCTCGAGCACGTTGATCAGCGTGAGCTGCGTGCCGCCCTCGGGCAGCGGTTCCAGCGTCAGGTGCAGGTCGTCGCCACCCCAGGTGAACGCGAGCCGGCGCGGCGGCTCGTAGGCCAGGACCGTCCCAGTGCTGTCCTCCGCGTAGGGGTCGCCGGCGAAGCGGATCGTCCCGCCCTCGGTGGGTTCCAGCTCGACGCTGGAGGGAAACCAGTGGACCAGCTCGGCGGGAGTGCTGACCGCGGCCCAGACCCGCTCGACGGGGTGCGCGTAGCGGCGGCGGAAGCGCACGGCGGGGCGGCCGTCGTGCTCGATGTACGTGCCACGGTCGTCGTTCACGATGAGTTCTCCTGGTCGTCGAGGTGCTGCCCGAGCTGGTCGAGCCGGTCGTTCCACAGGTGGCGATACGGCTCGAGCCAGGCGTCGACGTCGGCGATCGGCCCGAGCTCGACCGAGTAGAGCCGCCGCTGGGCCCGTCGCTCGACCTGGACCAGGCCGGCGTCGCGCAGCACGCGCAGGTGCTTGGATGCCTGCGGCTGCGTCAGGCCGAGCCGGTCGACCAGCTCGCCGACCGCGTGTGCCCGGTCACGGAGCAGGTCGAGCACTGCGCGCCGGTGCGGATCCGCCAGGGCTGCCCAAGTCGCGTCCGTCGTCACGAGCGCGAATATACGTAGGACGGCATATACGTGTCAAGGAATACACGCGGATCGCACCACACCCAGGCTAGAGTCGCTCCGGCATGCCGCGCACGGTCGACGTCGCCTTCCTTCCCGCCGCGGCGCGGCCCGCCGACGTCACCGTCGTGATCGACGTGCTGCGGGCGACCACCACGATCGTGCAGGCGATTGAGGCCGGCTACCGGCGCGTGATCTGCGTCGACACGCTCGAGCGCGCACGTGCGCTCGCCGCGCCGGGTCGCGTCCTGGCGGGCGAGCGGCGATGCGTCCGCCCGCCCGGCTTCGACCTCGGCAACTCGCCGGTCGAGACGGTCCCGCCGCGCGGCGACGAGCTCGTGCTGGCGACGACCAACGGCGCCCCGGCGATCGTGCGCGCCGCCGCGCTCTCGCCGCTCGTGGTGATCGCCTGCCTGCGTAACCTCGACGCCGTGATCGAGGCCGTGCCGGCGGGCGACGTGCAGCTGCTGTGCGCCGGCACGGACGGCCGGCCGTCGCTCGAGGACTGCTACGTCGCGGGGCGGATCGCCGCGCGGCTGGACGCGCGCCGGTCGGACTCCGCGCTGATCGCGTGTGCCGTCGCGCGCGCGTACGCGGGCGCGCGTGAAGCTCTCGCTGCCGGCGCGGGCGGCCACGCGCTCGCCGCCGTCGGTCTCGGGTCCGATGTCGCCTGGTGCGCCGAGGAGTCGGTCGTCGCCGTCGTCCCGACGCTGTGCGAGACCGGTGACGGCGTCGCGATCGTCCACGACGGCAATCGTGCTTCGATGCCGATCTTCGAAGAAGGCCGGATGAGCCCGCGCGAGATCACCGGCGAGGCGGCCGGCGAGCTGCGCCATCTGGCGCCCGACGTGGAGACGCTCGCGCGCCGGCTCGCCGGCGTCGACTACCTGGTCGAGGAGGGCCTCGCGACGGCGATGTTCCTCAGCCTCCGCCTGCCGCAGCCGCTGCTGCTGGAGGGCGAGGCCGGCGTCGGCAAGACCGAGGCGGGGAAGGCGCTCGCGACGATCCTCGACACGCCGCTGATCCGCCTGCAGTGCTACGACGGGATCGACGCGGCCGAGGCGCTGTACGAGTGGAACTACCCGCGCCAGCTGCTGAGCATCAGGCTCGCCGACGCCAACCGGACCGAGCTCTCAGAAGACGACCTGTTCGGCCCCGACTACCTGATCCGCCGCCCGCTGCTGCGCGCGCTCGAGCACCCCGGACCGCGGCCGGCGGTGCTGCTGATCGACGAGATCGACCGCGCCGACGACGACTTCGAGGCATTCCTGCTCGAGCTGCTGGGCGAGGCCGCCGTCACGATCCCCGAGCTCGGCACCGTCCGCGCGACGCACCCGCCGGTGATCGTGCTCACCTCCAACCGCACGCGTGACCTGCACGACGCGGTCAAGCGCCGCTGCTTCTACCACTGGATCGATTACCCGACGCCCGAGCGCGAGGTCGAGATCGTGCGCAGGCGCGTCAAGGGCACCTCCGAGTCGCTCGCCGTACAGGTCGTCGCGGCGGTCGCGCGGATGCGCGACAGCGACGTGCAGAAGCCGCCCGGCATCGCCGAGGCGATCGACTGGCTCGCGGCGCTCGATCTGCTCGGCGTGGAGCGGCTCGACGCGGCCACGGTCGACCGCACGCTCGGCTCGGTGCTCAAGTACAGCGAGGATCAGGACGTCGTGCGCGCAGCGGGTCTGGAGAACCTGACCGTGAGCGGCGAGTGATCGAGCACGTCGAGCTCGACCTGCCGGCGCTGGCCGCGAGCTTCGGCCGGCGGCTGCACGACGCCGGCGTGCCGGTGACCGCCGACCGCTCGGCGCGTTTCGCTCAGGCATTGACGCTCGTGCGGCCGGTCTCGCGGCGGCGGCTGTACTGGACCGCCCGGACTGCGTTCGTCTCCGACCCGGCGCAGGTGAGGGCCTTCGATGCGGTGTTCTTCGCGGTGTTCGGCTCGCGCATGGACGATCCGGACCCCACGCCCGCGGACGCCTCCTCCACCCCCGTGTCGCCGGACGACCGGCCGGCCGCGGACGGCGGCGGCGAGGCGGACGGCGCAGCTCCGCCGGCGGCCGGCGCGTCCTCGGCGCCGTCGAGCGAGGCGGACGGGCGCGACGTCGCCGTGCCGGTCGCGGCCAGCGACGAGGAGCGGCTGCGCGGCAAGCGCTTCGACGCGCTCGAGCCCGCCGAGCTCGTCCAGCTCTACCGGCTGATGACGCAACTCCGGATCGCGACCCCGACGCGCCGCACCCGGCGCGACGAGCGCGGCCATCTCGGCGAGCACATCGACATGCGCCGCACGCTGCGCGCGAGCCTGCGCACCGGCGGCGACCCGATCCGGCTCGCGCGGCGGCGGCGCCGCGTGCTCCGGCGCCGGCTCGTCGTGCTGTGCGACATCTCCGGCTCGATGGAGCCCTACGCGCGCGCATATCTCCAGTTCCTGTCCTGCGCCGTCCGCAGCGGGCCGAACGCGGAGGCGTTCGTGTTCGCCACGCGCCTCACGCGCGTGACGCGGGCGCTCGCATCACGCAACCCGGAGCGCGCGATCGAGCGGGCCGCCGGCGCCGCGCCCGACTGGTCGAGCGGAACGCGCATCGGCGACGCGCTGCGCGCGTTCAACGATCGTCACGGACGGCGCGGGATGGCTCGCGGGGCGGTGATCGTGATCCTCTCGGACGGCTGGGAACGAGGCGAGCCAGACCTGGTCGGCCGCGAGATGGAGCGGCTCGCACGGCTGGCCTACCGGATCGTGTGGATCAACCCGCGCGTGAGCGCGAGCGCCTTCTCGCCGCGCGCCGGCGGGATGGCGGCGGCGCTGCCGCACGTCGACGCGCTCGTCAGCGGCCACAGCCTCGACGCGCTCGGCGAGGTCGCCGACGCGATCGCCGCCGAGCGCGGCGCGGCCGGCTGGACGCCTCAGGCGCCGGCGCCCGAGCTGATCGAGGAGGAGCCGTGGGCGAGCGCGACGCCGGTCCAGGGCAGCTCGGTCGCGATGCCGAGCGGCAACAGCCCGAGCCGCGGCAACACGACGCCGGGGTGGCCGACATGACCGAGCAGGTGACGATGCGGCGGATCCGCGAGGGCGAGGTCCCGTCCGGCGGCGGGACCGCGATCCAGGAGGACGCTGATCGGCCCGTCTTCAACGGCAACGGCCCCTACGACTATGTCTGCGTCGAGTGCGGGAACGTGCTCGCCGCCGCGATGGGCCCGGAGTACATGACCAAGCGGGTGCGGGTGCGGTGCGGCCGCTGCCGCACCGTCAACGTCGCGGTGTTCGACGCCAAGGGGGAGACGTAGCCGCTCCCCGCGTCGACGCCGAGCGAGTGCTCGGCTTCAGGCTCGCCCGCTCCGGCCTGGCGGCGCGCACCGCGCGGACCCTCGCCGAGGCTGCCGCCTGCCCGGCCTCCGACTTCTCCCGCGACGCCGCGCTGCTCGCGCTCGCGGCGCGCCGCGACGTCACCCGGGAGCAGTACGAGGAGGCGATCGACGGCGGTGACGTGGTCGTCGCCCACATCGTGCGGGGAGCGATCCACGCGCTCGCGCCCGGAGATCTCGCGCTCTACGGGCGGGCGCTGCTCTCGAATGACGACGACGAGCTCAAGGTGCAGCTCGGGGAGCAGGTCCGGCGGCTGTCCGCCGAGCAGGGGTTCAGCATCGCCGACGCGCTCGACGAGGTGGCCGACGCGACGAAGGCCGCACTGCGCGGAGGGCACGCGCTGACCAAGAACGAGCTCCATGAGGAGCTGCGCGGGCGCGTCGGCGCTGCCCTGATGCCCTGGTGCAAGGGCTGCAAGAGCCATCACGTCGCGCCGATGCTGTGGCGCTACGGCGGTGTGAAGGCCGGGGCCCGGCTCGACTCGAAGCGCCGCTACGTGCTCGGCAAGCCGGGTCGCCGCCCGGCAGCCGCCGAGGCGGTCAAGCGCTTCCTGCACTTCTATGGGCCGGCCGACGCCGGCAGCTTCGCCGACTGGTCCGGCGTCGCGAAGCCGCATGCCGAGCGCCTCTGGCAACAGCACGAGGGCGAGCTCGCCGAGCTGTCGCTCGGGCGACGCCGGGTCTGGGCGCTGAGCGAGGACGCAGCCGCGCTCGAGTCGCCACCGGATGCGGACGGCGTCCGGCTCATTCCGCCGGGCGACCCCTACCTGCAGAAGCCCAACCGGGCGCTGCTCGCCCCAGACGCCGAGCTGCGCAAGCGGCTGTTCCGCCCCGTCGCCAGTCCCGGCGCGGTCCTGGCCAAGGGGAGGCTGGCCGGGCTCTGGCGCGTCAAGGCCAAGGGCAAGCAGACCGAGATCACCGTCGAGAAGCTCGGGCGCGTCGCCCGCAGGGACATCGAGCCGGAGGCAGAACGCATCGCCGGACTCCGCGGTGGCGCCGGCTTGCGGCTGGTCGTCGACTGAGTCAGTCGCTCAGTGCGAGCTGCTCGCACGGGATCTCCACCTGCAGGCGTGTCCCACGTCCGGCCGGGCTCTGCAGCGAGAGCGTGCCGTCGAGCGCGGCGACGCGGTCGGCGAGCCCGCGCAGCCCCGAGCCGCGGGCGGCGTCGGCGCCGCCCACGCCGTCGTCGGTGACCGACACGGTCACGCGTCCGTTCGAGCGCCGGACCGCAACCTCGGCTTCCGTTGCGTCGGCGTACTTCGCGACGTTCGCGAGCGCCTCCGAGACGACGAAGTAGGCAGCGATCTCGACCGGTGCCGGTAGTCGCTCGTCGCCGCCGGCGTCGATCGTCACGGGCACGGGGGCGCGCGCGGCGAGCACGCTCAGCGCGGGCTCGAGTCCACGCTCGGTCAGGACCGCGGGATGGATGCCGCGCGCGAGCTCGCGCAGCTCGGCGAGGCTCGTGCTGAGCTCCGCCTGTGCGCGGTCGAGCAGCGCGGCCGAGTCGGAGTCGGCGTCGATGCGCTTGCGCAGCTGGGCGAGCAGCAGCGCAAGGCTCACCAGCCGCGACTGGGCACCATCGTGGAGGTCGCGCTCCAGGCGCCGGCGCTCGGTGTCGGCGGTCTGCACGAGCCGCGCGCGCGAGGCGCGCAGCTCCTCCAGGCGCGCCCGCAGCTCGGCGTCCAGGTGTGCCACATGGCTGCGCAGCAGCCCGCCGAGGAAGGCGAAGGGGAGCAGCGCAGTCGCGCTGAACGCGGCCCAGACGGTTACGTCGCCGGCGCCCGCGACTCCGGCGGTGACGAGCAGGAACGTGACCAGCCCGCAGACGTAGACCGGCGTGAGCTGAACCCGCGCCAGCGGTGAGGCACGGCGCCAGCGCAGTAAGAGCCGCACGAGCACGATCACGAGCAAGACGCCGTAGAGCAGCGCCTGCAGCCCTAGCGCGACGCTCGCGAGATCGGGATCGCGCCGCACCAGCAACAGGTTGGCCGGGCAGTCGTCGCAGCGCAGCTCCTGAGGACCCGAGAACAACAGCGCCGGGATCGCCGCCACGGTGAAGATCGCATAGCCCGCGAGCACGACTGCGCGGTCGCGCCCCGGCGCCAGCCGGCCCGACGGGAAGCTCATCACCAGCTGCAGGAACACGCCGCCCCACAACCCTCCCGCCACCAGCGCGAACGTGAACACCAGCGGCGAGTTCGCGAAGCTGAGCGCGGCCCCGCACCACGCGAAGCCGAGCAGCACCATCAGCGCGCCGGTGCGGCTCTCCGGCCGCCGGCGCCAGGCGTAGAGACCTGTGCCGACGAAGCTCCACACCACCAGCGGCCCGAAGATCGCCCAGACGACCGCCGCATCCTGGCGATCGCTGGCGAGCACCAGCGCGACCACGACGGCGCTGCACACGAGTGCCGCGAGCGCGACGGCACACATCCGCGCGACGGTCATGGCACGATCCTGCCGGAGCATGCGCTCGCGGACAACCCGCCGGGTTGACCCCGCCCGCGGGCGGGGTCAACCCGGCGATGCAGCTATGCCCTTCCCTCCGCGGGGCTCAGGCCGCCCACCCGCTCGACGTCCAGTCGCGGCAAGATCTTCTCGAGCCAGTTCGGGATCCACCAGTTGCGCTTGCCGAGCAGCTGCATCACGGCCGGGACGAGCACCATCCGCACGAGCGTCGCGTCGAGGAAGATCGCCGAAGCGAGGCCGATCCCGAACAGCTTCAGGAAGACGTCCGGCGCCGCCAGGAAGGCGAGGAACACGACGACCATGATCGCCGCCGCGGCGGTGATCACACGTGCGGTCTTCGCCAGGCCGTCGGCGACCGCGCGGCTCGTGTTCCCGTCCTTGAGGTACTCCTCGCGGATACGCGAGATCAGGAAGACCTCGTAGTCCATCGACAGGCCGAACAGGATCGCGAACATCATCACCGGCATGAACGGGGCGATCGGCACCTCGCTGTCGATCCCGACGAGCTGACCGAACGCTCCGCCCTGCGAGGCGATCGTCATGACGCCGTAGGCCGCGCTCACCGAGAGCAGGTTCATGATCGCGGCCTTGAGCGAGATCAGCGGTGAGTGGAAGGCGACGAGCAGGAGCAGGAACGACAGGCCGACGACGCCGGCGATGAACACCGGCATGCGGTCAGTGATGAAGTTGCTCTGGTCCTCGAGCGCCGCGGTCACGCCGCCGATCTCCGCGTTGATGCCGGCAGGCGCGAGCGCCCGGGGAACGACGTCCTCGCGCAGCCGCGTGACCAGATCCTCGGTCTCCTTGTCCTGCGGCGAGCCCGTCGGGATCACGGTTACTATCGCCGCGTCGCCCGCCTCGTTGACCTGCGGCTCGGGCACGAAGGCGACCCCGTCCTCGCCGCGCAGCTGCTCCGCGAAGGACTCGATCTCATCCGCCGCGGACGGATCGGGCAGCTCGGCTGCGATCACCAGCGGCCCGTTCGTGCCCGGCCCGAAACCCTCCGTGTTGAGGTCGTAGGCCTGGCGGGTCATCGTCGACGACGGGTCGTTGCCGGCGTCGGGGAAGCCGAGGCGCATGTCGAGCGCGGGAATCGACAGTGCGAGCAGCACCGCGGTCGCGGCGATCGCGGCCGTCCAGGGCCGGCGCTGAACGGCATGGCTCCAACGCGCGGCGGGCGAGTCGGGGCCGCCTGCCGGCTTGCGCGACGAGCGGCCGAGGAGGGGCAGCCGCCAGCGGTCGACGCGCGGGCCGAGGTAAGCCAGCAGCGCCGGCAGCAGCGTGATCGAGGCGAGCATCACGACCAGGACGGCGAGCGAGGCGGCGATGGCGACGCCGTACATGTACGGCAAGCCCGTCAGGAACAAGCCGAGCACGGCGATCACTACCGTCGCACCGGCGATCACGACGCTGCGGCCCGCCGTGGTGACGGCTTCGATCACCGCGTCGTGGCGGTCCTTGCCGTCATGCATCGCGGCGCGGAAGCGCGTCAGCACGAGCAGCGCGTAGTCGATCCCGACTCCGATCCCGATCAAGCCGGACACCGCCGTCGTCCAGTCCGGGACGTCTACGACGTTGGCGAGTAGCAGGATCAGGCCGCCGGAGGAGATGCCCAGGCCGACCAGGGCGATCACTAATGGCAGGCCGGCGGCGACGATCGAGCCGAAGGCGATCAGCAGCACGATCGCCGCGCCCAGGAACCCGAGCCCCTCGGGGCTGGTCGTCTCTTGCGCGGCATAGATCGGGTCGCCGCCCAGCTTGATCTGCAGCCCGTCACGGCTGCTCGCCTCGGCGGCCGCGATCAGCTTCTCGCCGTCCTCCTTCGGGACGTCCCAGCCGTCGACCGTCAGCGGCAGCGTGGTCGCGCCGATCTTCCCGTCCTCGGAGATCCTGAACGGCGTCTGCTCGGCGACGTGATCAACCTGCGTGGCCTTTGCGAGGAACGCGTCCACGCCGGCTTTGGCGGAAGCGCTCTCTGCGCCGGCCTCGTCCTTCCAGACGACGTAGATCTCCTGGCCGGAGTAGCCCTCGAAGCGCTCCTCGGTCAGATCGCTCGCCGCCTTGGACTCCGAGCCGGGCGTGTTGTAGTCGGCGTTGTACTCGCCGGCCAGCGCAGAGCCGACCCCGATGATCACGATCGTCGCCACGACCCACGCCAGCACCATGCGGCCGCGCCGGCGGTAGGCGAGATCAGCGAGACGGGTGAGCAGACGCGTCATCGTGAGGGCGCTCCTTGGAGTCGATTCATCGACCTGCCACTTTGGCCGAGGTCGCCCCAGCAGCCCATGCGGGCATCCCGGTCTATCGAGGTGCGGTTAACCGCACGCGAGCGACTCAGGCCGGGGTCGGCTCGGGCGCGCTCTCGGCGCTGCAGAAGGCACACCGGCGCGCCGCGGCCGGGATGTCGGACAGGCACTCAGGGCATGCCCGCTGCGCAGCGGCCTGTTGCTTCGGAGCAGAGCGCTCGACCAGCGCGGCGACGGGCTTGATCACGAGGAAGTACACGACTGCCGCAATGACCAGGAAAGTCAGCAGCGCGTTGATGAAGTGGCCGTAGCGAAACTGCGAGTCGTTGATCGTGAACGACAGCCCGCCGAAGTCGGGCTCGCCCCCTAGCGCCGCGATCAGCGGCGTGACCAGGTCCGCGATCAGCGCGCTGACCAGCGCGCCGAGCGCCACGCCCATCACGACCGCGACAGCCAGCTCGACCAGGTTCCCTCGCAGGACGAACTCCCGAAAACCCTTCACGCTCGACATCTCCCAGGGACAGGCCGGCCAGAGCGGCCGGGGCACTCCGGGTTTCGACGGTCGCTCGCCGTACCCTCCCGCCCGCATCGCGGAGCAGGCCTCAGCCAGGCACGCCGAGCTCCGCCTTCTTCGCCTCGACGCCGATCCCGTGCAACGGCTTCACGCGTGGCGTCGCTCGTCGTGCACCTCGCTCGATCGCGAAGCGAGCCAGCCTATCTCCTCAGCGCTCGCCGTACTGCTCGACGGCATACGGCAGGAGCCCGCGCGCCTGCAGCCGCTCGACCGGCGCGCGGAACGTCACCTGGACCACGCCCGGGTGGCGCCCGATCTCGATCGCGCCGGCGATCGTCGCGCGGTTCTTGACCTCGGGGACCGACAGCTCGAGCAGCTCCGCCGCGCGCGCCAGGCCGTTGTCCGTGGCCGAGTTGAGGTCGGGCCCGGTGCCGATCGAACGAGATCGGCAGCGACTCCTCGAGCGCCTCGAGGCCGTGCCGGCGCGCGAGCGCCAGGGCGCGCTCGCGCTCGGCGCCGCTGAGCGGCCGCGCCAGGAACGGCAGGTCCTCCTCGAGCGGGAAGAGGATCGGGCCGTCGTTGCCCAGCGCCTTGAGGACCTCGACCTGCAGCGTCACCGCGCCGGACACGTCGCACGTGTGTCCGGCGATCTCGCCGTCGCCCTGGAGCGCGTGCATGTCGCCGAGGTAGACGCCGGCGCCGTCGAGCTTGACCGGGCAGACGAGGATCGTGCCCGCGCGCACGGCGTCGATGTCCATGTGCCCGTCGGTCTTGTGGCGCTGCAGCTCCTGCGCGTCGAGCGCGTAGCGGTGCGGCGCGCCGACGAGGAAGGAGCCGAAGTCGCCCGCGTTGTGCGAGTCCGGGATCGTCGTCGAGGGCGACGTGCCGAGCTGTCCCAGGAACGGGCGCAGCCGCGTCGCCAGCCCGACGATGTCGTCCGGCGCGAAGCCGAGGATCGGGTGCTGCACCGAGTGGTCGGGCAACGCCGCGAAGCGGGCCGCCTCGCGGGCGAAGCCCTCGGCCGCCGCGCGCGGCACGGTGACCCCGAGCGAGCGCAGCTCGTCGAACGCCATCGTGTAGCCGTTGGTGAACGTGAACGGCGTGCAGTCCGCGCCACAGGCCGTGCAGCGCACCGACTCCTGGCCGATGCCCTCGACGCGGGTCTCCGGCCACTCCCTCCCGCAGCCCGGGCAGACGGGCGCGCAGAAGGGATCGCCGTTGAAGCGGCCCTCCATCGGCTGGTCGTTGCCCGACGCGGTCGCCAGCGAGGTGACCTCGATGTCCTTGATGCGGATCGCGACGGCATCCCCGGCGCGCGCGCCGTCGACGGCGACCGGCCGGCAGACCTCGTGGCCGCCGCGGATCGAGGGCGTGATCATCGGGCCCCAGCAGCCCGGCGTCGAGTTCCACACGATGTGGCCGCCGTCGACGACCGGGCCCAGCATCGGCACCTCCGGTCCGAGCAGGCCGTCGGTGAAGGTGTCGACGAGCACGGTCTGGCGCGCTGAGCCGGTGCGGACCGGGGATTCCTCGATGGCCATCAGCGGGCTCCTCTCATTCGTTTGAGGCATCAGCCACCGGAGACCGGCAGCAGCAGTGCGACCTCTTGGGAGTGCTCGAGACGCTGATGACGCTCGGCGTGCACCCCGCCGATCACCGGCAGCGCCGAGCGCAGCGCCGGTGCCAGGTCCGGCTCGCGCTCGCGCAGCCGGGCGAACAGATCGTCGACAGTCGCGCCGTCCTCCAGCTCGAGCGTCAGCGCCGGCGCCTGCGAGAGCCGGGACAACCCGGCGCCCAGACGGACGCGCACCTGCACGGGGGTCACGCGCTTCCCTCAGGCTGCCGCCGCTGGCACGGCATCGGCGGAGCCTATAGCGTCGGCGGCGTGAGGTAAGCCCCTCCGTACGCTTGTCAAGCCGGGACTGCCCGACCGCGACGCTCCATCGTGCTCGTCACCAAGCTGCATCCGCCATTCGTCCCGACTCAGACCATCGTGCGCGAGCGGCTGTTCGCCCGGCTGCGCGACGGCAGGGGCTTGAAGCTGAGCCTGGTGGCGTGCCCAGCCGGCTTCGGCAAGTCGACACTGCTCGCCGCCTGGCGGCAGGACGAAGCGCGCACGCGGCCCGTGGCATGGGTGGCGCTGGACGACGGTGACAACGATGCCGTGGTGCTGTGGTCGCACGTGATCGAGGCGCTCGGCCGCGCGTGCCCCGGGCTCCCACATCCGACGCTCGCCGCGCTTGTGACGTCCGCCCCGCTGCTTGAGGTGGTGATGCCGAGGCTCGTGAACGAGCTCGTCGAGCAGGGCGAGGTCGTGCTCGTGCTCGACGACTTCCATCGGTTGTCGAGCGCCTCGTCGCGCGAGAGCGTCGCCTGGTTCGTCGACTACATGCCGTCGACGGTCCAGCTGGTGCTATCGACCCGCGCCGACCCGGCGTTGCCGCTGGGCGCGCTGCGCGCGCACGGACAGCTGCTGGAGCTGCGCGCGGGCGACCTCCGGTTCACCGGCGAAGAGGCGAACGAGTTCCTCAACGACCGGCTCGGGCTGGACCTCGCCCCGCACGACATCGATCTGCTCGTGTCGCGCACCGAGGGCTGGCCCGCCGGCATCTACCTGGCGGCGCTTTCGCTGGCGGGCAAGCCGGACAAGTCCGCGCGGGTGCGGGCCTTCGACGGCACGAGCGCGCACGTCGTCGACTTCCTCTCGAGCGAGGTGCTCGGTGCCTACGAGCCGGAGATGCAGGCGTTCATGCTGCGCACGTCGGTGCTCGAGCGACTCTGCGCCGAGCTCTGCGATGCACTGCTCGATGAACGCGGCTCGGCCGGCGCGCTGGCGTCGCTGGCGCGCTCGAACCTCTTCCTGGCGCCGCTTGACGACCAGCGTCGCTGGTTTCGCTTCCACCATCTCTTCGCCCAGCTCCTGCGCGTCGAGCTGGAGCGGCGCGAACCAGGACTGGCGGCGCAACTTCACCGGCGCGCCTACGAGTGGCACAGCGAGTTCGGCACGACCGACGAGGCGATCCACCATGCGCTCGCGGCAGACGCATTCGGCGATGCCGCCCGGCTGATCGCCGAGACCTGGGTCGACTACGTCAACGCCGGCCGGACCTCGTCGGTGCTGGACTGGCTGGTGCGGTTTCCCGACGCGGTGCTCGACGCCGACGCACGCCTGCTGCTCGTCCGGGCCTGGGTCTCCGCGTTGCGCGGCAGCGAGCACGACATGCGCAGAGCGCTGGCGCGCGTGCGCGAGCTCGGCGGGTTGGAGAAGGGCCCGCTGCCGGACGGGTTCGCCTCGCTCGAGTCGAGCGTGTCGGTGCTGAGCGCGGCGTTCGCCTGGGGGGACGTGGCGGCGATCCTCGACGCCGGCGCCCGCTCGGTCGAGCTCGAGGGCCCGGCGTCGCCGTGGCGCCCGGTGGTGACTTGGTCGCTCGGCTGGGGGCACTACTGCCGCGGCGAGCTCGACCTCGCCGAGCGCTGGATGCGGGAGACGGTGATGCTCGCCCCGTTCGCCGATCAGTGGATCGTCGGCGTCGGCGCGATCGCCGACCTCTCGCTGATCGCGGGCCTGCGGGGGCGCCGGGCGGAGCAGCTGCGCCTCGCGACCGAGGCCGTCGACCTCGCGCGGGAGCGCGGGCTGCTGGAGTCACGCGAGGTCGGTGAGGTGCATACCGCGCACGGGGTCGCGCTGGCGGCGCACGGTCGCCGGGAAGAGGCGCTCCCCGCGCTCGAGCAGGGAGTCTTCCTGCGCCGCCTGTGGGGCCAGCCGCTCGATCTCGTCGACGGCCTGCTCGCGCTCGCGCCGGCGACCGCCGCGATCGGCGATCGGGAGCATGCAGGGGAGCTCTTGCGCGAAGCGGAGGAGATCCTGGCCGGGTGTCGCGACGCGGGCGTGCTCCCCGACCGTCTCAGCGCCGCGCGACGCGCGGCAGGCTTGAGCCGGCCGGCGACCGCTGCAGCGGGGACAGCACTCAGCGACAGGGAGCTGACGGTGCTGCGGCTGCTCGGCAGCGGTCTGTCGGAGCGTCAGATCGCGCAGGAGCTCTTCCTCTCCTTCAACACCGTGCACAGCCACGTCAAGTCGGTCTTCCGCAAGCTGTCGGTCTCCTCGCGCGCGGACGCGATCGCGCGCGCGAGGCACGAGCGGCTGATCTGACCGCGCCGATCACCTAGGTGAAATCGGGTCCGGGTGATGCCAAGACACTCGTCGACCGGCGAGGCTGCGGACACGATGACGGCCGGCAGCTACGAGCTCGTCCTGCGGGGAGAGATCGGTGATCGCTTCGAGCTGGTGTTCGAGGGGATGCGGCTGGAGCGGATACCGGGCCACACGGTGCTGGTGGGCCCCGTGCTCGACCAGGCCCACCTGCACGGCCTGATCGAACGGATCCAGGAGCTCGGCATCGAGCTGGTCTCCGTCAACCCAACCGCGAAGGGAGCACAGATGAGCAACGAGCCGTCCACGCCCGACACGATCGTCCTGATCCACGGGTTCTGGGTGACGCCGCGCAGCTGGGAGCACTGGATCTCCCATTACGAGGCGCAGGGCTACCGCGTCCTGGCGCCCGCGTATCCCGGTTTCGAGGTCGAGGTCGAGGCGCTCAACGCCGACCCCTCGCCGATCGAGGCGGTCACGCGTGCCGCAGATCATCGAGCACCTCGAGACGGTCGTCGGCGCGCTCGACGCGCCGCCGATCCTGATCGGCCACTCGGCCGGTGGCGTGTTCACCCAGATCCTGCTCGACCACGGCCACGGTGCGGCCGGCGTGGCGATCAACTCCGCGCCGACCGAGGGCGTGGCCGTCGTGCCGCTCTCGCAGGTCAAGGCGACCTTCCCCGTGCTCAAGAACCCCGCCAACCGTCACAAGGCGGTCGGCTTCACGTTCGAGCAGTGGCACTACGCGTTCACGAACACGTTCGGCGAGGAGCAGTCGCGCGCGCTCTACGAGCGCTACCACATCCCTGCGTCGGGCTCGATCTTCTGGGGCAGCGCACTCGCCAACATCCACCCCGGTCGCGACGACAACTACGTCAACTACCGCAACGACGAGCGGGCGCCGCTGCTCTTCATCGCCGGCAGCGAGGACCACCTGATGCCGCCCAAGGTCCAGCGCTCGAACGCAAAGCACTACAAGTCCGACACGATCACCGAGGTCAAGGAGTTCGACGGCCCGCACCTGCTGCCGGCCCGGGACGGCTGGGAGGAGATCGCCGACTACGCGCTGGAGTGGGCGCGCGCGCACGCACGGGTGGGAGCACCGACGAGCGCCGCGTGAACGACGTCCGCCTCACCCACATCGGCGGGCCCACGCTGCTCGTCGAAGTGGGCGGCTGGCGGCTGCTGACCGATCCGACCTTCGACGCTCCGGGCGGCAGTTACCGCTTCGGCTGGGGCACCGGGTCGCGCAAGCTCGCCGGGCCGGCGATCGCCGCCGGCGAGCTCGCGCCGATCGACGCCGTACTGCTCAGCCACGATCACCACGACGACAACCTCGACCCCGCCGGGCGCGCGCTGCTGCCCTCGGCGGGCACGGTCGTCACCACCGTGGCGGGTGCACGGCGGCTCGGCGGAGCTGCGCGCGGATGGTCCCGTGGCAGAAGACGCGACTGGAGGCACCCGGCCGGGCGGCGGTCGAGGTCACCGCCACGCCATGCCGCCACGGCCCGCCGCACAGCCGCTCGATCGTCGGCGACGTGATCGGCTTCGCGCTGCGTTGGGACGCCCAGGAAGACGGCGAGCTCTGGATCTCCGGTGACACCGTCCTCTACGACGGCGTTCGCGAGGTCGCGGAGCGCGTCCGGGTCGACACCGCGATCCTGCACCTCGGCGGCGTGCGCTTTCCGGTCACCGGGCCCGTCCGCTACACGATGACCGCTCGCGACGCCGTCGAGCTGTGCCGGCTGATCCGCCCGCGCGCGGCGATCCCGATCCACTACGAGGGCTGGAAGCACTTCCGCCAGGGCCGCGCAGCGATCGAGCGCGAGCTCGCCGGCGCGCCGGAGGACATCCGCAGCCGGATCCGGTGGCTGCCGATCGGTGTCGCGGTGGACCTCGCAGCGTGAGCGCCGGTGGCTACGCCGTGATAGTGATCGCCTCGGACCAGCTGAGCGTTGCGACGACCGGAGGCCGCGCGAGCTTCTGGTCGGCCCGCCGCACGAGCAGCGCCACGCCGTATCCCTGCGCGGGACCCTCGGTGAGCTCGTCCGCCGCCCCGGCCTCGCCGCTCCAGCCCTTGCCACGCGAGTCGGCGACCCCGTGGACGAAGACGTCGTCTTGCACGAGCACGAAGCTGAGCGATGCCACGACCGTCGTGCCCTGCTCATCGTCGGCGAACTCGATCGGCCCGCTCACAATGATCGAACCGCTGCCGTCCAGTTGCGCCGTGTCGAAGCGGGAGTACGGCATGCTGCACCTCCTGTCGTGTCTGGCTCATGCCGGCGCGGACACGGCCGGCCAGGACCGCGCCCGCGTGGCCGAGACGAGATTGCCCTTGCGCTCGTACAACTCCAGGCCGCGGCGGGCGACGGCCTCGGCCTCGGTCGCGCGGCCGGCGAGCCGCAGGACCTCCGCCAGGTCGAGCAGCGCGTCGCCGCGGTCGGTCAGCAGGTCCGTCGGCTCGAGCAGCCGCACCGCCTCGCGCGCGAGCGCCTCCGCCTCGTCGCGCTCGCCCTCGTGGGCGCGGATCCTCGCCCGCACGCCGCGCCACAGCGCCTGCGTCGCGACGTCCTCGGGAGTCGCGATCTGCGCGCTGGCGCGGCAGAGCTCGGCCGCCTCCGCGTGACGCTGCTGGGCGTAGACCGCCTGCGCGAGCATCGCCGCGGTCGTCGCGAGCAACGTCCGCTCGCCCATCCGCTCGAGCTTCTCGTAGCCCGGGCGCAGTCGCGCCTCGGCCTCCGCCGGGCGGCC
Source organism: uncultured Solirubrobacteraceae bacterium (assembly GCA_963721315.1). Classification (GTDB taxonomy): domain Bacteria; phylum Actinomycetota; class Thermoleophilia; order Solirubrobacterales; family Solirubrobacteraceae; genus DASQMT01. Next base: position 76,891 of record CAVRIU010000003.1, read on the forward strand.
CGCGAGCAGCTCCACCAGGGCCTCGTGGTGCGAGACCGCCTCTTCCATCCGGCCCAGCTCGTCGAGGATCGCGTTGGCCTCGCGGACGAGCCGGCGCGCGAGGTCGAAGTCGCCCGACATCGCGTGCAGCAGCCCGAGCGGATGCAGCGTCACGGCCACGGCGACGGGGCTGCTCCCAACCCGCTCGCGGAGCTTCGTGCAGCGGCTGATCGCCTCCGGCACCGGCGTCGGCCCGAAGGCCGCCGCCGACGCGCGCCAGCCGAGGATCTCGAACAGCTCGCGCTCCTCGCCGGCGCGGCGGGCGTGCTCCGCCGCATTGCGCCACGCCTCGTCGGCGGCGGCCGCCTGGCTCTCCGTCCACTCGATCCACGCCCGCAGGCGCCATGCGCGGGAGCGGCCGAGATCGTCGCCGTGACGGTCGAGCTCCTGCAGCGCGACGCCCGCGACCCGACGCGCCTGCTCCAGCCCACCGCCGGTTCCCGCGTGCAGCCGCGCGAGCTCATGCTCCACGCGCGCGCGTGACTCGAGGCGCGGATCGTCCGCTTCCACGGCGAGCGTGATCGCATCTCCCAGGAACCGCTCGGCGTCCGCCAGCCTGCCGGCCTCGACAAGGGTCGCCCCGAGCGTGGACAGCAGAGCGGAGCGCCCGGGTTCGTCGAGCGCACACCGCGCGCTCGAGCAACCGCGCCGCGCCGGCGGCGTCGCCGCGCGCGAGCGCCGCTCGCGCCGCCGCCGCCAGCCGCTCCGTCGCCTCCGCGGCGAGCGCACGGTCGCGCTGTTCGGCCGGACCGAGCTCGAGCCGGTAGCGGCATGCCTGCTCGAGGTGGTAGCCGACGGTCTCGTCCGCGACGCGCGGCTTCGCCTTGAGCCAGGTCGCCAGCCGCTCGTGGAGCTCCGCACGCAGCCGCTTCGGCATGCCGCCGTAGGCCGCGTCGCGGATCAGCGCGTGCGCGATGCGGAACGCGTCCTCGCCGGCGAACTCGGGCCGATCCGGGCGGATCAGCTGCTTGTGCACGAGGCCCATGAGCGCCGCGTCGACCGCTGGGCGCCCGCCCTCGGCCCCCAGCTCGGCGACAGCGCCGGCATGGAAGCTCCTGCCCTCGACCGACCCGTACACGAGCACCGTCCGCTCGCTCGGCTCGAGCTGGTCGATGCGAGCGGCGAGCACGGCTTCGATGCTGGGCGGCAGCGTCGCCGGCTCGCTCTCCGCCCGCACCGCCAGGAGCTGCTCCAGGAACAGCGGGTTGCCTTCGGCCGTCGCCACGATCCGTTCTGCGCCGATCGCGTCGAGCTCGCTTCCGCCGAGCTGCTCGATCAGCGCGAGCGCATCCGCGCTGGCGAGCGCCTCGAGCGCCACCACCGAGCCGCGCGCCGCCCAGGCGTGCCGCCGCTGGAGCAGCTCCGGCCGGGCGAGGCAGACCAGCAGGATCGGCGAGCCGCCCGAGAACGCGACGACGTACTCGAGCAGGTCGAGCAGGGTCGGATCGGCCCAGTGGGCGTCTTCGAGGATCACGATCAGCGGTCGCTCCCGGGCGACTGCCTCGAACAGCCTGCGCACCGCCCAGAACGTCTCGCCCGCCTGGGCCGACTCGTCGGACAGGCCGATCGCGCCGAGCACGCGCCGGGCGATCGTGTCGGCATGCTCCTCGCCCGTGAGCAGCGCCCGCATCCACGGCTCCGGGTCGCCGCCCGCCAGCCGGCGGATCATCTCGGCCAGCGGCTGGTACGTGATCCCGTCGCCGTAAGCAAGGCAGCGGCCGACGGCTGCGGTGGCGTCGTCGCGGCACTCGGCGACCAGCTCGCGCGCCAGGCGCGACTTGCCGATGCCGGGTGGGCCGACGACCGTTACCAGCCGGCACGATCGCTCGTCGCGCGCGCGTGCGAGTGACTCGTGCAACTCGCGAAGCTCGCGCTCGCGCGCGATCAGCGGGGCGGCGGGCGGCAGCGGCTCCGCCGCCTTGAGCCCGAGCAGCCGCCAGGCCTCGACCTTCGCCCGGCGGCCACGGATGGCGAGCGGCTCCAGCGGCTCGCCGCGGACCTCGGCGGCGACGAGCCGGAACGTGCGCTCGCCGAGCAGGATCTCGCCGTCCGCGGCAGCCTCGCCGAGCCCGGCCGCGACGTTCAGCGCATCGCCCCGCGCGAGCGTGTCGCGACGCGCACCGGCGCCGACGAACACCTCGCCCGAGGTGATGCCGAACCGCAGCGCGATGCGGATGTCGCGCTCGCGCTCCAGCTCGGCGCACAGCGCGGCGCCCGCCTCGCGCAGCTCGAGCGCGGCACGCACGGCCCGCAGCGGGTCGTCCTCGTGGCGCTCGCGCAGCCCGAAGACTCCGACGACGGCGTCGCCCACGAGCTCCTCGACCGCTCCACCGTGCCGCTCGAACACGTCGGCACAGACCGCCGAGTGGCGCTCGAGCACACCGTGCAGCGTCTCTGGGTCGAGCCGCTCTGCGAGCGCCGTCGAGTCGGCCAGGTCCGCGAAGACGACGCTCACCAGCCTGCGCGAGTCCGGACCGGGCGCCGCCGGTGCCCGTGGAGCCGCGGGCGCGACGGGTTCTGTCGCCGGCCGCGCCAGCGCGGGGTCGTGCGCGAGCACGGCGCGCTCGAGCTCGCGCAGCCGCTCGCCGGGCTCGATGCCCAGCTCGTCGATCAGCGCGTGCCGCGCGTCCTGGAAGGCCTGCAGCGCGTCCGCCTGGCGGTCGCAGCGGTAGAGCGCGAGCATCAGCTGGGCGCGCAGGCGCTCGCGGTAGGGGTGCTCGCCGATCAGCGCCTGCAAGCTGCCCACCACCTCGGCGTGCCGGCCGAGCTCGAGTTGCGCGTCGACCAGCTGCTCCTGAGCCGTGACGCGCAACTCGTCGAGGCGCGCGATCTCGCCCTGGGCGAAGCGCTCGTATGCCAGATCGGCGAGCGCCGCGCCGCGCCACAGGGCCAGCCCCCGCTCGAGCGCGGCAACCGCGCGATCCGGCCGGCCGGCGACCAGCTCGCGGCCGCCTTCGGCCACGAGATCCTCGAAGCGGTGGGCGTCGAGCTGCCCGCGTTCGAGCGTCAGCTCATAGCCGCGCTCGTGCGTCACCAGCACGCCGGGTCCCGCTGTCGCGAGCGCTTTGCGCAGCCGCGAGATCTGGACGTGCACGATCCGCGCGGCCGTCGGTGGCGCACGCTCGCCCCACAGCTCGTCGATCAGCCGGTCCGTGCCGATCACCTCGTTGGCGCGCAGCAGCAGCAGCGCGAGCAGCGCCCGCTGCCTGCTCCCGCCGAGCGCTACCGCCCGGCCCTCGTCGAGCGCTTCGAGGGGGCCGAGGATGTGGAAGTCCATGAGGATCGGGTACGGCGGCGCGCCAACCGTACCGGTGGCGCGGACGCAACTGCAACCCGGCAGGTTGACCTCGGCGCGCGCGCCTGGGAGCGTCGCCCGACCGACAGGCGGCATCGTGGAACGGCACGCTTCCGAGAGTTACTACGTTCCGGGCGAGGGTCTGCTCGCCGTGAGCGCGGGCGGCCGCGACACCGCGCCCGCGGCGGCCCCGTTCCGCTTCTCGCGCATGGGCCCGCGCGGTGACGGGCTCGACGACCGCACGACCGAGCTACTCGCTGCAGCGATGGCGGCCGGCGGCGGCAGCGGCGTCGAGCAGACCGGCGTCCCCGCCGGGTACACCTACCTGGGTCAGTTCATCGCGCACGATCTGAGCTTCGACAAGACAGTCGTGACGCTCGGCGCGAACGTGTCGCCGGCGCAGCTGCTGCAGGGAACCTCCCCGAGCCTCGACCTCGACTCGCTGTACGGCGCGGGACCCGAGGATCCCGCGTCGGCGCGGTTCTACGCGGCGGACGCGGTGCATCTGAAGACGGGGAGAACGCTTGCGGCCGGCGGCCGGCCCGAGGCGGAAGGCTTCGACCTGCCGCGCGGCGCCGGGAGCACGGTCGAGGAGCGCCGCACGGCGGTCATCCCGGACGAGCGCAACGACGACAACCTCGCGGTCGCCCAGACGCATCTGGCGTTCATCCGCTTCCACAACCGCGTCGTCGACAGCCTGCCGGCGTCCGTCCCGGACGGGTTGCGCTTCGCGCGCGCGCGGGAGCTCGTCACGAAGCACTACCAGTGGATGGTCCGCACGGACTACCTGCCCCGGATCTGCGCGCAGCCGGTCCTCGACGACGTCTTCGACAACGGCCGCAAGGTGTTCGAGGCCGGCGCGGAGGCGACCGCCGTCCCGACGATGCCGCTCGAGTTCTCGGTCGGCACGTTCCGGCTCGGGCATTCGATGGTCCGCAGCCACTACAGCTGGAACCGGCTGCGCGACACGGTGACGCTCAGGCAGCTGTTCGAGAGCTCGGCGAAGGGCGGAGACCTCGGCGGCCACGAGCGGCTGCCGAGCACGATGATCGCGGACCTGCGCCGGTTGTACGACTTCGGTGGCGCCGGCCGGCCGGACCTCGCCGTGCCGCCCGCCAAGCTCAACCTCGCGATGCGCATCGACACGCGCCTCGTCGCCCGCTTGCGGAAGCTGCCGCCGGAGACGTTCGGCGGGACCGACGTGCCGCGCGGCGACCCGCGGGCGAACCTCGCGTTCCGCAACCTCAGCCGGGCGCGGATGGTCAAGCTCGCCGGCGGGCCGCAGATGGCGGACTTCCTGATCGAGCGCGGCGTCACGCTGACCAGGCTCTCGCGCGCGCAGCTCCTGGAGGGCGAGGACGGCGCCGGGCTCGACGGCTTCACGCCGGAGCGGGAATCCGCGCTCGTCGAGCACGCGCCGCTCTGGTTCTACATCCTGCGCGAGGCCGAGTGCAACGGCGGCAGGCTGGACGGAGTCGGCGCGCGGATCGTGGCCGAGACGTTCCATCGCGCGATCGAGGGGAGCCGCTGGTCGATCGTCCGCGACCCCGATTGGCGGCCGACGCTGGGCCCTGACGCGACGCGCTTCGGCATGGCCGAGCTGCTGCTCTTCGCGTTCGAGGAGAACCCGCTGCTGCTGGCTCCGCTCGAGCGCTGAAAGCGAGTTGACGGCACGCTGCAACCGTGCTGCAAGCGGCCGGGAGCATCGTCCTCCCCGACAACGCCAAGCCCCAAGGAGGACGTTATGAAGGCTCGCAGGAAGAAGTACCGACTGGCGATCGCCGCACTGCTCGCAACGGTCGTGGCAGCGCCGACGGCATACGCGATGCCGGCCGAGCCGAGCACGGCGCAGAAGCACGCGGTGGTGCACCAGGACCTGCGCGCGGAGGGCTCGATCCCCGGCTCACGCGTCGAGGCCGCGGCGCAGGACCTGCGCGCGGAGGGCTCGATCCCCGGCTCACGCGTCGAGGCCGCGGCGCAGGACCTGCGCGCGGAGGGCTCGATCCCCGGCTCACGCGTCGAGGCCGCGGCGCAGGACCTGCGTGCGGAGGGCTCGATCCCCGGCTCGCGCGTCGAGGCCGCGACGCAGGACCCGCGCTGGGAGGACTCGATCGTCCCCTCCTCGCGCAACGAGCTGCCGATCGCGGCGGCCGCGCCGCAGCCGGTCCCGGGTGACGGCGACGACATCGAGTGGCCGTACGTGGTGCTGGCGCTGAGTGGCGCACTCACCCTCGGCGGCGGGCTCGCGATGGCGGCGCAGCGGCTCCGCGCCCAGTCCAACCCCGCCCACTGACGACCCGCAGCGAACGAGGCGCCGCGCACCGCGCGGCGCCTCTCGCGCGCCCGGCTGGCGGAACGCGCCGTACGACCGCACGCGCGATGATGGCGCCATGGGCGAACGCGCCAGGGCGTCGACCGGCGTCGCGCAGCTCGACGACGTGCTCGGTGGGCTGTTCTGGGGCGACAACGTCGTCTGGGAGGCGGACAGCCGGGAGACGGTGGCTCCGTTCGTGACGGCGGCGCTGCGGCGCCCGGAGCAGTTCGCCCAGATCGCCTTCGTCTCGCTGACCGAAGCGCCGGCGGCGCTACGCGCTGCCCATCCAGGTGTCGAGGTGATCGACGCCCGGCGCCGCTCCAAGCTCGACGGCGCGGGTCCGTTGCTGGCCGCCGTCGGCGCCTTCGCGCAGCGCGCGCCGTGCTCGCTGCTCGTGTTCGAGTCGCTCGACGAGATGAGCGAGCGCTGGGGCGATGCGACGACGAAGCGCTTCTTCACCCGCGCCTGCCCGATGCTGCTCGACCTGTGGGCGATCGCGTACTGGTCGCTGACGCCGGGTCGCCACCCGGCCGCGCTGCGCAAGGCCGTCGACGCCACGACCCAGTGCGTGCTCGTGCTCGGTGACGACCGGCTGCGCGTGGCGAAGGCCGAGGGCCGCCCACCCGGCGTGCAGGGAACCGTGTTCCACCACCGCCGCAATGGCGGCAGCGAGCACTGGGAGCCGGCGACCGCCGGCTCGCGGCTGGGCGCCGCGCTGCGCGCCGTCCGGATCCAGCGCCACATCTCCCAGGCCGAGCTGGCGCGCATCGCGGGCGTCTCAGCGAGCGCGATCTCGCAGGCCGAGCGCGGCCGCCGCGGCCTCTCGCTCGACACGCTGCTCACCCTCACCGCCCGCCTGGACATGACGCTCGACGAGCTGCTGCGCGGCGAGATCGCGCTCGGCTACCGGCTCGCCCGCCGTCTCGGTCCCGACGATGCCACTCAAGGACTGGTCCCGTTGCTCAGCGACCCGCGGGCCGGCCTGCGCGTCTCGCTGACACGCCTCGGGACCGGCGAGGCGAGCGCGCCCGACCCGCACAGCGGCATCGAGGTCGTCGCCGTCGCCACAGGGCTCGTGCAGGTCGTGCTGCCGACGGGACGGCCGGTCCTGCGCGCGGGTGAGGCGCTGTTGACGGAGTGGAGCGAGGTGAGCAGCCTGCGCAACGTCGGCGAGCGGGAGGCTTCGGCGTTCCTGATCCGGCGCGACGAGCTGGGGCCGGAACGAATCAAGGTGGCCGACCGGCCCTAGCGCGCGCGGCGTGCCGTGGAGCACCGCTGTCGAGTCGCGCATGCCGCGACCTGCGCTAGCCGGGATTAAGGAGAAATCGCTCTCCAGGCGGGGCCGGAATCCGCTTCCGTGCCGGCGCGCCGGCATGCGTCGCCCCGGCGATCGACAGCGCTGCTTCAGCACGCTTGACACCGGCGCTCGCGGTTCCGTGTAATCGCGCTCCGCGTGGCACGCACGGAGGCGGGTGCGCACCGACCGGATGGACCGCAAGAGGAGGGAGGGTCAGACCGATGAGCACCTCGGCGGGGGCCTCTTCACGTGGCTTGCCCGCGCTCAACGGGACGATGCCCGAGTGGTCCGAGCGCGCCGACCGGACGCCCGCTTTGGAGTTCGCCGACTCCTGCCTGCGCGGCGTCGGGCAGGTCTGCTTCATGAACAACCCCGTCACGGGTCTCGCGATCCTGATCGCGATGTTCGTCGCCGAGCCATGGCTCGGATTCGCGGGCGCGCTGGGTCTCGTCGTCTCGACGGGCAGCGCGATCGCGATCGGGATGGATCGGGGAGCGATCCGGGCCGGGCTGTTCGGCTTCAACGGGATCCTCGTCGGCGCCGGGCTGTCGCTGTTCCTGGCGCCCGACTGGGACCTCCTCGTGATGGTCTGGATCATCGTCGGGGCGTTCTTCTCGACGATCCTGCACGCCGCCCTGGCGAACGTCTTCATCGGCGCCTGGGGGGTGCCTCCGTTCACCCTGGCGTTCAACTTCATCACGCTGATCTTCCTGATCGGCGCGCTGAACTTCGCCAATGGCCGCGTGAGCGGCCTGGTCGTGCCGGCCGATGCCCAGGTCACCAGGGGCGACGTCGGCACCGCGCTGCGTGCCGCGGCCGACGCCTCGACGGCCAACAACATCGAAGGCGTGCTGAACGCGATCCTGCGCGGCATCAGCCAGCTGTTCTTCGCCAACAGCGTCGTGGCGGGGATCATCATCATCGTCGGCATCGCCGTGTGCTCGCGGATCGCTGCGATCTTCGCGCTCGTGGGCTCCACGGTCGGCATGCTCACCGGGCTGGCGCTCGGCGCGAACGGCATCGCGATCTACAACGGCCTCTGGGGGTTCAACTCGTTCGACGCCGCGCTGGCCGTCGGCGGGGTGTTCTTCGTGCTCACCGTGCGATCCGGCCTGCTCGCGGTCGCATGCGCGGTGCTCGCGGCAATGCTGTTCGGCGCGGTCGCCTCGCTGTTCACGCCCTGGGGGCTGCCGGCGCTGACGCTGCCGTTCGTCTTCGCGACGCTGGCCTTCGTCCTCCTGAAGGGCGCAAGCGACCGGCTGACGCCGGTCGAGGTGGCGGACATCACGACGCCGGAGGAGCACCTGGCGCGTCCTGCGGGCGCGCACTCCGAAGGTGTCGGCCGGGATGCGGTGCCCGAGTCACATGAGCAAGGGTAAATCGATCAGGTGAAGGAGCTGGCGTATGCCGAAGAATCTGTTCCCGCTGGACAACTCCAAGAAGTTCACCGACCAGAAGCACGTCGGCCACAACCGCTGGCACCCGGACATCCCGGCGAACGTCAGCGTCAAGCCGGGCGACGTCTTCCGCGCCGATTGCCGTGAGTGGTTCGACGGCGCGATCAAGAACGACGACTCGGCCGACGACGTCCGCAACGCCCCGCTGCCCGGCGTCCATGTGCTCAGTGGGCCGTTCCATGTCGAGGGCGCAGAGCCCGGCGACCTGCTGATCGTCGACATCCTCGAGATCGACGCCTGCGATCAGGAGGACGAGGGCCCGCTCTCCGGCATGGGCTGGGGCTACACCGGCGTGTTCGCCAAGACGAACGGCGGCGGCTTCCTGACCGACCGCTTCCCCGACGCCTACAAGGTGATCTGGGACTTCACCGGCGACGTGGCGACGTCACGTCACATCCCCGGGTGCTCCTACGTGGGCATCCACCACCCCGGGCTGATGGGCACGGCGCCGTCGGCGGAGCTGCTCGCGAAGTGGACCAAGCGCGAGACCGACCTGATCGCGACCGACCCCGATCGCGTCCCGCCGCTGGCCCTTCCCCCGCTGCCCGACAGCGCCATCCTGGGCAAGCTCGACGGAGCCGACTTCGACCGGGTAGCCGCCGAAGCGGCCCGCACCGCGCCGCCGCGTGAGAACGGCGGCAACCAGGACATCAAGAACTTCACGGCCGGCACGCGGGTCTTCTACCCGGTCTTCGTTCCCGGCGCGAACCTGTCGTTCGGCGACCTGCACTTCTCGCAGGGCGACGGCGAGATCACGTTCTGCGGCGCGATCGAGATGGGCGGGTTCATGGACCTGCACGTCGATCTGATCAAAGGCGGGATGGAGACCTACGGCGTCTCGGAGAACGCGATCTTCATGCCGGGCCTGCGCGATCCCCAGTACTCCGAGTGGATCGCCTTCTCCGGCGTCTCGGTCGACCTCGACGGCAAGCAGCACTACCTCGACTCGCAGTTGTCCTACGAGCGCGCCTGCCACCACGCGATCGACTACATGATGAAGTTCGGCTACACCGACATCCAGGCGTACATGATCCTCGGCTCGGCGCCGATCGAGGGACGGCTGTCGGGCGTGGTCGACATCCCGAACTCGTGTGCGACCGTCTACATCCCGCGACGGATCTTCGACTTCGACATCGCGCCCGTCGGCGAGCGGGAAGCCGCACCAGGTCGAGCAGGGCATGCAGGTGCCCAAGGCGGCGAACTAGCCGCATGGCGATCTACGAGTACCGCTGCGAGCAGGACGGCGCGTTCGAGCTGACGGGACCGCTCGGCGCGCCGCCCGAGGCGGCCGTCTGCCCGGCGTGCAACGGCGCGGCGCGGCGGGTCTTCTCCAAGCCCATGCTCGCGACGCGCCCCACGCGCCCTGGTCGCCGCGATCGACCACGCGGAGAAGAGTCGCCACGAGCCGGAGGTCGTCACCTCCTTGCCGCCGGCGCATCCGCGCAAGCGCACGCCCGTGCTGCCGCTGACCCCGACGCTGCGGCGATTGCCGAGGCCGTGACGACCGCCTGAGCGCTCCCACGACAACATGAGCGCAGCGCGGGCGAGCGCGCTCGCGGTCCTAGCCGGCGGTGCGGCCGGCGCGCTCGCGCGCGCCGGTGTGGTCGAGGCGCTCCCGCAGGCTCCGGGCGAGTGGCCGTGGGCGACGTTCGCCGTCAATCTCGCCGGTGTCGTGGTGCTCGCCTGGCTCTCCGGGCTTGCGGCGGCGCGCCACTGGCAGCTGCTCGCTCGGCACCGGCTTCTGCGGAGCGCTCACGACCTTCTCCGCGCTGCAGGTCGAGACGATCACGCTGGCGCAGGACGGGCATCCCGGCCTCGCGCTCGGATACGCGTCTTCCAGCCTCGTCGCCGGGATGGCGCTCGCGGCGGCCGTGACGGTGCTCGCGCGGCGGCGACGGTGAGCGGCGTACTGGCCTGGATCGGCGTCGGCGCGTTCGGCGCGCTTGGCGCCTACGCGCGCTTCCGCGTGAGCGAGACCGTGCGCGCGCGCCGCCCGGGCGTCTTTCCGCTCGGCACGTTCGTGGTCAACCTCAGCGGCGGGTTCGCGCTCGGGCTGCTGACGGGCCTCGCCGTGCACGGCGACGCGCTGCTGGTGGTCGGCACCGGTTTCCTCGGCGCGTACACCACCTTCTCGACCTGGATGGTGGAGGCGGAGCGCCTCGGCGAGGACGGCGAGCTGGCGGCGATGTGGCTCTATCTGCTCGGCTCGATGGTCGCCGGCCTGATGACCACCGGCATCGGCTGGCTGATCGGGGAGGCGATCCGATGACCGGCTGGGACGGGCTCGTTGCCATCCGCGAACCCCTGTTAGCGTCGGCGCGATGACCGCCCTGCACGATGCCGAGCTCCAGGCCGTCGCCGACGGCCTGGACGCCGGGCACACGCTGCCCGCGCGCTGGTACGCCGACCCGGAGACGCTCGAGCGCGAGCAGGAGCTGATCTTCCGGCGCAGCTGGCAGTACGCCGGGCGCGCCGAGCAGGTCGCCGCGCCCGGCAGCTACCTGACCACGCACGCGGGCCCGGTGCCGCTGGCGGTCGTGCGCGACCGCGCGGGAACGCTGCGTGCGCTGGTCAACGTCTGCCGCCATCGCGGCCACTACGTGCTCGCGGGCGCGGGTTCCTGCTCCTCGCTGCAGTGCCCGTATCACGCCTGGACCTACGACCTCGACGGCGCGCTGCGCAAGGTCCCGCGCGGCGACGCCGAGCCGGGGCTCGACTTCGCGGAGCTCGGCCTGCTGCCCGCCTCGGTCGCGGAGTGGGGGCCGTTCGTCTTCGTCCATCCCGAGCCGGACGCGCCGCCCTTCGCGGACGCGCTCGGCGAGCTGCCCGCGGTGCTGGCCGGCTGCGGGGTCGAGCTCGAGCGGCTCGACTTCTACCGCCGCATCCCGTGGACGTTCGCCGCGAACTGGAAGATCGCGATCGAGAACTACCTCGAGTGCTACCACTGCCCGACCGCCCATCCCGGCCTCGCGAAGGCGATCGACGTGACCGCCGACGGCTACGCGCTCGCCACCCACCCGAGCTTCTCGGTGCAGAAGGGAGCGCCGCGCGACCCGTCGGCGGCGGCCGGCACGGCGTTCATGCTCGACGGCGCGATCAGCCGCGCGCAGTACCACTGGCTCTGGCCGAACGTGACGATCAACATCGATCCCGGGCCGCAGAACCTCTCGCTCGACGTCTGGCTGCCGGACGGGCCGGGACGCACGCGCGGCTTCACCGAGTACTTCTTCGGCGCCGACGTGCCCGCCGAGACGGTCGACGACATCATGGCCTTCTCGCGCCAGGTGGCCGAGGAGGACACGGCGCTGGTCGAGGCGGTCCAGCGCGGGATGAACTCGGGAGCGGTGGCGACCGGTCGCCTGATGCCGCGCTCCGAGCAGCTCGTCGCGCACTTCCAGCGGCTCGTGCTGGCCGCGCTGCGCGACGGGTAGGCCAGCGTCAGCCGTCGGTAGGCTCGTGCGCGTGGCGATCAGGTCGATCCAGGTGCTCTCCCAGGGCCAGCTCGCGACGCTCGCGGAGCACGGCGAGGAGCGCACCGCGGCGGTCGGCGACGTGCTGTTCCGCGTCGGCGACCGGCGCTATCCGTTCATCGCGATCCTCGAGGGCGAGGCGGCGATCCAGGACGCCGCCGGGCACGAGATCGTGCGCCACGGCGCGCTCCGGCTTCCTCGGCGAGATGAACCTGCTCTCGGGCCAGACCGTCTTCCTCACCGCCGTCGTCACGGAGCCGATGCGCTACATCGCCGTCGACCGCGACCGGCTGCGCCCGCTGCTGTTCGAGGACGCGCCGCTGGCCGACCTGCTGCTGTCGACCTTCATGGCGCGGCGCGAGCTCCTGCAGCAGGCGGACGTCGGGGTCGAGGTGATCGGGCCGCGCTCGTCGCCGGACACCCGTCGACTGGTCGAGTACGCGAATCGCACGCGGCTCCCCCACACCTGGCGCGACGCGGAGCGCGGCGCGAGCGCCGGGTCGCGTTCCCGCTCGTGCGGCTGCCCGGCGGGGCCGGAGCTGCGCAACCCGACCAACGGCGAGGTCTCGCGCGCGCTCGGCATCGGGCTCGAGCTCGAGGCGCGCGAGGAGGTCGACCTGCTGGTCATCGGCGGCGGCCCGGCCGGCCTGGGCGCCGCGGTCTACGGCGCCTCCGAGGGGCTCGACACGCTCGTGGTCGAGAGCACGGCGCTCGGCGGTCAGGCCGGCACGTCGCGCCGGATCGAGAACTACCTCGGCTTCCCGGCCGGCATCAGCGGCGCCGAGCTGACCAGCCGCGCGGTCACGCAGGCGCGCAAGTTCAGCGCGCGCACGGCGACCCCCTACCGCGCGCTGGCGCTCGAGCCGGGCGCCGACCGCCACGTCGTGCGGCTCGACGACGAGCACGAGGTCGCGGCGCGCGCGGTGCGTGCTGGCCACGGGCGCCGAGTACCGCCGCCTGCCGGTCGCGCGGCTCGAGGAGTACGAGGGCCTCAGCGTCTTCTACGCCGCCGGACCGCCCGAGGCGCAGCGCTGCGGCGCCACGCGCGTCGGCGTGATCGGCGGCGGGAACTCGGCCGCCCAGGCGGCGGTCTGGCTCGCGCGCGGCGGCGCGCTCGTGACGCTGCTGCACCGGCGCGCCGACCTGCGCGAGACGATGTCGGACTACCTCGTGCTCGAGCTCGAGCGCTACGGCGTCGCCGTGCGCGACCGCAGCGAGGTGGCCGAGCTGCACGGCGCCGACGGCGAGCTCGAGGCGGTGACGCTGCGCGACGGCGAGCGGCTGCCGTTCTCGTTCCTGTTCCTGTTCCTCGGCGCGGCGCCGTGCACCGACTGGCTCGGCGACACGGTCGCGCGCGACGACAAGGGCTTCGTGCTGACCGGCGCCGAGGCCGGCGCCGAGGGCCTGCTCGAGACGAGCGTGCCGGGCGTCTTCGCGGCGGGCGACGTCCGCGCCGGGCTCGGTCAAGCGCTGCGCCACCGCCGTCGGCGAGGGCGCGATGGTCGTGCGCTTCGTGCACGAGCGGCTGTCCAGCGTCCCCGCCTGACTTGCGCGCGGCGCCGCGCCGTTGGGACAGTAGCCCGGCATGGAGCGACAGCGCGAACCCGCCGCGCCCGAGCGCGAGGCGCCCGCCCGGCCGGCCCCGCTGCAGGCGCTGCCGCCGAACGCAGCCGGGGTGCTGTCGCTGCAGCGGACGGCCGGCAACGCCGCCGTCTCCGGCCTGCTGGCGCGCTTTCCGGGCGTCACGCTGCCGCCGGGGCTCAAGCCCAAGCCGGTCTCCGCCCCGGTCGACTACGGCCAGGCGCGGGCCGACCGCGACACCTTCGTCGCGGCCGGCAAGAAGGGCCCGATCACCTACAACCCGTCGACGCGCAACCCCGACAACTACTACGGCGGCTTCGACGTCACCTACGACCCCTTCGCCCAGACGCTCCAGGTGACGGTCAAGGGCGCGATCGCCTTCCTCCCGGGCATGGCGCTCAAGGCGGGCCTCGCCGAGGCGAAGGAGCCGTCGCCGGCGGCGCGGACCGCCAGGGACGCGATCAACGCGCTGCCCGCGGCCAAGCGCGCGGCGGAGGTCGCCAAGTGGCGCTGGTCCAAGGACGGCGGACCCGAGGCCGACGACGAGAAGACGTTCCTGGCGACGTTCAAGAGCCTGGTCACCTCGACGTGGCAGGGCAAGCACCCGTTCCACTGCTCGAAGCGCTACTGGGAGGACCTCGGCGCCGACACGATGATCGACATCCAGATCACCGAGGGCACGCAGGCCGCGACCGACCACATGAAGGTCAACGCCTACAAGGTGCCGGCGACGATGTCGATCGCCAGCGCCAACGTGAACCGCACGGACAAGCCCAAGGGGGCGTTCGGCAACACGCTCACGGTGAACAGCTCCTCGGTGCGGCCGAAGAGCGCGACGCTGCTCAACAGGGACATCGGCTTCGAGGCCGGGACCAGCACGCTCACCGCGGCAGCCAAGGCCACGCTGGCCAAGCTCGGCGGCGACATGCCCAACCCGCCGGCGGGCGCGACGGTGCCCGCGTCGGACGTGACGGCCAAGCTGCAGGGCGCCGACGACGCCGCACGCCAGGCGCGCTTCACGGCGGTGCGCGACGCCCTCGTCGCCGCCGGGATGTCCGCGGGTCGCGTCAAGTTCCAGGCCGCCGGCACCGGCGACGGCGGCGTCGTCACGATCGGCGACGGGCTCGCCCAGACCGCCGTCGCACACGAGATGGGCCATATGTTCGGGCTCGACGACGAGTACGTCGGCCCCGGCGACTACGCGCCGGGCAAGAAGACCGAGCACACGGACTTCGCGGCGAAGGAGGGGTTCACCGGCGCCCAGCACGCCTCCTCCGACGGCATCATGGGCTCGGGCCGCAACGTGCGCGCGCACCACTACGTGACGTTCCTCGACGCGCTCAAGCAGGTCACGGGGATGGACGACTGGGAGTACGGCCGGGCGCGCCCGGTTCCCGTGCCCTCGGAGAAGGGCGACTTCCCCCAGGGCGGGCCCGGCGGCACGCCCGGGAAGCCGCCCCCGACGGACACCGGCGTTGCCTGACGCCGACCCGCCCGGCCGGCTCGTGCTCGAGCAGCGGGTGCTCCAGGGCGAGGAGGAGTACGCCCGCCGCGTCACCGACGACGGCCGCGTCTGGGCGCGCAGCACGGTCGACGCACGGCTCGAGCAAGGCGAGTGGAGCTTCGAGCCCGGCGACGACGCCTGGCGCGAGCTCGCCCTCCTTCCGCCGGCGGCGTTCGCCGCGCTCGAGCACGCGATCCGCGACTCCGGCCTGCTCGACACCGCGCCCGAGCACGGCCCGCGCAGCACCGTGATCGGCGGCAGCGAGGAACGCTGGACCGTGGCGCTCGACGGCCGCCACGCCACCACGCTGCTGCGCGGCGTGCCCGAGGTCCAGGTCGCCGCCGTGACCGCGGTCGCGGAGGCGCTGCACGCCGCGCTCGCCGCCGCCGACCGCGGCTAGGGCGCGGGTCGCACCCGCAGCGAGCTCAACGTGCGGTCGGGGCGCGGAGGGCTTTACATCACGGCCGCACGCTGGTAGGGGTGGCCCATGAACAGAGCTCGGGGGATCGTCGTGCTCGTCGCAGTCGCTGCGGCGATGGGGCTGGGGCCGGCTGCTGCGCAGGCGCGGGCGGTGGACCCGCCGAAGCGGGTCATGATCGTGGTGATAGACCAGTTCCTGCCGGAGTACGTCGATCGCTTCGACATGGACAACGTGCGCGCCGTGATGCGCGACGGCGTGAACTTCCGCCGCGCGCTGGTCGGCCACATGGCGGCCGAGACCGTGATCACCCACAACGTGCTCACGAGCGGCCTCTTCCCCAAGCACATGGGCTGGTCCAACGAGGTCTTCCGCGACGTCGACAACACGCTCGACGAGGGCGCGGGCGCCTATCACGTGACCTCGAGCCTCGGCTGCAGCCAGTTCAACACGCTGCTCGCCGCGCAGGGCTACCCCAAGCTCGACGACTACCTGGGCGGCCAGTTCATCGCGGTCGGCCAGAAGCCGACGGCGGTCTGTCCCGGCGGCCCATCCGGCCGATCCCGAGGACATCATCGTGCACATCGGCAGCCGCAACCGCGACTGCGACGGCGACGGCACTGTCAACTGGCGCAGCCCCGGCGGATTCAACATCCCGACCTACATCAGCGACCCGGTCTGCGATCGCTTCTACGTCGACGTGTCCGACCTCGATGACGTACGGCACCGACACCACCTCGCCGGCGTGGATGTACCCGCTCGACGGCAACCGCTTCGCGGTCGGCGACGACGATGCACACCTCGGCGGCGACGTCTGGACCGCCGACGCCGCGATCAAGCTGATCCAGGAAGAGCCCGACTGGAAGGGCATGATGGTCAGCTTCGGCTCGGTCGACAAGATGGCCCACATGTGGGGCACGGACGACGACGGGCCGTCGGGCGTGGGCGATGACATCTACGAGCAGGCGCACCTGCCGTTCGCCGCGAAGACGGCCGACGAGCAGGTCGGCCGCGTGCTCGCCGAGCTCGACGCACGGGGCCTGCGCGACGAGACCCTGGTCGTGCTGACGACCGACCACGCGGGCCAGACCGCCGACCGCTACCACGGCGTCGACGGCGCGGGTCGCGGCAACTTCAACTGGTACTACGGCGAGGACTCCGACGAGTCCTACCTGGACCCGCAGCCGGCGCTCGCGCCGCTGATCGCGACGGGCAACGTCGGCTTCAACTACCAGGACGGCCACATCGCGACCTGGGCGAACGACACCTCGCCCGGCGGCGCTGCGCGAGGACCGCGGCCGCGATGCGCCGGCTGCCGGACGTGATCGCCTCCTACGTGCGCGACGGCGACCGCTACCAGCGCGTCGGCCGGCTCGGCCGCATGAACCTGCGCGAGTTCGTCTGGTGGCTGCGCCACGGCCAGAAGCTGATCGACACGATGGCGGCGCCGTACGGCCCCGATGTGGTCGGGCTGCTGCGCGACGACGTCTCCTACGGCGTCAAGGGCGACCACGGCGGGCACCAGGAGAAGATCCAGCGCATCCCGATGGTGTTCTCCTGGCCCGGGCTCAAGCCGCAGCAACGCGGCGAGCGCGTGCGCTCGGTCGACGTGCTGCCGACGGTGCTCGAGCTGATGGACATCGAGCCGATGGCGGGCCATCCGCTCGACGGCCGCGCCTACAGGCTCAAGCGCCACCGCTAGACCGAAAGGAACGCAGATGGCTGACGCCTTCGAAGCGCTCGAGCGGGCGACCGCCGGCCCGATGGACCGGCGGCGCTTCCTCCAGTTCAGCGGCGCGCTCGCGGGCGCGTCGCTGTTCTGCCAGTACCGCGGCGACCTCGCGCAGGCCACGACGCCGCTCGCGGGATACCCGTTCACGCTCGGCGTCGCCTCGGGCGATCCGCGCCCGCGCGCGGCGGTGCTGTGGACGCGACTCGCGCCCGACCCGTACGCGCCCGACGGCGGCATGCCGGATCGCCGCGTGCCGGTGCGCTGGCGGCTCGCGCGCGATCCGGGCATGCGCCGCGTGGAGCGGCGCGGCGTGGTGATGGCCGCGCCCGAGCTGGCGCACTCCGTCCACGTCGACCTGCGCGGCCTGCGGCCGGACCGCGAGTACTTCTTCCAGTTCGCCTACCGCGGCGAGGTCAGCCCGGTCGGCCGCACGCGCACCGCCCCCGCGCGCCACGCGCATGTCGGCTCGCTGGCGTTCGCGTTCGCCTCCTGCCAGGCGTGGGACCACGGCTACTACTCGGCATACCGGCGCATGGCCGAGGAGGACCTGGACTTCGTCGTGCACCTCGGCGACTACGTGTACGAGTACGGCGTCGCCGCGGACGGCTTCGTCCGCCAGGTGCCGGTGCCCGAGCAGTTCCGCCCCGAGTGCGTCACGCTCGAGCGCTACCGGCTGCAGTACGGCCTGTACAAGAGCGATCCCGACCTGCAACGAGCCCACGCGCGGTTCCCGTTCATCGTCACGTGGGACGACCACGAGGTGCAGAACGACTACGCCGGGCATCGCGCCCGAGGGCGGCGCACCGAGCCCGGAGTTCTCCGCCCGCCGTGCCGCCGCCTACCAGGCCTACTACGAGCACCAGCCGTTGCGCGCCGCGGCGCTGCCGCAGGACGGCGACATGCGCCTGTACCGGCGGCTGACCTGGGGCGACCTGGCCCAGTTCAGCGTGCTCGACGGGCGCCAGTACCGCACGGACCAGCCGTGCGGCGACGGCGAGTTCCCGCGCTGCGACGCTTCGCTGGACCCGTCCGTGACGATGCTCGGCTTCGAGCAGGAGGACTGGCTGCGCGACGGGCTCGAGCGCTCGGACGCGCGCTGGAACGTGCTCGCCAACCAGGCGATGGTGGGCCAGCTCGACCACGACCGCGGCGATCCGCGGATCTACTGGCACGACGCCTGGGACGGCTACCCGGTCGCGCGCCAGCGGCTCGTCGACCACCTCGTCGACGCCGAGATCCGCAATCCCGTCGTGATCACCGGCGACTGGCACTCGACCTTCGTCAACGACATCAAGCAGGACTTCTCCGACCCCGATTCCGCGACCGTCGCGACCGAGTTCGTCGGCACGTCGATCTCGACCAACGACGACGGGCTCGTCTACGGGCCGTACTACGGCCCGATGATCGACGCCAATCCGCACATCAAGTTCTTCGACGGCGACCGGCGCGGCTACGTCCGCTGCGAGCTCGACCGCAGGCAGTGGCGCACCGACCTGCAGATGGTCCCGACGGTCAAGACGCGCGGAGGCGCCGGTGTACACGTACGCCTCGTTCGTCGTCGACGACGGCGTGCCCGGGGCCCGGCAGGTCTGATCAGGCGGTAGCGCGCAGCGCCAGCAGCGACAGCATCTCGTGGCAGGCGCTGGCCGCGACCCAGGGCGTGGTGAGGGTCGGGTCGTACGCCGGCGCGACCTCGACGCAGTCGAACGCGCGGAAATCGATCCCGGTCAGCGCGCGCAGGAAGTCCATCGCCTCACCGCTTGACGGCCCGCCGACCTCCGGCGTCCCGGTCCCCGGCGCGAAGGCCGGATCGACGAAGTCGATGTCGAACGAGAGGAAGGCCGGGCTGCCGGCCGACGCGGGCGCGCACGCGCTCGCCGTACGCTTCGGGCCCGAGCGCGGCCAGCTCGTGCATGTACAGCGCGTCATAGCCCAGCTCGCGCGGCGCCTCGACGTCGGCCGCGCCGTAGAGCGTCCCGCGCATGCCGGCCTGCACCGACCTCGCCGGGTCGATCAGGCCCTCCTCGACCGCGCGCTTGAACACCGTCCCGTGGAAGTGCTCGACGCCGTAGTAGGAGTCCCACACGTCGGCGTGCGCGTCGAGCTGCACGAGCGCCAGCGGACCGTGGACCGCCGCCGCGGCGCGCAGCTCCGCGAGCACCATCGAGTGGTCGCCGCCGAGGCACAGCGGCACGACGCCCGCTTCGTGCACCGGTGCCAGGAACGCCGCGATCCGCTCGAGCGTCTCGAGGTGGTACCCGGGGACCGTCGGCGCATCGCCGAAGTCGACCATCGAGAGGCGCTCGGCGACGTCCACTTCCAGGCGCGGGTTGTAGGGGCGCAGGAGCACGGACGCGCTGCGGATCGCCTCCGGGCCGAAGCGCGCGCCGGAGCGGTAGGAGACCGCGCTGTCGGTCGGGATGCCGATGATCGCCACGTCGGCGCCGTCGAGGTCCGCGACGTGCGGCAGGCGCATGAACGTGCGCACGCCGCTGAAGCGCGGGGACTGCGATGAATCGGCAGGACGGTGGTGGATTGCGCGAGCCTAGCCGCAGCACGTGACCTAGGGACAAGCGCGCCGCCGGATTCCGGGCCGAACGGCCAGTTCCCGCGAGTCCGGCCGCGTGCGTAGCATGCGGGCATGACGCGGCTGCCGCTGATCGGCGTGACGACCTCGGAGGTCCGCTGCACCGAGCACCCCATCGAGCAGGGCGAGCCGCCCCAGCACGAGATGACGCTCGGGCTGAACTACCTGCGGGCGGTGGAGCGCGCCGGGGGGATTCCGGTCGTGCTGCCGCCGCTGGAGCCCGATGCGATCGACTCGCTGCTCGACCATCTCTCCGGCATCTGCCTCTCGGGCGGGCCAGACCTGCACCCGGGCGGCTACGACGCCTCGGCGCATCCCGACCTCGGGCCGACGTGGCCCGAGCTCGACCGCTTCGAGCTGGAGCTGGCGCGCCGGGCGGACGCCTGCGGCCTGCCGGTGCTGGGGATCTGCCGCGGGGCGCAGGCGCTCAACGTCGCGCGCGGCGGCACGCTCCACCAGCACCTGCCGGACGTCACGGACGGCTCGATCCAGCACCGGCAGGTGGCGCCCGCGCGGCTGAGCACGCATGACGTCCGCGTGCAGCGGCGCTCGGCGATCGGCCGCGCCATCCGCGACGGCAGCGCAGCCGTCAACTCCTTCCACCACCAGGCGGTCGACCTGCTCGGCAGCGGCCTGCGCGCCGTGGCGCACGCGCCGGACGGCGTGATCGAGGCGATCGAGGCGACCGACCGCGCCCACCTGCGCGGCGTCCAGTGGCATGCCGAGACGCTCGTCGACGGTCCCGCGCACCTGGCCTTGTTCCGCGACCTGGTGCAAGCGGCGCGCGCATGACGGCTGCCGCGCGGCCGCGGCTCAGCTCACGCTGATCGACGTTGCCAGCCGAGTGGTCGCCACGCCGGCGCTGAGCGGTACGTCGATGAGATAGCCCTGCAGCTTGTGGCAACCCAGGTGCCGCAGCGCATCGACCTGCGCCTCGGTCTCGACTCCCTCGGCGACGACATTCATGCCGAGACTCGCCGCGAGGCCGATGATCGCCCCGACGATCGCCAAGTCGGCGGGCTGCTCGCTCATGCGGCCCACGAACGAGCGGTCGATCTTGAGCTCGTCGATCGGGAAGCGGCGTAGATGCCCGAGCGAGGAGTACCCCGTGCCGAAGTCGTCGAGCACGAGCCGGACGCCGAGCGCCTTGAGTCGCCGGAGCGACGCCTCGGTGGTCTCGGACTCCTCCAGCAGCGCTGTCTCGGTCAGCTCTAGCCCGAGCAACGCGGGCTCCAGACCGGACTCGTCCAGGACCGACTTGACGAGCTCGGCGATGCGCGGGTCGGCGACCTGACGAGCGGAGAGGTTGACGTTGATCTGGATCCGCTCGGCGCCCTGCCATCCACTGGCCTGACGACACGCTTGCGCGAGCGCGAACTGGCCCAGCTCGCCGATCAGGTCACTGGACTCGGCGATCGGGATGAAGACGTCCGGTCCGACCGGTCCCCACTGCCCGCTGTTCCAGCGCAACAGCGCCTCGAAGCCGGCCAGCTTCCCGTCGCCCACGTTCACGATCGGCTGATACACGAGGCCGAGCTCGTCCGCGTCCCGCGCGCGGCGCAGCGCTCGCTCCAGCTTCGCTCTGCGATCGCTGGCCTCGCGCAGGTCGCGATCGAAGAGCTCGATGCGATTACCGCCGAGCTCCTTGGCCCGGTACATGGCCAGGTCGGCGTCCCGCAGCATCTGATCGGCGTCGAGCTCCTTGCCGTGCGCGACCGCGACGCCGACGCTGACCGACAGGTCATGCGTCTTCCCGTCGAGCACCATGGGCCCGTTGCACGCCTCGCAGATGCGCGTCGCGAGCGTGACGGCGACCTGATCGTCGGTCAGCTCATCGCACAGGACGACGTATTCGTCGCCGCCGAGCCGTGCGACGGTGTCAGCTCCTCGGACCAGCTCGTCCAGTCGCCGCGCAAGCTCCACCAGCAACGCATCGCCGACGTGATGGCCCAGCGTGTCGTTGACCGGCTTGAAGTTGTCGACGTCGATGAAGATCAACGCCACGGCCAGCTCCGAGCGATGCGCCCGCGCGGCGGCAACCGAGAGACGATCGAGCAGCAGCGCTCGATTCGGAAGCCCTGTGAGCGCGTCGTGACCGGCCTGGTAGGTGAGCTGCTCCTCGGCCTGATGCCGTTCGATGACCCGGCCGAGCTGAGCGCCGAGGTGACTCATGACGTCGATCAGCTCGTGATCGGGCCGCTGGACGCTGAGCGAGAAGAACTCGATCACGCCGACGACGCGGTCGCGGACGAGCAAGGGGAAGGCGACTCCGGTCCGGATGCCGGCGCGAGTCGCCGGGGACGCGCGCGGGAAGTTCGGATCGTCCGTGACGTCGGCGATCCAGAGCGCCTGTCCGGACAGGAGCACGCGCCCGGGAAGCCCGACGCCGGCCGGGAAGCGGGAATGCTCGGTCGCTTCGCGGAAGTCGGCCAAGCCGCTCGTCTCGTCGAGATGCCACACCTGCGAGGAGACGAGCTGGGCCGAGGCCTGATCGAGCAGGTAGGCGTGACCGATCGGCCACCCGGCCAGCGCGCACATGCGCTGAAGGCACTCGCCCAGCGGCTCGGCGATCGACGTCGCCTCGTTGGCCGCGGTGGCAACCTGCTCGAGCACCGTCTTGAACGCGATCTCCCGCCGGATCCGCCGCAGCAGCGGCATGAAGATCAGCAAGCCGGTCGCGAGCAGCAGGCTCAGCACCAGCCACCAGGTCGAGGATCTGCAGCCGTTCGAGCTTGACGACGGCGGCCTCGGACTCGGACTGATGGCCCGCCACGACGGCGTCGAGATCAGGCAGGAGGTCGTCGGTCGCGGTCGTCTGAAGGCGGGCGAGGACGACTGCTGCGCCGGCGCGGTCCGAGTCACGGGCATAGTCCTCTGCCGCCCCCAGGAAGTCGAGCACCCGCTCGTCGAGCCTCAGAGGCGGAGCGGCGTACATGCGTGCGACGGCCGGCGAGGCGGCGCGCACGAGCATCCGGTGCGAGCGTCGCATCTGCGCGACGGTGTCGAGCAGCCGGCCGCGGGCGGCGCCCTTTTCGGCGCCGGGGCGCGCTCCAACTGCCCGGCCAGGAGCGCGACCCGCTGCGAGAGCATCCGCTGGCGCCCGGAGACGTTGATCGTCTCGGCCGTGGCGGTTCGCTCGATCGTGGCCCGGCGCTCGAGCACGAACGAGCTCACCGCCAGCAGGGCCAGCAGCGCTAGCGCGCAGAAGAAGCGCAGCCGGATGGCTCGCAGGCGAAAGATACGCACGTCACGACGTTCATCGGCGTCGTAGCGGGAGGGGTAAAGGACGGCGGCTTTACCGAATCCTGGCCTAGTCCTTCCCCGGGGCTGGGCGGGAGCTGGGGTGGGTCGCGCCACGCTGCTCTCGCAATGTCGAATCGCGACAGAGGAGCAGCGATGAAGCAGACTTTGAAGCTCGGCGCGGTGCTCGCCGCGACCGCGATCTCCGCGGGAGTGGCGCCGGCGGCGATGGCGCAGGCCCAGCCGGCGACGGCGGCCGCGGCAGCCGTACGTGAGTTCGAAGGCACCGTGGCCTCGGTCGGCCAGAGGAACACGTTCCGGATGCGCACCGAGGGCGGCCGGCGCGTGCGGCTCGTCGTGAACCGCGCGACCCGCTTCGAGCGGATCGCCGGATTCGCGGGACTTGCCGCCGGCCAGGTCATCGAGGTCGACGCCCAGCGTCGCGACGGGCGCTGGATCGCGCTCGAGGTCGAGCGCCGCAGGGACGGGGACCGCCGCGGAGGCGACGACGACGGCCGCGGAGGCGACGACGATCGCGGCGCCGACGACGACGACCGCAGCGGCCGTGGCGGCGCCGATGACGGTCCCGACCACGACTGACTGAGGAGGCACGAATGCGCAAGCTGTTGATCAGTTGCTTGACCCTGGCGCTGCTGGCTGTGGGCGCGACGCTGGCCTTCTCTGCGGCACAGGGGACGTCCGGCACACCGACCAGTAACGCCACGGCGGAGCCCAGCGCCACCGCCGAGCCGAGTGCCAGCCCGGACGACGACGGCGACCGGGGACGCGACGACCGGCGCGCGGAGTCGCGCGAGGACGTGAGCGGACCGTGCGACGAGGCCGAGCACGCGAACGACCCGCGCTGCACCGGGCAGGCGAGCGCGCGACCCCGACGGCGACGACATCTCGGGGCCGGTGACGAGGCCGAGCCGCGAACGACCCGCGCACCGGAGGCGACGACAGCGACGACTCGTCCGGTCCCGGCAACGGCGGAGACGACGACGACTCGTCCGG
The DNA here is from genome assembly GCA_963721315.1 of uncultured Solirubrobacteraceae bacterium. Taxonomy (GTDB): domain Bacteria; phylum Actinomycetota; class Thermoleophilia; order Solirubrobacterales; family Solirubrobacteraceae; genus DASQMT01. The sequence continues at coordinate 100,839 of CAVRIU010000003.1, forward strand.
CCACGGCAGCAGCGGCGGCGACGATGACGACTCGTCCGGTTCCGGCAGCGGCGGTGGAGACGACGATGACGACTCGTCCGGCTCCGGCAGCGGCGGCGGCGGCGACGACGACTCCTCCGGCCACGGTGGCGGGGACGACGACTAGCGGCATACGGGGCGGCCCACCGGCCGCCCCGTACGCGCGGCCTAGCATGGATGCGTGTCCACGGGCCGCCGAGTGGTCTTGATGGTGGAGGACGAGCGTTCGATCACCGTTCCGCTCGCGGAGGCGCTCGCCCGCGAGGGCTTCGACTCGCAGGTGGCGGGAACCGTCGCTGAAGCGCTCGCCCTGGCCCCGACGCTCAAGCCCGACCTCGTGCTGCTCGACGTGATGCTGCCGGACGGGTCGGGCTACGACGTCTGTCGCGAGCTGCGGCGCGACTCGCAGGTGCCGATCATCATGCTCACGGCGCGCGGCGAGGAGACCGATCGCGTCGTCGGCCTGGAGCTCGGCGCCGACGACTACGTGGTCAAGCCGTTCAGCGCCCGCGAGCTCGTGGCGCGCATCCGCGCCGTGCTGCGCCGCACCGACGCGGCCGGCCGGCGCGCGCTCCCGGACGTGCTCGAGGTAGGGGCGCTGCAGCTCGATCCCGACCGCCGCAGCGTGAGCCTCGCCGGCAGCGCGCTCGAGCTGACGCGCAAGGAGTACGAGCTGCTGCACGTGCTGATGCGTGAGGCGGGCTCGGTGGTGTCACGCGAGCGTCTGCTCGACGAGGTCTGGGACGTCAACTGGTTCGGTTCGACCAAGACGCTCGACGTGCACGTCTCCGCACTGCGGCGCAAGCTCGGCGACGACTCGGTGGCGCCGCGCTACATACACACGGTGCGCGGCGTCGGCTTCCGCTTCGCCGCTGCCGAAGAAGCCGAGCAGTGACCCTCCGCAGCCGCCTGCTGTTGGCCTTCGCCTACGTGCTGGTGGTGGTGCTGATCGCGCTCGAGGTGCCGCTCGCGCTGAACCTCAGCCGCCGCGTGGACGCCGAGGTCAAGGCCCAGGCGCAGGGACCAGGCCCAGCTGCTGGCGGCGAGCGCGGCGGGGCGGCTCGACCGACCCCAGGAGCTGGCGCGGCTCGTCAGCAGCGCGGCGTCCGACCTGGGCGGCCGCGTGATCGTGGTCGACAGCGACGGGAGCCTGCTCGAGGACTCGGCGGGCAGCCGGCCTGCGCTCGACCTCCTACGCGGAGCCGCCCCGAGGTGGCCCGTGCGCTCGCCGGCACGACCTTCCAGGGCACCCGGCACAGCGACTCGCTCGACGAGGACCTGATCGTCACCGCGGTGCCCGTGATCGAGGCAGGGCGACCTGCCGGCGCGGTGCGCGTGACCCAGTCGGTCGACGGCGTCCAGGACGAGGTGCGCAAGGACATTGCGGCGCTGGTCGGGATCGGCGTCGTCGCGCTCCTGCTCGGCCTGGCGGTGGCCTGGTTCCTCGCCGGCTCGCTCGCACGGCCGCTGCGCGGCCTGGCCGTCACGGCGCGGCGCGTCTCCGCGGGCGAGCTGGACGAGCGCGCCGCGGTCCGTGGCTCGAGCGAGCAGCGCGAGGTCGCCTCCGCGTTCAACGAGATGACCGACCGGCTCGCACGTGCGCTCCGCTCCCAGCGCGAGTTCGTCGCCAATGCGTCGCATCAGCTGCGCACGCCGCTGACCGGCCTGCGGCTGCGACTGGAGGCGGCGGCGCTGAAGACCGACGATCCCGAGGTCGCGCGCGACCTCGAGGCGGCGGAGGCGGAGACCGAGCGGCTCGCGAAGCTCTTGCGCGACCTGCTCACGCTCGCCCCGGAACGCGAGCGGCCGCAGGGCGTTGCGGCTGTCGCTCGCGGCTGTGGCCGAGGCGGCTCGCGAGCGCTGGCACGGGCCCGCCGAGAGCACAGGCCACCTGCTGCGGCTCAGCGGGCGAGCGGACGTGAGCGTGGTCGCCTCACGCGACGACCTCGCGGTGATGCTCGACAACATGATCGAGAACGCGCTCAACTACTCGCCCGCGGGGACGACCGTGACGCTCGACTGGGGAGCCGAGGGGCTGATGGCACTGCTCGCCGTGCTCGACGAGGGGCCGGGGATAGAGGCGGACGAGCGCGCGCGTGTGTTCGAGCGTTTCTACCGCGGCAGCGCCGGCCGCGGCGCGCCGGGCACCGGCCTCGGCCTACCGGTGGTGCAGGCGCTCGCCGAGCGCTGGGGCGGACAGGCTTCACTGGCCGGGCGCCCGGAAGGCGGCACGATCGCGATGGTCAGGCTGCCGGCGGCCGACGGTCCGGGCGAGCCGACCGTGCCGGCGCTTGACGAGATGTTGGACATTCCTTTACCCGACCGGGGCTAGGCTCGTCGCATGAAGCTTCGCGGCACAGCGATCGGCATCGCGCTCGCGATCCTCGGGATCGGGGTCGCGATCGGGATCGGCCTGGCATCGAACGCGATCTCCGGTGACCGCGTGGGGCTGGCGACGCAGAGCCTCGGCGCCGGTGAGACGCTCGCGCCCCCGGCGGCCAAGCAGACCGCCGCCGCCGCGGACCGGGCGAAGGATCGGGCGTCAAGCGCAAGCAGCGCAAGCGCAAGCGCGCCGCGGCTGTCTCAACCGCCGTTCCCGCCCAGGCGGACGACAACGGCGGTGGCCGCGGGTCCGACGACGACTCCGGCAGCGGCTCCGACGACGACTCCGGCAGCGGCTCCGACGACTCCGGCAGCGGCTCCGACGACAACTCCGGCAGCGGCTCCGACGACGACTCCGGCAGCGGCTCCGACGACAACTCCGGCAGCGGCTCCGACGACGACTCCGGCAGCGGCTCCGACGACTCCGGCGGCGACGACGACTGACCCGCCGGCTGCGTCCGGAATAGGATTGCGCCGACACGAGGCCGCATCCCGATTTCGGAGGTCATGGCATGGCTCAGTCGACGATCGACCCCACCTTCTATCGGACCGCCGCGGAGGCCGCGGCCGCACCGCGCGAGGAGCTCGCCTACGTGGCCGCGTTCGACCGCAGCGGGGAACAGCACGACGCGATGACGGTGATCGACGTCAACCCGGAGTCCGACAGCTACGGCAAGCTGGTCGGCTGGACCGACATCCCCGGCCACGGCCACGAGCTGCACCACTTCGGCTGGAACGCCTGCAGCAGCGCGCTCAAGCACGAGGGCCACGACATGGAGGGGCTGGCGCGCCGCTACCTGCTGGTGCCCGGGACTCCGCTCGTCGGAGATCCACGTGCTCGACACCGGGCCGGATCCGCGCCAGCCGGCACTGGTCAAGACGATCGACGCCGCGAGCCTGTCCGAGAAGGCCGGCTACTCGCGCCCGCACACGCTGCACTGCGGCCCCGACGGCGTCTTCATGACCTGCCTGGGCGGGGCCGAGGGCGACGACGACGGACCGGGCGGGATCGCGCTGCTCGACCACGACACGTTCGAGGTCCTGCGCGCCTGGGAGACCGACCGCGGGCCGCAGCACCTGCACTACGACGCCTGGTGGCACCTCAACCAGAACGTGCTGATCTCGAGCGAGTGGGGCAGCCCCTCGATGATCGAGGACGGCATCGTGCCCGAGCTGCTGCTGGGCCAGAAGTACGGCCACGCGCTGCACTTCTGGGACCTCGCCGCGGGCAAGCACGTGCAGCGCGTGGACCTCGGCGCGCAGCACCAGATGGTGCTCGAGCTGCGTCCGTCGCACGATCCCGAGGCGACCTGGGGCTTCGCCGGCGTCGTGATCTCGACCGAGGACCTCTCCGCCTCGGTGTTCCGCTGGTTCCGCGACGGCGACGAGTGGAAGGCCGAGAAGGTGATCACGATCCCGGCCGAGCCCGCCGACCCGGACGACCTGCCGCCCGCGCTCAAGCCGTTCTCCGCCGTGCCGCCGCTGATCAGCGACATCGACCTCTCCGTCGACGACCGCTTCCTCTACGTGTCCTGCTGGGGGATCGGCGAGCTCAAGCAGTACGACGTCTCCGACCCCGCCAACCCGAAGGAGGTCGGATCGGTGCGGCTCGGCGGCATCGTCGACCGCGCGCCGCATCCCGCCGCGCCCGACATGCCGCTCGCCGGCGGCCCGCAGATGGTCGAGGTCAGCCGCGACGGCCGCAGCGTCTACTTCACGAACTCGCTCTACGGGTCCTGGGACGACCAGTTCTTCCCCGACGGGGTCGGCGCCTGGATGGCCAAGCTCGATGCCGACCCCGACGGCGGCCTGAGCATCGACGAGCGCTTCTTCCCGCACGGCGACGACTTCCGCGGCCTGCGGGTCCACCAGGTCCGGCTGCAGGGCGGCGACGCCTCGTCGGACTCCTATTGCTACAGCTCGAACGGCGGCCAGGCGTAGCGGCCCAGGGGCGCGCCCGGTCGGTCGGGCGGCGGACAGGCACGGGGCCCGCGGACAGGCCGCCCCACCGCTGACGCGGGGCTGAGATGATCGGCCGATGCGCGTCGTCATCGGCGAGGACCAGGCGCTGTTGCGCGAGGGCATCGTGCGGTTGCTCGACGACGCCGGCTTCGACGTCGTCGCGGAGGCCGGCGACGCCCCCGACCTGCTGCGCAAGGTGCGCGCGCACAAGCCCGACGTCGCGATCGTCGACGTGCAGATGCCGCCCGGCAACGCCGACGACGGCCTGCTGGCGGCGCTCGAGATCCGCGCGCAGCCAGCCGGACGTCGGCGTGCTCGTGCTGTCGCAGTTCACCGATGAGCGCTACGCGCTCGACCTGATCGGCGACAGCGCCGCCGGCGTCGGCTACCTGCTCAAGGACCGCGTCGCCGACTTCGCCGGCTTCGCCGACGCCGTTCGCCGCGTCGGCGCCGGCGGCTCGGCGCTCGATCCGACGATCGTCGCGCGGATGCTCGGCCGGCGCCGGCGCGACGATCCGCTCGACGAGCTCACGCCGCGCGAGCGCGAGGTGCTCGAGCTGATGGCGCAGGGGCGCTCGAACCGCGGCATCGCCGAGGTGCTCGTCGTCACGCCGCATGCGGTCGAGAAGCACGTCACCCAGATCTTCGCCAAGCTCGGCGTCGGCGAGGCGCCGGCGGACCATCGCCGCGTGCTCGCGGTGCTCGCGTTCCTGCGCGCGTGAGGCGCTAGGGCGCGAGCGGGAACCGCGCGCGCAGCAGCGTCCCGCGGCCCGGTGGGCTGTCGAGCTCGAGCGCGCCGTCGAGCGCGCCGACGCGGTCGCCGAGCCCGCGCAGCCCGCTGCCGCCTGCGGCATCTGCGCCGCCGCTGCCGTCGTCGCGGACCTCGACCAGCGCGCAGCCGTCCTCGCGCCGGACGGAGACGCGCGCGTGCGTCGCCGCCGCGTACTTGGCCACGTTGGTCAGCGCCTCGGCGACGACGAAGTAGGCGGCGGTCTCGACCGGCGGGGGCAGGCGCTCGGCGAGCGTCACGTCGAGCTCGACCGGAACCGGCGAGCGCGCGGTGAGCGACTCGAGCGCGGCGTCGAGCCCGCGCTGGGAGAGCACCGCGGGATGGATGCCCGCGGCCAGCTCGCGCAGCTCCTCGACGGCCGCCCGGGCGTTCTCCAGCGCGCGGTCGACGAGCTCGCGCGATGCGTCGGGCTGCTCGTCGAACCGCTCGCGCGCCGACTGCAGGTCGATCAGCAGCGCGATCAGCCGCTGCTGGGCGCCGTCGTGGAGATCGCGACCGAGCCGGCGGCGCTCGGCGTCGCCGACCTGCACGAGACGGGCGCGCGAAGCGCGCAGCGCGAGCAGCTGGGCACGCAACTCGACCGCGAGCCGCTCGTTCTCGAGCGCGAGGCCGGCGGCGCCGGCCGCGGCGCGCAGCAGCTCCGGGTCCTCACTCAGCGAGCGGTCGTGGATCAGCGCGCCGACGCGGCTCCCGCGGTGCTCGATCTCGGTCACGCATCCCGGTGTCCGGAAACGCGAGCGTACGGCCGTCGCGATCGACGTACTCGCCGCGCTCCGGGCAGCCAGAAGGCGACGGCGAGCGTCGGATCGTCCAGCGCGGCCGCGAGCGCCTGCTCGAGCGGCTCCTCGCCGAGGCCGAGCGCGAGCCGCTCGATCAGGCCGCCGACGGCGGCGGTGCGGAAGAAGCGGCTGCGCAGCAGGCCGGCGAGGAAGGCAGCGGGAAGCAGCGCGAAGCCGGCGATGAAGACGAGCTGCGTCGCCTTCTGCACGCCGTCGCTCAGGCCGAGCGCCTGAGCGGACGCCGACACGATGATCAGCGCGAGCAGCACCGCCGCCGCGATCGCGAGCGGCTCGAACGCCCGTCGCTGGAAGGCGCTCGCGGCGCGCGCCCGCCGGATGACCAGCACGATCGCGACGAGCGCGAGCGCAAGCCCGGCGGCGCTGCGCAAGGCGAGCGCGACCTCGACCACGCCTCGCGCGACGCGACGAGCAGCGGATTGCGCGGGCAGTCCGTGCACCCCGGATCTCCCGCGGAGTCGCCGAACAGCAGGGCGAGGGTCTGGGCGACGGCGGCCACCACGTAGCCGCCGGCGACGACCAGGCGTGACGCCCATCCCTCCAGCCGCCCGGTCGGGAACGCGAGCAGCAGGTGGACGAAGAGCGCCAGCGCCAGCGAGTCGGCCGGCGCGGAGAGCAGGTAGAGCAGCGGCTCGTCGGCGATCGACAGCCCGCTCAGCAGGACCGCCAGTCCGAACGCGACCATCAGCGGACCGGTCGCGTTGTCGGGCCGGCGCGCAGGTCGCGAACGCGCCCAGCCCGGCGAAGCCCCAGCCGATCACGACGGTGAACACGGGCACGAGCCGGCCGCCGGGCGGCAGCCGGGTCGCGTCCGGGGTGAGGATCAACAGCAGCACGCCGAGCGCGAGCGCCGGCACGAGCATCAACGCGAGCGCTGCTCGCGTGCCGGCCAACTCGCGACGCCCGCGATCCAGGGCCATCGGCTGAGCCTATGCGCCCCGGTCCACACACGCACGGAGTGCAGCCAGCCGCACCTGAGGTCTCCGCTGTTCCCCCGCGTGGCCGGCGCCTCGCTCGGTGCGAGCGTTGTCGGACCGCACGACCGACGACCGACACAACGGAGAGCCCATGAGCACTGAACAAGCAGAGCGCGAGACGACACCGGACGCGGCCCACGGGATGGTCAAGCTGGACGAGCTGGTGCGCGTCTTCGGCCGCGGCGAGGGCGCCGTTCGCGCGCTCGACGGCGTCTCGCTGTCGCTGGCGCGCGGGTCGTTCACCGCGATCATGGGGCCGTCGGGTTCGGGCAAGTCGACGCTGCTGCAGATCGCGGCGGGACTCGATCGCCCGACCAGCGGCAGCGCGCGGCTGGGCGAGCACGAGCTCTCCCAACTCGGCGAGAAGGCGCTCGCGCGGCTGCGCCGCGAGCGGATCGGGTTCGTCTTCCAGTCGTTCAACCTGCTCGGCGCGCTGACCGCCGAGCAGAACGTCGCGCTGCCGTCGCGGCTCGCCGGCAAGCGGCTGTCGCGGGCGGTCGTGCGCGATGCGCTCGAGCGCGTCGGGCTCGGCGAGCGCACGCGGCACCGGCCCGCGCAGATGTCGGGCGGCCAGCAGCAGCGCGTCGCGATCGCACGCGCGCTCGTCGGCGGCCCGGACGTGATCTTCGCCGACGAGCCGACCGGCGCGCTCGACACGCGCTCCGGCCGCGCCGTGCTGGCGCTGCTGCGCCGCACGATCGACGAGGGCGGGCGCACGCTGGTGATGGTCACGCACGACCCCTCGGCGGCCGCCTGGGCCGATCGCGTCGTGTTCATGGCCGACGGCCGCCTGGCGGGCGAGCTGCAATCCCCGAGCGCGGAGCAGGTCGCCGAGCGCCTGACCGCTCTGGGGGACTGACATGCTGCGGATCTCCTTTCAGACCCTGCGCGCACGGCGCGCCACGCTCGCGGGCGGCTTCATCGCCATCTGGCTCGCCGTCACCGTCGCCTATGCGACCGGCCTACTGATGACAGGCGCGCTCAGCTCTCCCGGCCCGGGCAGGTTCGCCGCGGCCGACGCCGTCGTGCGCGCCGACCCGACCGTCGTGATCGGCAACGGCGACGACGCCGAGCGCGTCGACGTCGTGCCCGCGCCGCGGCTGCCCGCGTCAGCCGTCGAGCGCGCGGCGGCGGTTCCCGGCGTCGAGCGCGCGATCGGGGACGTCACCTTCCCCGCGAGCGCCTGGGACAGCCGCGGCCGCAGCCTCGGCGCCGACGGCGCCGACCGCATCCAGGCGCACGGCTGGCCGAGCGCGGCGCTGACGCCCTACGAGCTGCGCGGCGGGCGCGCGCCCGCCGGTCCGCGCGACGTCGTCGCCGACACGCGTCTCGGCGCGAAGGTCGGCAGCACGCTGCGGATCGTCACGCCGGCCGGCGACGCCACCTATCGCGTCAGCGGCGTCGCCGACGGCCGCGCGAGCCGCGACCCCGGCCAGGCCGCGCTGTTCTTCACCGCGGGCGCCGCCGACACGCTCTCCGGCACGCCGGGACGAGTCAACGCCGTCGGCGTCACTCGCGCGACCGGGAACCGACCCGGCCGAGCTGCGGGACCGCCTGCGCGAGCGCCTCGGCGCCGGCGTCGAGGTGCTCGACACGCGACGCGCCGCCGGACGCCGACGGGGGCGACACGCGGGCGCGCAGCCGCGAGACCCTGATCGCGATCTTCGGCACGATGGGCGGGATCGCCGGCGCCATCGCGCTGTTCGTCGTCGCCGGCACGTTCGGGCTGGCGATCGCCCAGCGCCGCCGCGAGACCGCCGTGCTGCGCGCGCTCGGCGCGACGTCGCGCCAGGTCCGCAGGCTGATCTCCGGCGAGGCGCTGATCGTGTCGCTGATCGCCGGCGGGCTCGGCCTGCTGGCCGGCGCTCCGCTGGCGGACGCGATCGCCGGCGCGGTCGTCGACCACGGCGTCGCGCCGCAGGGATTCGCACCCGGCAACAACCTGGTGCCGCTCGTCGCGGCGCTCGGCATGGGCATCGGCGTCGCCCAGCTCGCCGTGATCGCGGCCGCTCGGCGGGCAGGGAGGATCCGGCCCGCCGAGGCGCTGCGCGAGGTGGCGGTCGAGCACGCCCGTCCGGGATCGTGCGGACGCTCGCCGGTCTGCTCTGCCTGGCGGCGGCGTCGCGATGGCGCTGCTCTTCTCGGGCGAGGCGGCGAGCGCGTTCGCGATCCTCGGTGCGATGCTCTCCGCCACCGGCGTCGCGCTGCTCGGGCGCTGGCTGCTCGGGCTCCCGATCGCCGTGCTCGCCTGGCCGCTGCGACGCCTCGGGGCGCCGGGGCTGCTCGCGGCACGAGCCTGGCGGCGAACCGCTGGCGCAGCGCCGCGCTGGCGACGCCGATCGTGCTGATCGCGATGCTCGTCGGCACGCAGGGCGTGCTGCAGGCCAGCGACCAGCGCAACACCGAGCGCGTGACCGCCGCGCGCGTGACCGCCGACCACGTGGTCGTCGGGCGCGACGGAGCGCCGCTGCCGGCGGGCACCGCGGGCCGGATCGCCGGGCTACCGGGCGTCGAGCGCGCCGCCGCGACGCTGCCGACCGAGCTGTTCCTGCTCGATCGCGGCCTGGCCGGATGGGACGCGCCCTGGCAGGCGGCCGGCATCGACCTGGCCGGCGCGGCCGGCGCGCTCGATCTCCGGGTCGTGCGCGGCGACATCGCCGACGTGCACGGTGACGCGGTCGCGGTCAGCGACGTGGTCGCCACGGAGGGCGACCTGGAGGTCGGCGACACGCTGCGCGCGCGCATGGCCGACACGCGTGCCGCCACATTGCGCGTCGCGGCTGTCTACGAGCGCGCGGCAGGCCTCGGCCACATCGTGCTCGACCCCGCGGTGGCGCGCCGGCATGCCGCGGCCCGCGCCGACGGCGCCGTCTTCGTCAACGGCGGAGCCAAGGCCGCGCGCTCACTCGCGCGCTACGCGGGCACGCATCCCGGTGTCAGCGCGCTGAGCCGCTCGGAGTACCTCCGCACGACCGAGGCCGAGCTGACCAACGACGGCACCTGGGGCGTCTGGCTCGTGATCGGCCTGTCGCTCGCGTTCGCCGTGCTGGCGCTGCTCAACACAGCCGCGATGGCCACGACCGAGCGCCGCGGCGAGCTGGCCACGATCCGGCTGCTCGGCGGCACGCGCGGACAGGCCACGCGGATGATCGCGCTCGAGCTGGCGCCGACCGTGGCGGTTGCACTGCTCGCCGGCGCCGCGATCGCCGTCCTCGCCGTGATCGGTGTGCCTGAGGGCGTCAGGGGCATCCCGCTCGTCGTGCCGGCGGCGATCACCGCTGCGCTGCTCGCGGGCTCCGCGGTGCTCGCGCTGGCGGCGGGAGTGGTCACCGCGCGGATCGCTCTGCGCGCCACTCCCGCCTCCGCGATGCGCGCGCAGGAGTGACGCGCGGGTCAGCCCGTCAGGTTGCCGCTGCCCATGCCGGGGGGCGCGGGCCCGTCGGGATCGCCCGCCCCGCCCGCCGCCGGGCTGTCCCCGGCCTCGTCCTCGCCGGCCGGGCTCGCCTCATGCGGGTCGCGCTCCTGCGCCTCGCGCTCGTGCTTGCGGGCCTCTTCGGCCGCGTCCTTCTCAGGGCTGTCGCTCATGGCTACGACAATGCCCGGATCGAAGCCGCGCTATTCCCTGCTCACTCGACCCGCGTCGTCGGGTCGGCGGCCGAGCGCTGGTCGGGCAGGTTGATCTCGCACGCCCGGCGGGCGGGTCGACGTGGCCGGCCAGCAGCGGGTCGCTCGGTCTCGCGCATCCACGCCTCCAGCCGGTCGCGCAGCTCGGCGTGCGCGCCTGCGTGCGCCGGGTCGCCGACGAGGTTGTGCGCCTCGTTGGGATCGTAGACGCAGGTCGAAGAGCTGCTCGGGCGGGATCTCGCGCTCCGCCCAGCCGTTGCGCAGCAGCAGGTCCTTGCTCGGGCCCGTCGTCGGTGTTGGGCAGCACCGGCGTGCGGCGATCGCCCCAGCGGCGGATGTACTTGAAGCGCGTCGTGCGGATCGCGCGCTGCGGCTCGTAGGCGGCGTGCCAGGTCGAGCCGGCGAAGATCTCCTCGCGCACGCTGGCGGCCTCGCCGCGCAGCAGCGGCATCAGCGAGACGCCCTGCAGGAACGACGGGCCGCTCGAGGCCGAGGAAGTCGCAGATCGTCGGGTAGATGTCGATGTGCGAGACCAGCGGGTCGATCACGCGGCCGCCGTGGAACGGCTCCGGACCGCGCAGGATCAGCATCACGCCGAGCCCGCGGTCGTAGAGCGTCGCCTTCGCGCCCGGGAACGGCATGCCGTGGTCGGTCGTGAAGATCACCAGCGTGTCGTCCGCCAGGCCGGCCGTCTCGAGCGCGTTGAGCACCATCCCGACGCCGTGGTCGAGCGAGCGCGCGCTGGCCTTGAACGCCGCGACGTCGGCGCGCACCTCGGGCGCGTCGGGCAGGTTCGCGGGCGGCTGGGAGTAGTGCACGTCGCGCAGCGAGCCCGGGCCCGAGGAACTCGCGGTGGGTCTCGAAGAAGCCGACCGAGAGGAACAGCGGGCGGTCGTGCGGGACGCTGCAGCACCTCCATCGCCAGCGGCGCGACGCTCTCGACGCGCGTCGTCGGGATCTTCATCACCTCGTCGTAGCCGATCACCTCGGGCTCGCTTGGCGATGTGCTGCTCGCCGATCAGGATCGAGCGGTAGCCGGCGTCGCGCAGCACGTGGACGATGTGATGGCGATAGTCGCGCAGCGACCAGCCGCGGTGGGCCAGGCCGAGCATCCCGTTGGTGTGGCCGTACTGGCCCGGTCAGCAGGCAGGCGCGGCTCGCCGAGCAGGTCGGCGCCGCGCAGAAGGCCTGGCGGAAGAGCACGCCCTGATCGGCGAGCGCCTGGATGTTCGGCGTCAGGACCTGCTGGCCGTAGGGCTGCACGTAGCGGCCCGGTGTCGTGCGAGTGCAGGTAGAGGATGTGGGGTCGGCGCATGCTGTTGTTCACTCAGACGATAGAGTTTGTTCGTACCAGTGGCCCCGACACGCTCCTATCTCGTCTGCGCCACGCCCCGCAGCGGCAGCACCCTACTGTGCCAGCTGCTCGACGAGACCGGCGTCGCCGGGCACCCGGAGGAGTACTTCGAGGCGCTGCGCCACTCGGGGCTGCCGCGCCAGCCGCACGAGTACTTCGATCGCGACCGGCACGCGAACATCGTCGAGCGCCTGGCGTTCCGCGAGATGCCCGACCGCCCGGCGACGCCGAACGAGCTCTGGGTGGCCGGAGACGCTACGACCGCTACCTGGCCTGGGCGCTGAACGAGGGCACGACGCCCAACGGCGTCTTCGGGGCCAAGCTGATGTGGGGCTACCTCGGCGACTTCGCGCAGCTGCTGCGCGGGATCGACGGCATGGCCGGCCTGCCGGTGCCCGAGCTGCTCGAGCGCGTCGTTCCCGGAGCTGCGCTACGTGCGCATCACGCGGCGCGACAAGGTGCGCCAGGCCGTGTCGCTGTGGCGCGCCGTCCAGACCCAGGCGTGGAGGCAGGAAGCCGGCGACGGAAACGGCGAGCCGCGCACGCGAGCCGACCTTCTCGTTCCGCGCGATCAACTACCTCGTCCGCCTGCTCACCGCGCACGACGCCTCCTGGGACGCCTACTTCCTCGGCCTCGGCCACCAGCCGCTCACGATCACCTACGAGGACCTGGCCGAGGCGCACGAGCCCGTCGTGCGCCGCGTGCTCGCGCACCTCGGGATCGCCGCCCCGGCCGATCTGCAGGTCGAGGCGCCGCGCCTGAAGGTGCAGGCCGACGAGCTCTCCGAGCGCTGGGTGGCGCGCGTGCACGAGCACCTGGAGGCGCTCGAGGGCCCGGAGCCGGCCTGAAGGTCAGCCGGCGCCTCCTGGACGGCGTCGGGGACGCCTCCCAGAAGTCGTCGAGCTTGACGCCGTCGTCACCGTCGAGCTTGCGCGACACCGCCCAGATCTCGACCGGCTCCGCACTCTCGTTGCGGTGCGAACGCGGCGTGTGCGGCGCGACCCGCACGACCGAGCCGGCGGGCACGCGCGCGACCTCGTCGCCGAAGCGCATCGTCAACGTGCCGCGGCCGATCACGTAGAGCTCCTCGAGCTCGTCGATGGTGATGGCCCGTGCCCTGCTCGAAATCCGAATGCGGCGGCACGCGGATCAGCGTCACGGCGAGCTGCTCGCTGCCGAGCGCCTCGGTCAGGCTGCGGAACTCGCCCGGTACCGACGTGCCCGCGTAGGCATCCTCGACGTCGTCGGGATCGACGATCTCGTAGTCGCTCATCGCTCACTCCAGTCGTTTGGTGAACGCGCGGGACCGCGACTCGAAGCCGGCCCGCTCGTAGAACGCGTGCGAGTCCGCGCGCCAGTCGCCCGACGACAGGTCCAGCCGCGGCGCCGCATGTCGGCGTGCCTCGGCTTCGGCCGCCCCGATCAGGGCGGAGCCGATCCCGGATCGCCGCAGCGCACCGGCGACGACGAGGTCGGTGATCCGGCAGGAGCGGCGATCGCGATCGAGCCGCGGGACGATGTGAGTTCCGACCAGCCCGACGACGACGCCGGCATGCTCGGCGACCTGAACGCGCGACGTGGGGTGCTCGGACAGCTCACGCATGCGCGCGGCAGCCTCCTCGGCAGAGCACGGGTATCCCAGCTCGCCGATCAGCGCGGCGACGTGGACGGCATCGGCCGCAGTGGCGTCACGGATCGCGACTTGCACACCGCGGCAGTCAACCACGGTGCGACGCTACGACACCTCGCGCAGCGCGCCGGTCTCGACGTCGTAGACGAAGCCGCGCACGGAGTCCTTCTGCGGGATGAATGGACTGTCCGTGATGCGCGCGATCGACTGGCGGACGTTCTCATCGAGGTCCGGGAAGGACTCGGCCGTCCAGGCGGGCCTCTCTCCCGTGTCCTCCTCGAGCGCCTGCTCGAACTCCTCGTCCGTGAAGGTCAGCATGCCGCAGTCGGTGTGGTGGACGAGCATGATCTCCTCGGTGCCGAGCAGCCGCTGGGAGATGGCGAGCGAGCGGATCTCGTCGTCGGTCACGACACCGCCGGCGTTGCGGATCACGTGCGCATCGCCCTCTTCCAAGCCGAAGAGGCGCGCCGGGAGTATCCGGGCGTCCATGCAGGCGACGATCGCGACCTTGCGCGCCGGCGGCATCGGCAGGCCGCCCTTGTCGAACTGCTTGGCGTAGTCGTTCGCGAAGCTGACGAGCTCGTCCGTGACGGACAAATGGCCTCCAGTTTTCTTAGTCTATCGAGATTATGCAGTTTACATGTACCGCTAGAACGCGTACGTCACGCCGGTCAGCGACTCGGACACCTCCCACAGGCGCCGGGCGGTCTCCGGGTCCTGGGCGCGCTCGCTCATGCTGACCAGCCGCGGGTTGCCGCGCGCCTCGCCGCGGCCGTCCGGCCCGACGTAAGCGGCACCCGGCAGGTCCGGGACCGTCGCGGCGTAGAGCAGCGGCAAGGCGCCCTGCTCGGCGCTCTGGGCGACGACGCAGGTTGAGCACGCGCATGACGATCCGCTCGTGCAGCGGCGGCGAGGCGAACTGCAGGTTCGTCGCCGCGTAGCCCGGGTGCGCGGCGACGCTCACGAGCGCGGATCCGGCGGCCCGCGCGCGCCGGTCGAGCTCGAGCATGAACAGCAGGTTGGCGAGCTTGGACTGCCCGTAGGCGCCGCCAGCGCCGGTAGCGAGCGCTCGCCCTGCAGGTCGTCGAAGTCGATCCGTCCCATTCGGTGCGCAGCGCTGGAGACGGTCACGACGCGCGGCGCCGCGCGCCGCCGTCAGCCTGCCGAGCAGCAGGCCGGTCAGCGCGAAGTGACCGAGGTGGTTCGTGCCGAGCTGGAGCTCGAAGCCGTCGGCGGTCTCGCGCGCGCGGCGGCGCCATCACGCCCGGCGTTGTTGAGCAGCAGATCGAGCGGGCGCTCGCGCGGGACGCGGCGAACGCGCGCACCGAGGCCAGGTCGGCGAGGTCGAGCGCGGCCAGCTCGGCGGCGCCGTCGGATCGACTCAGCAGCGCCGCCTCGCCCTTGCGCAGGTCGCGGCAGGCCAGCACGACCGACGCGCCGCGCTGCGGGCCAGCTCGCGCGCGGCGATCAGGCCGATGCCGCTGTTGGCGCCCGTGACGATCGACGCGACGCCCCGTCTGGTCGGGGATGTCAGCGGTGGACCAGGCCGCGAGAGGCCTCCAGCGAACGCGCCGATCAGCGGGTGCAGCGGCTGCCCGGCGAGCGCGCCGACCTGGGGCTGGAAGAGCGTCGCGACGAAGAACGGGTGCGCGGGCAGCTCGATGCCCTCGACGCCGGCGTCCGGCGCGCGCGCCGAGACGACCACGCCGGCCGACCTCGAGCCGCTCCACGAAGCCCGCCGCCAGCCCGTAGTCGCACCAGTGGAAGCCCATGAACGGCTCGCTGCCGCAGATCTCCGCCAGCCGCGTGCCCGGCACGCAGGTGACCGCGCGCCGCTCGCCGACCAGGCTGCACGCGAGCCCGCGCCACCACCGGGTCGGATGCCGTCGGCCGCAGCTCGGCATGGGCCGGGACGTCGACGCCGGCCAGCCGGCTGCGCGAGCGCGAGCGCCGCGTACTGGAAGCCGCCGCAGGTGCCGAGCAGCGGCGTGCTGCGAGTCCAGCGCCCAGCCGATCGCCGCGATCACAGCGTCGTCGTCGCGGTAGGGCGAGCCGGGGATCACCCAGAGCCCGTCGACGCCGTCGAGCGCGCGCGCCTCGGCGCTGTCCGAGCCGACCCAGCGCGGCTCGACCCAGTCCGGGCAACAGCGCCAGCGCCGCATCGAGCTCGCGATGGGTGACGTAGGCCAGGTCCTTGTCGCCGAGCAGTGCGATCCGGGTGCGGCATGCCCGCAAGCCTAGGCAACGCCTATCAGCGCCGCTGTTGGCGGGTGCCAAGCGATCGGACTGGAGCGCCGGCGCCAAGGCTGCTGTGATGGGCGGATCGGATCGTCCGGCATGACAGCGCGCGCATGGTGGCTCTTCCTCGCCGTCTCGGTGCTGTGGGGCATCCCGTACCTGTTCATCAAGCTCGCGGTCGAGGACCTGTCGCCGGTGTGGGTCGCGTTCGGCCGCATCGTCGTGGCGTTCGCCGTGCTGCTGCCCTACGCCTGGCACAAGGGCGCGCTGCGCGGGATCGACAAGCGCTGGCGCGCGCTGCTGATCTACTCCGTCGTCGAGATCTGCCTGCCGTGGCCGCTGATCGGCTTCGGCGAGCAGCGCGTCAGCTCGGGCCTGGCCGCGATCCTGATCGCGGCGGTGCCGCTGATCATCGCGCTGATGGCGCTGCGGGTCGATCACGAGGAGCGCGCCGAGGGCGCGCGGCTCGTCGGCCTGATCGTCGGCTTCACCGGCGTCGTCGTGCTGCTCGGCCTCGACGTCGCCGGGCGGCCGGGCGAGCTGCTCGGGGCGCTGGCGATCCTGCTCGCGGCGGTCGGCTACGCCGCCGGCCCGATGATCATCAAGCATCGCTTCGGCGACCTCGACCCGCTCGGGCCCGTGACCGCCTCGATGGGCATCTCCGCACTGGTGCTCGCGCCGGCCGCCGCGTTCTCGGCGCCGTCGGCGATGCCGTCGACCCAGACGCTGCTCTCGGTGCTCGTGCTCGGGCTCGCCTGCAGCGCGCTCGGCTTCCTGCTTCTTCTTCGCGCTGATCCACGCGGTCGGGCCCGGTCGAGCGACGGTGATCACGTTCGTGAACCCGGTCGTGGCCGTCGCGCTCGGAATCGCGCTGCTGGGCGAGGGCCTCGGGCCCAGCGCGGTCGCCGGGCTGCTGCTGATCCTCGCCGGGTCCTGGCTCTCGACCGGCGGGCGGCTGCCGCCGCCCGGCGTCATGACGCGCGTGCCGGGACGGCGCCGGCGCGGCGGCGCGATCGCGCAGCGCACCTGAGCCGGGCTGCTTTGATGGGCGCATGGCGTGCACGCGACGCGAGGCGCTCGCCGCGGCGGGAGCTGCCTGGCTCGCGGTCGGCACCGGACGGGCGCCGGCGATGCCGCGGCCGCCCGCCCAGAGCGCGATGGGCATCGGGATCGACCTCACGCCCGCAGGGCATGCGCACACCCGGCGTGCTGCAGGACTACACCGTGCTGCGAGCCCAGCCGTGGGCGCCGCCGCTGCTCGCGCGTGCCACGCACGTGCGCTTCTGGGTCGACTGGCCGGTCGTCCAGCCAGACGGTGCGATCGCGCTCGACGGACCCGGCGAACCCGGGCCGGCCGAACCTGCTCGCGCTCGACGCCCAGGTCGACGCCGTCGTCGCCGACGGGCTGAAGGTGATCCTGATGCCCTATCGCTACCCGCGCTGGGTCAACCACACCAGGGTCCACTTCCACGGCAGGTCGCCCGAATGGCGGATGCCGCGCTCCGGCCACGGTCCCGACAGCGACTGGGCGCGCTTCGTCGAGGCGCTCTGGCTGCGCTACTCCTGTCGCATGGACTGCTTCGAGGTCGTCAACGAGCCCAACCTCCAGATCTGGCCGCAGACGCGCGTGGCCGAGCGCGTCGCGGAGATGATCACGACGGTCGACGCGGTCGCGCGGCGCTACGAGCAACCGGTCACCTGCCTGGCGCCGTCGATCTCCGACGCCGAGTCCGACAAGGCGTTCGTCGTCACCGAGCAGCGGCCGTTCAACGCGACGCTGCTCGAGTCGCTCGAGCGGCGCGGCTTCGCCGGCGGCGATCGCTGGGTCTGGTCGTTTCACAACTACAACGACGCCGAGCGGGGCGGCGACCGCGCGAGCGCGATGCGCGCCCAGATCGGCGGACCGCTGGCGCGGGCGCCGCGCGGCCGACGGCGGTCCGCTCGTGTACGCGACCGAGGGCGGCGTGCGGCTCGTGGGAGTGGAGCGGCGCTTCGGCGCGCTCTCGCCCCGGCGCCTGCGGGTCGAGCAGGCCGCGATGCTCGCCGACGCGATCGCGCGCTACGAGAGCACGCCGGGGGTGGGCCTGTTCACGCAGTACACGGTCACGGCCGACCCGAACTACGACTGCGGGCTGCGCGAGGCGGACGGAGGCGCTCGGCCGGCGTTCGACGCGCTCGTGCGGTCATGATCGCCGCGATCGCCGCAGCCGCCGCCACGATCGCCGGCTGCCCGCTCTTCCCCGCCTCCTGGTCGACGAACCAGCGCGTCGACGCGCTTCCCGTCGCACCCGACTCGAGCGCGATCGTCGCGCTCGATCGGGCTCGACGGCTCGCTCAAGGCCGACTTCGGCTCGGGCCTGTGGGAGGGCGGCCCGATCGGGATCCCGTACGACGTCGTGACGCGCCGCACCAAGCGCTCCAAGGTGCGCTTCGAGTACGCGTCCGAATCGGACCGCGCGCGCTACCCGATCCCGCGCGGGGTGCGGATCGAGGGCGGGCCGCAGGCCGACGGTGACCGGCACGCGCTGCTCGTCGACCGCGACCGCTGCAAGCTGTTCGAGCTGTACGCGCTGCGCAGGCGGGACGGCGCCTGGACGGCCGGGTCCGGCGCGACCTGGAGTCTGCGCGACCCCGTGCTGCGACCGTCCGGCTGGACGAGCGCGGACGCGGCGGGCCTGCCGATCCTGCCGCTGCTCGCGCGCTATCAGGAGGTCAAGCGCGGTCGCATCAGGCATGCGCTGCGGATGACCGTGTCGGAGAGCCGGCGCGCGTTCGTCTTCCCCGCGCGTCACTTCGCCTCCGCTGACTCCGATCCGGCGCTGCCGCGGATGGGCGAGCGGCTGCGGCTCAAGGCGGCGACCGATCTATCGGGACTGCCGCCGCAGGCGCGTGTGGTCGCGCGCGCGCTGAAGCAGTACGGGCTGATCGTGGCCGACAACGGCTCCGACTGGTTCGTCAGTGGAGCGCCGCATCCGCGCTGGGACAACGACCAATTGCGCCAGCTGGGCCGGCTGCGCGGGAGCGACTTCGAGGTGGTCCGCGCACCGGGCTAGACAGTTTCTGATCACCGGCGGCGACTTCGTGCCGGCGGCAGAGCGGGCGCCGCGGGTGCTCGCGGCATCAGCCCACCTCGACCCGGCCGTTGACCACGCCGAGCGAGCGGTTCCCGGCAAGCAGCTCGAGCAGCTCGTGGCCGACCAGCTCGCGGCGCCAGCCGCGCAGCGTGCGCACGTCGGGCTCGGGCAGCGAGCGCCGCGCGGCGACCACGACCGGAGCGAGGTCGGCGCGCGCGGCGATCAGCTCGTACGCGAGCCCGGCCTGCGAGTGCGCGTGCGCGCACCAGCGCCTCGGCCAGCGCGATCGTCGGGCCGTCGACGGCGTCCGTCGCGAGCCGATCGGCCTCGTCCAGGCGGATCGCCGGGGCGTCGCGACCGCGCTCCACGGCGGCGAGGATGTCGCGCGCGCGGCGGCGGATCACGTCGGGCCCCGCACCGCGGATCTGGCCCAGCTCCTTCGGGCTCCTCGGCGCGCGCTTGGCGAGCTCGACCAGCGTCGGGTCGCGCAGCACCGCGCCGAGCGGGCGATCCTCGGCGGCGGCGGTGCGCTCGCGCCAAGCGGCCAGCTCGCGCGCCAGCGCGCGCGAGCGCGGGTCCAGCCCGGAGACCCGCGGCAGCCGGCGCCAGGCCTCGTCGGGATCGCGCTCGTCCGTCGCCTCGACGATCGCCACGAACTCCTCGCGCGCCCATTCCAGCCGCTCGCGCTCGCTCAAGCCGCCGGCGCAGCTCGGCGGCGAGCGGCAGCAGGTGCTCGACGTCCTCGCGCGCGTAGCGCAGCTGCTCGGGCGTCAGCGGGCGGGCATCCCAGCGCGTGAACGAGGCGGACTTCTCGAGCCGGATCTTGAGCACGTCGTGCAGCAGCCCCGTGTAGCCGGCCTGCGCGGAGAAGCCCGCGAAGCCGGCGGCGATCTGCGTGTCGAACACGTTGGCGAACGTCGTGTTCCAGGCGCGGCGCAGGATCGCGACGTCCTGGCGGCCCGCATGCACGACCACCTCGACCGCCGGATCGGCCAGCACCGCCGCCAGCGGCGCGGGATCGCCGAGCCCGTCCTCGAGCGGGTCGAGCACGACGACCTCCTCGCCGACGCAGATCTGCACGAGGCAGAGCAGCGGCCGGTAGCGACCCTCCGGCATGAACTCGGTGTCGATGCCGAGCCGCCCCTCCTCGCGGGCACGTCCGGCGAGCCGCTCGAGCTCCGACACCGTGCGGTGCCGCTACCTGATCAGCACGGGCGTGCCGATCGTCCACGCGCGCGTACAGGTCGATCACGTCCGCGACCGTGCATGCGGATGCAGCCGTGCGACGCGCGCGTGCCGATCGACCAGGGCTGCCCGGTGCCGTGGATGCCGACCGCGCCGTCGACGCCCATCCAGCGCGCCCTGAGCGGGTTGTTGGCGGCGCCGCCGGCGACCTGCTGACCGGCCATCTCGCCGGCCCAGGGGGAGTTCGGGGCGGTCCAGGTCGGGTTGACCTGCTTGCTCTGCAGCGCGAACAGGCCGGTCGGCGTCGGGTAGTCCGGCAGCCCCACGGCGACGCCGTAGCCCTTGAGGAACTTGAGCTTCTTGAACAGCCGCAGGCGGAAGCTGGAGCGGTCGATCGTGATCACCTTCGTGTAGACCTTGCGCAGGTCGCGCGTGCGGACCTTGGGCACGACCGTCTCCAGCGCCGCGGTGATCTGGCGCACGGCCAGCGGGTCGACCAGGGTCGCCTTGATCGACTTGACCAGCGCCGGCACGGGCAGCCTGCGCCCCACGTGGTGCCTGCGCTTGGAGATCTTCGTCAGCCTGATCTTGACCGTCGCGTCGCGCGCCTCGATCCCGACGGCTGTCGCGGATCCGGCGCGCGAAGCGCCAGACGGGCTTGCGGTCGTACTTGACCACCGGCACCGGCGGTCGCCGGCGGCAGCGTGCCGTCGGGCGCGGGCGGCGCCAGCTGACCGGCCTTCAGCGCGCGCAGCGCCGTCTTGTCGGCGCGGAACTTCAAGCCGATCGGCGCCATCGGCAAGGTGAAGGTGCGACCGGCCGCGGTCACGAGGATGTTCGTCGCGAGCGCCGGCCCGAGCGCCTGCTCGAGCCGCACCTGCGCCTCGGGCACCGTGAGGTTGCCGACGTCGACGCCCGAAACCGTGACGCCGGCGCGGATGCGCGGCTCCGGCGGCACCTGCGCGGCCGCGGTGGACGCCGCCACGGCGCTCGTCAGCAGGGCTGAGGCAGAGGATGGCGAGTGCCGTGCGCATGGGGCGATCAGGGTAGCCGCCGCGTCAAGCTCGTGCCGCAAGCACGCGTGCGATCCGGAGCACGCGGATACCCTCGGTCGCAGATGCGATCGGCGACCGACCACGAGGCGTCCGCGCCCGAGCTTCCACCCGGGCTGTGGGACCGGCTGCGGCTGGATCCCGTGCACGCGCCCGAGCACATCGCGCTGGCCGCCGCGCGCACGTTCGCGCCGCAGGCGGAGAGCTGGGCGGCCGACAAGCGCTCGCGCTTCGCGGTCGAGCCGCGCGAGCTGGCGATGATGGCGAAGAAGCGTCATGCGACGCTGGCACGCTTCGAGGGCGCGGCGACCGGGAATCGGGGGCTTCATCACGATGGTGCCCGATCTCGCCGTGCTCGCGTGGATCCAGGCGCGGCTCGTGTTCTACGTCGCCGCCGCATACGGCTATGACCCGCATGACCCGATGCGCCCGGCCGAGCTGCTCGTGCTGCACGAGTTCTACCCGGACCCGCAGACCGCGCGCAAGGCGCTGGACGGCGTCGGCTCCACGATGGTCGAGGCCTACATCGGCTCCAAGCTGCAGCGCGAAGAGGCGCTCACGCTGCGGCTCGCGAAGCTGCTCGGGGTCCGTTCCGCGCGCAAGCTCGCCGGGCGGATGATCCCCGGCGCGGCGATCGCCTTCAACTCGATCGGCAACGAGCGCCGGACGCGCACGATCGCCGACCGGGCGATCCGCTTCTACGGCGGCTGAGCCGGGTCCTCGGTCAGGGCCGGCCGTAGACGGGGATCGCCGCGCCGGTCGTCGGCGCCGCGTCGGCGCTGCAGAGATGGCGGATCACGGCGGCGACCTCGGACGGCGGCGTCAGCGCCGCATGCTCCTCCGCCGGCATCGCCGCGCGATTGGCGGGCGTGTCGATCATCTGCGGCAGCACCGCGTTGCAGCGGATCCCGTCGCCGGCGTGCTCGCGCGCCACCACCTGCGCGAACGTGATCACCGCGGCCTTGGACGCGCAGTAGCCGGCCGCGCCCGGCGAACGGGTGCAGCGCCGAGCGCGAGGAGACGCAGACGACGGCGCCGCCGCCCGCGGCCGCCAGCGCCGGCAGCGCGGCCTGCGTGACGAGGTAGGTCGGGCGCAGGTTGAGCGTGAACTGTGCCTCGAACTCGGTCACCGGCGTCTCGGCGACCGGCTGGCCCGCGGCGAAGCCACCGACGAGGTTGACGACCGCTCGCAACGGCGCGTCCGCGTCGCCGCTCGCTTCGCCGACCGCCCGCGCGACGTCGGCGGGGTCGGTCAGGTCGGCCTGGACGACCTGCGCGCCCGCCAGCTCGGCCGGCCGCATGTCGAGCACGACGACGCGCCAGTCGTCGTCTGCGAAGGCCGCGACGACCGCGCGACCGAGCCCGCCGGTGCCGCCGGTGATCAACGCCGTGCGCTCCACCGGCCGGACGCTACAGGGCGAAGCCGCGGCAAGACACCGGCGGAGCATTTCTCTCCGTCCGGTCGCGGATTTACGTTTTCGATCGGATGGTCGCGCACCAACTCAACGACGGAGACGGGCTCGACGCCGTGATCGACGGCCCGCCGCGCAGCGCCGCCCAGATGGAGGCCGACCTGCGCGCGCTGATCGGGACCGTGCAGAGCCCGCACCTGCGCGGGCTGCTGGACGCCGTGTTCGGCCCGCACTCGGAGACCTGGCGCCGCTTCCGCGACGCTCCCGCGGCCAAGCGCTACCACCAGGCCTACCGCCATGGACTGCTCGAGCACTCGCTGACCGTCGCCCAGTCGGTCTCGGCGATCGCCGCGAACTTCCCCGGCATCGACCGCGACGTCGCCGTGTGCGGCGCGCTGCTGCACGACATCGGCAAGCTCGACGCCTACACGGCCGACCCGCTCGCGATCGACATGACCGACGCCGGCAAGCTCCAGGGCGAGATCCCGCTCGGCTACTACCGCGTGCGGCGCCTGATCGAGGACCTGCCGGGCTTCCCCGCCGAGCTCGCGATCGCCGTGCTGCACATCATCCTCAGCCACCACGGCGCGCTCGAGCACGGCTCCCCGGTCGTCCCGTGCACGCGCGAGGCGACGCTGGTGCACATGATCGACAACCTCGGCGGCCGGCTCGGCTCGTTCGACCGGCTCGAGAAGGAGCTCGCCGACGGCTCGCGCTGGTCCGGCTACGACCGCGCGCTCGGCGGCGGCGCGTACTTCGCGGCGCGCGAAGCGGCCTGAGCGAGCGGCTGCGGTCGACGCGCCGGATGACGGCGAGCTTCCTACTCCATCGAGTCGATCAGCGTCCGCATCTCGAATGCCGCCCTGAGCACGCGCGCGGAGAGGTCGCGCCGCTGCTCGTCGGAGAGCGTCTGCTCGGCGGCCATGATCTCCGCGAACCCGATCACGATCGTCAGCGGGGTGCGCAGGTCGTGACGCAGCCGCGCCGAGGCCGTCCGTCCTCAGCTCATCGCCGCCTCCCTTCTCCTCGCCCGGGGACGAGATGAAGCCCTCGCGCAGGGCGATCGCGATCGCGTGCACGCGCGTGGTCGCCTCGAGCTTGCTCATCGCGTTGCGGATGTGCGTCTTGACGGTCTCGGTCGAGAGCACCAGCCGCTCCGCCACCGCCTCACCGGTGAGGCCCTGCGCGAGCAGGTCGAGGATCTCGCGCTGGCGGTCCGAGAGCGACGGCAGCCGCTCGGTCGCGCGGCGCGACAGCAGCGCCGGGCGCAGCCGCGGATCGACGTAGTCGCCGCCGGCGGCGACGCGCGCCAGCGCGCCGACGAGCTCGCGCGGGCTGCCGTCCTTGAGCGCGTAGCCGCGCGCGCCGGAGTCCAGCCCGCTGAACAGCAGCTCCTCGTCCGAGGAGCCCGTGTAGAGCACGATGCGGCGGTCGGGGTCGGCGCGCAGCAGGCTGCGCGTCAGCTCGATGCCGTCGTCCTCGCCGAGCCGGATGTCGACCAGCGCGACGTCGGGCGCCAGCGTCTCGACGAGCCTGCGGCCCTCGGCGGCCGTGCCCGCGCTGCCGACGACGTCGCAGCCCTCGCGGCTCGAGCAGCAGCTCCAAGCCCTCCCGTAACGCCTGGTGATCCTCGATCAGCACGAGGCGCAGCGGCGTGTCCGGGGGGGTCTCGGCTGACTGACACAAGACCCCTATGGCGCTGCTTTCCAGCAAACACCGCAAAAACGTCGCATCGAGAACAGCGTACGCCCCGCGTGGCGCCGCGAAGTGCGGTCTATGGTGAGCGACGTGGCGAAGGACACCGAGAAGCTGATCCGCCAGCTGTCGCTGATCGCCTATCTGATGGCCGAGCGCCGGCCGGTCACGGCGACCGAGATCCGGCGCGACGTCGAGGGCTACTCGGACATGACCGAGGACGCGTTCGCGCGGCGCTTCTACGCCGACCGGGCCGAGCTGGACTCGCTCGGCATCCACCTGTCGGTCGACCGGCCGGCCGACGGCTTCTCCGAGCAGGAGAACTACTCGCTCGCGCCGGAGGCGTTCTTCCTGCCCGCGGTCGAGTTCACGGACGCCGAGCTGGCGGCGCTGCAGACCGCGCTGAGCCTGCTCGACGGCGAGTTCGCCTACGCCGAGCCGCTGCGGCTGGCGCTCCAGCAGCTCACGTGGGGACGCCCGAGCCCGCTCGGCTCGCCGGCGCAGCGGGCGATCGGGCTGGGGATCACCGGCTCGGCCGGCGGCGCGGAGCTGTCGGCGCGGCTGGCCAAGGTCGACACCGCGATCTACCGGCGCAAGCGGATCGAGTTCGAGTACTTCACGATGCAGAGCGGCGAGACGGCGCTGCGCAAGGTCGATCCGTACGAGCTGCTGTTCGAGGGCGGCCAGTTCTACCTCGTCGGCTGGTCGCACGAGCGCGCGGCGATCCGCGTCTTCCGGCTCTCGCGCATCCGCGGCAAGGTCGCCTACGCGACCAAGGCCGAGCACGACTTCCAGCGCCCGCCGGACTTCGACCCGCGCGAGTACGCCAACCGCATCCCGTGGCAGCTCGGCGAGCCGCGCGACGACGGCCGAGATCTGGGTCTCCGACCGGATCGCCTGGCACGTCGAGCGCAACTTCGGGCGCTACGGCGAGCTGACCGACGCCGACGACGGCGGGCAGCGTGTTCCGCACCCCGTACGCGATCGCGCGGCTGCTGCTCGCGTGGGCGATCGGCTACGAGCAGCACGCCCGCGTGCTCGGCCCGCCCGAGCTCGCCGAGGAGCTGCACCGGCGCCTGGACCGCGTCGTGGAGCTGCACCGCGGCGAGCCGACCGTGGCGCGCCGAGCACGGCCGCGCTGCCGGCGCCGGCGCACGTCGAGCGCGGAGCCCGCGGTCGCGTCAGCGCGAGGCGACGGGCATCCGGCCGGAGCGCTTCGCGCGCCTCGTCACGCTCGCCTCGGTGCTGATCCGGGCCGGGCGCGCGGGCGAGCGGCTGGCCTCCGCGCAGGTCTGCGAGCGGCTGCAGATCTCCCAGCAGGAGCTGCGCGAGGACGTCTCGGTGCTCAACGTCGTCAACTTCGGCGGCGGCGCCTACGTGCTCTACGCCGAGGTGCACCCGAACGGCGAGATCGAGGTCGACCCGGAGCCGTACTCCGACACGTTCGACCGGCCCGCGCGGCTGCTGCCGATCGAGGCGCGCGCGCTGCTCGCCGCGATCGAGCTGCTCGGGGTGCACCTGTCCGAGGACCTCGTGACCGTGCGCGAGAAGCTCGAGCATGCGCTCGGCGACATCGCCAAGGAGGGCCTGCTCGTCTCCAACGCCCGCAGCGACGACACGATCGCCCGCCAGGTCGGCGAGGCGATCGAGGAGCGCCGGCTGATCGAGCTCGAGTACTACGCCGAGAACGAGGACGCGTTCTCGACCCGCGTCGGCGAGCCGTACGCGCTGATGAACAGCCGCGAGGGCTGGTACGTGAAGGTCTTCGACCCGGCGAAGGACCAGATGCGCAGCTTCCGGCTCGACCGGATCAAGCGCGTCGACGTGCTGGCCGAGACCTACGAGCCGCGCGCCGACCTCGACCCGATCGCCGACGTCGAGGGCTGGCCGCGCACGGGCCAGGTCGAGGGCTCGCGCATCGCGCACGTCTGGATCTCGCCCGAGCACGCGCGCTGGGCGCGCGAGGAGCGCACCGTGCTGGCCGAGCTCGACGACGGCGCGGTGATCGTCGAGTGGGCGTTCAAGGGCGAGCGCTACCTCGTCAAGCAGATCCTCAAGGAGGCCGGCGACGCCGCGGTGCTCGAGCCGGCCGACGTGCGCGAGGCCGTGCTCGCCGCCGCCGAGCGGCTTCTGGCACCCTCCGCCCGGTGAAGGGGATCATCCTCGCCGGCGGGTCGGGCACGCGGCTCTATCCGGTCACTCAGGGCATCTCGAAGCAGATCATGCCCGTGTACGACAAGCCGATGATCTACTACCCGCTGGCCACGCTGATGATGGCCGGGATCCGCGAGCTGCTGATCATCACCACGCCCGTCGACCAGGAGCAGTTCCGGCGGCTGCTCGGCGACGGCTCGCAGTTCGGCTGCCGCTTCACCTACGCCGTCGCAGGAGACCCCGCGCGGGCTCGCCGACGCGTTCATCATCGGCGCCGAGCACATCGGCGACGACGCCGTCGCGATGATCCTCGGCGACAACATCTTCTACGGCTACGGCCTCGGCTCGCAGCTCAAGCAGCTCAACGATCCCGACGGCGGCGCCGTCTTCGCCTACCACGTCGCCGACCCCGAGCGCTACGGCGTGGTCGAGTTCGACGCCGAGCGCAACGCGATCTCGATCGAGGAGAAGCCAGAGCGGCCGAGGTCCAACTACGCGGTCGTCGGGCTCTACTTCTACGACAACGACGTCGTCGAGATCGCGCGCAACGTGACGCCGAGCGCGCGCGGCGAGATCGAGATCACCGACGTCAACCGCGAGTACCTGCGGCGCGGCAAGCTGCGCGTCGGCGTGCTCGACCGCGGCACCGCGTGGCTCGACACGGGCACGTTCGACTCGCTCATGCGGGCGGCCGAGTTCGTGCGCGTGATCGAGGAGCGCCAGGGGCTGCGGATCGGCTCGCCGGAGGAGGTCGCCTGGCGCGAGGGCTTCATCGACGACGCCGGGCTGCGGGCGCTGGCGGAGCCGCTCGTCAAGAGCGGCTACGGCGAGTACCTGATCAGGCTGCTCGAGCGCTGAGCTCGGGCCGCTGCGCCGGCTCGGGCTCGGTGCGCGCGGTCGCCCGGCGCGCCAGCGCGAAGACGACGGCGGCGCCCACGATCAGCAGCGCCAGCGCCCATGGCAACGAGATCGCGTCGGCGACGAAGCCGATCAGCGGCGGGCCCAGCGAGGAAGCCGAGCGAGCCCATCGAGGAGACGGCGGCGATGCCGGGCCCCGGCGGCGTGTCGGGCTGGCGACCGGCGGCGCTGAACATCAGCGGCACGCCGTTGGCGACCCCGAGCCCGACCAGGAAGAGCCCGACAAGCGCCGCGGCCGGGGCGCCGATCAGGAGCATCGCCGCGAGCGGGACGCCGGTCAGCAGCGCTCCCCCGCGCAGCAGCGCGACGGCACCGATGCGGTGGTTGACCCGGTCGCCGACGAGGCGGCCGGCGGTCATCCCGGCCGCGAAGACCGAGTACGCCAGTGCGGCGATCGCAGCGCTCGCTCCGAGGTCCTGGCGCAGGTACAGGCCGCCCCAGTCGGCCATCGCGCCTTCGGTGATCATCACGAGCAGACAGAGGACCGCTAGCAGCACGACGCCGCGCGTCGGCAGGGTGAAGCCGGGCGCGTCCGCGCCTTCGGCGGCCGATCCGCGGCCGATCCGCCGCGCGCTCGCGACCAGCAGGCAGAGCAGCAGCAGCGAGCTGATCGCGACGGTGATGCGCGGGTCCAGGCCGAACGCGGCGCAGGCTGCCGCGAAGCCCGCGCCGGCCATCCCGCCGAATGCCCAGCCGGCGTGCAGCGAGGACATGATCGGCCGGCGCAGGTCCTGCTCGACCTTGACGCCGTGGCTGTTCATCGCGACGTCCTGCGTCGCGCTGGAGGCGCCCAGCACCGCCAGCCCGAGCGCCACCAGCAGCGGGTGCGGCGCCAGCACCGGCAGGTTGACCGCCAGCGAGCACGCCACGCCGCCCGCCCACACGGTGCGCTGCGAACCGTGGCGCACGATCGCCTGGCCCGCGATCGGGAACACGAGGATGACGGCGAGCGCCATCCCGACGAGCACGAGCCCCATCGTGCTCTTCGACAGGTCGAAGCGCTCCTGGATCCACGGGATCTGCGCGATCCAGGTGCCGATCGCGGCGCCGTTCACGACAAAGACGCCGGTGGTGGCCCAGCGCGGGGTCATGCGCGGGTCACGCTGCACGCACTCCCACGTTACTGCAGGCCTAGAATCTGTAGCCTCGTGATAATGGAGGCGACTTCCCGCCCATATGCGGCAGTTCCGCCCGAGGCCGCGCCGGTGCTGCGCCCGGCGCTGCCCGGGCTCGCCGACGAGATCGTCGTGGCGATCGCCCACGAGGTGCCCGACTATGCGCGGGCGATGGAGGGCGAGTTCGGGCAGCTCGTGCGGCTCGGCGTCGAGGTGGCGCTCAACCGCTTCGTCGACCTGCTGGCCGCGCCCGAGCCGGACGCCGCCGAGAGCCGCCGCACCTACGTCGATCTCGGCCGCGGCGAGTTCCGCGCCGGCCGCAGCCTGGACGCGCTGCTGGCCGCCTACCGCGTCGGCGCGCGACTGTCGTGGCGGCG
The DNA here is from genome assembly GCA_963721315.1 of uncultured Solirubrobacteraceae bacterium. Lineage (GTDB taxonomy): Bacteria > Actinomycetota > Thermoleophilia > Solirubrobacterales > Solirubrobacteraceae > DASQMT01. Next base: position 129,594 of record CAVRIU010000003.1, read on the forward strand.
GTTCGTGGAGGCGGGCGTGGGCGGCAGGCTCTCCCCCGATGCGATCTACGCGCTCGGCGAGGCGATCTTCGCCTACATCGACGAGCTGTCGGCGGAGTCGGCCGAGGGCTATGCGGACGAGCAGATCACCGCTGCGGGCGAGAGCGAGCGGCGGCGGCGGCGGCTCGTGCGGCTGCTCGCGCAGGACCCGCCCGCCGGGCAGGAGGCGGTGCGGACCGCGGCCGCGGCCGCGCCGTGGACGCTGCCGCGCGGCGGGCTCGCCGCGCTGGTGGCGGCGACCGACGACGAGGACGTGCCCGGCGAGTCGCTGCTGGACTCGATCGCCACGCGGCTCGCGCGGCGGCTCGGCGAGGGTGCGATCGGCGCCGAGGCGTTCGGTGCCGCGATCGTCTTCGTGCCCGATCCCGATGCGCCGGGGCGCCGCCGCCGGCTGGCCGCGGCGGTCGAGGACCGCCCGGCCGCGCTGGGGCCGACGGTCGAGTGGCAGCATGGCTCGGCGAGCGTGCGTCGCGCGACGGCGGCCCAGCGCCTGGCCGTCGCCGGAAAGCTGACCGCAGCGACGGGCTTGATCGTCGCGGACGATCACCTCGCCGAGCTGCTGCTCGCCGCCGACCCGCGCGTCGCGGCGGACCTCGCGTCGGCACGGCTCGCTCCGCTGGCCGGACTCGCCGACGGGCCGCGCGCGCGGCTGACCGAGACGCTCGCGGCGTGGCTCGACCGGCCCGGGCAGGTCCAGGCGGTCGCGGCCGCGCTCGACGTGCATCCGCAGACCGTCCGCTATCGCTTGCGCCAGCTGCGCGATCTCTTCGGCGAGCGGCTCGACGACCCCGAGGCGCGCTTCGAATTGTCGCTCGCCTTGCGCGTGCGCTGACGCGGCACTGCTACCACTAACGCCGATGCGCCTACTCGTCACCGGAGCGGCAGGGATGCTGGGCCAGGATGTGACCGCCGCCGCGGTCGGCGCCGGCCACGACGTGACGCCGCTCTCGCGCCGCGAGCTCGACGTCTGCGACGCCGGTGCCGTGAAGTCGGCGATCGCCGCAGCGCGGCCCGAGGCGGTCGTCAACTGCGCGGCCTGGACGGACGTCGACGGCGCGGAGTCGCACGAGGAAGAGGCCACCGCCGTCAACGGCGCCGCCGCCGGCCATGTTGCGAGCCGCCGCCGCCGCTGCCGGCGCATTCGTCGTGCAGGTCTCGACCGACTACGTCTTCGACGGGCGGGCGGCCGAGCCCTACGGCGAGTCGGCCGCGACCGCGCCGCTCGGCGCCTACGGCCGCTCGAAGCTGGCGGGCGAGCGCGCCGTCGCCGCCGCGGCGCCCGGGGCGCACGCGATCGTGCGCTCGTCGTGGCTGTTCGGGGAGCACGGCGCCAACTTCGTCGCGACGATGCTGCGGCTGGCGCGGGAGCGCGACGCGCTGACCGTCGTCGACGACCAGATCGGCTGCCCCACCTACACCGGCCACCTCGCGAGCGCGCTCGTGCAGATCGCGGAGCAGCGCATGACGGGCATCCACCACGCCGCCGGCGCCGGCTCCTGCTCGTGGCATGACCTCGCCGCCGCGATCTTCGCGGCGACCGGCGCCGACGTCGAGCTGGCACGCGGCCGCACCGCCGACCTCGGCCGCCCCGCGCCGCGCCCCGCGTACTCCGTGCTGCGCTCGGAGCGCCCCGACACGCCCGTGCTGCCGCCCTGGCGCGACGGCCTGCGCGCCTACCTCGAGCTGGGAGTGATCGCATGAAGCTGCTCGTCTGCGGCGGGGCCGGCTTCATCGGCTCGAACTTCGTCCGCCAGCGGATCGTCGAGCACGGCGACGCCGTGACCGTGCTCGACAAGCTGACCTACGCGGGTCGCGAGGAGAACCTCGCCGACGTCCGCGACAGCCCGGGCTTCGACGTTCGTCCGCGCCGGGATCGAGGACGCCGCAGCGGTCGCGGGCGCGATCGACGGTGCCGACGCCGTCGTCAACTTCGCCGCCGAGACGCACGTGGACCGCTCGATCTCCGAGCCCGACGCGTTCATCACGACGCACGCGGTCGGCACGTTCGTGCTGCTCGAGGCGGCGCGCGTCGAGCGGCGTGCGCTACGTGCAGGTCTCGACCGACGAGGTCTACGGCTCGATCGAGGAGGGGTCGTTCACGGAGAGCTCGCCGCTGCTGCCCTCCTCGCCCTACTCGGCGACCAAGGCGGGCGCCGACCTGCTCGTCGCCTCCTACCACCACACCTACGGGCTGGAGTCGCTGATCTGCCGCGGCTCGAACAACTACGGGCCCTTCCAGTACCCCGAGAAGCTGATCCCGCTGATGGTGCTCAACGCGCTGCACGGCGATCCGCTGCCCGTCTACGGCGACGGACAGCAGGTGCGCAACTGGATCTTCGTGGAGGACTTCGCGCGCGGGATCGGCCACGTGCTGGCGCACGGCGTGCCCGGCGAGACCTACAACGTCGGCGGGCCCGACGAGGCGGTCAATCTCGACGTCGTGGAGCGCATCATCGGGCTGACGGGCGCGTCGGACGACCTGATCGAGTACGTCACCGACCGGCCCGGGCACGACCGCCGCTACTCGCTCGGCTCCGAGAAGGTGCGCGCGCTCGGCTGGGAGGCGCGCGTGCGCTTCGACGAGGGGCTCGAGCGCACGGTCGCGTGGTACCAGGACAACCGCCCGTGGTGGGAGTCGATCCGCTCGGGCGACTACCGCGCGTACTACGAGCGTCAGTACGGGCGGTCGCTCGGCGACGTGACGCGCGGGCGAGGCTCGCTGCCGAGTTCGCCGAGTCGCCAGTCCGTCGCCCTCGCGGACCAGGCTGAGCTCGCGCACGCTGTCCTTGTCGAGCGCGCGGCCCTTGACCCGCGCGGTCGCGTTGGTGCCGGTGATCGTCACGTCCTCGACCTCGAGCTCGAAGTCGTCGGCGTCCGCGAGCGCCTTGTCGAGCTCCTGCTCGCAGGTCGAGCCGGACTCCTGGATCTGATCGCGCAGCGGCTCGGCCAGCAGCTCGTCGCAGATCTCGCCGCCGTCGCCGCTCTGGCCGGCGCTCTGGAGCTGCTCGACGACCTCGGCGACGTTCTGCTCCTCGCCTTCGAACTCGCCCGCCGAGGACGCGCTCGCCCCGCACCCTGATGCGAGCGCGGCGAGCACGAGCGGGATGGCGAGAGCTGCGCGGGGCATGCTGCGCCCAGAGGGTAGTGACCCGGCTAGTGTTGCGGCGTCATGCGCGTCCGGGAGCACGACACGGCGCCGCGCGGTCGCCACGCGCCGCCGCTGGAGGTCCGCCAGGACCGCCAGCGCAGGCGCTTGTACGCGGCCGCCGGCGCGGTCTTCGCGAGCGTCGGCTACGCCGACGCGACGGCGGAGGCGATCGCGCGCGCGGCCGGCATGTCGAAGGCGACGTTCTACGAGCACTTCGACAACAAGGAGGACTGCATCGTCGCGCTCCACGACGATGCCACGGCAGCCGTGCTGGAGGCGATGCGCCGGACCGGGGCCGAGTACGGCGGCGACGACGCGGCCGGACGCGTGCGCGCGGTGATCCGCACGCTTCCTCGAGGTGCTCGCGGCGTTTCCGGACGAGGCCCAGACGCTGCTGGTCGAGATCATCGGCGCCGGCCCGCGCGCGATCGAGCGGCGCGATCGCGTGCTGGCCGAGTACGCCGCCTACGTCGACGCGGTCAACCGCGAGGACGCCGACCGCGGCCGCGCCCCGCGCCTCGCCTCGCCGCACGACGCGTTCGCGATCGTCGGAGCGGTGGTCGAGCTCGCGTCGCGCCAGATCCGCACGGGCGAGCCGGACGACATCCGCGACCTCGAGCCGGTCGTCGAGCGGCTCGTGCTCGGGTTGCTGCGCGCCGCGGCCGCGACGCCCGCGTGAGCGCGCGCACGAGCGCCGACGCGCGCGCTCGCGACGCGCTCGCGGCGCTCGAGTCGTCCACGAGTGCCGCCGCTGCCCGCGACTGGTGGCGTGGCGCGAGCTGGTCGCGCGCGAGAAGCGCGCGGCGTTCCGCGACGAGGCCTACTGGGGCCGGCCGATCGCCGGCTTCGGCGACCCGGCGCGCGCGCGTGCTGCTGCTCGGCCTCGCGCCCGGCCGCCCACGGCGGCAACCGCACCGGCCGCGTGCTTCACGGGCGACCGCTCGGGCGACTTCCTGTTCGCCGCGCTGCACCGCACCGGCTTCGCCAACCAGCCGATCTCGCGCCGATCGCGGCGACGGGCTCGCGCTGCGCGACTGCTGGGTCACGGCGGCGGTGCGCTGCGCGCCGCCGGCGAACAAGCCGCTGCCCGCGGAGCGCGACAACTGCGCCGCCTGGCTGCAGCGCCGAGCTGCCGCTGCTCGAGCAGCGCTCGCGTCGTCGTCTGCCTCGGCGCGTTCGCCTGGGAGGCCGGGCCTGCGCCAGCTCGCGCCCGGCGCTGCGCCCGCGCCCGCGCTTCGGCCACGCGCGCCGAGGCGCGCGCCGGCGGCGTGACGCTGCTCGGCTGCTTCCATCCCAGCCAGCAGAACACGTTCACCGGCCGCCTGACGCCGGCGATGCTCGACGCGGTGCTCGAGCGCGCGCGGGCGCTGGCCACGGCCTGAGCGCGCGCGCTAGCGTCAGGCCGGATGTCCGGTCGCGCCCGCTACGCCGCCGTGCTGCGCGCGCCGCACGTCGCGCCGCTGCTGTTCGCGTCGATGCTCGCGCGGCTGCCGTACGGGCTCTACGCGCTGGCGGCGATCCTCTATCTCGCCGAGGCGCGCGACTCCTACGCGGTCGCCGGCCTCGTCGACGGCGCGTTCGCGATCGGCGCGGCGGTCGGCGTGCCGTGGCAGAGCCGGCTGATCGACCGCCTCGGGCAGCGTCGCGTGCTGCTGCCCTGCGCGCTGCTGGACGCGCTCGCGACCGCGCTGCTGATCGTGCTGACCGAGGCCGACGCGCCGACCGTCGCGCTCGTCGCCTGCGGCCTGATCGGCGGCCTTGCGGTGCCGAACATCGGCACCGCGTTGCGGACGCTCTGGCCCGCAGCTGCTGCGCGGCCGCGAGGAGCTGCTGCCGACCGCGTTCGCGCTGGACTCGGTCGCCGTCGAGCTGCTGTTCACGGTCGGCCCGCTGATCGCCGCGGTCATCGTCGCGGTCGCGTCGCCGGAGGCGGCGCTCGTGGCGAGCGCGGCGTGCTCGCTCGTCGGCACGCTGCTGTTCGTCGCACGCCCGCCGTCGCGCAACTGGCGCCCGCATGCGAAGTCCGGGTCGCACGGGGCGCTCGGCGCGCTGCGCTCGGCCGGCGTGCGCACGATCGTGTTCTCGTCGCTGCCGGTCGGCTTCTGCTTCGGCGCGGTCGAGATCAGCCTGCCGGCGTTCGCGGAGGAGCACGGCGCGCGCGAGCTGGCCGGGCGTGCTGCTGGCGACCTGGTCGGTCGCGAGCGTCGTCGGCGGGCTGGCCTACGGCGCGCGCACCTGGATCGCGGCCGCTCGGCGACGATCTACCTGTGGCTGTCGCTGCTGCTGCCGCTCGGCTACCTGCCGGCGCTGCTCGCGCCCTCGATCGCCGCGATGGCGCTGCTGATCCTGCCCGCCGGGCTGCTGATCGCGCCGCTCGGCGCGGCCGGCAACCAGCTGATCGAGCGCGTCGCGCCGGCGGGCGCGGTCACCGAGGCGTACGCCTGGCCGGTCACCGCGATCCTGATCGGCTTCGCGGCCGGCACGGCGGTCGGCGGCGCGCTGGTCGAGGCGTTCGACTGGCGCGCCTGCTTCCTCGCGGCGGCCGCGACGGCGGCGATCGGCTGGCTGGTCGTACTCCGCTACCGCGGCACGCTGGCGACGGGCGAGCCGGTGCCGGCGTAGCGGCCGCGTAACGTCGCCGAAGGCGAGCGCGAGGAACGAGCAGCTCGCCTGGCAGGCGAAACCTGATACGAGCGCGAGGTACGGCCAGCTCCCCTGGCGGGCGAAATCTGAGCGGTACCGTTGGAGGGGTATGTCCCACCCTGCTCTCGCCGCCTTCACCCCGCAGGTGCGCGAGTGGTTCGGCCGCGCGTTCGCCGAGCCGACGGCGGCGCAGGCGCAGGCCTGGCCGGCGATCGCCACGGGCGCGCACACGCTGATCTCCGCGCCGACGGGCTCGGGCAAGACGCTCGCCGCGTTCCTCTGGGCGCTCGACCGGCTGGTCGCCGAGCCGTCGACCGAGCGCACGCGGCTGGTCTATGTCTCGCCGCTGAAGGCGCTCTCCTACGACGTCGAGAAGAACCTGCGCGCGCCGCTGCGCGGGATCGGCGCGGACGTGAAGGTCGGGATCCGCACGGGCGACACGCCGCAGAAGGACCGGCGCGACATGGTCCGCCATCCGCCCGACATCCTGATCACGACGCCCGAGTCGCTCTACCTGATGCTGACGAGCCAGGCGCGCGAGATCTTCGAGGGCGCCGAGCAGGTGATCGTCGACGAGATCCACGCGGTCGCGCAGACCAAGCGCGGCGCGCACCTCGCGATCACGCTCGAGCGGCTCGCCGAGCAGGCCGGCCGCGACCTGCAGCGGATCGGGCTGTCGGCGACGCAGAACCCGCTCGAGGAGGTCGGGCGCTTCCTCGTCGGCCCGAAGCGGACCTGCACGATCGTCGACACCGGCACGCGCAAGCCGCTCGACCTGAAGATCCACGTGCCGGTGGAGAGCATGGTCGAGCCGGAGCAGTCGGACCTCGACCTCGACCCGTTCGCCGGGCAGGAGGCGACGCGCAAGTCGATCTGGCCGGCGATCTACCCCGAGCTGCTCAAGGAGGTGCGCGCGCACCGCTCGACGATCATCTTCGTCAACAACCGCCGCGCCTCGGAGCGGCTGGCGTTGCGCCTGAACGAGCTAGCGGAGGAACCGATTGCGCGCGCCCACCACGGCTCGCTCGCGCGCGAGGAGCGGCTCGTCGTCGAGGAGCTGCTCAAGGCCGGCGAGCTGCCGTGCCTGGTCGCGACCTCGTCGCTCGAGCTCGGCATCGACATGGGCGCCGTCGACCTCGTGCTGCAGGTCGAGTCGCCCAAGTCGGTCACCGCCGGGCTGCAGCGCATCGGCCGCTCCGGGCACGGCGTCGGCGACACCGCCAAGGGCCGCATCTTCCCCAAGTTCCGCGCCGACCTGCTCGAGTGCGCGGTCGTCGCCAAGCGCATGCGCGAGGGCCTGATCGAGCGCACGGTCGTGCCGCGCAACCCGCTCGACGTGCTCGCGCAGCAGATCGTCGCGATCGCCGCCTCGGCGGAGACGGTCAGCGTCGACGAGCTGTACGCGCTCGTGCTGCGCACGCACTCGTTCGCCGAGCTGTCGCGCGCGCAGCTCGAGAACGTGCTCGACATGCTCGACGGCCGCTACCCGTCGGAGGAGTTCGGCGAGCTGCGGCCGCGGATCGTCTGGGACCGGGTCGCCGGCACGATCCGCGCGCGCAAGGGCGCCCGCGCGCTGGCGATCACCAACGCCGGCACGATCCCCGACCGCGGGCTGTTCTCCGTCAACCTGCCCGACGGCCGGCGCGTCGGCGAGCTCGACGAGGAGATGGTCTACGAGGCGCGGCCCGGCCAGGTCTTCCTGCTCGGCGCGTCGAGCTGGCGGATCGAGGAGATCACGCGCGACCGCGTCGTCGTCACGCCCGCGCCCGGCGTGCCCGGCGCGGTGCCGTTCTGGAAGGGCGACGGCGTCGGGCGGCCGCGCGAGCTGGGCGAGGCGATCGGCGCCTTCTCGCGCTGGGCGGTCGACCAGGACGCCGCGACGCTCGCCGACGGCTACGACCTCGACCCGCTCGCGGCGCAGAACCTGCTCGCCTTCCTGCGCGAGCAGGAGGACGCGACGCGCGTCGTCCCGAGCGACCGGACGATCGTCGTCGAGCGCTTCCGCGACGAGATCGGCGACTGGCGGCTGTGCGTCCTCTCCCCCTACGGCGGGCGCGTGCACGCCGCCTGGGGCCTGGCCCTGAGCGCGCGGATCCGCGAGCGAGTACGGCCTCGAGTCGGACGCGATCTGGTCCGACGACGGGATCATCGTGCACCTGCCCGACGCGGCCGAGCCGCCCGGTGCGGAGCTGGTGCTGGTCGATCCCGGACGAGCTCGAGGACGCGGTCGTCGGCGAGCTCGGCGGCAGCGCGCTGTTCGGCGCCCGCTTCCGCGAGAACGCCGGCCGCGCGCTGCTGATCCCGCGCGCCTACCCGGGCCGCCGCACGCCGCTGTGGCAGCAGCGGCTGAAGTCGCAGACGCTGCTCGAGGTCGCCAAGCGCTACGGCCAGTTCCCGATCGTGCTCGAGACCTACCGCGAGTGCCTGCGCGACGTGCTCGACGTGCCCGGCCTGCAGGACCTGCTGCGCCGGCTGCACTCGCGCGAGCTGAGCGTCGTCGAGGTCGAGACCGAGACGGCGTCGCCGTTCGCCTCCTCGCTGCTGTTCGACTACGTGGCGACCTACATGTACGAGAGCGACGCGCCGAACGCGGAACGGCGCGCCGCCGCGCTCGCGCTCGACCGCGACCTGCTGCGCGAGCTGCTCGGTCAGGAGGAGCTGCGCGACCTGATCGACCCCGGCGCGCTGGAGACGGTCGAGGCCGACCTGCAGCGGATCTCCGAGCGCACGCGCGCGGACTCCGCCGACGCGCTGCACGACGTGCTGCGGCGGGTCGGCGACCTGACGGACGACGAGCTGCGCGCGCGTGCCGTGCGCGGCGCCGACGTCGAGACGTGGCTCGAGCAGCTCGGCGGCGAGCGCCGCGTGATCGTGCTGCGGATCGACGGCGAGCAGCGCTGGGTCGCGGCCGAGGACGCCGGGCTCTACCGCGACGCGCTCGGCGCGGTGCCGCCGGGCGGGTTGCCGGCCGCGTTCCTGGAGGACGTGCCCGACGCGATGGAGCGGCTCGTGCGCCGCTGGGCGCGCACCCACGGCCCGTTCGACGGACGCTGGCTGCGCGGTCGCTACGGGCTCGACCTGACGCCCGTGCTGGCGGGGCTCGAGCGTGCCGGCGAGCTGGTGCGCGGCGAGCTGCGGCCCGGCGGCACCGAGCGCGAGTGGTGCGACCCCGAGGTGCTGCGGCGGCTGCGGCGCGCGTCGCTGGCCGCGTTGCGAGCCGAGATCGAGCCGGCCGACCAGCGTGCGCTCGCGCGCTTCGCGCCGAGCTGGCAGGGCGTCGACCGCCATCCGCCGTCCGGCGCCGGTGTCGACCGGCTGCGCGAGATCCTCGTGCCGCTGCAGGGCCTGGCGCTGCCCGCCGAGGTCTGGGAGCGCGATGTGCTGCCGCGCCGCACGGGCGCCTACTCGGCCGCCTGGCTCGATCAGCTCTGCGCATCGGGAGAGGTCGTGTGGGTCGGCGCCGGACCGCTCGGCCGCCGCAGCGGCAAGGTGGCGCTCTACTTCCGCGAGGACGCGGCGCTGCTCGGTCCGCCGCCCGGCACGCGTCGCGACAGCGAGGACGTCTTCGCCGAGCGCGCGCACAGCGCGATCCGCGAGCGCCTTGGGCAGGGCGCCTGCTTCTTCACCGACCTGCTGGTCGACGTCCCGGGCGTGCCGGCCGAGGAGCTGCAGGACGCGCTGTGGGACCTCGTGTGGGCGGGCGACGCGACCAACGACGCGTACGCGCCGCTGCGCTCGCCGCGGCAGTCGCAATGGAGCCAGCAGGGACGTGCCGACCGCGCGCGGCGGCGGCGCTTCGGCACGCGGCGCGCGGGCGCCCAGCCGCAGATCCAGGGCCGCTGGTCGCTGACGGCGCCGCTGTTCGCGGCCGGCGTCGCCGACCCGGCGGGACGGCGCCGCGCGCAGGCCGAGCTGTTGCTCGAGCGCCACGGGATCGTCACTCGCGAGCACGTCCTCGCCGAGGGCATTGCCGGCGGCTTTTCGTCGCTGTATGACTCGTTCACGGCGCTCGAGACGCTCGGCGTCTGCCAGCGGGGCTACTTCGTCGAGGGCCTCGGTGGCGCCCAGTTCGCGCTGCCGGGCGCGGCCGAGCGGCTGCGCGCCCAGCGCGACGACGATGCCGCGGCGCCGATCGTGCTCGCCGCGACCGACCCGGCGCAGCCCTTCGGCGGCGTGCTGAGCTGGCCGCCGCGCGAGGCGCGCTCGCCCGCGCGCCAGGCGGGCGCCCACGTCGTGCTGGCCGGCGCCGAGCCGGTGCTCTACGTCGAGCGCGGCGGCAAGGGCCTGCAGGTCCTGGTCGAGGACGCCGACGCGCGCCTGTCGCCTGCGATCGAGGCGCTGGCGGCTGCGGTCCAGCGTGGCCGCATCCGCAAGCTCGGCGTCGAGAGGGTCAACGGCGAACCGGTGATCGGCTCGCCGTGGGAGGAGCTCCTGATCGAGCTCGGCTTCCGCCCCGGCCCGCGCAAGCTGACGATCGGCGCCTGAAGCCCGGCCGCTACGCGCGCCGCTGCACGCGCACGAGGTCGGTCGACACGGCCTCGTAGCGGACGATCTCCGCCCGCACGGTGCGCCGCACCTGCTCGAGCTGCGCGATCTCGCCCTGCAGCTGCTCGGCGCGCCGCTCGAGCAGCGCGACCTTGTTGCGCATCCGCTCCAGCGCCGCCTCGAGCTCGAACACCTTCTCGACGCCGGCGAGGTTCATCCCCGCCTCCCCCGTCAGCTCCTGGATGCGCCGCAGCCGCTCGACGTCCTCATGCGAGTACAGCCGCGTCCCCTTCGGCGAGCGCTTCGGCTCGATCAGCCCGCGCGCCTCGTAGATGCGCAGCGTCTGCGGATGCATCGCGGCCAGCTCGGCCGCGACGGAGATCATGAAGACGCCGCGCTCGCGGTCGACGTCGACCCGTGCGCTGACACGTGCCATCAGCCGCCGCCTCGCGCCGCCTCGCGCAGGATCCGCTCGCGCGGGTTGCCGTTCATCACCTTGGAGAGCTCGTCGACCGCGCGGCGCTGCTCGTCGGAGAGCTCGCCGGGCACGTCGATCACGAAGCGATAGCGCAGGTCGCCCTTGGCGTTCGCGCCCGCGACCGCCGGGCCTTCGCCGCGCAGGCGCTGGACCGTGCCGTGCTTCGTGCCCGGCGGTACGCGCAGCGTCTTCGTGCCGGCCAGCGTCGGCACCTCGACGTCGGCGCCGCCGAGCGCCTCGGCGACCGTGATCGGGACCTCCACCTCGAAGTGATCGCCCTTGCGCTGGAAGACCGGCGAGTCGCTCACGTGCGTGATCACGAACAGGTCGCCGGAGGGGCCGCCGCGCAGTCCCGCCTCGCCCTTGCCGGCCAGGCGGATGCGCGAGCCCTCCTTCACGCCGGCCGGGATGTTGACGCGGTACTTCTTGAGCTCGCGCATGCGCCCCTGGCCCTGGCAGGTGTGGCACGGCTTCTCGATCACCGTGCCCGAGCCGCCGCAGCGCTCGCACGGGCGGGTGATCGAGAACAGGCCCTGCCCCTGGGACTCGACGCCGCGGCCGTGGCAGACGGGGCACACGACCGGCTGCGTGCCGGGCTCGGCGCCCGTGCCGCGGCAGGTCGGGCAGGCGGAGTGGGTCGCGACCGAGACCGGGATCTGCGCGCCCGCGACCGCCTGCTCGAACGAGAGCGAGACGCTCGTCTCGAGGTCGCGGCCGCCCTCCGCCGCGGGTCGCGTGCGCGCACGCCCCCCGCCGGCGTTGAAGATGCCCGAGAGGATGTCCGAGAAGCCGCCGAAGTCGGTCGCGGTCGTGCCTCCGGGGGTCCCGCCGCCGAACGGGTTGGCGGTGTTGAAGAGCCCGCCGCGGTCGTACTTCTTGCGCTTCTCGGGGTCTGAGAGCACGTCGTAGGCCTCGGAGATCTCCTTGAAGCGATCCTCCGCGCCCGCGTCCTTGTTCGTGTCGGGGTGGTACTTGCGGGCGAGCTTGCGGTACGCCTTCTTGATCTCGTCCGGCGATGCCTTGCGCTCGACGCCGAGGGTCTTGTAGAAGTCGGACGAGCGGGCCATGGCTACTGGGCGACGACGACGCGGGCAGGACGCAGCACCGCGCCGTTGACGCGGTAGCCCTGCTGGTAGACCTCGAGCACGGTGCCCGGCTCGGCTTCCTGCGGACGGCTGCTGGGCCATCGCCTCGTGCTGGTTGGGATCGAACTGCTCGCCCTGCGGCGAGAAGGCCTGGATGCCCGCCTTGCCGAGCCCGGCCAGCAGCTCGTCGCGCACCATCGCGAAGCCCTTGGTCAGCTCGAGGTCGGTCGGTGCGGCCTTGAGCGCGAGCTCGAGGTGGTCGAGCGCCGGCAGCAGCTCCTTCGCCAGCCGCGCCGCGCCACGGTCCGCGGCGACCGCGTTCTCGCGCGCCATCCGCTTGCGGTAGTTCTCGAAGTCGGCCTGGGTGCGCTTGGCCAGCTCGAGGTAGCGCGCGGCGGCCGCCTCGGGCTCCTCGACCGCGGGCTCCTCCACCGCGGATTCGTCGACAGCGGACTCGTCGATAGCGGGCTCCGCCACAGCGGGTTCGTCAGCGACGGGCTCCGCCACGGCGGGCTGCGCCACATCGGATTCGTCGGCGGCGGGCTCCGCCACAGCGGGGCGCGCGCGCGGCGGCGCGCCGCCCTCGGGCGGCGCGCCGGTGCCGGAGCGCTGCGTTTCTTCGCGCTCGCTCATCACTTCTGCTCGTCGACGACCTCGGCGTCGACGACCTCCTCATCGCGACGACGAGGACGCGGCGGCGCCGTTGTCCGACGAGGCCTCGTCGGCCGCCTGCGCGGTCGCGGCCTGCTCGGCCTGGGCGCGCTCGTACATCTGCTCGGAGACCTTGTGGAACGCCGTCTGCAGGCGGTCGGTCTTGGCGCGGATGTCGTCGGCGTCGTCGGACTCGAGCACGTCGCGGACGTCCTTGATCGCCTGCTCGATCTCGGTCTTGGAGGCCTCGTCGACCTGCTCACCGAGGTCCTTGAGCTGCTTCTCGGCCTGGTAGGCGGCGTTCTCGGCGTTGTTGCGCGCCTCGGCCAGCTCGCGCAGGCGCTTGTCCTCGTCGGCGTGCGACTCGGCGTCGGACACCATCCGCTTGATCTCCTCGTCGGAGAGCCCGGAGCCCGCCTTGATCTCGATCTTCTGCTCCTTGCCGGTGCCGAGATCCTTCGCGGACACGGAGAGGATGCCGTTGGCGTCGATGTCGAAGCCGACCTCGACCTGCGGGATGCCGCGCGGCGCCGGCGGGATGCCGGTGAGCTGGAACTTGCCCAGCGACTTGTTGTAGGTCGCCATCTCGCGCTCGCCCTGCAGCACGTGGATCTCGACGCTCGGCTGGTTGTCCTCCGCGGTGGAGAAGACCTCGCCCTTGCGCGTCGGGATCGTCGTGTTGCGCTCGATCAGCTTGGTCATCACGCCGCCCTTGGTCTCGATCCCGAGCGTGAGCGGGGTGACGTCGAGCAGCAGCACGTCCTTGACGTCGCCGGCGAGCACGCCGGCCTGGATCGCGGCGCCGACGGCGACGACCTCGTCCGGGTTGACGCCGCGGTGCGGCTCCTTGCCGGTGAGCTCCTTGACCTTGTCCTGGATCGCGGGCATGCGCGTCATGCCGCCCACGAGCACGATGTGGTCGATGTCCTTGACGCCCTTGTCCTTGGCGTCGTCCATCGCCTGGCGGACCGGCCCGACGACGCGCTCGACGAGTGGCGAGGCGAGCTCGTTGAGCTTCGCCCGCGTGAGCCGCACGTCGAGGTGCTTCGGGCCCTGGGCATCGGCCGTGATGAACGGCAGGTTGATCTGCGTCTCCTGCGCGGAGGACAGCTCGATCTTGGCCTTCTCGGCCGCCTCGTAGAGACGCTGCAGCGCCATCTTGTCGGCGGTCAGGTCGATCGCCTGGTCGCGCTTGAACTCGGCCGCGAGCCAGTCCACGACCGCCTTGTCGAAGTTGTCGCCGCCGAGGTGGTTGTCGCCGGCGGTCGACTTGACCTCGAACACGCCGTCGCCGATCTCCAGCACCGACACGTCGAACGTGCCGCCGCCGAGGTCGAAGACGAGGATCGTCTGGTCGGACTCCTTGTCGAGCCCGTAGGCGAGTGAGGCCGCGGTCGGCTCGTTGATGATGCGCTTGACGTCCAGGCCGGCGATCCGGCCGGCGTCCTTGGTCGCCTGGCGCTGGTCATCGTTGAAGTAGGCCGGCACCGTGATGACCGCGGAGTCGACCGGCTCGCCCAGATACGCCTCGGCGTCGGCCTTGAGCTTCTGCAGGATCATCGCGGCGATCTCCGGCGGCGAGTGCTGCTTGCCGCCCGCCTCGACGCGCGCGTCTCCGCCCGAGCCGGCGACCACCTTGTAGGGGACCATCGACTCCTCCTCGCGCACCTCGGCCTCCTTGCGGCCCATGAAGCGCTTGATCGAGAAGACGGTGTTCTCAGGGTTGGTGACGGCCTGGCGCTTGGCGACGGTGCCGACGAGGCGCTCGCCGCCCTTTGAGAAGGCGACTACGGAGGGAGTCGTGCGACCGCCCTCGGCGTTCTCGATCACGGTCGGCTCGCCGCCCTCTAGGACGGACATGCACGAGTTGGTCGTGCCCAGGTCGATTCCGATTGTCTTGGCCATGGTGGGGCTCCTTGCTACGGCAAAATCTGAGTCGGGGTGACGAAGATCTTAGCGCGCCGAGCGTGCCCACGGGCACATTCGCCGCAGCGGGCAGACAGGGCACTGCGGGCGCTGCGCGTGGCAGGTGCGGCGACCGTGGCGCAGCAGGTTGACGTGGAACTCGAGCTCCTGCCCGCGCGGCGTCAGCGCCAGCATGTCGTCGTGCAACTCCTCGAACGGGGCGCCGGGGCGGAACAGGCCGAGCCGCGTGCCGACGCGCGATACGTGCGTGTCGACCGGGACGTCGCGCATGCCGAAGCTGAACAGGAGCACGCAGGCGGCCGTCTTGCGCCCGACGCCGGGAAGCCGGCACAGCTCCTCGCGCGCGTTTGCGACATCCATGCCGGCGAGGTGGTCGAGCGAGGGCGGGTCGTCGAGCGCGCGCAGGATCGCCTGGATGCGCGCGGACTTGACCTTCGAGATGCCGCCCGGGCGGATCGCGGCCTCGACCTCCTCGAGCGGCGCCTCGCGCACCGCCGTCCAGTCCGGCAGCCGTTCGCGCAGGCGTGTGTAGGCGACGTCGCGGTTGCGGTCGTTGGTCGACTGCGAGAGCACGGTCAGGATCAGCTCGTCGAGCGGTTGGCGGTGCGGCGGCGCCGAGGGACGGCCGTAGACGAGCCGCAGCCGGTCGCGCAGCGCGAGCACCCGCCGGCGGGCGGGCGGCGTCCAGTCGCGCAACGGGACGGGCGGCACGGGTCGCACGATACGGGGGGCGTTGCGAGCAATCTTGCAGCCTGAAAGCAGGAGAATGAAATCCTGCGTAGACGGGCACCCAGGCTTCGTCGTTACGAGTACGACGCTTCCGCTAGGGTGGCCCGCTTCGCACGGACCGCTAGAAGGCGGCAGTACGCCACGGCCCGGCTGCGCGATGGATCGCGCCTGAAGTCCCCAGCTCCCCGGCTTAGAGACCTCTTGCCGGAGCCCCCAGGCTCCGGCCGATCCACCGATGCCGATGACCCGATCCGCCATCTCGTTCCTTGCCGTGCTCGCAACGACTCTCGGAGTCGCCGCCGGCCCGGTCGCGCCGCGCGCCGCCGGTGACGCGCGGCTCAGCCAATCCGAGCGCACGATCATCCGCATCGTCAACGCCGTTCGCTCCCAGCACGGCCTGCGGCAGCTGCGCGCGAGCCGCGCGCTCAGTCGCGCCGCGGAGCACCACTCGTCCGACATGCTGGCGCGCGATTTCTTCGCGCACGAGTCCAGCGACGGCACGCCGCTCGATCGGCGGATCCGCAGCTACGCGAACGCGCGCACGGTCGGTGAGGTGCTCGCGGCGCTCAGCAGCCGGCCGGGTATCGAGCAGAAGGTCGTGCAGATGTGGCTGGACTCGCCGCCGCACCGCGCCGTGATGCTCAGTCCCGGCTTCCGCCGGATCGGGCTCTCGCAGCGCTCCGGCCCACTCGGTGGGTTCGGCATGTCGGTCGTGACGGCCGACTTCGCCTCGCGCTTCTGAGCCGCCCACTAGGATCCTCCCCGCGCCCATGCCCTCCCCGCCGCTCGAACGCGCGCGCCGCCCCACGGCGCGCGAGTACCAGGCGCTGGCGCGCGGCCGGCTGATCGAGTCGCGCCTGACGCCCAACGCAATCTCGCTCACCGGCCTGGTGCTGTGCCTGGTCGCGGCCGGGCTGGTGTTCGCCGAGTACTACTTCCTCGGCGGGCTGGCGTTCATCCTCGGCTCGGTCTGCGACACGCTCGACGGGCGCTACTCGCGCATGTCGGGCAAGGGCACGAGCTTCGGGGCATTCCTGGACTCGACGCTCGACCGCATGGAAGAGGGCATCGTGCTCACCGCGGTCGCCTACCAGTTCTCCCGGGCGGGGAACGACGCCGCGGTCGCCGCGGTCGTGATCGCCGTGCTCGCATCGCTGATGGTCTCCTACACGCGGGCGCGCGCCGAGGCGCTCGGCGTCGAGTGCAAGGTCGGCATCGCCGACCGCGCGGTGCGCGTGGTGATCCTGTCGGCCGGCCTGGTGCTGGCCAAGGGCGCGTCGATCATCGAAGCGGACCTGCTCGAGCCCGCCGTGTGGGTGCTCGCCGGGCTCTCGGTGATCACGGTCGGACAGCGGATCCTGCACGTGCGCACGGCGCTCCGCGAAGCGGCGCTGCTGTAACGGCGCTGCCGCGGCGGGGTCTTGTTCGCCGGAGAGCATCAAGCGAGAACGAGGTAGACGAATTGAAGAACAACGGCAAGGGTCGCTATCAGGAAGAGAAGGTGCGCGTCGCGATCATCGGCGTCGGCAACTGCGCATCGTCCTTCGTCCAGGGCGTGCACTTCTATAAGGACGCCGACCCTGCCGAGCAGGTTCCGGGCCTCATGCACGTGGAGCTCGGCGGCTACCACGTCTCCGACATCGAGTTCTCGGCCGCGTTCGACATCGACGGCGAGAAGGTCGGCAAGGACCTCTCGGAGGCGATCTTCGCCGGTCAGAACAACACGATCGACTTCGCCGGCAAGCTCCCGCGCCTCGGCGTGGAGGTTCAGCGCGGCATGACGCACGACGGGCTCGGCAAGTACCTGTCGCAGCGCATCACCAAGGCGCCAGGCTCGACCGTCGACATCGCCCAGGTGCTCAAGGACACGCAGACCGACGTGGTCGTCTCCTACCTGCCGGTCGGGTCCGAGCAGGCGACGAAGTGGTACGTCGAGCAGATCCTCGAGTCGGGCTGCGGCTTCGTCAACTGCATCCCCGTGTTCATCGCGCGCGAGGACTACTGGAACCGCCGCTTCGTCAAGGCGGGGCTGCCGATCGTCGGCGACGACATCAAGTCGCAGGTCGGCGCGACGATCGTGCACCGCGCGCTGGCGCGGCTGTTCCACGAGCGCGGCGTCAAGCTGCTGCGCACGTCGCAGCTCAACGTCGGCGGCAACATGGACTTCTTCAACATGCTCGAGCGCGAGCGGCTGGAGTCCAAGAAGATCTCCAAGACCAACGCGGTGACGTCGGTGATGGGCCACGAGCTGCCCGCCGACGACGTCCATGTCGGCCCGTCGGACTACGTGCCGTGGCTGACCGACCGCAAGTGGGCGCACATCCGCGCCGAGGGCCAGGCGTTCGGCGACGTGCCGTTGCAGCTCGAGCTCAAGCTCGAGGTCTGGGACTCGCCCAACTCGGCCGGCATCGTCACCGACGCGGTGCGCTGCTGCAAGCTGGCGCTCAACCACGGCGTCGCGGGCCAGCTCGACGGGCCCAGCTCCTACCTGATGAAGTCGCCCTACAGCCAGCGCCCGGACGACCAGGCGCGCGAGGCGACCGAGGAGTTCATCGCCAAGCACTCGCGCACCCGCGAGGCGGCCAAGCGAGCGCGCGCGGCGAAGAAGAGCGTCGACGCGAAGGTCCGCGCATAGCACCGCCGGCGGTCCGCCCTGGGCGGGCCGCCATCGCCGTGCGGCATAGACTGGGCCGCTCGTGAGCGAGCGTTTCGCCATCGCGCAGGTGACGCCGCATCCGTGGGAGGACGAGCACGAGGTGGGAGCGTTCGTGCGGTCGCTGTCCGAGGAGCTGGCACGCAACGGGCACCGGATGGTCGTGCTCGCTCCCTCGCGCTCGCCCGCGCTGGTGCGCGAGTCGCGCCGGCTGATCCGCGCGGGCGACTTCTTCGATCCCGACGGCGGCGTGCGCGTGCTCGGCGTCGGCGAGCTGCTGCCGCTCGCGCCCGCGCGTCGGGGAACGCCGCCCGCGCCGCCGCTCGATGTCGCGCGCACGCTCGACGACGTGCTCAGCCGCGCCCCGTTCGACTTCGTCCACGTGCACGAGCCGTTCGCGCCGAGCACCGCCTCGATCGCGCTGCGCCATTCCCGCGCGCTCAACGTCGGCACGTTCCACGCGCCGTCCGAGCGCGTCATCTCGACGCAGGTCGCGCGCCGCTTCGTCGAGCGCTTCTTCGGCCGCCTGGATGCGCGCACGGCGTCGTTCGAGGCCACGCGCGAGCTGATGGAGCACGCCTTCCCGGCCTCCTACGAGGTGTTGCGCGCGGGTGCCGAGACGCCGCAGCGCGGCGCGGCGGCCGACGAGCTGCGGCTCGCCTTCATCGACCACGAGGACCGCCAGGCGCTGCGGCTGTTCCTGCGCGCGCTGCGCCGCCTGCCCGAGGACGTCGCGTGGCGCGCGACCATCTTCACGCCGGCCGGCCCGCGTACCGGCGCGCTGCGCAGCCGGCTGCGCGACCGCGTCGAGATCCTCACCGCCGCCGAGACGACCGAGGAGCGGGTGCTGGCCGGCGCCGACATCGTCGTCGCCGCGTCGGTCGGCCAGGCGCCGGCCCCCGGGGTGCTCGTGCGCGCGCTCGGCGCCGGCGCCGTGCCGGTGGCCGCGCGCCTGCCCGCGTACGAGGAGGTGCTGCGCGACGGCGAGCTGGGGCTGCTGTTCGAGCGCGGCGACGTCGAGACGCTGACCGCCCAGCTCCAGCGGCTGCTGACCGACGAAGCGCTCCGCCGGCGGCTCGCCGCCGCGGTCGCCGCGACGGCGCCCGAGCTGGCATGGAGCGCGGTCGCGGCGCGCTTCGAGGGGGTCTACGAGCGTGTCGCGGCACGCCGGCATCCGCCGCGTGGCAACGGCGCGGTGCGTGAACGGCTCGCGGCGCGCGACGTGATCGACGTCGACCTGCACATGCACACCGACCACTCCAACGACTGCGCCACGCCGGTCGACGTGCTGCTCGCCACCGCCCGCGACGAGGGCCTCGGCGCGATCGCCGTGACCGACCACAACGAGGTCTCAGGTGCGCTGGCCGCGCGCGCCAAGGCGGCGGAGTACGGCGTCAAGGTGATCGTCGCCGAGGAGGTCAAGACCGCCACCCAGGGCGAGGTGATCGGGCTCTTCATCGAGGAGAAGATCCCGCGCGGGATGAGCCTGGCGGAGACGATCGCGGAGATCAAGCGCCAAGGCGGGCTCGTCTACGTGCCACACCCGTTCGACCGCATGCACTCCGTGCCCGACTACGAGCACCTGCTCGCCGTCGTCGAGGACGTCGACGCGATCGAGGTCTTCAATCCGCGCATCGCGATACCCGCCTACAACGAGGAGGCGGTCCGCTTCGCCGGCAAGTACCGGATCGTGGCCGGCGCCGGATCGGACTCGCACGTCGCCCAGGGGCTCGGCTCGGTGCGGATCCGGATGCGCGACTTCGACGGGCCCGAGGAGTTCCTGGCGTCGCTCGCCGACGCCGACATCGTCGGCCGCCCCTCCTCGCTCTACTACGCCCAGGTGCAGGCGCTGAAGTTCCTCCAGACGCGCGCCACGCCGCCGGGGGCGAGGCGTGCGGCGCGGCGCCGGCAGATCCGGCGCGCGACCTCGGGGCGCAATCGTTGATGCAGGGACAAGGGGAACAGAGCGGCGCGGCCAAACCCGTCGGTGGGATGCCGGCCACCGACGACGAGATCCGCGAGAAGTACCTCGAGCGCGCGATCCGCGAGCTCAACCACTTCACGCGCGATCTCCAGGCGTGCTCGGCGTGTCCGCGCGGGAGCCTGATGCCGATCCTCGGCTCCGGCCACCCGCAGGCCGACGTGTTCATGCTCAAGTACGCGCCGACCGCGTCGGAGATCGAGGAGGGCGTCGCGTTCTACGGCCGCTCCGGGACGGCGCTGATGAAGTCGCTCAAGCGGCTCGAGATCGACCCGCTCGCGGTCTACGGGACCTTGTGCGTCAAGTGCCCGGTGGCGGACACGTCGCTGGCCGCGCCCGAGTGCGTCGCGCGGCTGGTCGAGGAGCTCGCGATCGTGCAGCCGCGGATCGTCGTGGTGATGGGGCCCGAGGCGCTCGAGACGCTCAACGAGCTCGCGCTCCCGCTGGCGCAGCCGGTCGCGCCGCGCATCGGCGAGATCCAGCCGCTGACGCCGTCGATCGAGGCGCTCTACGTGCCGAGCATCGACGACGCGCTCGACGAGGAGTCGGCGAAGCGCGCGTTCTGGACGGCGTTCCGGCGGCTCGGCGACTGGTACGCCGACTTCCCGCCGTACTAGGCGGCTCGCGGCGAACGTCAACTGCGGCAGTAAAGGGTGCGGGTTCGGGGCCGGGTTGGCGGTCCGCTCGCGCCGAACGTCGTTCCTTGCCGGCTATAGCCCTGACTGACCGACGTTCGCCGCCGGACCCTCGCCCCTTTACTGCCGCCGTTGACGTTCGCCGGGGCCCGCCTACTTGATGCGGATCGGGGTCCCGATCGGCATCAGCTTGGCCAGCCGGTTGATCGCCGCGTTCGGGACGCGGATGCAGCCGTGCGACGGGCGGCCCGGGATCAGCTCGGGTTGGTTCGTGCCGTGGATGCCGATGACACCGCCGCCGGGCCAGTCGGTCAGCGTCTCCGAGTAGGCGGAGGTCCCGAACGCCCAGGGACCGTAGATCGGGCTGCCGCGCAGGTTCTTGAGCCGCTCGCGGATCCAGAACCGGCCTGCCGGGGTCACGGTGCCGGCCTTGCCGACGCCGATGCGCGACGACCAGATCCGCTTGCCGTCCTTGCGCAGCGTCGCCTTGAGCTTGCCGCGGTCGATCGTCAGGTGCGTCTGGATCGTCTTGAGGTTCGACAGCTGCTGCTCGCGCACCCAGCCGACGCGCCCGTTCGGGCGGGCGGGAACGCGGATCTGCAGCCACGCGCGCTGCTGCTCGTCGAGGCGCGACTCGAGCACGACATAGACCTCGGGCACGCCGTCCTCGGTGTCCCAGCGCAGCTTGCCGACCTTCGCGCTCGCCGCCGTCGGCTTCGAGCGGATCGCGCCGAGCAGGTTCGTGTGGGCCCAGCGCGTGAGCGTCGTCTCGTTCGACAGGCGCTCGTTGCCGAACGGCTTCTGATTCCCCTTCGGCCGCAGCGGCAGCTCCCCATCCGCCGCGGACGCAGCCGCCGGCGTCGCGAGCAGGGCGAGCAAGAGCAGGGGAACGAGCCGACGAGCCTTCATCGCATCCAAGGTAGGACGTTATCCACGCAAAGGAGGTCGGTCATCCGTCGAGTCGCGCGCGCTCCGCTTCAGCCGTGCCGGGTTAGACTCGCTCGATGGACCTCGGGGAGCACTGCGAGGAGTGCGGGGCCAAGCTGACGGAGTCCGAGCTCGAGCAGGTGATCGAGACCGGCGGACCGGCGTTGTGCGCGGTCCACGCGGCAGAGGCGACGGCGCTGGACCCGGACGCACTCGACGAGCCGGGCGCCGCCTGAGCTACGGCTCGAGCACGATCTTGCCCAGCTTCGCGCCGGCCGTGAAGCGCGCGTAGGCGTCCGCGACGGCGTCGAGCGGGAACGTCGCCGTCACGGGCACGATCAGGTCACCCGACGCGAACCCCGGCAGCACCGCGCGCTCGACCCGGCGCGCGGCGTCGGCCTTGTCCTCGAGCGAGCGCGCCCGCAGCACCGAGCCGTGGATCCGCGCGCGCTTGCCCATCAGCGCGCGCAGGTCGAGCTCGACCTTGGCCCCCGCCCCGACGCCGATCACGCAGATCCGCCCGCGGTCGGCCAGCGCGGCGAGGTCGCCTGGAATGTTGGGCGCGCCGACCAGCTCGAGCACGACGTCGAACGGCCCGTGCGCCTCGAAGCCCTCGGGCTCGAGCGCCAGCACTCCCAGTGCGGAGATGTGCTCGCGCGCGGCGGGATCGCGGACCGTCGCGGTCACGCGCGCGCCGGCCATCGTCGCGAGCTGCACCGCGGCCATGCCGACGCCGCCCGCGGCGCCGTGCACGAGCAGGCGCTCCCCGACCGTCAGCCCGGCCTGGGTGAAGAGCGCGTCGTGTGCAGTCGTGAAGGCCTCGGGCACGCCTCCGGCAGCCGTCCAGTCGAGCTCCTCCGGCACGGGCATCGCGGCACGCTCGTGGACTACGGCCAGCTCGGCGTGGCCACCGCCGCCGACCACCGCCATGACACGGTCACCGACCTCGAAGCGCCTCGCGTCGCGTCCCACAGCGACCACCTCGCCGGCGAGCTCGAGGCCCGGAATGTCGGCCGGGGAGCCCGGCGGTGCGGGATAGCGGCCCTTGAGCTGCAGCATGTCGGCGCCGTTCAAGCCCGCGGCGCGGACGCGCACCAGCAGCTCGCCGGCCTGCGGCTCCGGATCGGGGTGCTCCTGGACGGCGATGTCACCGTCGCGGATCGTCGCGGCTCGCATGACCGCGATGCTCGCACACGACCGGCGCGAGACGCGGCGTGCCCGCTGTGGGTCCGACGACCCACAACCGGCGCGCCGCAGTACGCGGTGCGGTCCCGCGTCGGCGCATACCGTCCGCGGCATGATCATCGGACGACATCGGAGTGCCCGGCGGGCGGAGACCGTGATCCGGGAGGCTGAGCTCCCGCGCTCGGTCATGGCGAAGGTGGCACGTGCACATCCGGAGCTGCAGGACTCCCAGCTCGCCGCGGTGGAACTGGGCCTGCGCGAGTGGCTGATCTGCTGCGCCCATGCCGGCGGCGACCAGCTCGGGATGCCGTCCCGCGCGGTCGACTGGGCCTGGCACGAGCTGATCCTCAACACGCCCGCTTACCACGCGCTGTGCCGCGCGGCGTTCGGCCGCTACCTGCACCACGCGCCCGAATCCGACCTGGGGGTCTCGATGCGGGCCGCCATGCACGAGACCGTGCGCGCGTGGGACCGCAGCGAAGCGGGCCGCGCCGGCCGCGAGCCGTCGCTGTGGGAGCTCGACGAGCAGCTCGGCGTCGCGGACCCGATCGGCGTCACGCCCTCCGCGCTGCGCTCCGCCCGGGCCGACTCGCCTCCGGACCGCCCCGGGCGGGACGGCAGGCGCCGCGGAACCGCCAACCCTGCCTGGTTCGCGATGGGCGGAGGCGACGGCGGCGGCGGCGGTTGCGGCGGCGGCGGGGTGCGGCGGCGGCGGGTGACCTCCCGTTCTGCCGTTTTCTGGTCCGCGGAACGGCTGACGTCCTCTCAATCGGGTAGAACGACAGCGTCGTCATGGCGCTGCCACACCCGCACCTGCCTGCGCTGCCGCGTCCGCCGGCGGTGCCGCCGCTGTGGCGCGAGAGCCGGATGGCGTTCGAGTGGGCTGCGCTGCGGCGCTCGGACGTCCTGCGCGGCGCCGGCGTACCGTACGGCGACGGGCGCGGCGTGCTGCTGATCCCCGGGTTCCTCGCCGGCGACGGCTCGCTCGGCACGATGACCCAGTGGCTGCGAAGCGCCGGGTACCGGACCAAGCGCGCCGGCATCCGCGCGAACGTCGCCTGCTCGGAGCTGGCCTGCACGCGCCTGGAAGAGCGGCTCGAGCGCCTGGCCACATCCACCGGCCGGCGCGTCGTGATCGTCGGCCAGAGCCGCGGTGGAGTCTTCGCCAAGGCGCTCGGCGCGCGCCGCCCCGAGCTGGTGGCGGGCGTCGTCACGCTCGGCTCGCCGGTCGTCTCACAGCTCGCGGTGCACCCGCTGGTGCTGGCGCAGGTCGGGATGCTCGCGACGCTCGGCAGCGGCCCGCTGCCCGGCCTGCTCTCGTGGAGCTGCCTGCGCGGCGATTGCTGCACGCCGTTTCGCACCGCGCTCGCGGGCCCGTTCCCGCCCACGGTCGGCTACGTCGCGCTCTACTCGCGCTCGGACGGGATCGTCGACTGGCGCTCGTGCATGGACCCCGCGGCCGACGCCTGCGTCGAGGTGCGCGCGTCGCACTGCGGCATGGGGCTCAACGCCGGCGTCTACCGGGCCGTCGCGCGCGCGCTCGGCGGCTTCATCGCCGACGACGAGGACGTGCTGCAGGCCGCCTAGGGGCGCTCGAGCAGCGCGACGCACTCGACGTGCGGCGTCTGCGGGAACATGTCGACCGGGCGCACGCGCCGCAGCGCGTAGCCGGCCTCGACCAGCTGCGCCGCGTTGGGCGCCAGCGTCGTCGGATTGCACGAGACGTAGACGATCCGCTTCGGCGCCGCCTCGATGATCCTGCGCACGACCTTCTGCGAGAGGCCGGCCCGCGGCGGGTCGATCACGCAGACGTCCGGCTTGCCCGCCTGCTCGACCAGCTCGCGCATCGCCAGCCGGATGTCGCCGGCGAAGAAGGAGGCGTTCGTGATCTCGTTGCGGCGCGCGTTGTCGATCGCGTCGGCGACGGCCGGTGCGACGATCTCGACCCCGACCACCTCGCGTGCGCGGCTCGCCAGCGCGAGCCCGATCGTGCCGATCCCGCAGTAGAGGTCGAAGACGCGCTCGTGCCCGCGCAGCGCCGCCAGCTCGACCGCGATGCCGTACAGCACCTCGGCCATCTCGGTGTTGGTCTGGAAGAACGCCTCGGGCGAGATCAGGAACTCCAGCTCGCCGAGCTGCTCGCGCAATCGCTTCGATCCGCTCAGCCGCTTCGTCTCGCCGCCCTGCGTGCTCTCGCCCTGCCGTTCGGCCTGCGTCCAGAACAGGCCCTCGCAGTCGACCGCCGCCGCGAGGCTCGCGCCGTCGATCGCCCCGGGCGAGGTGACGAGCCGCACCTGCAGCTCGCCGGTGCGCCTGCCCTCGCGCACGACCAGGTTGCGCAGCAGCCCCGCTCCGCTGCGCCTGTCCCATGCGCCGAGTCCCTGCTCGCGACACCAGGCCAGCACCTGCTCGCGTGCCGCGTTGCCGCGCTCGGAGGCGAGCAGGCAATCGTCCAGCGCGACGATCTCGTCGAAGCGGCCGGGCGCGTGGAAGCCGCACACGAGCGTCCCGTCCGGACCCGTGCCGAACGAGTACTCGAGCTTGTTGCGATAGCGCCACTGCTCCACCGCGGGCACGATCGGGTCCTGCTCGAAGTTCTCGAGCCTGCCGATCCGGCGCAGCGCGTCACCGACCTGGTCGGCCTTGACCGCGAGCTGGCGCTCGTAGGAGAGCACCTGCCAGGGCACGCCCGGGTGGTCGGCGAGCGGAGCGATCCGATCGGGCGACGGCTCGAGGATCTCGACCGCGCGCGCCTCGGCGTAGGCGCGCTTGGACTTGCCGACCACCGCACGCACGCGGTCGCCGGGCAGCGCGCCGGCGACGAACACGACATAGCCGTCGAGCCGCGCGACGCCGTTGCCGCCGTGCGCGAGCGTGTCGACGGTCAGCTCCAGCTCGGCTCCGCGTGCCGGGCGCGTCGAGGTCTGCGGCGTGGTCACGCGTCGAGGGTAGCCGCGAGCAGCCACTCCAGCAGCGCCTTCTGCGCGTGCCGCCGGTTCTCGGCCTGGTCCCAGATCCGCTGGCGGGCGCCGTAGAGCACCTCCGCGGTGATCTCCTCGCCGGGATGCGCGGGCAGGCAGTGCAGCGCGAAGGCGCCGGGCGCCGCACGGTCGAGCAGCGCGTCGTCGATGCGCGTAGTCCGCGAGCGCGTCGCGGCGGCGCTCGGCGGTCGCGATGTCGTCGCTCATCGAGACCCAGACGTCGGTGTAGAGCACGTCGGCGCCCGCCGCCGCGACCAGCGGATCATGGGTCAGCGCGCGCGCCCGTGCCGTGCTCGAGCTGGTAGCCCTCGGGCGCGGCGACCGTCACCTCGACGCCCGCCAGCCCGCCCACGAGCGCGAGCGAGCGGGCCACGTTGTTGCCGTCGCCGATGTAGGCGAGCTTGCGCCCGGCGAGCGTGCCGAAGGCCTCGCGCATCGTCATCAGGTCCGCCAGCGCCTGGCAGGGATGGTGCTCGGGCGAGAGCATGTTGAAGACCGGCACCTCGGCGTGGCGGGCCAGCTCCGCCAGCGTCTCCTCCGACCCCGTGCGCAAGCCGATCGCGGCGGCGTTGCGCGACAGGATGAGCGCCGTGTCGCGCACCGACTCCCCGCGCGTCAGCTGCAGCTCGCCGGGCCGCAGCACCATCGGGTGACCGCCGAGCTCGACGATCCCCGCCTCGAACGAGGCGCGCGTGCGCGTCGACGGGTGCTCGAAGACGAGCGCGACGCTGCGGCGCTCGAGCACGCGCGAGCGGAGCGGCTCGGCCTTCAGCGCGAGCGCGCGATCGAGCAGTGCGGCGAGCTCTGCGGCGGAGAGCTCGGTGCCCGTGAGGAATCGGCGCGGCAAGCGCGCAAGTCTAGGTGCGCTAGCTTCGCGCTCATCCTCCTGCTCAGCTGGAACATCTTCCACGGCCGCGCGGAGCCGGCGGCAGGGCGGCCGCTCGCGGCCGAGTTCGCGGCGACGCTGGCGGGCTGGTCATGGGACGTCGCGCTGCTGCAGGAGGTGCCGCCGTGGTGGCCGGCGCGGCTCGGCGCCGCGACCGGCGCGAGCGTGTGCATGACGCTGACCAGCCGCAACCAGCTGCTGTTCGCGCGGCGCGCCATCGCGGCCCGCAACCCGGACCTGCTCGGCGCCGGCGGCGGCGGGTGCAACGCGATCCTCGTGCGCCGCGGCAGGATCCGCGAGCACCGCACGCTGGAGCTGACGCGCCGTCCCGAGCGCCGGGTGATGCACGGGATCGCGCTGGACGGCGCGGGCTGGGTGGTCAACCTGCACGGCTCGCTGCGACCCGCCCGAGCAGCGCCGCGCCGACCTGTTCAAGGCCGCCGCGACGTGCGCTCGAGTGGGCGGCGGGCGCGCCGCTCGTGTTCGGCGGCGACCTGAACTCGAGGCGGCCGGCGATGCCGGGGCTGCGGCACGTCGCGGCCAGCAATGTCGATCACTTCTTCACCGAGGGACGCCCGGCGGTGGCGGAGCCGGAGGTGCTCGATGCCGCGCCGCTCTCGGATCACGCGCCGCTGCGGGTGGAGATCTAGGCCGAGCGCAGCCCGAACCCGCGCAGCAGCAGCAGCGCCCTACCGCCGAGCGTGCCGGGCTTCGGCAGCACGCCCAGCGCGACCGCGGCGCCGTAGGCGTCGAAGAACGCGCGTACGCGGAAGAGCCGCTCGTCGCGCAGCTCGGCGAAGAAGACGACGTGGACGACGAGCGCGCGGTTGGTGGCGGCGAGCCCCTCGAGCGGCTCGCGGTGCGTGCCGAGCAGCTTCCCCGGCGCGCTCGCGTACGTGCCGTCCGTCAGCCGCGGGCCGGTCGGGTGCAGACGAGCGTCGGGAAACGCGGCCCACAGCCGCGCCGCACGCGCGGCGATCGCGTCGGCGCCCTTCAGCGGCTCCGTGACGAGCGGGTCCTCGTAGTGCACCTCGGGATGGCAGAGCGGCTCGAACGCCCTCGGGTCGCGCCCCGACCAGGCCCGCTCCCAGCCGTCGAACAGCGCGTCGACGGCCGTTTCAGTACTCCGCAACTCCGTCCTCCGGCGTCGACGCCTGTGCGTGCAGGCGCCGCGGGATCCGCCCGGCGCGGTAGGCGAGCCGGCCGCCCTCGACACCCAGCCGCACGGCGCGCGCCATCGCATTCGGGTCCGCGGCGCGCGAGACCGCGCTCGCGCACAGCACCGCGTCGCAGCCGAGCTCCATCGCCAGCGCTGCATCGGATGCGGTGCCGACACCGGCGTCGAGGATCACGGGCACGCCGGCGCGCTCGCGGATGAGACGCAGGTTGTAGGTGTTGAGCAGCCCCATGCCGGAGCCGATCGGGGAGCCGAGCGGCATCACCGCCGCGCAGCCGACGTCCTCGAGCCGGCGCGCGAGGATCGGGTCGTCGTTGGTGTAGGGGAGCACGACGAAGCCGTCGTCGACGAGCTGCTCGGCGGCGTCGAGCAGCGCCGGGGCGTCGGGCAGCAGCGTGCGGTCGTCGCCGATCACCTCGAGCTTGATCCAGTCCGTGCCGAACGCCTCGCGCGCGAGCTTCGCGGTCAGCACCGCGTCGCGCGCCGTGAAGCAGCCCGCCGTGTTGGGGAGCAGCTGAACGCCGGCGGTCTCCAGCACGTCGACGATCGAGCCGCGCGCCCCCGGGTCGATCCGGCGCAGGGCGACGGTGACGAGCTCGGTGCCGCTGGCCGCGATCGCCGCGGCGATCGCCTCGAGCGAGCGGAAACCGCCGGTGCCGAGGAGCAGGCGCGAGCCGAGCTCCCGTCCACCGATCGTGAAGCGGTCCGCGGCGATGTCGGGGTCGGTCACGCTCATCGCTTTCAGCCTCCCTGGATCGCGCGCAGGACCTCGACGCGCGCGCCCTCGCCGAGCTCGGTGGTGTCCCATTCGCCGCGCGGGACGACCTCGGCGTCGACCGCGATCGCGACGCCCTTCGCTCCGCCCGGGACGTCGAGCGCGTCGAGCAGGCCGCGGACGGTCGTGCCGCCGGGCAGCTCGCGCGCCTCGCCGTTGACGACGATCGTCATACCGGCACCCCGGCGAAGCGGCGCGGATCGGCGGCCTGGGCCCAGTCGGGCAGCTCCTCGCCACACAGGGCCGCCGCGGCCAGCTCGCCGGTCAGCCCCGCGAGCAGGATGCCGTTGCGGTGATGGCCGGTCGCCCAGACGAGCCCCTCCAGCGCGCCGGGCCCGATCGCCGGCACGTTGTCGGGCGTGGCCGGGCGCAGGCCGGCGAGGACCTGCTCCAGCTCGAGCTCGAGCACGCCCGGCAGCACCTCGGAGATGTCGCGCAAGAGCTCGAACACGCCGCCCGCGGTGGGCACCGCGTCGAAGCCGCGCTCCTCCATCGTCGCGCCGAGCACGTAGCGGCCGTCGGCGCGCGGGACGATGTAGGCGTCGCTCGTGCGGATCGTGCGCCGGACGAGCCCGGGACCCTGGGGATCGCGCAGCCGCAGCACCTGCCCGGCGACGGGTCGCAGCGGGACTGACGTGCCGGAAGGAAGACCCTCCAGCAGCGCCGTATGGGCGCCGGCGGCGACCAGCACTGCGCCCGCGGCGAGCGTGCCGCCGTCGGCCAGCCGCACGCCCGTGACGCGCTCGCCCTCGACGGTCAGAGCGGCCACCCGCGTGTTCGCGCGCACGACGCCGCCGGCGCCGCGCACGGCTTCGGCGAGCGCGGCAACCAGCCGGCGCGGATCGACCGAGTGATCGCCGGCGACGTCGAGCGCGAGCCGCACGGTCGGAGCGAGCGCCGGCTCCGCGCGCCGCGCCGCGGACGGCAGCAGGCGCTCGACGTCGAGCCCGAGGCGCTGCCGGAAGGCGAGCAGCCGGTCGAGCGCCTCCGCCTCGTCGCGATCGCGCGCGACGACCAGCGTGCCGCCGTCCCGCAGGCCCGGATCGCGGCCGGAGGAGGCGGCCAGCTCCGCGCAGAACGACGGATAGCCCGCCGCCGCGCGCAGGCTCAGCTCGAGCAGCGCGTGCTCGCCGAACTGCGCCTCCGCGACCGGCGCCAGCATCCCCGCGGCGACGTGCCAGGCGCCCGGATCGCCCGCGTCGAGCACGCAGACGCGCAGCCCGCGCTGGGCGGCGCGCCAGGCGCTCGCCAGCCCGATCGGCCCGCCGCCGACTACCGCGACGTCCGGCTTGGCCTGCTCCAGCGACACTGCAGTCGACTCCTTCCCTACGCCGGCACGACCCGGATCAGGTTCGACGGTCGGCGCCCCGATGACGCCCTCTCAGCCCGTTCACGGGCTCCCGTAACGGCGAAAAGGTTAGCGCTCGGGAGCGTGCTTGACTGGACCGCATGAGCGCCCGCGAGCGAATCGCCGCCATGCATCTCTACCTGGTCTGCGACCGGCGCCCGCGCGCGTTCCTGGACGCCGCGCTGCGCGGCGGCGCCGACATGATCCAGCTGCGCGACAAGTCGCTCGACGACGACGCCCTGATCGCCGTGGCGCGCGACTTCCGCGCCGCCGCTGACGGCGCCGGCGCGCTCTTCATCCTCAACGACCGCCCCGACCTCGTCGCCGCCTGCGCCGCGGACGGCGTGCACATCGGGCAGGAGGACGGCAGCGCGGCGGACGCGCGCGCGGCCGTCGGCCCGGACCGGATCGTCGGCCGCTCGACGCATTCGCCCGAGCAGGGCGCCGCGGCGGAGGCCGACCCGGACGTCGACTACCTCGCCGTCGGGCCCGTGCACATGACGCCGACCAAGCCGGGACGACCGGCTGCGGGACTCGCCTACGTCGAGTGGGCGGCCGCGAACGTGACGAAGCCCTGGTTCGCGATCGGGGGTCTTGACGCCGCGAACGTCGGCGCGGCGAGCGCGCGCGGCGCGACCCGCATCGTCGTCGTGCGCGCGATCACCGACGCGGCGGATCCTGCCGCGGCGGCGCGCGCGCTGCGCGAGCGGTTGGCGGAGGGACGCGTTGGCGCAGCGCAGTCGTAAGCGCCGCGATCCGCGCTCCGCCCGCGTCGCGGCGGCCGATGGCGAAGAACGCGAGGCCGCGAAGCCCGACCGCTACGCGCGCAGCCGCGAGCGCGACGCCGCCGTGCGCGCCGCGCTGCAACCGTATGCCCCGGGCGAGCGTCCGCGCGCGCTGACGATCTCGGCGCTGCTCGCGGCGCTGCTCGGGATCGCGAACCTGGTGCTGCTCGCCGCCGGCTGGGAGATCCAGGGCGGTGACCAGTCGGTCGTCGGCGTGCTCCTGTTCGCGGGACTGATGGGCGCCGCGGCGATCGGCATGTGGCAGCGCCGCTACTGGGCGGTGCTCGGCTTCGAGGCGCTGCTCGGGATCGCGATCATCTACGCCGCGCTCGCGCTGCTCGTCGCCGCCAACCTCGCCGCGGTGCTCCGCTGCCTGGCGATCATCGCGATCGCCGCGCCACTCTTCTGGTCGCTGATCCGGGTGATGGCGCGGCTCCAGCTGCCGTCGCGGCGACCACAGGAGCCGGTCGGCTAGCCTCCAGCGCCACCATGCCCGAGAGCGCTTACGACTGCATCGTCATCGGATCCGGGCCGGGAGGGTACGTGACGGCGATCCGCGCGGCCCAGCTCGGCATGAAGACCGCCGTCGTCGAGAAGGACGTGATCGGCGGCCGCTGCCTGAACTACGCCTGCATCCCGGCAAAGGCCGTGCTGCGCGTGGCGGACATCATCTCCGAGATCGACGAGGCGGCCGACTTCGGCATCACGGTGCCCGAGCGCACGATCGACTTCGCCGCCGTCGGTGAGCGCCGCCGCAAGGTGATCAAGACGCTGACCGGCGGCGTCGGCGGCCTGATGAAGAAGAACAAGATCGACGTGCTCGAGGGCACCGCGTCGCTGACCGGGGACGGCAACGTGGTCGTCGGCGAGCAGGAGCTCGAGGCCAAGACGGTCGTGCTCGCCACCGGCTCGATCCCCAAGCCGGTGCCGGGCACCAGCTTCGGCGGCCGCGTGATCGGCACGGAGGAGGCCTGGGCGCTCGAGGACCTGCCCGAGACGCTGGCGGTGATCGGGGCCGGCGCGTCCGGCGCCGAGATCGCCTCGGCATACGGCCGCATGGGCACCAAGGTGCTCCTGTTCGAGGCGCTCGACCGCGTGCTCCCGACCGAGGACGCCGACATCTCGAAGGTCGCGGGCCGCGCCTTCACCAAGCAGAACATCGAGGTTCACACGGAGACGCTGGTGAAGGACGTCGAGTCGGGCGACTCGACGGTGAGCTTCTCCTACGGCGATCAGCAGGGCGAGGCGGACTGGCTCGTGATCGCCGCCGGGCGGGCGCCGGACGTCGAGGTGCTCAACCTCGACGCCGCCGGGATCGAGCTCGACGACGCCGGGCTGATCGCGGTCGACGGCCGCCAGCGCACGTCGAAGGAGAACGTCTACGCGATCGGCGACATCGTGCGCGGACCCGCACTGGCCCACAAGTCGTCCGACGAGGGCATCATCGCGATCGAGGACGCCGCCGGCATGGAGACGCACGCGATCGAGCACGTCGACATCCCGCGCGCGACGTTCTGCGCGCCGAACGTCGCGTCGTTCGGGCTGACCGAGGAGCAGGCGCGCGAGCAGGACCTCGACGTCGTGGTCGGCAAGCTGCAATACGGCGCGGTCGGCGCGGGCACCGTCTACGGCGACCGCTCCGGCGTGATCAAGATCATCGGCGACAAGCAGTACGGCGAGCTCGTCGGCGGGCACATCGTCGGCGCCAAGGCCGTCGACCTGATCCAGGAGCTGGTCAACGCCAAGGCGCTCGAGGGCGGCTACGCCGAGGTCGCGCGGATCGTGCACGGCCACCCGACGTTCTCCGAGGGCGTGATGGAAGCGGCACGCGCCACCGATGGCTGGCTCATCCACGGCTGAGCAGGCCGTCTTCTACTACGACGTCGGCTCGCCCGAGGCGTACCTGGCCGCCGAGCGCGTCGTCGCCGTGCTCGGCGCGGTGCCCGAGTTCATCCCGGTCCGGATCGGCGCGCCGGGCGGCTTCCGCTGCGCGACCGAGGAGGAGATCTACCGCTCCGATATCGAGCAGCGCGCCGCCGGCTACGGGCTGCTGCCGCTGCGCTGGCCGCCGGAGTTCCCCGCCGACACCGAGTGGGCGATGCTCGTGGCGACCTACGCCAAGCAGGTCGGGCGCGTCGTCGCGTACTCGCTGGCGGCGTTCCGCCAGGCCTTCGCCGC
Organism: uncultured Solirubrobacteraceae bacterium; assembly: GCA_963721315.1. Taxonomy (GTDB): domain Bacteria; phylum Actinomycetota; class Thermoleophilia; order Solirubrobacterales; family Solirubrobacteraceae; genus DASQMT01. The sequence goes on from CAVRIU010000003.1 coordinate 162,289, forward strand.
CGGGCGCGACCTCGGCGACCGCGACTCCGTGCTGCTCGCCGCCGCCGCTGCCGAGATGCATCCCGCGGCCGTGCTCAAGGCGGCGGAGTTGAAGGGCACGCGTGCGCGCCTGGAAGCCGCCACGCACGCCGCCCGGGAGGCCGGCGTGCGCGACGTGCCGGCCGTGCTCGTCGGCGAGCGGGTGTTCCACGGCGACCGCGAGCTGGAGGCGGCTGCGCACGCCGTCGCGTCCGTGGCATGAGGGCGAACCGCGAGTACGAGCTGACCGTGCGCCGCGGCGGTCGCGGGCCCGCCGCGCTGGCCGACCCGGAGCGCGTCGACCAGGTCGAGATCGTCGAGATCGCCACGGGTGAGGTGGCGCTGTTCTGGGACACGGCGCCCGCGCAGACCGGGCGCCTGTCGCGAGCGCTGAAGGCTGACCTCTCACAGCTGCAGGCGGATGAGTTCATGCGTCGCTGGCGGCGGTGGGAGGTACGCTGAGCGGCGTTCGCGGTGCCGTCGTCGCCCGACCGGCGACAGATATCCGACAGGTTGCGGTAATGGCACGGCGCCCGGTGGTCGATGCAACGGGTGCAGGAGTCGATCGTTCCCCCCGCCTCGCCGACGATGTCCCCTACCTTTTCCGCCTCGATCCGCCGCAGCACGGCCCAGCCTGGCGGTGGCGACGCGCTCGCCGAGCGGCTGTCCGCGATCACGCACGACCTGCTCGCCGCGGCCGACAAGCACCGGCGCCTGATCTGGACGAATCCCGCCTGGCAGCCGCTGCTCGGCTGGACCGCCGGTGAACTGGCGAGCGGGTCATATCACCAGCTGATCCATCCCGCCGACCGCGAGCGCGTGCGCCGGGCCGAGCACGCCGTGCTCGCCGGCCGCGCCGGCGACCGCCCCGAGACCGAGCTGCGCCTGCGCAGCCGCTCCGGCGACTATCGCTGGTTCGTGTTCAGCACGAGCTTCTCGCCTGCCGACGAGCACGTCTTCTTCTGCGGCAAGGACATCACCGAGCGCAAGCTGCGGGAGGAGAAGCTGCGCGTGGCCGAGGAGCGCTTCCGCGCCGTCGCCGGCTCGCATCGCGACGCGATCGTGTCCGCCGACGTCGAGGGCAGGATCAGCTTCTGGAACGCCGGCGCGGGAGCGACGTTCCAGCGCACGGCGGCCGAGGCCATCGGGCGGCCGCTGACCGACCTGCTGCCGGAGCGCCACCGCGCGCGTGATCGCCCGCTTTCTCGCCGCCGGCGGCGGCCGGCCGATGGAGACCATCGCGCTCGAGGGCCTGCGCGCGGACGGCAGCGAGTTCCCGCTCGAGCTCTCGATGGGCAGCTGGAACGAGAGCGGGCAGCGGCACTTCACCGCGGTGCTGTGCGACATGACCGAGCAGGTGCTCGCGCGGCGGGCGCTGCGCGAGGCCGAGGAGCGCTTCGCCGGGGCGTTCGAGGGCGCGGCGGTCGGCCTGATGCTGGCCGCGACCGACGGGACGCTGCTGCGCGCCAACCGCGCGCTGTGCGAGCTGAGCGGCCGCCCGGAGGAGCATCTGCTCGGGCGCCCGTTCGACGAGCTGCTGCATCGCGATGAGCGCGGCGCCGACGACGACGCGCTGCGCGCGATGCTCGCCGGCCGGGCCGGGCCGCTGGCGGCCGAGCGCCGCTTGGAGACGGCCGACGGCTCGACCCGGATCGTGCGCATCAACGTCTCGCTGATCCGCGGGTCCGACGACGAGCCGCTGCAACTTCGTCGGCCAGTTCGAGGACGTGACCGAGCGCCGCCGGATGGTCGAAGCGCTGACCTCGTCCGAGCGGCTGCTGGAGGAGCACGCGCACGAGCTCGAGCGCTCGAACGCGGAGCTCGAGCAGTTCGCGTTCGTCGCATCGCACGATCTCTCCGAGCCGCTGCGGATGGTCGCGGGCTACGTCCAGCTGCTGCGCCGCCGCTACCGCGGCAAGCTCGACGCCGACGCCGACGCGGTGATCGAGTACGCGGTCGACGGCGCCGACCGGATGCGCCGGCTGATCGACGACCTGCTCAGCTACTCCCAGGCGGGCCGCAGCGACGAGCCGTTCGAGCCGGTCGACCTGCAGGCGCTGGCCGAGCGTGCCGCCGAGCGGCTGCGCTCACCGGCGCCGCCCGGGGTCGCCATCTCCGTCGGCCCGCTGCCGACGCTCCCCGGCAACGCGCAGGGTCTCGGGCAGCTGTTCCAGAATCTGATCGGCAACGCGGTCAAGTTCGTGCCGGCGGGACGCGGCGCGCAGGTCGAGATCGGCGCCGAGCGCGTCGGCGCGATCTGGCGCTTCGCGGTGACCGACAACGGCATCGGGCTCGAGCCGGGCCATGCCGAGCAGATCTTCGGCATGTTCGAGCGCCTGCACTCCGGCGACGACTATCCCGGCACCGGGATCGGCCTGGCGATCGCCAAGAAGGTGGTCAGCCGCCACGGCGGCACGATCTGGGCCGAGCCGGGCGCGCAGGGCGGAAGCCGGTTCTGCTTCACGCTGCCCGCCGGTCTGACGCCGCCCGCGGGCGCGCTATACCCTCCCGGCATGGCCGATGTCGCTATGCCCCGCCTGTCCGACTCGATGGAGGAGGGCACGATCCTCAAGTGGCTGAAGTCGGACGGGGACGAGGTCGGGCGCGGCGAGGAGCTCGTCGAGATCGAGACCGACAAGGCCAACATGACCTACGAGGCCGACGAGGCCGGCGTGCTCAAGATCGTCGCCCAGGAGGGCGACACGCTCGCGGTCGGCGAGACGATCGCGCAGATCGGCGAAGGCGGCGGCGGTGGGAGTCGGACGAGTCCGCCGACGAGGACGAGCCCGCCGCCGAGGCAGCCGACGAGCAGCCCGCCGAGGGCGGCGCCGAGGAGCCGGAGGACGATCTCGAGCGCGTCAAGCAGCCCGACCCGGTCGCCACGCGAGGAGCAGGAGCCGGACGCGGAGCCGCAGCCCGAGGGCGACGGGAACGGGCGCGTGAAGGCGTCACCGATCGCGCGCCGGATGGCCAAGGAGCTCGGTGTCGAGCTCGCGAGCGCTCGAGGGCAGCGGACCCGGCGGCCGGATCGTGAAGTCCGACGTCGAGGCCGCGGCCAAGAACGGCGCGCCCGAGCCTGAGGAGCCCGAGGACGAGCAGGAGCAACAGCCCGAGGAGGAGCAGGAGGCGGCGAAGCCGGCAGCCTCCGGCGACAAGGACGTCGGGCGCGGGGAGACGACGACCGAGGAGCTGTCGCGGCTGCAGCAGACGATCGCGCGCCGGATGGCCGAGTCCAAGGCGACCGCGCCGGAGTTCGTCGTCACGTGCGAGGTCGACATGGAGGCCGCGGTCGAGTTCCGCAAGCAGCTCAAGGCCGCGGCGGGCGACTCGCCCGCGCCGTCGTTCAACGACTTCGTCGTCAAGGCGTCGGCGCTGGCGCTGACCGAGTTCCCGCGCGCCAACGGCGCCTACCGCGACGGCAAGTTCGAGCTCTACTCGCGCGTCAACGTCGGCATCGCGGTCGCCGGCCAGGACGCGCTGATCGTGCCGACGATCTTCGACGCCGACAGCAAGTCGCTCGGCCAGATCTCACGCGACGCGCGCGCGCTGGCCGAGCGCGTGCGCGAGGGCAAGATCACCCCGCCCGAGCTGTCCTCGGGAACCTTCAGCGTGTCCAACCTCGGCATGTTCGGGATCAAGCGCTTCACCGCCGTGATCAACCCGCCGCAGGCGGCGATCCTCGCCGTCGGCGAGATGACGCCGCGCGCGGTCGTGCACGACGGCGAGATCGTGGTCCGGCCGATCATGGAGCTGACGCTCACCTGCGACCACCGGATCCTCTACGGCGCCGACGCCGCGCAGTTCCTCGGCCGCATCCGCGAGCGGCTCGAGAACCCGCTCTCGCTGGTCCTGTAGCGCGGGAGAACGTCAACGGCGACATTGAAGCGGGGCCTGGATCGCTGTGGCGAGTCCGTTTCGCGTGCAGATGGACCGAAATTCATGACATGCGTGGTTTTCGGTCCACGTGCACCCCCGGCGAGCCGCCTCGGCGACTCGAACCCTCCCCCTTTACTGGCGCCGTAGACGTTTCGTCCGCGCTAGTTCGGCTCCATCGAGCTGTCCCGCGACACGCCCGCGGGGCGCTGGTCGGTGTCGACGATCAGGCAGAGCGAGCGGCGCGGGTCGTCGCCCGGTACGCATGCGCGGTAGACGTCGGGCGCGAGCCGCACGGCGTCGACGCGATCCAGGCCCGGCCGCCACTCGCGCGGCCTGGCTCGTCGACGAAGCCGCGCACCGCGACGAGCACCGCCGCCGCGTCGTCGCGCGTCGGCGACCACCGCCGGCCGGTGGACGAGTCCGGCGACCAGCAGCGTCGTCGTGATCGCGAGCACGAGCGCGGTGCCGGCGTAGTCGTTCGCGACGACGCGCGGCAGGTCCGCGCGGCGGCGGCGCAGCAGGTGACCGACGAGCGGGGCGAGCACCGCGATCGCCACGAGGTTGGCGAAGCCCGCGAGCAGCAGCGCCGCCGACCACGCCGCGCGGCGCCTGGTCGTACGGCGGCAGCAGCGCGATCAGCACGCCGTCGACCGCGGTCAGCGCCGAAGAACGCCGGCCAGAGCCAGGCGCCGCGCATGCGCCAGCGCAGCCGCGCGAGCCAGAGCCGCTCGGAGTGCTCCACGCCCGGAGGGTAACCTTGGAGCCGATAAGGCAGGACTCGCGGCGGCGATCCCGCGCGGGCGGCCGGCACCATCGGGCGCGCCCGGCGGATCCCGGATCGTGCCCCACGACGAAGGAGTGAATCCGCCAGATGGCGACAGAAGCGCCCCGAGGTGACGTCGCCGAAGCGACGTGACCGGTGGACCCGACGGTCGAGCCCGAGCACCTGACGCTCGAGGACCGCACCGGCCTGCTGCGCGCGATGCTGAGCATGCGCGGCATCGAGGAGCGGGCGATGATGCTCTATCGCCAGGGCAAGGTGCCCGGCTCGTTCTACGACGGCTTCGGCCAGGAGGCCGTCTCGGCCGGCCCGGCCTGGGCGATGCACGGCCACGACCGTCTCTGCATCCTGCACCGCGACCTCGCCGCGCACCTGATCCGCGGCGTCTCGCCGACCCGCATCATGGCCCAGTACATGGGCCGCGCCGGCGGCATCACCGGCGGGCGCGACGGCAACGTCCACTTCGGCGAGCGCAGGGTCGGCTGCGTCGGCATGGTCTCGATGCTGCCCGACATGATGCTCGTCGCCGCGGGCCTCGCGATGGCCTTCAAGCTGCGCGGCGAGCAGCGCGCGGCGCTGACCTGGTTCGGCGACGGCTCGACCTCGCGCGGCGACTTCCACGAGGCGATGAACTGGGCCGGCGTGCAGAAGCTGCCGGTCATCTTCATCCTCGAGAACAACCAGTACGCCTACTCGACCCCGACGACGTCGCAGTTCGCCGTCTCGCCCGGTCGAGCGCGCCGCCGCCTACGGCTTCCCCGGCGTCAGCGTCGACGGCAACGACGTCGAGGCGACGTTCGAGGCGACGCGGCAGGCGCGCGAGCGCGCGATCGCGGGCGACGGCCCGACGATGATCGAGGCCGTGACGATGCGCATGCACGGCCACGCCGCGCACGACGACATGAAGTACGTGCCGGCGCGAGCAGATCGAGGAGTGGCGGCGCAAGGACCCGATCGACCGCCAGGTCCGGCGGCTCGAGCCGCTCGGCGTCGACGTCGACGCGCTGCGCGCCGAGGTGAAGGCCGAGATCGACGCCGCCGTCGCGGAGGCGCTGGCGATGCCGATGCCCGACGGCGAGACCGCGACCGAGCGGCGTGTTCGCCGACGAGCCGGCGCTGCTCGAGGACGCCGAGTCGCGCTGGAGCGGGTTCTAGATGCCGACGATGACCTACCTGCAGGCGATCTCCGACGCGATGCGCGAGGAGATGCGCGCGGACGAGCGCGTGTTCGTGATGGGCGAGGACGTCGGCGTCTTCGGCGGCGCCTTCAAGGTCACCGACGGCTTCATCGACGAGTTCGGCGCCGCGCGCGTGATGGACACGCCGCTGGCGGAGTCGGCGATCGTCGGCACCGCGATCGGCGCCGCCGTCGAGGGCCTGCGCCCGATCGCCGAGATGCAGTTCTCCGACTTCGTCTCCTGCGGCTTCGACCAGCTCGTCAACGTCGCGGGCAAGATGTTCTACCGCCAGGGGCTGAGCGTGAACATCACGGTCCGGCTGCCCTCCGGCGGCGGCTTCTCCGGCGGGCCGTTCCACTCGCAGAACCCCGAGGCGTGGTTCATGCACGCGCCCGGGCTGAAGGTCGTCGCGCCGTCGACGGCCGAGGATGCGAAGGGCCTGCTGATCAAGGCGATCCGCGACCCCAACCCGGTGCTCTTCATGGAGCACAAGCACCTCTATCGCCGCGTCAAGGGCGAGGTGCCGGAGGGCAGCTACGAGACCGACTTCTCGGCGCGCGTCGCGCGCGCGGGAACCGACCTGGTCGTGATCGCCTACGGCGCGATGGTGCACACGGCGCTCGAGGCGACGGCCGACCTCGACGGCGCCTCGATCGAGGTGCTCGACCTGCGCTCGCTCGTGCCGATGGACACCGAGGCGATCCTCGCGAGCGTGCGCAAGTGCTCGAAGGTCGTGATCGTCGACGAGGCCAACCAGATGTGCGCCGCGGGCGCCCAGGTGGCCGCGCTGATCGCCGAGCACGCGTGGGAGGACCTCGACGGGCCGGTCGTGCGGGTCGCCACGCCCGACGTGCCGATCCCGTTCTCGCCCACGCTCGAGCAGGCGGTGCTGCCCCAGGTCGACGACGTGAGGGAGGCCGTGCGTGAGCTCCTCGACTTCTGACGCGGTCCAGGTGACGATGCCCCAGATGGGCGTCTCGGTCGCCGAGGGCACCGTCGTCGAGTGGAAGAAGCAGGTCGGCGACTGGGTCGAGGCCGACGAGGTGATCGCCTCGATCTCGACCGACAAGATCGACACCGACGTCGAGGCGCCGGCGGCCGGCCGGCTGCAGGAGATCCTCGTGCAGGTCGGCGAGACGGTCGACGTCGGCACCGTGATGGCGCTGATCGCGACCGATGCGAAGCCCGGCGAGCCGCACTCTCCGAGGGGACGAGCGACGCTGCGGTCGCGCCGACGCGAGGCGCCGGCGACGCTCGTCGGACGGCACGAGCGAGGCCGCGGCCGCGCTCGACGCGCCCGGCGCGGCCGGCGAGCTGCAGGGCGACACGGCGGCCGAGCACGACGGCGTCGGCGCAGGAGGCCGCCGCGCGCCGGCCGGCGGGAAGCGCTACTCGCCCGTCGTGATGCGGATGGCCGCCGAGCACGACATCGACCTCGAGCGGATCGAGGGCACCGGTCGCGGCGGCCGGGTGCGCAAGCAGGACGTGCTCGCGTTCCTCGCGCAACGGCGGCGCGGCCGAGGCGCCGATGCACATCGAGTCGCCCTACAAGCCCGACGCGCCGGCCGCGCCGAAGAAGCGCCGGCCGCGCTTCGGCGCGCCGGCCGCCGGCCGGCCGATGCAGGGCGCCACCACGCCGCTGTCGCGCATGCGCCAGTCGATCGGCCGCGCGATGGTCGAGTCGCTGCAGACCGCGGCGACCTGCACGACGATCGTCGAGGCCGACATGACGCGCGTCGACGCCGCGCGCAAGGCGCTCGGCGTGACGTTCCTCCCGCTGATCGCGCGCGCGACGATCGACACGCTGCGCGAGTTCCCGGCGCTCAACGCGACGCTCGAGGAGGACACGCTCACGACGTACGACGGCGTGCACCTCGGCATCGCGGTCTCGCTCGGGCGACGGGCGGCCTGATCGTGCCCGTGATCCGCGACGCGCAGAAGCTCTCCGTCGAGGGCCTCGCCGAGCGCATCAAGGACCTCGCCGCGCGGGCGCGCGAGAACGCGCTGACGCCCGACGAGGTCCGCGGCGGCTCGTTCACGATCACCAACCCGGGCGGCTACGGCTCGATCATCGCGACGCCCGTGATCAACCAGCCGCAGGTCGCGATCCTCGACACCGAGGCGATCGTCAAGCGCCCGGTCGTGATCACCGACGACGCAGGGCAACGACTCGATCGCGATCCGCAAGATGACCTACCTGTGCATGAGCTGGGACCACCGCGCGCTCGACGGGGCGCTGGCCGCGCAGTTCCTGCGCGCGCTGGCCGATCGGCTGGAGGCCTGGCCGGTGGCCGGCTGACGATGCGCGAGCTCTGGACCTGCCACCTCGGCACGGTCGAGTACGGCGCGGCGGCCGCGCTGCAGGAGGACGCTGCGCGAGCGCGTGATCGCGGGCGAGCTGCCCGACCTGCTGCTGCTGCTCGAGCACCCGCCCGTCTACACGCTCGGGCGCCGCTCCGATCCCGCCGACCTGCCGTTCGGCGAGGACTTCTGGCGCGCGCGCGGGATCGACGTGGTGCGCACGCAGCGCGGCGGCAAGCTGACCTATCACGGCCCGGGCCAGCTCGTCGGCTACCCGATCATGCACGCGGCCGACGTCCCGCTCTACGTGCGCACGATGGAGCAGGCGATCGCCGCCGCGCTGGCCGAGGAGGGGATCGCGGCGCGCGGGCGCGACCACGAGGGACACGCCTACACGGGCGTCTGGGTGCAGGAGCGCAAGATCGCCTCGATCGGCGTCCACCTCTCGCGCGGCGTCAGCGCGCACGGGTTCGCGCTCAACGTCGACAACGACGTCGAGCCCTTCCACCAGGTCACCGCCTGCGGGCTGCCGGACGTGCGCATGACCTCGGTCGCGCTCGAGACCGGGCGCCAGCGGAACGCTGGCGTGCATGCGCAAGCGCGTGGCATATGCCTACGCGCAGGCGCACGGCATGCGCCAGCGCATCGTCACGCCGCAGCGCCTCGGGGCGGCGGTCGAGCGCCCGGTACTCTCGATCAGGTGAGCACCGCCCCGCCCCGGCTCCACGTCACGCGCTCGCGCGCGAACCCCGGCGGCATGGACGTCACGAAGGTGCTGGGGACCGACACCGCAGCCGTTCCGCGGTCGCAAGCCGTCCTGGTTCAAGGTGCCGCCGCCGGGCGGCAAGAAGTACCGCGAGCTGGCGCAGATGATCCGCTCCGAGGAGCTGCACACGGTCTGCCAGGAGGCCGCCTGCCCGAACGTCGGCGACTGCTGGGAGCGCGGCACGGCGACGTTCATGATCCTCGGCGACACCTGCACGCGCCGCTGCGGCTTCTGCAACGTCAAGACCGGCAAGCCGACCTGGAACGACCCGCTCGAGCCGCTGCGCGTCGCGCGCTCGGTCGCGAAGATGGGCCTGCGCCACGCGGTCATCACGTCGGTCGACCGCGACGACCTGCCCGACTACGGCGCCGGCGTCTGGTGCGGCGTGATCCGCTCGATCCGGATGCAGGCTCCGAGCTGCAAGATCGAGTGCCTGACGCCCGACTTCCGCGGCGAGGAGATGCCGCTCGCGAAGGTGATCGCGGAGCGCCCGGACGTCTTCAACCACAACGTCGAGGTCGTGCCGCGGCTCTACCCGGTCGCGCGGCGCGGTTCGCGCTGGGAGCGCTCGCTGCGCGTGCTCGCCAACGCGAAGCTGCTGGGCGGCGATGCGGTCACGACCAAGTCCGGCCTGATGGTCGGCCTCGGCGAGACGCACGAGGAGCTGGTCGACGCGTTCGGCCGGCTGCGCGAGCAGGGCGTCCAGGTGCTCACGGTCGGCCAGTACCTGCGCCCGACCGAGCGTCACCTGCCGGTCGTGCGCTACTGGCACCCGGACGAGTTCAAGGCGCTCGAGGTCGCGGCGTACGAGCTCGGCTTCGATCACATCGCCGCCGGCCCGCTGGTCCGCTCGAGCTACCACGCGGACCAGCACTTGCCGCAGAGCGTCCCGGGGACCGGGCCGCTCGCCGCCGCGTAGCTTGTTCCCGCTCAAGGACAACATCCCGACGCTGCGCTTCCCGGTCGTCACGGTGGCGCTGATCGCGCTCAACGTGTTCGCCTACTTCATCCTCCAGGAGGGGCGGCTGGGGCTGCCCGAGGACGGCGGCGGCGACTGGCCCGTCAACACGTACGCCCTGATCCCGTGCGAGCTCTCGGGCGCGAGCCCGTGCGTGTCGGCCCCGGGCGGCCCGTCCGCGACCGCCACGGTCCTCACCTCGATGTTCATGCACGGCTCGCTCCTGCACCTCGGCGGCAACATGCTGTTCCTGTGGATCTTCGGCAACAACGTCGAGGACTCGATGGGGCCGGTCAAGTTCGTGCTCTTCTACCTGCTCGGCGGGGTCGCCGCGAGCGCCCTGCAGATCGCCGTCGACACCGGCTCGGACATCCCCAACCTGGGCGCGTCGGGCGCCGTCGCCGGCGTGCTCGGCGGCTACCTGCTGCTTTTCCCGCGCGCACGCGTGATCACCGTGATCTTCATCATCTTCTTCTTCACGATCATCGAGCTGCCCGCCTTGCTGATCCTGGGCTTCTGGTTCGTGCAGCAGGCGCTGTTCGGCTACTTCGAGCTCGGCTCGGCCGGCGAGGATGGTGGCGTCGCCTACTTCGCCCACATCGGCGGGTTCGTCTTCGGGCTGCTCGCGATCAAGCTGTTCGCCGACGATCGCAAGCAGCGCGGTCAGCTCGAGCGGGCGCGCTGATGACGCCGCACGCTGGTGCTCGGCGTCGCCCTGGCATTCCTCGCCGTGCTCGGCTTCCTGACGCTGTTCGTGCTGTTCTCGAGCGGGCTCGACGTGCTCGTCGTGGTGTCGCTGGTCGTCCTCGGGCTGATCGGGTTCGGCGTGATCGGCTCGCTTACCGGGCCGCGCGACGGGCAGTGACGGGTTCGCGCGTCGCTGGCTGCGGGTAGATCGGCGCCGTGACGGAGCGCAGCTTGTACAAGCGCCGCCGGCTCGCCGCCGCCGCGGGGCTCGCGGCGCTGTTGTTCGTCATCGCAGCTGGCGAACGGGGCGTTCTCGAGCGACGACGGGCAGGCCGAGCGGGCCGCCCCGCAGGCAAGCGCGACGCCCGCTCCGCCCGAGCTGCCGCGCGGCGGGCGAACGATCCTGCCCGACAAGCGCGTGCTCGCGTTCTACGGAGCGCCGCAGGCACCCGAGCTGGGCGCGCTGGGGATCGGCACGCCGGACCAGGCCGCCGCACGCCTGGAGCGCCAGGCACGCCCCTACGAGCGCCCCAAGCGCCCGGTGCTCCCCGCGCTCGAGCTGATCGCGGTGATCGCCAACGCCGACCCGGGCGAGGACGGCATGTACCGCTCGCGCCAGACGAACGGGGTGATCCGGCGCTACCTGCGCGCCGCGCGGCGCCACGAGATGCTGCTGCTGCTCGACATCCAGCCCGGCCGCTCGGACTTCTTCACCGAGACGACGCGGCTGGAGCGCTGGCTGCGCGAGCCCGACGTCGGGCTCGCGATCGATCCCGAGTGGCGCGTCGGCGAGGGCGAGGTGCCCGGCCAGGTGATCGGGCACGTCGAGGCGCGCGAGGTCAACGCCACGTCGGCCTGGCTCGCGCAGCTCGTCGCCCGCCACGACCTGCCGCAGAAGCTGTTCGTGGTCCACCAGTTCACGGACGACATGGTCGACGACACCCAGCTCAAGCCGCGCGACGAGCTGGCGATGGTGCTGAACGCCGACGGCTTCGGCAGCAGGCCGGTCAAGGTGTCCAAGTACAAGGCGTTCACCCGCGCGGCGAAGACGTTCCACCAGGGCTTCAAGCTGTTCTACGAGGAGGATTCGGGGCTGATGACGCCGTCCGAGGTGCTGCGGCTGCGGCCCGCGCCCGACCTCGTCGTCTACGAGTGACTCGCCAGCGCGGCACGCTCGGCCGCCACCAGCGTCGCCCCGAGCGCACCGCCGAGGTCGCCCAGCGCGGCGAGCAGCACCTCCGGCGGGCGGTGGTCGGCGAACAGGTGCGGCATGATCGCCTCGCGGATGCGCTCCACGTAAGGCTCTCCCAGCCGCAGCCCGAGGCCGCCGCCGATCACGACCGCCTCGACGTCGAGCAGGTTGAGCGCCGACGCCACCCCCGCGCCGATCGCCTCGACCGCCTTGTCGATCAGCTGGTGGGCGAGCTTGTCGTCGTGCTCGAGCGCCTTGGCCCAGACGCCGCTCGCCAGCCGCGGCTTGCCCTTCTCCTTCATGATCTTGAAGAGCTCCGTCTTGTCGCCCGAATCGACCAGCTCGCGCGCGTGGATTTCCATCGCGCCGCGGCCGGCGTAGGCCTCCATGCAGCCGATCCGGCCGCACGGGCACCTGCGCCCGTCGCGCTTGACGACCATGTGGCCGATCTCGCCGGCCGCGCCGCGGCCCTCCCAGAGCTTGCCGTCGAGCACCACGCCGCCGCCGACGCCGGTGCCCCAGAACACGCCGAGGAGCGACCTGTAGGGCTTGGCCGCACCGAGCTCGAACTCCGCCTGGGTGGCGACGTTGACGTCGTTGGAGAGGCCCACCGGAGCGTCCAGGGCCGCTTCGAGCGGAGCGCGCAGGTCGAACGTCCCGGCCCAGTCGGGCAGGTTCCCGGCGTTGGTCACGGTTCCGGCCTCTTCGTCGACCGCGCCCGGCGAGCCCACGCCGACCGCGGTCAGCCCGCCGCTCTCGACGCCGGCGCTCTCGGCGGCCTCCTCCAGCGCCGCGATCATGGCGGCCGCCACGTCGGGCGGGCCGCCGCTCGTGGGCGTCGGGTGCCGCGAAGATCCCAGCACCTCGTGTTCCTCGTCCGTGACGACGGTCTGGATCTTCGTGCCGCCGAGGTCGATACCGCCGTAGCGCGCCATAGCTCTCCTCCTTACCCGATCGGCGGCGGATGCGCGCATGGCGATCCGCTAGCGTCCGCGCCTGAACTCGAACGTTCAATCGGAGACGGCGCCTGTGGACCTCAACGACACGCCTGAGCTGGCCGAGTACCGCGCGACGGTGCGCGCCTGGCTCGCTCAGCACGCGCACGAGGCGCCGCCCGGCCGTGGCGACGACGACGCGCATGTCGCGGCCCGGCGGGCGTGGCAGCGCCGCCTCGCCGGCGGACGCCTGGCGGCCGTCACCTGGCCTGCGGAATACGGCGGCGCCGGCCTCGGACCGCTCGAGCAGGTCGTCGTCAACCAGGAGATCGGCCGCGCCGGCGTGCCCGGCGTCTTCGACTTCATCGGCGTCGGGATGCTCGGCCCGACGCTGATCGCGCACGCTTCCGAGGAGCAGAAGCAGCGCCATCTCGGGCCGATGCTGACCGCCGACGAGGTCTGGTGCCAGCTCTTCTCCGAGCCGGCCGCGGGCTCCGACCTGGCGGGTCTGCAGACGCGTGCCGAGCAGGGCGACGACGGCTCGTGGCGGCTCTCGGGCCAGAAGGTCTGGACGACGAACGCGCAGCACGCCGCCTTCGGCCTCCTGCTCGCGCGCACGAACCCGGACGTGCCCAAGCACAAGGGACTGACGATGTTCATCGTGCCGATGGATGCCGCCGGCATCACCGTGCGGCCGCTGCGCCAGGTCTCGGGCGAGGCGCACTTCAACGAGGTCTTCTTCGACGGCGTGCGACTCGAGCCGGAGTCACAGGTCGGGCCGGTCGACGGCGGCTGGGGCGTCGGCATGACGACGCTGATGTTCGAGCGCTTCGCGATCGGGCTCGGCGGCGAGGGCTTCGGCTGGCGCGCCGATCGCTTCGCCCATGCGCTGCTCGACGACGAGGCGTGCACGCGCGACGCCGAGACGCGCCGTCGCTTCGGCGAGATCGCGACCGAGTTCCTCGCCCTGCGCTTCACCGGCTACCGCATGCTCACGTCGCTGCAACGCGGCCAGATCCCCGGTGCGGAGGGTGCGCTGGCCAAGGTCACGACGATCCGGGCAGCGATCGCCGCGGGCGATCTGATCTGCGACGTGCTCGGCCCCGACGGGCTGTCGGACGAGCGCTTCGGCGAGCTGGTGTCCGACATGCCGGGCCTGAAGTCGGCCGGCGGGACCGAGGAGATCCTGCGCAACATGGTCGGCGAGCGCGTGCTCGGGCTGCCGCCGGAGCCGCGGCTCGACAAGGGCATCCCGTTCTCGGAGCTGCGCGCGAAGGAGCGCGCCGACCGGCTCGTCACCGCCGGCGAGCCGGGATGAACTTCGCCCTGTCCGACGAGCAGGTCTTCCTGAAGGAGGCCGCGCGCGGGGCGCTCGCCCGATTCAAGACCGTCGCGGCGGCGCGCGACGCGCTCGACGGAGGCGCGCTGCCGGACCTCTGGCCGACCGCCGTCGAGGCCGGCTGGCCCGGGCTGCTCGTGTCCGAGGCCAACGGCGGCGCGGAGCTGACGGTGCTGGAGGCGACGCTCGTGTTCGAGGAGCTCGGTCGCGTGCTCGCGAGCGTGCCGCTGCTCGGGCACCTACCCGCGACGCATGCTGCTCGACCGCGCGGGCGAGAACGACGTGGCCGGCTCCCTGGCGGCGGGCGCGACCCGTGCCGCGTTCGTGCCTGCTCGCCCGCCCAGCGACCTCGGCGACGGCTGGAGCGTCGATCCGGCACTCGGGATGACGCGTGCGCCGGCGCCCAGCGTATGCCGGCGGCACGGTGACCGGGACGGTCGCCTGGGTACCCGATGCGCCCGGCGCCGAGCACCTCGTGGTCGTGCTCGACGACGGCCGCGCCGCGCACGTGCTCGCGGACGCTGCGACGGTGGAGCCGGCGACCGTCTACGACGTCACGCGCTCGCTCGGGCACGTCACGTTCGCGGGCTCCGCGGCCACGCTGCTCGAGCTCGGCGACGGACGACACGGCGGCCGCCTGGCACGTCGCCCAGGCCCTGCTCGCCGCCGAGGCGGTCGGCGCGGTCGACGTGGCGCTGGCCGCCAGCGTCGCCTACGCCAAGGAGCGCCACACCTTCGGGCGCGCGATCGGCTCCTACCAGGCGGTCAAGCACGAGCTCGTGGAGATGCTGCGCGGGCTCGACAACTCCCGCTCGCTGATGTACTACGCGGGCTGGGCGGCGCAGGACCAGCCGGACGAGTTCGCGCTCGCCGCGTCGGCCTTCCGGCTCGCCGCCGGCAAGGCCTTCGACCACGCGGCGCGCGCGCAGATCTCGGTGCACGGTGGCATCGGCGCGACGTGGGAGCACGACGCGCCGCTGTACTTCCGCCGCGCGCAGCTCTCGCGCCGGCTGCTCGGCGGCACCGCGGGGGCGGCCGACCGGGTGGCGGGCGAGCTGTTGACCGCGGCGCGGCTGCGCAACGCCGCTGCGGCCGCCTAGTAGCGGCCGGTGAATTGGCGCACGAGCGGCAGCAGCAGCGAGCGCGGCGCGAGCCGGCCGCCGATCATGCTCGCACGGTTCATCGACCCGGGGATCGCGCTGCGGCGCCCGGCGATCATCGCGTCGACGCCCGCGCGCGCGACGTCGGCCGCCGCGGAGAAGAGGAACTCGGGCAGCGCCGCCTCTTCCTCGCGGGCGTCCGCGTTCTCGCCGAACTCCGTGCGCGTGAAGCCGGGGCAGAGGCAGGTGACGCTCACGCCGGTGCCGCCCAGCTCCGCGTGCACCGCCTCGGAGAACGACTGCACGAACGCCTTGCTCGCGGCGTAGGTCGCGAAGCCCGGGCAGCGGCTGGAACGCCGCCGTCGAGGCGACGTTCAGGATCGCGCCCGCCCCGCGCTCGACCATCGGCGCCAGGAATGCGCCGGTGAGGTGGTGCACCGCCTCGACGTTGACCCGCACGACGTCCTGCTCGCGCTCGAGGTCCGCCTCCAGCAGCGTCGACACCGTGCCGAAGCCGGCGTTGTTGCAGACGCCGGCGACCGCGCGCTCGGCGCCCGCGAGCCGCGCCACGAGCGCACGCCGCTCGTCCGCGTCGATCAGGTCGCACGGCTCGACCTGCGCGTCGACGCCATGCTCCCGCCGCAGCTCGTCGGCGAGCTCGCGCAGCCGCTCGACGCGGCGGGCGACCAGCACGACGGCATAGCCGCGACGGGCCAGCTCGCGCGCGAGCTCCGCGCCGATCCCGGCGGACGCGCCCGTGACCACGACGGTGTTCCGGGCCGTAGGAGGAGGTAGCGCCATGTCGATCGAGTCTTACCCCTAGATGGACGTCTGGACCCACCACCGCTGGCGCTTCCCGCTGCCGCCGCGCCACAAGTTCCCGCTCGACAAGTACGAGCTGCTCGCGCAGCGCGTCGTCGCGGACGGGCTCGTGGGCCCCGGCGAGCTGCACGAGGCGGGCCCGGTCGGGTGGGAGGAGCTGGGCGCGGTGCACGACCGCGACCTGCTCGCGCGCATCCGCGACGGTGGGCTGACGGTGCGCGAGCAGCGCGGCCTCGGGCTGCCGTGGTCGCCCGAGCTGGTCGAGCGCGGGCGCCGGTCGGTCACCGGCACGATCGCGGCGGCACGGCATGCGCTGGAGCACCGCGTGGCGCTGAACCTCGGCGGCGGCACGCACCATGCCGGGCACGCGTTCGCGCGCGGCTACTGCCTCTTCAACGACGTCGCCGTGGCGGTCGCCGCGCTGCGCCGCGACGGGCTCGCCGAGCGCGTGCTGGTGGTCGACTGCGACGTGCACCAGGGCGACGGCACCGCCGACATCTTCGCTGCCGACACGCGCACGTTCACGCTCTCGCTGCACGGCGCGCGCAACTATCCGTTCAGCCGCATCGCATCCGATCTCGACGTCGACATCGCGTCCGGCACGGGTGACAGGGAGCTACCTCGGCGCGCTCGACGTCGCGCTCGGGCAGGCGCTCGAGCGCGCGCGGCCCGACTTCGCCTTCTACCTCGCCGGCGCGGATCCCGTGGAAGGGCGACCGGCTCGGCCGCCTCGCGCTGTCCAAGGCGGGCCTGGTGGAGCGCGACGAGCTGGCGCTCGACCGCCTCTTGGACGCCGGCGCGGGCGTCTGCGTGGTGCTCGCGGGCGGCTATGCGGACGACGTGCGCGACACGGTCGACATCAACGCCGCGACGGCCGCGACGGTCGCGGATCGGACCCTCACTCCTGTTATTGGTGCGTAATGGTCCTGGAACCGACCTCGAGAAATGCCTGCAAGCGTCTACTCTCCACGCGAGCTTCATAAAAGGTTCGGGGCGAAGCGGGTCCAGGCCAGTCCGTCAGGACGGGCCGTACGACCGCCGACCTCCAGGACAGCCGCCACCCCTCCCTTCCCCCGGTGCCGACGGCACGATGCCACCGGCGCCGGGGTGGCGGCACCGCTACCGTTCGAGCCATAGCCCGGGGGCGTGGTGCTAACGGGAACACGCCGGCCTTGCATGCCGGAGTTAGGGGTTCGATTCCCCTCGCCTCCATCGCCCGGTCAGGCGTCCAGGAAGACGCTGCCGTCGCACACGACGACGGCGTCGCCGCCGACCCGCACGCGCTCGCCCTCCAGCCGCGCGACGAGCCGCGACGCGCGACCCATCTCGACGCCCTGGCCGATCGTCAGCCCGAGCGCTCCCGTGCGCTGCGCGACGTAGGCGCAGAGCGGCCCGGCGGCCGAGCCGGTGGCAGGATCCTCGCCGCTCTCGGCACGCGTGGTGAACGAGCGAGCGCGTGCGGTGCCGGCGTCGGCGTCGACCGCGGCCACGTAGAGGCAGAGCCCGCCGGGGTAGGGCGCGAGCAGGCTCGCGATGCGGTCGTAGTCCGGCCACAGGCCGCCCAGCACGGTGGCGTCGCGGACCGGGGCGAGCACGTGGAACGCGCCGGTGGAGACGGCCTGGCAGGGCAGCTCGGGGTGGGCGTCGTCCTCGCTCAAGCCGACGGCGCCGAGCACGTCGTTCGGGTCGAGCTCGGGCCCGAACGTCGCCGGCTCCTGCAGGATCGAGGCGTGGATCGCGGTGCCGCTGAGCTCGACGTCGATCGGCTGCAGTCCCGCCTGGGTCTCCTGCGTGTAGGTGACGCTCGCCTCGCCGCGCTCGCGCGCGACGGCCGCCGCCACCCCGAGCGAAGGGTGGCCGGCGAACGGGACCTCGCCGCTCATCATCCAGATGCGGTTGCGGTAGTCGGCGCCCGCGACCGTCGGCGTCTGCACGAACGAGGTCTCTGAGAGCCGCGTCTCGCGCGCGAACGCATGCATGACCGCGTCCGGGACGCCGTCGGCGTCGTGCACCACGGCGAGCGGGTTGCCCTGCAGCCGGGTGGAAGTGAAGACGTCGAGCAGCGTGTAGCGGCGTGCGGCCATGCGCGCCGGCTCGGGCCTAGTTGTCGAAGTCGAAGTCGCGCGGGGGCTTCTGCTCGAACCAGAGCCGGTCGTGCTCGGGCGTCTCCTGGAGGAACTCCGGCGTCTCCTCGAGCACGTCCTCCTCCGGCTCGGGCTCGGGCGCAGGCGCGGTCGGGCTCGACATCGGGCGGCGTGAACTCGGCGGTGCGCTGGCTCGCGATCGAGCCGATGCGATCGTCGTCGTCCTCCAGCCACGTCTCCGTCGCCGGCTCCTGGTCGCCGGCAGCGACGGCGCCCGCCGGCTCCGCCGGAGCGGTCTCCTGGTCGGCCTCGGGCGGCGCCGGGGGCTCCTCGGCAACGGCAGCGGGCTCCGCGGGGACGGTCTCCGACTCCGCGACGGCCTGACCCTCGGCAGCCCCGGGGGCCGCATCCTCGGCGGGCGCGGCGCTGCGCGGATCGCCGAGCGCCTCGTCCTCCTGGCGCGCCAGCTCTTCGGCGTCGGCCCCGCGTCGGCGCTTGAGCTCGAGGTGCTCGCGGATGGCGTCGTCCAGCAGTCCCATCAGACCGGCAGATCCTACTCGGCCTTCACGGTCCGGTTCTTGCCGGATCGTTTCGCCCGGTACAGCGCGGCATCCGCCGCGGCCACGAGCGCGTCCTTGTCGATCCGCGCGGAGTGCGGCAGCGACGCCGCGCCGAACGAGGCGGTCACGCGCAGCGTCCCTTCGCCGTCGAGCAGCTCGATCTGGAGCGCCTCGATGCGCTGGCGGGCACGCTCGGCGAACTCGTAGGCGCCTTGGAGCCCGGTCTGCGGCAGCGCGACCGCCATCTCCTCGCCGCCGTAACGAGCCGGCTCGTCGATCTCGCGCGCGCACTCGCGCAGCGCGTGCGCCACCTCGCGCAGCACGAGATCGCCCTGAAGGTGCCCGTAGGTGTCGTTGACGCGCTTGAAGTCGTCGATGTCGAGCATGATCAGGCCCAGCTCCTGATGGAAGCGCCGCGTCCGCTCGACCTCGGCGGCGATCACCTCCTGGAAGCGCCGGTGGTTGAACAGCCCGGTCAGCTCGTCGGTCACGGCCTGGCGCTGGATCGTCTCGTGCAGCTCGACGTTCTCGATCGACATCACGGCCTGGTTCGTCGAGGTACTCGAACAGCTCGCGCTCGCGCGCCGAGAACGGCTCGTCGGGACGGGCGATCGAGATCACGCCGAGCACGCCTGCCTCGGGGTCCGGGGCGACCAGCGGGCGCGCGAGCGCGTTGGCGCCGGAGAGCTTCGTCTCGGCCGCCTCGACCGCATGCAGCGCCGCGGTCTCGGCCGCCCGCACGGCCGCCATGAACGGCGTCACGTTGCCCGCCCGCGCGGCCTCCGACAGCGTGCCGTTGGAGCCCCGGCGCATCACGACCCGCCCGCCTTCCGCACCGACGCCGTCGACCGCCGTCTGCACGACGATGCGCAGCAGCGCCTCGCGATCCAGGCCCTTGCCGAGCGACTCGCCGACGCGCCGCACGGTGTCCTGGAGCCGCGCGCGCTCGAGCTGCAGCTCCTCGAGCCGGCCCTCGAGCTGGCGCGCCATCGAGTTGAACTCCTTGCCGAGCGCGGCGAACTCGTCGTTGCCCTCGACCGGCACCTCGACCGAGAAGTCGCCCTGGCCGATGCTGCGCGCGCCCGTCAGCAGCCGACCGGTCTGCGCCTGCAGCGAGCGTGCCGCGGCGAGCGCGAACGCCAGCGCGCAGATCAGGAACGCGACGAGGATGAGGCCGATGAACAGCGTGTTGTCGGAGATCGCGTCGTCGAGCTCGTCCTCGGGCTCGAGCACGCGCACGCCGAACGTCGCGTCGTCGAAGCCCGCCAT
This sequence comes from uncultured Solirubrobacteraceae bacterium, assembly GCA_963721315.1. GTDB lineage: Bacteria > Actinomycetota > Thermoleophilia > Solirubrobacterales > Solirubrobacteraceae > DASQMT01. The sequence continues at coordinate 182,155 of CAVRIU010000003.1, forward strand.
CTCCAGCGGCGCCGACGCGGTACTGCTCGCCGTTCAGCTCTGCCGAGCCCTCGCGCGGCAGCCCGCGCGCCGTGCTCGGTCTCGACCGTCCCCGCGAGCACGTCGTCGCCCTGCGTCAGCAGCACCTCCAGCCCCGTCACGCGAGCCAGCACGTCGGCGAAGTCCTGTGCGGTGGTGACCGACAGCCGCATCCTCCCGGCCGGCACGCCGTCGGAGTCGACGATCCGCGTGACCGCGGGCGCGACCGCATCGCCGCCGCCCGCCTCGACCGGCTGCTCGCCGTTGAGCGTCAATCGCACCCGGACCGCACCGCCGCGGCGCGCGAGGTCCTCGAGCCGGCGTTGCAGCGCCGCACGATCGCCGTCGCGCACCGCCGCCGCGAGCTCCTCGTCGTCGGCGACCGTCTGCGCGACGGTCTGCGCGCGCTTGCGCGACTCGCGGTACAGCCCCTCGGCCGCGGTCTTCGCCTGATCCAGCCCGGCCTCGGTCTTGCCGACCTCGGCGCCGCGCACGATCAGGACGCCGACGAACGCGACCGCCAGCACCGGCACGATCACCAGCAGCGATGAAGAAGAAGGTGAGGCGGTTGCGAAAGCTCACGTGCGTCCCTGACGGGGCCAGCCTACGCGCCGCCGGCGCGAGCGTCACCAGGCTACAATCCGCCGTCGCGGGCCGGTCTCCTGCGTCGGTACCGCGACAGCGGGGCTATAGCTCAGTTGGGAGAGCGCCTGGATCGCACCCAGGAGGTCGGGGGTTCGAGTCCCCCTAGCTCCATCGCTGGCGCACCAGTGGTCCGCGGGCTCAGCTTTCCGGCCCGGCCATCCGTGCACCGAGCTCCGCTCGCGAGTGGATGCCCAGCTTGCGGTAAGCGCGAGCGAGCTGCGCCTCGACGGTCTTCGGGCTCACGAGCAGCATCGCGGCCACAGCGGCGTTCGTGAGACCGGAGGCAGCGAGTCGCGCCACCCGCTCCTCCGAGGGAGTCAAGTGTTCGCCGGAGCCGGGTTCCAGGCCCAGGCAGGCCAGCTCGGCCGAAGCCTGCTCGACCCACGGCGGGCTGCCGACCTGCTCGAAGATCGCCAGCGCCTCGTCCAGCGCAGCCTTGGCCGCCCGGCGTCGCCTGCGCCGTCGGCGGATGCGCCCGAGCGCCAGCAGGGTGCGCCCTCGTTCGATCGGCATCGGCAGCCGCTCGTGGACCTCCAACGCGCGCTCTGCGGCTTCCTCAGCACCTGCAAGGTCTCCGCTTGCCGAGCGGAGCAGGCCGCGGCAACGCGCGCCGACGGCGATCGCCCACGTACGATCGAGCGCTTCTCCGCGCGTCTCCAGCCAGTCCACGACGAACTCCGCCTCCGACGTGCGCCCATCCGCGATCAAGGCCTCGGCGGCGTCGCCGGCCAGCAGCATTCCTCCGGCCGCCGGCTCTTGTTGTCCCGCGGCGATTGCGCCCAGGGCGAGCGGTGCGAGCCGATCCGCTGCGGCAGCCGAATCGCCCGCGACGAGGTCCACGTAGCCGATCGTCGCTTCAGAGCGAATCTGCAGCGGGGCCCAGCCGATCCGTTGATTCAGCTCGATCGCCTCCTGGCACGCGCTGCGGGCCCTCGCGGCATGTCCGGCGTCGGCGTCGACTTGTGCCCGCGCGGTCAGGGCGAGCGCCCTCCCGACCTGTGTGTCGAGCTCGAGCAGGCGCGCGAACCCCTCGGCGACGGTCCGGTTTGCGCCCTCGAGGTCTCCCGTCCAGCATTGGTGCCAGACCCGAAGGTAGCCTTGCATCCAGACCAGGCTGTGGCTCTCGCCGCGAGCTTGGGAGCGGGCGGTCATCGCGTCGAGCAGCGCGCTCGCTTCGTTGAAGCGGCCAGTCCAGATAAAGAGGAAAGCGGCGATGAGCGACGGCTGCAGCTCGTTGGCCGTGCGCTGGTCCTGATCCTCGAGCTGGAGTGCCTCGGCGAGCCGCGCAACGTCCAACCCGCGACCGAGATTGAAGTCGAGCATCACGGAGACCGCGAGCGCCTGCGCGAGCAACGCGGGCTCCTCCAGGGCTCTCGCGTGAGCCAATGCCGCGCTGGTCAGCTCTGCCGCGGGGGAGCCCAGCCCGAGGTTGAACAGTACGTACGCGAGCCGGAGCTCCAGCATCACGCGATCGGGCTCGCGGTCCCCGATCTCATCTCTTGCATCCTCGAGGACCGCGCGGGAGGCGGAGAAGCTGTCGCTCTTGTACCGCACCTCGCCGAGCAGCAGCAGCGCCCGTGCGCGTGCCGGGCCCGCGGGGAGCGCACGAACCGCCTCCTCGAGCGTCGCACGAGCCCGCGGCGGGTCACCGGCATCGAGGTGGTGCTCGGCTGCTCGCACGCGCAGCTCGTCGCCGCCGCCGAGCTCAAGGGCCAGCTCAAGCAGCTCAGCCGCTGTCTCCGGTGCGCCTCGTGCTCGCACATGCCGCGCGGCAACGTCCAGCGCCGGCACCGCCTCGCGCGGGCGGGCCGCGGCGGCAAGGTGGCGAGCCCGCTCTTCTAGATCGTCGACGACCGCGCTCACGCGCCGGTGCATCTCGCGTCGGTCCGAGCGAGCTGCACGGTGATAGACACCGTGTGCGAGCAGCGGGTGGACGAACCGCACCCGGGGACCGTCGAATACGATCAGGTCACGGTCCTCAGCAGCGTCGAGATGACGCCACGCCTCTGGTCCGAGCAGGCGTTCGAGCAACTCCAACGTCGGATGGGCCAGAACAGCGACGGCCAGCAGCGCCCGCTCGACGTCGGCGCCGAGCCCGGCGAATCGCGCATCCACGATCGACTCGAGGCTAGCCGGCAGCGACGCGGGCCACGGACCTCGGCGGTCTGCGGGCGCGGCGCGTGCGAGCTCGAGGGCGCAGAATGGATTTCCTCCCGAGGTCGCTTGAATCTGCAGGCGCGCTCGCCGGTCGAGCTGCGGCGCGCATGCCACCAGCAACTGCTGAACTTCACCGTCGTCGAGGGGACCCAGGCGAAGGACCTCGGCGCTCTCCGGCACGGCCGAGTGCGGGGCCAACCTCCGTGACGCGATCACGGCCGACTTCGCGGGGAGCCGGCGTGCGACGAACGCGATCGCGCGGGCAGTGGGCCGGTCCAGCCATTGGAGGTCATCGATGACGATGACGACGCGACCGCTCGCGAGCGCGGCGACGATCGAATGCATCGCGACCGCGACAGCCCGGGGATCGATCTCGCCCTGGGTGGGCTCGGCATGCAGGAGGACACTGCGGATCGCGTGTCGCTGGGGGCTCGGCAGCGATTCCACGACGTCCTGGTCGACGCCGGCCAGCAGGTCGGCGAGGGCGGCATAGGACAAGCGCGTCTCCGAACTGGACGCGACGCAACTGAGGACCCGGGCGCCGGTGCGCTCTGCCATCTCGGCGCCCGCGCGCAAGAGGGTGGTCTTGCCGATGCCAGGCTCGCCCTCGAACACGAGCATCGGGGACCCGCGCTGCCGGGACTCGCAGAGGCTGAGGATCGCCTCGAGTTCGACGCTGCGGCCGATCACGGTTGTCGACACTCGCGAACACTCCCACATCGATCTGTGAGACGTAGGGAAACACCCGATGCGCGGACAGCGCCCCGAATCTAGTGTGCCGCCGGTCCTCGACCGAAGGGGTGTTCGAGTTGAAGCGACTCGTCCCAGCCGCTGTTGCCGCCGTCGTGCTGTTGCTCCCCGGAATCGCGCAAGCGAAACGAACGGAGCGAACGATCAAGTCCAAGCCGGTGACCTTCGAGATCAAGTCTGCGGACTGCTCCGAGCTCCCGCCGGACACGACGATCACGGGCGCGGGAACGTTGACGGAGACCACCTGGACGACCAAGCGGCACGGTGTAAGCACCGTGACCGAGACGGAGCTGGCTCCCGGGACGGCGACCGACCAGGCCGGCAACCAGTACACGTTCGTCTACAGCAACCAGTCCATCGTCACGAACACCAGGCGCCGTCCGAAGGTCTACAAGGGGATCATGATCGACGTCTTCATGCTCCAGGGCACGGGACCGGCGACGTTGAGCAACGGCTTCCTCGCCAAGCTCACGACCGATCTCTCGGAGACGTTCGACCTCTTCCGCCTGCGCCCGATCGATGCGTTCGGCGACCCGCTCGACTTCCCGACGGTGACGGCCCACTGCGATCCGCTGTAGCCGCGCCGCGGACGCAAGGTCACAAGGGCAAGCGATGCGCGCTCTGACCCTCCGTGGTCCCGCCGTTCCCGTGGCACCCGCCACGGGGCGGCGCGCATCGCTCAGCCCGCGCGCGTTCTGGTTCATGACCGCGGTCGTCGCGATCCAGGGCGGTCACGTCATCGAGCACGTGATCCAGCTGTTCCAGGTGTTCGTGTTCGGCGTGGCCGAGGAGAACGCGCTTGGCCTGCTCGGCTACGTGCTGCAGTTCAACGGCACGGAAGAGTGGCTCCACCTCGGCTACAACACGTTCTACCTACTCGCGCTCTACGCCCTGATCCTGCCGCTGTGGCGGATCACCCCCACCGTCATCCCGACCTGGGCGTTCTGGTTCTTCATCGTCGCCAGCGTGTGGATGGAGACCTGGCACATCGTCGAGCACGGCGTGATCATCTCCCACGTGATAGCCAACAGCGGCTGTCCCTGCCCGGGCATCGGCGACGTCGCGCTCGGGCTTTCCGACACGATCCTGCACTTCTTCTACAACGCGCTCGCCTACGCCGGCGTCGTGTACGCGTACTTTCTCGTCCTCCGCCAGCGCGGGTAGAGCGGGCTCAGCCGGCGCCCGATACCGCCGCAAGCAGCGGCGGTGCGACCTGCTTCTTGCGGCTCATGACCCCGGGCAGCTCGATCACGCCATCGTCGGCGGGTGCGCCGAACGCGCGTCCCGCCAAGGCGCGATCGCCTGAGACGTACAGCTCGGTGGCGTTGGCCAGGATGTCGGTCACCATCAGCGCGGCGAGCGCGTCACCTTGGCGCTCGCGAACCGCGTCAAGGGCCTGCAACAGCTCGTCGCGGCGCTCGGTCAACGCTCGCCCGACCGTCTCGACCTGAGCGATGCGGAGCGTTCTCCCGCCGGCCTCGTACTCCTTCATGTCGCGCGTGATGATCTCGTCGGCCGGGACGCTGGTGAGGTCGGAGGTGCGCTCGAACATCTCGCGCCCGAACGCCGTCGCGTCGATCGCGAGAACCTGCTCGAGGTAGGCGATCACGGCGCGATCGCGGTCGGTCGTGGTCGGCGAGTTGAGGATCACCGTGTCGGACAGGACCGCACCGAGCAGCAGCGTGGCGACGGCGTGGCTGGGCTCCATCCCGCTCTGCCGGAACCGCTCGATCACGAGCGTGGCGGTCGAGCCGACAGGGTCGAACGTGGCGCGGACCGGGATGCGCGTCTCGATCGAGCCGACGTGGTGGTGGTCGAGGATCTCGACGATCTCGGCGTGCTCGACGCCGACGACGCTCTGCGCCTGCTCGGCGTGGTCTACCAGCAGCACGCGTCGCGGCTGCGGGTTGACGAGGTCGGAGCGGGTGACCAGGCCGATCGGGCGCCGTCCTCCGTCCACGACGACGGCGGCGCGGTAGTCGACGTCCTTGACCGTCTCGGCGATGTCCGCCAGCAGATCGTCAGGGCGAACGACCAGCGGGTCGGTGTCCATCAGCGCGCGGCACGGCGCCGAGAGCGTGATCATCCGGCTTGTCACGTAGCTGTCGAGCGGGGACGCCACCACGGCCACGTCGTGCGCTCGCGCGAGCGCGAGCACATCCTCTGGGGGCGTCGTTCCGTTGCTGGTCACCAGCAACGCGACGCCGACCTCGATCGCGATTCGCTGGGCATCGGGCCGGTCGCCGACGACGACGACGTCGCCTGCCCTGAAGCCGATCGGGAGCGACGCGGTCGCCATCGCCAGCACCCAGACCCGCCCGGTCGCCTCCCGCTCCGGCTCGCCGACGAGTTGCCGGCCCTCGAGCACGCCGGCGATCGCCCCGACGGTCGTCGGCGCGTCGAGCCGCGACGCCTCGCGGGATTCACGGACGTACCGTCGCGCGAGCGCGCGTTCGGTCACGACCCCGGCCAGAACCCCGTCGTCGTCGACGACCGGGACGAGATCGACCTCGTCGCGGGCCATCAGCAGACCGACCTCCCGCACCGCCTCGCCGTCGCCGGCCAGCCGGACGCGGTCGCGCATCGCGTCGCTGACCCGCAGCAGGACGTGGGGCAGCAGCTCGGGCTCCGGCGCACCGCTGCGCTCGAGCACCCAGCGGGTCTGGGCGTTCGGCTCGCCGAGACGAACCGGCACGTAGTCGTTATTGGGGTCCAGTCGCCGCTTGAGCTCGGCGTACCCGATCGCCGACGCGATCGAGTCCAGGTCCGGATTGCGATGCCCGGTGACGTAGATCTGCGCCACCCGCGGCATCATCGCGCGCTGATCACGCGAACGCGGCGACACCGGTGATGTCGCGCCCGACGATCAGCGTCTGCATCGTCTCGGTGCCTTCGTAGGTGTGGATCACCTCGATGTCGCCCATGTGGCGGATGACGTGGTTCTCGAGCAGCACGCCGTTACCCCCCAGCATGTCGCGCGCCTCGGCGATCACCTGGCGTGCCTTGCGGGTGTTGTTGAGCTTGGCCAGGCCTGCGATCGTGTCGGTCAGCCGGCCGGCCTCCTCGAGGCGGGCGAGCTGCATGCAGTACAGCTGCATGCCGGTGACCTCGGCCAGCATCCTGACGAGTCGGTCCTGGATGATCTGGAACGCGCACAGCGGCTTGCCGAACTGCCGGCGCTGCTTGCTGTAGCTCAGCGCGGCATCGTATCCGCGACCGCGTGGCCCAGCGCGGCCCAGGCGCAGGTCGTACGAGTGCTGATCAGCACGCGCGCCGTGTCCTTGAAGCGCTCGGCGTGCGGCAGCCGCGACGCGTCGGGCACGTGCACGCCGGCGAGCCGGATGTCGGCCTGCCAGATCGCCCGCGACGCGCCCTTGCCCTCCATCGTGGTGGCCTCGAAACCGGGCATCTCCTTCTCGACCAGGAAGCCTTTGACCTGACCGTCCTCGTCCGAGCGCGCCCACACGACGACCACGTCGGCGATCGAGCCGTTGCCGATCCAGCGCTTGGCGCCGTCCAGCACCCAGCCGTCGCCGTCGCGGCGTGCGCTCGTCTCGAGCGCGACGGAGTCCGAACCGTGGTCGGGCTCGGTGAGGGCGAACGCGCCGATCGCGTCGAGCTGCGCCAGTGCCGGCAGCCAGCGCTCCTTCTGGGCCTCGGAGCCGAGCAGGTCGATCGACTTCATCGCCAGCCCGGATTGCACGCCGAGGAACGTGCCGAGGCTGCCGTCGCCGCGGTGCAGCTCCATGCTGACCAGGCCGCGCGCGAGCGGGCTCATCCCGGGACAGCCATAGCCCTGGATGTCCTCGCCCAGCAGCCCGAGCTCTGCCAGCCGGCGCATCAGCGGCCACGGCAGCTCGGCCGCCTCCCAGTACTGGTTGATCGACGGCAGCACCTCGCGGTCGACGAACCGCCGGGTCGCGATGAAGTGCTCCCATTGCTCCTCGCTGAACTGCTCGCGCACCTGGAAGTAGTCGGTGGCCAGCGCGTCACCGAGGTGCGCGTAAGGGAGAGCGGCGGTTCCCATGGTCGTTCCTTTCAGGATGCGTGCACGTAGCTGCCGGGCGCCTTGGCCTGGGCCTTGTAGCGGCCGCCGCCGAGGCGCTTGGGAGCGGGCTTGAGCTCGCCGGAGCGCGGCGCGAGCCACTCGCCGTAGTCGACCGACCAGCTGCCCGGCTTCGTCACCGCTTGCCGTTCCCAGTCCTCGTGGAGACGCGGGGTACTGCTCGGCCAGCCGGTAGCTCGAGCGGCTCTCGCTTCGACGGAGGGTTGACGAGCGCTTGGATATGGCCGCTCGTGGAGAGCACGAAGCGCGGCCGTCCACCGAGCAGCTGCGTGCTCTGGTAAGCGTTCTCCCACGGGATGATGTGGTCCGTCAGCCCAGCGACGATGTAGCTGTCGACGGTGACGCTGGAGAGGTCGACCGGGCTGCCGAGGACGTCCAGCTCACCGGGTCGCGTGATGAGGTTCTCCAGCGACAGGTGGATGAAGTCACGGTGCAGGCCGGCGGAGAGGCGCACGGTGTCCTGGTTCCAGTAGAGGACGTCGAAGGCCGGTGGCTGCTTGCCGAGCAGGTAGTTGTTGACGACGTAGTTCCAGACCAGGTCGTTGGGCCGCAGCCAGGTGAAGACGCCGGCCAGCGCCTGTCCGTCGAGATAGCCGCGCCGTGCCGAATCGGCGACGGCCGCGGCAGCCACCTCGCGCCCGCTCAGCGCGGCCGCCGTGCCGGCCCGCTCGTTGTCGAGCGCGCACACGAGCAAGGACAGGCTGGCGATCTCGCCGAGCCGCCCCTGCTCGGCGAGGTGGCCGAGCACGCCGGCGGCGAGGATGCCGCCCGAGCAGGCGCCGTTGAGATGGACCGAAGGCTGGCGCGTGATCGTCGCCACGGCGTCGCGTGCCTCGAGGATCGCTTCGGCGTAGGTGTCGAAGTCGAAATGGCCCTGCTCGGCACCCGGGTTGCGCCACGACATCGCGAAGACCTGCACGCCCTGGCGCACGAGCCACTCGATCATGCTGCGCCCGGGCGCGAGATCGAGCACGTAGTACTTGTTGATCGTCGGCGGCGCGAACAGCAGCGGCACCTCGCGCACCTGCGCCGTCTGCGGCGCGTAGTGGATCAGCTCGAACACCTCGGTGCGGAGCACCACGGAACCCGGCGTGACTGCGAGGTTCTCCCCGACGGCGAACCCGCTGGTGTCGACGGTGGCGGGCAGGCGCGGGAAATCGCTGAGGAAGTTGCGCAGGCCCTTGGCGAGGTTGACTCCGCCCTGGTCGACGACCGCCTTGATCACCGCCGGGTTCGACCACGGGAAGTTGCTCGGCGCCAGGGCGTCGACGACGTTCTCGGCGACGAAGTCGGGCCTGCTGCTCGTGCCGCCAGCCGAGCTCCGCATCGGAGACGAGGCCGTTCGCCGCGTCGCCGACCGCGAGATGCGCCTGCAGCAGCCGCCGGAACAGCCAGCTGGACTCCCAGCGCAGGGTCGGCGAAGCGCCTGTCGCGCTTGGCCGGCGCGCGCTCTGACCGTCCGGCGGCCACGAGCGCGAGGTCGGCGCCGAACCCGCCCAGCCGCCGCGCCGTTCTCCGTGGGTGTCGCGCCAGCCCTGCTGCCAGCCTGGCCGCGACGCCGGTCGCAGCGAGCGCACCGGACCGCCGACGGCGGCGTCGGTGAGCATGACGTCGAGCGCCGCGTGAGCCGCGTCGGCCGTTCCCTCTGCCGCGGCTCCGGCTCCGCGCAGTCGTCGTCGCTACCTCATCACCCCCGTCGCTGTTCCGCTGCAGCGACCGTAGCGCGACGGGACTGAGCTCTCCGCGTCGAGGAAGTCCACGATCGTCCCTGCGACGCTCTCGGGCTCGATCGAGCAGGAAGAGGTGTCCGCCCCCGGGGACGACGTGCAGCCGCGCGTTCGGTGATCCGGCGCGCCAGCAGGCGGCCGTTGCGCAGCCGGCACGCTGGGGTCCGCCTTCGCCGGCGACGACGAGTGTCGGCTGCTCCAGCTGATGCACCCACGGCAGGCTCGTCCACCCGGCCGACGGCGTACAGCTGCGACGCGTAGCCCCACACCGACGGCGAGCGCTTCAGGCGTGCCGCGCCCTGCGCCGCGAGCGCTCCGCGGTCGCGGGCGGTGCGGCCGCCTGCGATGTACGGAACGGTCAGCTCGAGCAGCCGCGGGCGGTAGTAGCGCGCGGGGGTGCGCGAGCATCAGCGCGGCGAGCGGGCGCGGCGGCGTTCCGCCGAGGCCGGGCGCGGTCGCGCAGAGCACGAGCCGGCGGACGCGACCCGGCGCTCGGCGAGCGAGCTCTGCGCCAGCGCGCCGCCCCGACGAGTAGCCGAGCACGTCGACGCGCGCCAGCCCGAGCACGCTCGAGCAGCTCCTCGATCACGGCGGCCAGGCCGCTCATGCGCAACGGCAGCCGCGGCGACTGCGAGCGGCCGGCGCCCGGCGGATCGACCGCGATGAGCTCGCGATCGCCGAGCAGGCCGACGAGCGGCGACCACATGCTCGACGTGCGCCCCGATGCCGGTGATCAGGAGCAGCGGTCGTCCGCTGCCGCGCGCGTCCGACGTTAGATGCGCAGCCCGCCGGCGAGCACGAGCTGCGCGTTCCAGCCGGCAGCAGCGGCGCCTACCGCGTACGGTCTTGCGCGTCGCGGACTAGCTTGTGGCGTGGCCGAGTCCCTGATGCGCCCAGAGTAGGAGACCCAGATTGCCCAATCTCGTCGAACTGTTGACCCGCAGCGCCGACGCTCACGCCGAGCGCGTGGCGATCAAGGTCGACGACACAGAGCTGACGTACGCGGCGCTGGACGAGGCGGCGTCGCGCGCCGCCGGTCTGCTGCGCGCGAAGGGCGTGGAGGCGGGCGACCGGGTCGCGATCATGCTGCCCAACGTCCCGTACTTCCCGGTCTTGTTACTACGGGGCGCTGCGCCTCGGAGCCGCGATCGTGCCGATGGAACCCGTTGCTCAAGGAGCGCGAGGTCGCCTTCCATCTGGACGACTCCGAGGCAAAGGTGCTGCTGGCGTGGCATCAGTTCGCGGACGCCGCGCAAGCCGGAGCGAGCAGAGCGGCGCCGAATGCGTGCTCGTCGAGCCGGGAGCGTTCGAGGGCCTCCTCGAAGGCTGCGAGCCGGTCTCCGAGGTTGCGGATCGGGACGCGCAGGACACGGCGGTCGTCCTGTACACCTCGGGCACGACCGGCACGCCCAAGGGCGCCGAGCTCACGCACGGCAATCTGCTGAGCAACGTCGAGGTCAGCATCGGGCTGTTCGGCGGCGCCGACTCGACGGTCACGCTCGGCGCTCTGCCGTTCTTCCACTCCTTCGGGCAGACGTGCGCGCTCAACACGACGATCGCCGTGGGTGGCCGGCTGACGTTGATCCCGCGCTTCGACGGCGGCAAGGCGCTGGAGATCATCGAGCGCGACGGCGTCACGCTCTTCGAGGGGGTGCCGACGATGTACACCGCGATGCTGCACGACGAGCGCGCCGACTCGACCGACACGTCGCGCCTGGAAGTGTGCGTCTCCGGCGGTGCCGCGATGCCGGTCGAGATCATGCGCGCGTTCGAGGAGAAGTTCGGCTGCGCGATCCTCGAGGGCTACGGCCTGTCGGAGACGTCGCCGGTCGCGTCCTTCAACCGTCGCGACCAGGAGCGCAAGCCCGGCTCGATCGGTCTCCCGGTCGACGGCGTCGAGATGCGGCTCGTCGACGACGAGGGCGACGAGACGCCCGAGGGCGACGTCGGCGAGATCGTCATCCGCGGCCACAACGTGATGAAGGGCTACTGGCGGCGCGCCCGACGCGACGGCCGAGGCGATCGACTCCGACGGCTGGTTCAAGACCGGCGACATGGCCCGCCGGGACGAGGACGGCTTCTACTTCATCGTCGACCGCAAGAAGGAGCATCGGTGATCCGCGGCGGCTTCAACATCTACCCGCGCGAGATCGAGGAGGTGCTGTACGAGCACCCGGCCGTGCGTCGAGGCAGCTGTGCTCGGCGTCCCGGACGACGAGCTCGGCGAGGAGGTCGGCGCCGCGGTGGCGCTCAAGCCGGGCGAGACCGCCGAACCGGACGAGCTGCGGGAACTTCGTCAAGCAGCGTGTCGCCGCCTACAAGTACCCGCGCCGCGTCTGGCTGGTCGAAGAGCTACCCAAGGGCCCCGACCGGCAAGATCCTCAAGCGCGAGATCAAGCCGCCTGAGGACGCGGCGCGATGAACACAGACAATGGCCGGGCACCGACGGTGCTGGACGAGCTGCAGCAGGGCGAGCGCGCGTGGGCCGCGGTCGCCACTGTCCGGCGCGGCATCGAGCTGCTGAGCGAGCTGCAGGCGAGCGTCGCCGAGCACGCCGGGGCCTGGGTCGAGACGGCCGCCGCGATCAAGCAGCTGCCGCCCGGCTCGCCGCTCCGCGGCGAGGAGTGGATCAGCGGCCCGTACCCGGTGGTCGGCGCGGCCGCCGCGCTGCGCGACACGCCTGACCGCGCTCGAGCGCGGCGGCAGCCCGGTCGACGGGTTCTCGATCCGCGCAGGCGCCGGGCGACCGCGTCGCGGTGCGCGTGCTGCCGCACACCGTGTTCGACCGACTGCTGTTCAGCGGCTTCGAGGCCGACGTGTGGATGCCGCCCGGCGTCGATGCGGAGACCGTCCGCCGGCGCGCCGGCCTGGGGCAGCGCGAGCCCGCCCGGACCCAGGGGATCGCGGTGGTCCTCGGCGCCGGCAACATCATCTCGATCGGGCCGCTGGACTCGATCTACCAGCTGTTCGCGCGACAACCGCGTTTCCGTCCTCAAGCTCAACCCGCTCACCGATCCGCTGCAGCCGGTGTTCGAGCGCGCGCTGGCGCCGCTCGTCGACCGCCGAGCTGCCTGAGGATCGTCACCGGCGGCGTCGAAGAGGGCGGCCGGCTGATCGACGATCCGCGCACGTCGGCGGTGCACATGACGGGCGCGGCGGCGACCCACGACGCGATCGTGTTCGGCGTCGGCGACGAGGGCGCGGCGAACCAGGCGGCGGGCCGAGCGATCCTCGACAAGCCGGTGACCAGCGAGCTCGGCGGCGGTCTCACCGACGATCGTCGTCCCCGGCAGTGGATCGGACGCGGACCTCCGCTTCCAGGCGGAGCACGTCGCCACCCAGAGGCTGCACAACGGCGGCTTCAACTGCGTCGCTTCGCAGATCCTCATCGTCAGCTCGGACTGGGAGCAGAAGGACGACTTCCTCGCCGCGCTTGCGCGCCGCGTTTCGCGGAGCGCCCGGCGCGCCCGGCGTACTACCCCGGGTGCGCGACGCGCGATGGCCGGCGCCCGCTCCTCGTATCCGGGCGCGGAGGACGTCGGCCCGCGCCTGATCATCAGCGGCCTCGACCTGCGCGACGCCGACGAGCCGGCGCTCCAGCGAGGAGTACTTCGCCCCGGTGCTCGGCATCGCCGAGCTTGCCGGGACACGGCGAGACGTTCCTGCGCACTGCGGTCGACGCGGCCAACGAGAAGCTCATGGGCACTCTGGGAGCGCAACCTCATCATCGCATCCCGCGACGCGCGCAGGGCTCGGAGCGGGGTTCGAGCAGGCGGTCGCCGACGCTGCGCTACGGGACCGTCGCGATCAACGCCTGGACCGGCGTGGGCTACCTGACGCCGCGCGCGAGCTGGGGGGCTTCCCCGGCCACACGCCGACCGACATCCAGAGCGGCGTCGGGCGTCGTGCACAACGCGTTGCTGCTGGAGGCTCCCGAGCGCGACGGTCGTGCGCGGCCCGTTCCGGCCGGCGCCGCGGTCGGTCGTCAACGGTGAGCTGGCGCTGTCGCCCAAGCCGCCGTGGTTCGTCACCAACCGCACGGCCGCGACGACCGGACGCCGGCTCGTCGAGTTCACCGCGCAGCCCGGATGGGGCCGGCTGCCCGGGATCTTCGCGTCGGCGCTCCGCGGCTGAGGCTCGACCGCTCGGTGCGTCAGTCCGCGGCCAGGTGCTCGGCGGCGGTGACCGGGTCCATCGTCGCGACCCCGCCTCCCGAGGCCCCGCTCACTGACGGGGCCCGCGCCCGCCTAGTGCGTAAAGTCGCGAGATGCGGAGCGAGGCTTGCTGGTGCGCTGTCCCGGCTGTGGACTCGACCTTCCGCCCGAAGACGCGCCGACGCATCCATACATGACGGCATCGCCGGCGTGCTGGTCCAGTTACGGCGAGTTGCTGGCCGCGGACTACGCGTCGCCGGCGCGGATGCGCTTTCACCAGCTGGTCGTAGACGCCTACGCCGTGCAGCATCCCGGCAGCGACGACCCGCGAGCTGTCCGGTCGGTCGGCATCCACCTGATGACGCTTGCGTTGTTCCTGGAGGACGGGATCGACCCCGCACTCGGCACCAGCCTCCACCTCAGGATGGTGGCGCGTCCAGCCTTTCACCGCCTCGATGCGCCTCCGGCCGGCGCCGCGGTCCTGACCCATCTCGACGTGCCGCGCACCGGCGACGCGAGCGCCGCTCGCGCTGCTGCCTACCGATGGGCGCAGGCCGCTTGGGACTCGTGGGAACCCGCGCATGCGACCGTCGACGGCTGGCTGCGGTCGGCCGGTCTACGTTGCTAATGTACAACCCAATGGTTGTAGGTATGGCCGAGACCGGGCAGACGCGCTCTTTCATGCGCTGGCCGATCCCACGCGCCGCTCCGTGGTGCTGCACGATTTGCACTCGGTATCTGATCGGGCCGCCGCTATCCGATCAGCTTCGCCGCGGTGCACAAGCACGTCGGAACACTCGAGGACGGCTTCGCCGACGCCGACGGCAACCCGAGCGCGGACATGCCCACGGCGGTGATCCCCGTCGCCCTCTCCGAGGTGCGCGGCCTCCCGGCGCGCGCCTGAACCGCCGCATCATTCAAGAGAAAGGAAGGGACTGATGGGCCGGCTGATCGTGTCAGCGCAAGTGACGGTGGACGGCGTGATGGACCAGCTCGAGGGCTGGTTCGACGCCGACGACGAGTCGGGACAGCACGGGCTCGAGCAACTCCGCGCCGCCGACGCGCTCGTCCTCGGCCGCGAGACGTACGAGTTCCTGTCCGAGTTCTGGCCGTCCGCGGACGGACCGTACGCCGCGCTCATCAACCCGATGCCGAAGCACGTCGCCTCGCGAACGCTGCGGGAGCCGTTGACCTGGAACGCGCGACTGCTCGACGCCGACGCCGACGCCGCCGACGCCGTGGCGGCGCTGAAGGCGGAGATCCCGGGTCAGCTGATCGTCTACGGCTGCGGCGAGCTCGCGAACGACCTCGCGCGTCGCGGCCTCGTGGACGAGGTCAGGCTCTGGGTGCATCCCGTCGTCTGGGGCGACGGGATCAGGGCGTTCCACGCCGGCGAGTTGCCGGTCCGGATGCGATTGGTCGGCGCGAGGACCTTCCCGTCAGACGTTGTGCTGTTGTCCGACCAGCCGCTCGAACGATGACCGCTCGAAGCAGCTACGTCGCGGCGCCCGCCGCGGCGGCGATCTCGACGCGGTTGCGGCCGAGCTCCTTGGCGCGGTAGAGCGCCTGGTCGGCCAGCTCGATCAGCTCCTCGGACGAGCACGAGGAGCTGCTCCCGGGGCCTGCCACGCCGGCGCTGACCGTGACGGCGCCGCCGTCGGGGTGCGGGAGGCCGAGCGCCTCGACGGCCGCGCGCAGGCGCTCAGCGGCGCGTGCGGCGCCGTCGAGCGACTGCTCGGCCAGGAGGACGAGGAACTCCTCGCCGCCGTAGCGGTACATGGTGTCGCCGCTGCGGATCGCGTCGCTGAGCGCGCGGGCGACGGCGCGCAGCACGTCGTCGCCGGCGCGGTGGCCGGCGCTGTCGTTGAGCGCCTTGAAGTGGTCGATGTCGAACAGCGCGACGCAGTAGACGTGGCCGTAGCGCGCGACCCGCCCGTTCAGCGCCGTCGAGGTCCTCCGGCGAGCCGGCGGCGGTTGCCGACGCCGGTCAGCGCGTCCTGGCGGGCGTCGCCGTGCAGTTGGCGGTGCAGCTCGGTCATGCGTTCGGCGGCGATCAGCTTGCGCTCGAGCTCGACGGGGTCCAGCGGCTTGATCACGAGGTCGTCGGCGCCGGCCTGCATCGCCTCGCGCGCCGCGGCCTCGTCGGCCCGTCCGGTGAGCACGATCACGTAGGCGTAGGGCATGTCGGGCGCGGCGCGGATCGCGCGTGCGAGCGCGGTGCCGTCGAGCCCGGGCATGTCCCAGTCGGTGATCACCACCTCGGGCGCCAGCTCGTAGAAGAGCTGCAGCGCGTGCGTCTCCGTCGTCGGCCTGCGTGCACTCGTGCCCGAGCCGGCCGATGGCGGCGGCCAGCAGCAGCCGCGTGCCCGGCTCGTCGTCGGCGATCAGGACGTGCACGTGAGGGCTCGGGGTGTCACTGATTCAACTGTCTAGCGTCGGGGGGCCGATGGTCGCAGCGAGACCATGCGGTTCTCCGTCCCCTCACGGCCAGTCGCCCGCGCGCGCCTCCCAGCGCGGGCTCACCGGTCCCATTCTAGGCGCATTCGCGGTCGTCCTGCTGGCCGTCAGCGGGATGTTCGCGATGCAGCTGCGCGGGGTGGGCTCGCTGGATCGCAGCGCGGAGGGCGCGCGACACGCCGAGCAGGTGCTGGCCGCGTCCAGCGGGCTGGAGCGCCGCGTGATCGATCTCGAGACCGGGCTGCGCGGCTATCTGATCACCCGCGACGAGGCCTTCCTCGCCCCGTACCTCGCAGGCGCGCGACTCGATGCCCGACCGAGCTCGACGCGGCTCCAGCAGCTCGTCCGCGTCGCCCGCGCAGGCCGCCCGCGCCCGCGAGCTGGCGGCCGCCATCGACGCGTACATGCGCACCTACGCCGCGCCGGTGCGCGCCAACGGCCTCTCGATGACGCGCGGCCGACGTGGTCGACGACGACCGCGGCCGGCAAGGCCAAGATGGACGCGCTGCGGCGGCGCTTCGCGGGCTTCAACGCGCGCCGAGGAGGCGCTGGCCGCCGCGCGCCGCGATCGCGCCGCGGCGAGCGCGCGCCGCGCGACCCGGCTCGCCGCCGCGGGCCTCGCGCTCTCGGCCGTGCTGCTCCTGCTGCTGGCCGGCTACCTGCGCCGGCAGGTGCTGCGCCCGGTGCACGCGCGTCGCCGACGCGGCGAGCCGGCTCGCCGGCGGGCAGCTGGACATCCGCGTGCCCGCCGCCGGGCGCGGCGAGATCGCGCAGCTCGGCGGGCGCGTTCAACACCATGGCCGACTCGCTGGCCGAGCGCGAACGCGAGCTGCGCGTGACCAACGATCGCCTGGACGGGATCCTCGAGCACGCGACGGTCAGCATCAGCGTCAAGGACCTCGAGGGCCGCTACGTCCTGGTCAACCGCCAGTGGCTGGAGATCACCGGCAAGAGCGCCGAGGAGAGCCTGGGCCGCACGGACCTCGAGCTGTTCGGCGCGGAGCTGCTGACGCCGGCGCGCGCCTCGGACGCCGAGGTGCTGCGCGATCGGCACCGTCTATGAGTTCGAGCGCGAGGTCGAGCTCAAGGGCGTGCGGCGCAGCTACCGGATCGTGAAGTTCCCGCTCACCGACGCGACCGGGGAGGCGTACGCGCTCGCCGCCATGTCGACCGACGTGACCGAGTACGAGCACGCGCTGGCCGACGCGGTCGAGGCGTCGCGCTCGAAGTCGGAGTTCCTGGCCAACATGAGCCACGAGCTCCGCACGCCGCTCAACGGCGTGATCGGGATGACCGAGCTGCTGCTCGGCACCGACCTCTCGCCCGAGCAGCGCGGCTACGCGCAGCACCGCGGTGAGCTCCGGCGAGGCGCTGCTGGGCGTGATCAGCGACATCCTCGACCTCTCGAAGATCGAGGCCGGCCGCCTCGAGCTCGACCACCACGACTTCGACCTGCGCGAGGCGATCGAGGACACCTGCGAGATGCTCTCGCCGCAGGCGCACGGCAAGGGCCTCGAGCTGCTCGCCTGGATCGACGACGACGTCCCGGCGAGCGTCCGCGGCGACCGCGGGCGCCTGCGCCAGGTGCTCACCAACCTGCTCTCCAACGCGGTCAAGTTCACCAGCGAGGGCGAGGTGTCGGTGCGCGTCCGCGCGCAGCCCCACGGCCGCGACGGCGGTGGACGTGCGCTTCGAGGTCACCGACACCGGCATCGGGATCGCGCCGGAGAGCCTCGAGCGCGTCTTCGAGGCCTTCACGCAGGCCGACAGCTCGACGACGCGCCGCTACGGCGGCACCGGGCTGGGGCTCGCGATCTGCCGCCAGCTGGTGACCATGATGGGCGGCGAGCTGGGCGCCAGCTCCGAGCCGGGCGCCGGCAGCGTCTTCCACTTCACGGCGCGCCTCGAGCTCGATCCCGCCGCCGAGCGCGCGCCGCGCGCGCGCCAGCTCGCTCCCGCACGGCCTGCGCGCGCTCGTGGTCGACGACAACGCCACCAACCGCCAGATCGTCGAGGCCTACCTGCTCGCGATGCGACGTCCGCGTGCAGCAGGCCGCCTCGGCGACGACGCGCTCGCCTGCATGCACGCCGCCTGCCGCGACGGCGATCCGTTCGAGCTCGTCGTCACGGACTTCCACATGCCGGGCCTCAACGGCATCGAGCTCGCCCGCGCGATCGGGCAGCTGACCCCGACCTCCGCGCGGCGCGCCTGCTCATGCTCACCTCCTCCGGGGACCATCGCGGCGCCGCGCGCGAGGCGGGCATCCTCAACACGCTCGACCAAGCCCGTCCGACGCGAGCGGCTGCTCGCCGCCGTCGCGGAGACGATGGACGCCGACGCCGACGCCGTCACCGCACCGCCTGGGACACGGCCGAGCACAGGCTCGCTGTGCACGAGCCGGCCGCCGCGGCCGCCGTCCCGGCCCGCTGGTCGTCGACGCGCGGGTCCTCGTCGCCGACGACAACCCGGTCAACCGCCTCGTGATCGAGGGCATGCTGGCCAAGCGCGACGTCGCCGCCGACGTCGCCGAGAACGGCCGCGAGGTGCTCGAGCGCCTCGGCGACCGCGCCTACGACGCGGTCTTCATGGACTGCCAGATGCCCGAGCTCGACGGCTACGCCGCCACCGCCGCGATCCGCGACGAGCGAGACCGGCGAGCAGCGCATGCCGATCATCGCGATGACCGCCCACGCGATGGCCGGCGACCGCGAGCGCTGCCTGCAGGCGGGGATGGACGACTACCTCTCCAAGCCGCTGCGCCCCGACGAGCTCGACCGCGTGCTCGGCCGCTGGCTCGGCCTCGGACCTCACGCCGCAGCCACGCGCGGCGCTCGTCGACGAGGCGCGCCTGCGAACCCTGCGCGTCGACTACGCCGACATCGCCGGCCAGCTCGCCGCGCTGTTCAGCCGACAGCACGCCCGCGCTGCTGGACGAGCTCGGCGACGCGCACGCCGGCGGCGACGACGAGGCCCTGCGCCGCGCCGCACACAAGCTCAAGGGCAGCTGCCAGAACATCGGCGCCACCTTCATGGCGACGCTCGCCGGCTCGATCGAGCACGGCGAAGCCGACGACGCGAACGCCGTCGACGAGCTGCGCGCGACGTTCGCGACCACCAGCGAGGCTCTGCACGCGGCGCTGGGAACCGCGTAGCGCCTGCCTAAGGCACCTGCTCCGGCTCGCTCGCCCGCGCGTCGAGCTCGGCATCGAGCTCGGCACCGAAGAGGAACGACATGCCGGCCATCCACGCCCACAGCATCAGGATCACGGCTGCGGCGAAGGCCCCGTAGGTCGCGTTGTGCCGGCCGATGCTGGCGATGTAGACCCCGTAGGCGGCGGAGGCGGAGAGGAACACGACGACGGTGAAGACCGTTCCCGCCGTCCATGGCCGAAACGTCCGTGGACGGTCTGACGGCGCGATGAACACCACGAGCCCGACCACGACCATCCCGACCAGGAACGCCGCGGGCCAGTGCAGGACGTCCCACGCGACCGTGCCGACGTGCCCGAACCCGGCCAGGTCCGCGAGGCGGCGGAAGAGTCCGCCGGTCAGGAACACCAGCCCGAGCATCAGCAGCATCAGCACCAGCAGCACGACAGTCCAGGCGATGTCTTCGGCCCGCCGCAGCAATGGCCGCGCGATGACCGACCGGCCTGCGATCACGTCGAGCGCGCGCCCCGCCGCGGTGATCGCTCGCGAGGCTCCGTAGATCAGCGTGCCGGCGCCGATCACACCGACGGCGCCCGCGCCTTCGGGAGCGCTCTCCACGGCGGTGTCGAGCACTTCCTCGAGTGCGCCCTCGAGCGACGCCGATGCACCTTCATCGCCTGCGAGCTCGGCGAGCTCGTGCGCCGCATCGGCGCCGAGCATGTTGATCACGGCGCCGAAGATCAGCAGGGTCGGGATCAGCGAGAAGAGGATGTAGAACGCCAGGCCGGCGGCGCCGTCGGCCATCCGGTCGCGCACGAAGCGCCGCTTGGTCGACCACAGGACGTCGCTGATGGTCCGGATGCGGCCGATCACGACCAAGTCACGCTATCCCACGTACCCTGCGCCCAATGCCCGACGGGATCGCCTACGAGCTGCTGCGGATGCGCACGCGCGATGACGCCGAGACGACGGTCTACCTCGTCCGCCATCCACTCAGCAGCACGCGCGTGTCGGTGAAGTGCTTCCCAGAGCCGACCCGGCTGGACGTCTGGTGCGCGGCCGAGGGGCATCCGGAGGCGATCGTCGCCGGCTTCTTCGTGCGCGACCCGTTCAGGCCGCTCGGCGAGGTCCGCGTCGGCGGGGAGCCGATCAGCCACGAGCCGATCGCGGAACCCTGGGGACCGCTGCGCGCGTGCGTGCACATCGACGGATCCGTGCGGCTGGGGCCGCGCGGCGAGCTCGGCGCCGAGCTCGCGGGAGACCTCGTGCTCGCGGGTCCGCTGCTGGTGCGCGACGGGCGGTCGGTGATCGACGGCGAGGACCGCGAAGGCTTCTCCGCCGGCGCGTCGCAGTTCGACTCCGACATCACCGCTGAGCGCCACCCGCGCTGCGCCTTCGGCGTCGGCGACGACGAGCTGCTCGCGGTGTGCTGCGACGGGCGCCGGTCGGGCGTCGACGGCGGACTCGATCTCGCCGAGCTCGCGCGGCTGCTCATCTCCTTCGGCGCCCGCGAGGCGATCAACCTCGACGGCGGTGGGTCGGCGACGCTCGTGCACCGCGGGCATCTGCTCAATCGCCCCTATTCGAACTACGACCAGCCGGCGCCCGAATCGCGGCCAGTCGTCACCGCATTGCTGTTCGACCCGATCTGAGCGGCCGGGATCGACGGCGGGTCGCTGTTCCAGGCGCGCAGCCGCTGCACTCGCTCACTGGTCGGGGGATAGTCCTCGAACAGCCGGTCAAGTCGCGAGTGCGGGCCATGGTCGCCGGCGATCGCGCCCAGCGCCGTCGCCAGCGGCACGGCGAAACCCCAGTCGGCGGCGCGGCGATCGGCCGCGAACTCGGCGATCCGACTCACCCAAGCGGCCACGATGTCCGCCAGGTACACCAGCCAGAGCAGGTTGAGCTGCACGAGGATCACCACCAGCTCGAGCGGGATGGCGAGCCAGCCGAACGGTGAGCGCAGCCGCCCGACCGTGCGGGCGATGAGCGCGCGCAGGGCACGCGCTGCCCAGCGGATCGGCAATGCGGGCAAGCGCGACCACCACATCAGCGCGGTCATCACGGGGAGCAGATCCCGATGGTGGCCGACCTCGTGGGCAAGGATCGCGGCAAGCTGGTCGTCGGGCAGCGTCAGCGCGCCCCGCGTGACCAGGATCACATGTCCTCCCCCGGCAGCCGCGTTGAGGCTGTCGTCGTCTTGCACGAGCAGGTGGAAGCCGCCCGCGTCGATCCCGGCCTGGGCCCCGACCGCATCCAGCAGGCGCTCCAACCGCTCGCGCTCGGCTTGATCCGGCTCGCGGCCGCCGGTCATCAACCGGCCGACGCTCCTGTCGACGGGCCGGATCGCCATCAGGACGACGGACGCAGCCGCGGCCGCTCCGGCCACCAGCGCGTAGTTCCACGGATGGTCGAACAGCAGGCCCAGGAGCCCGAACGGCGCCGCCGCGCGAGCGACCCCGAACAGCCACAGCAGCGCCAGGGGAAGGAGCGCCAGCAGCGACACGGCGCCGGGCCGCGCCCACCGGCGCACTCAACCGTCTCCGTCAGCTGTCAGTTGGAAGCTGACGCGGAGCCCTCGCCGAGCGCCGCGCGCAAGCGGTCCTCGGCCTCCGTGCTCAACGAACTCTGGATCACCTCACCGCCGTAGCTGCTGATCCGCGGCAGCACCTTGTCGGGGCTGCTCTCGCGCACGAGCACGATCAGCGCCGCGCCGTCGGGGGGCAGCTTCTCGCCAAGGCCCTTCATGAACGAGTCATCGACGCCGACGTCGGCCAGCGCGCCGCCGAGGCCACCGGACGCCGCCCCGATCGCCATACCGAGCAGAGGCGCAAGGAACAACAGCCCGATCAGCCCACCCCAGACAGCGCCGCCGGCAGCACCGGCGGCCGCCGGCTTGGACGCCTGATGAAGCTTGACCTTGCCCTTGTCGTCACGCGTCACGACGACCGCGTCCTCGAGCGTGATCACGTGCTCGCGCGTGAGCTTGAACAGCTCCTCGCGGACGCGCTCAGCCGTCTGCTGATCCTCATAGGCCACCGCAATCAAGTTACTCATCCAACTCCGATCTCAGAGACGCTCCGGCCGCTTGCGACAGTACCGGAACGCCAGAGCAGTCTCGGACTCCGGATAATGTGGGCGCCATGCTCGGTCGCCGCGTGGGCGCTCGCCGGCGCGCCGGTGGCGTGCTCGTCGGGGTGACCGCGCTGCTGATCGCTGCTGCCGCCGTCTCCTGGTACGCGCGCGCCGGCACTCGTCGACGAGCGCGCCTTCAGCAATCGCGCTGCTGCCGCACTCGAAGACCCCGACGTTCGCACGGTGCTCGCCGACCGGGTGGTCGGGGGACTCACCGACAGCGTCATCCCTGACGCGCTCATCGTGCGCCCGCTGATCGTCCCCGCGTTCGCGGCAGCGGCCGGCACGTCGACATTTCGGCGCGTCTTCACGCGGGCGGTCAGCGAGCGCCATCGCGCGCTGATCAGAGGTGAGACGAGCTTCAGGTTCGCGCTGCCGGTAGGCGAGGGCCTGTTGTTCGAGGCGCTGCGCCTGGCGGCTCCCAGGGTCGCCCGGCGGGTCCCACCCGGCCTGCGGGTGCCGGTCGTGCGTGTCGACCCGCACAACTTCGAGCTGGCGGGAGCCCGCGCACTGGTCGACCTGGCGGCATGGCGCTGGCCACTGCTGATCCTCGCCCTGATGTCGGCGACCGGGTGTGCGCTGCTTGCGGGCCGGATCCGGGCAGCGCTCGTGGCCCTGGGAATCGCGGTGGCCGGGGCGGGACTGCTGCTCGCCGCCGGCGTGGCCGCGCTCGGCGGGCTCGTGGTCGCACACGCCGCCCAGGCCGCGGACCTCGGCGGCGAGAGCGAGCGCCGAGCCGTCCGCGCCGTGTGGACGGCGCTCTTCTCCGACCTGCTCACTGCGGCGCTGGTCGCGGCCCTCGGTGGAGCCGTGATCGCGGCGCTGGCAGCGAGGGGATCACCCGCCCGCCGCCTTTCGGCAGCGTGGCCGCGCGCGCGTCGCGCACTCGGCTCGACGAGCCAGCCCGCGCGCCTGGCCCGCGCCGCCACACTGATCGTGCTCGGCGCTCTGATCGTGCTCGAGCCGGCGCTGTTGGGCCGGGTGCTGATCGTCGCGGCCGGCACGCTGCTCGTGCTGATCGGCATCGCGCAGCTGCCCGGCGGCGGCACGCAAGCGAGTACCAGCTCGCCGCGCCAGGACGCGAGCCCGCTCGTGCTGGCCGGCGCCGTGGGCGCCGCGCTCGCGGCGACGCTGCTGGTCATGCTGCTGGTGCTCCCGGCCCCCGGCGCGGCGCCGATCGAGGACGCAAGCACCCTGAACGGCTGCAACGGCACGCCGGCGCTCTGCGCCCGGCGGCTCGACGAGGTCGTGTTCCCCGCCACGCACAACTCCTATGCCGCCGCTGACGAGCCCGGCTGGCTGTTCGCCAACCAGCGCCACGGGATCGAGCGCCAACTGCGCGACGGGATCCGCGCACTTCTGATCGACATCCACTACGGCGCGCTCGACCCCGCCAGCGGGCGCATCCGGACCGATCTCGCGGGCGAGGGCTCCTCGCGCAACAAGGTCGCGCAGGAGCTCAGCCCGGCGGCGCTGCGCACAGCGGACCGGCTCGTCGGTCGCGCGGGCGTGGGCCGTCCGACCGGCAAGCGCAGTGCCTACCTCTGCCATACGCTCTGCGAGCTCGGCGCCGAGCCGCTCGACGAGCAGCTCCAGATCGTCCGCAGGTTCCTGCGCGCGAACGCCCGCGAGGTCGTGATCCTGTTCGTCGAGCCGTACATCCCGGTGGCCGAGCTGCAGCGCTCGCTCGAGCGGACCGGCTTGCTCTCACAGGCCGCGACGATCGAGCGTGACGCGCCGCTGCCGACGCTCGGCCGGCTGGTGCGCGCCGACACTCGGCTGGTCATCCTCGCGGAGAAGGAAGGTGGCGCGCGGCCCTGGTACGCGGACGGATTCGACTTCGTGCAGGACACCCCACTGGGCGCGACGACGCCCGCGCAGCTCAGCTGCGCGCGCTATCGCGGCGGCCCCGACAGCCCGCTGCTGCTCGTCAACCACTGGATCCCGCCGTTCCCGCCTTCGGTCACCCGCAACCAGCTGATCGCCAACTCGTTCCTGCGCCGGCGACTGCGGCGCTGCGAGGATCAGCGCGGCCGGCGTCCCGAACCTGGTCGCGGTCGACTTCTACGAGCGCAGCGGCGTCGTCGCGGCCGCGCGGCAGCTCAACGCGGGCTAGATGGCCATCCAGCTGGAGATTCGCGAGGCAGACGTGCGCGTGCTGTCCGACGGCGCCGCATGGCTCGAGCTCGTCGAGCCCTGTCGTGTCTGCGTCCTCGGGCATGAGCCGCGCGCCGCAGGCTACGAGGCCGTCGACGAGGGGACCTGGGTCGCGACCGCCTCGGTCGAGGCGCCCGATGGCACGCACGTCGAGTTGGTCGACCGCTGGAGCGTCGTCGACGACGACACGGTGCAGGTGGATCGCCGCGCCGTCGTGCGGCGGGCGGGCTCGAGCCCGGGCGTCCGCGTCGAGCTGCGCGTGGACACGGCCGCGCCGGACTCCGGCGGGCATGACGACTGGCAGTTCTTCATCCCGGGGTCGCTGTACAACCGCAACGACACCGATCACGACGGCGTCGAGGACTATCTCGGCACGTATACGCAGGATTTCCGCGACGACCGGCTGGCGAGTCTCGCCGTGCTGGCCTACCTGCCGCGGGCCGGGCGGTACGCGGCGCTGACCAGGGCGGACCTGCCCGAGCACGACACCGCGGTGAGCGCCGAGGACATGCGCGCGCGCCACTTCGTCCAGGCGACGGACATCGGGTCACTCGGCCTCGCGCCGGCGCCCGGCGGCAGGCAGGTGACACTGCGCGCGAGCTATCCGTTCAGCGAAGCGCACAGCTTCTGCCTCAACATGGCGGGCGACGGCTGGGCCGCCTACCTCCCCAACCGGGAAGCGCAGGCGATCGAGGTCTCCTACCGCCTGCGCACGGCGCGCGCCGTGGACCTGACGGAGGCCATCTGGGACATCACGCGGCATCAGATGGACGCGCTCGGGACCCGCACCGAGCCGACCGCGTTCTCGCTCGAGGAGTCGCTCGCTCATCGCACGCTGCTCACCCAGCAGTACTACCGCGAGTGGACTGCCAAGGAGAACGCGGCGCAGCCGGCCGGCTACCTCGTCCACTTCTCGCCCCGTTCAGGCCGGACCAACGCCGCGCTGCTCGAGTTCGGCTTCTCGGGCGCGCAGACGCTGCTCGCCTACACCAGCATCCAGTCCGGCCATGACATGGGCGTGCCGCTGTGGATATCCCGAGCGCGGCGCGTGATCGACTTCTTCATCCGCGAATGCCAGCTCGACAACGGCTTCTCACACGGCCTCTATGACACGGATGCGCAGGACTTCGCGTACTGGTTCACAGGCATCCTGCTGCCGTTCCAGTACTCCAGCGGATGCCGCGCAGGTGCAGCGGTACCTCGGGAGCCAGGTAGCCGCGGCGCTGATGCCGATCGCCCGCGAGCTGCGCGAGCTGAAGGGCAACTACACGCGCACGATGTGCGAATCGATGTATCCGATCCTGCTCGCTTACAGGATCGAGCGCGAGGCCGGGAACACGCATCCCGAGTGGCTCGCGGCCGGGCGGCGCTTCGGCGACTTCCTCCTCCGCACCCAGGCACAGGACGGTTCCTGGAATCGTGCCTACGACGCCGAGGGCGCGCCGATCCTGCATCCCGCGCAGTGGTTCGGCGCCGGCGACATCGAGCGCAAGAGCGGGACGATCTTCCCGATCGGGGTGCTCACCGCGCTATGCGATCTCACGGGCGATTCGAGGTACCTGGACGCGGCAGCGCGCGCGGGCGACTTCATCATCGCCACCTACGTCGACCCGGTCGAGTACGTGGGCGGCCTCAACGACACGACGCACATCAAGTCGGTCAAGACCGACTCGGTCGGCGTGATGTTCGTGATGCGGTCGTTGATCAAGCTGCACGCGCTGACCGGTGATCCGCGTCACCTCGAGGGCGCCGCGAAGGCTGCGCGGATCCTGTCGTCCTGGGTCTACCTGTGGAACGTCCCGATGCCGGCCGGCTCGCTGCTCGGCCGCGCCGGCTTCAAGTCGGCGGGCTGGGCGGTGTGCGATGTCATCCCCGGCGGCAGCTACCTCGACAACGAGCTGCTCGAGTTCACCGGCGACCTGGTGGATGTCGCGGCTCGCGTTCCCGAGGAGCGCCTGTTCGACATCGCCGAGCTCGCCGGGCACGGCATGCAGTACGCGCTTTCGACGCCGCACGAGATGCTGGGCTACGTGGCACCCGGCATCCAGTGCGAAGGCGTCATGACGGCGTACTGGCTGAGCGACCCCGAGCAGACGGAGTTCTCGGGCGCGGTCAACAAGGTCAAGGGCGACGACAACGACACCGCCAACGGTCTCACCAACGGACAGGCAGCGCACGCCCTGTTCGAGTTGCGCGAGCGCTACGGCACCGCCGACTTCGCCGCGCTGCGCGCGCAGCTCTTCCGGTGATCCCGGGCTTCCATCCCGACCCCAGCGTCTGCCGCGTGGGCGAGGATTACTTCGTCGCGTGCTCCAGCTTCGAGTACTTCCCGGGCATACCGATCCACACAAGCCGCGACCTGCGCAGCTGGCAGCTGATCGCGAACGCGCTCGACCGGCCCGAGCAGGCCGCGCTCGCGGACGCCGCTGCATCCGGTGGGATCTTCGCGCCGACGCTGCGCCATCACGCCGGGCGCTTCTGGCTCGCGACGACGAACGCGTCACAAGGCGCGCACCTGATCTTCAGCGCGGCGTCCGCCGGCGGGCCGTGGTCGGACGCCGTGGCCGTCGACGGCGCACCCGGGATCGACCCTGACCTGGCATGGGACGCGGCCGGCACCTGCTGGCTCACCTACAGCTCCGGCGCCACCGGACGCAGCGGATCGATCGAGCAGGCGCGGATCGACCCGACCACGGGGCGCCTGCTCGAGACGCCGCGACGGCTGTGGTCGGGCACGGGACTTCAGCACCCGGAGGCGCCTCACCTGTACGCGGTGGACGGCACCTGGTACCTGCTGATCGCGGAAGGCGGGACCGAGCGCGGGCATGCGGTGTCCGTGGCTCGCGGTCCGGCTCCGGACGGACCGTTCGAAGGCGCGCCGCACAACCCGATCCTCAGCCATCGCAGCACGTCCCATCCGGTGCAGAACACCGGCCACGCCGACCTCGTGCAGCGACCGGACGGCAGTTGGGCGGCGTTGCTGCTCGGCACGCGGCCGCGTGGCCGGAGCCCGGGCTTCCACGTCCTGGGCAGGGAGACGTTCCTCGCTCCGGTCGAGTGGGTCGACGGCTGGCCGCGACTGGGCCCGATCGAAGTCGATGACGACGACGCCCGCAGCCTGTCGGTCGAGCACTTCGACGCGCTCGAGCTCGATCCGCAGTGGGTGTCGGTGCGTGCGCGGCCGGCCGCGAGCTGGTCGTTGCGGGAGCGACCGGGCTCGCTCACGCTCCACGCGACGGGCGATTCGCTCGACGAGCCGACTGCCCGCGTTCGTCGGTCGACGGCAGCAACACCACCGCTGCCGCATCCGGGCCGCGCTCGACGCATCCTCCGGGGCCGGTGGGCTGGTGGTCAGGATCGATGAGCGCCACCACTACGAGGTCGAGGTCGCCGGCAGCGAGGTTCGCTGCCACGCCCGCATCGGGCCGATGCGCCAGACGCTCGCCGCCACGCCGTGCGGGATTGACACGGTCGTCGTGCTCCGCATCGAGATCGAGCCCACCGGCACGGCGTACGGGCCGGACGTCATTCGCCTCGGCTATGAGGCGGACGAGGACTTCATCGTCCTGGCCGCCCTCGACGGCCGCTACCTGTCGACCGAGGTGGCGACCGGGTTCACCGGACGGGTGATCGGCATGTACGCCACAGCGGGCAGCATCAGCTTCGATTGGTTCGAGTATCGCGCCGGGTGACCGCGATGCCGAGCGAGTCGGCGCCGAGCCACTTGGGCGAGCTGTCCTCGTAGAAGACGTCGAGCTCGATGATGGTGAAGCCGGCGGTGGTGAGCAACTCGACGACGGGCCGGGTCAGGTGACAGCCCCCGAAGACGCGCTTCTGCACCGGCTCGAGCCGTCGTTGCCACCTGCGCACGTCCTCGTCCGGAGCCAGCCCGTGCTCGACGAAGTGCAGCGAGCCCCCGGGCTTGAGCACGCGACGCAGCTCGCGCAATGCGGCCGCGACGTCGGGGATCGTGCACAGCGTCCATGTTGTGAGCGCGGCGTCGAAGCTGTCGTCCGCGAACGTCAACGACTGTCCGTCCAGGCCCGCCCGCCGCACGGGCACGCCGGTCTCCGCGAGGCGCTTGCCGGCGAGCTTCCAGCCGAGCTCGGCCGGCTCCACCGCGGCCACCCGGGCGACGCTCTCGGGATAGAACGGGATGTTGAGGCCCGACCCGAAGCCGATCTCGACGACGTCGCCCGCAAGCCCCGCGCAGACCCGCCGTCGCAGCGGCGCGGCCGCCTTCATCGCGCAGGCGACGTTGATCACGCGAGGTAGTACGTGTTGGCCGTACAGTCCCATCTGCGCTACACCGCGTCGTAGGGGTGCGTCGCCGAGCGACCCTGGAAGGACAGGATGCGCGGGTTCTGGACCAGCCCCTCGCGGATCTCGATCGCGCGGCGGATGGTCTCGTCCCCATCCCAGGCCTGGGGCCCGGCCATCACGATCGGCACGTACTCGAGCAGCGCCTCGCTGTTCTCCCAGGTCGCAGAGTTCCACAGGAACGACGGGCTGTGGTCGACGGCGTAGTAGTGCATGCCCTGGCCGACGCCGAACATCGGCTCCGCGAACGTCGTCGGGCGGGCCCATTCGAAGCCCATCCCCTCGTCGCAGGAGACGTCGACGAACAGCGTCCCGGGCTCGAAGCGGCCCAGCTCGTCGCCGGTCACGAACATCAGCGGCGCATCGGTGTCCTGCAGGATGCAGTTGACGACGACGTCGTGGCGCGCCAGGACGCCGGCCAGCGGCTCGGGCTCTGAGCCCGCGAGCACGAGCGTGCGGCTCGGATCCGCGGCGGTCGCGCTCGAACTGCAGCATCCGCGTGGAGGCGAACGGCGCCTCGACCGCGGTGACGCTGCGCTGGGTCAGCACCGTCACTTCACTGATGCCGAGCGCCGACAGCGCCCTGACGGCACCGCGCGCCGTCGTGCCGAAGCTGATCACCGCGGCGCTCAGGCGGCGGCCGTAGTCGCCGGTCGAGCCGAGCAGCTGGAGCGCGTGCATGACCGAGCAGTAGCCCGCGAGCTCGTTGTTCTTGTGGAAGACATGGACGCTGAAGCTGCCCTCCGCGGTCCAGTGGTTCATCGCCTCCCAGGCGATCATGGTCAGGCCGCGGTCGATCGCCAGCTGGGTCATCCGCCTGTCCTGCACGAGGTGCGGCCAGCCCCAGACGATCTGGCCCTGTCGCATCGGCTCGAGGTCCTCGGGCAGCGGCTTGGGCAGCAGCACGACGTCGCAATCCGCGAGCAGCTGCTCGCGCGTGCGCAGGCCGGCGACCAGCGGCGCGAGCTGCTCGTCGGAGAGGCCGAAGCGATCGCCGTAGCCGCGCTCGACGAACATGCGGGCGCGCAGCCCGTCGTCGATCCGCGCGACGTGCGCCGGATGGATCGCCAGCCGCCGCTCGTCCTGCTTGCGCGACGTCGCGACGACACCGAGGCTGAGCTGGCCCACGGCACGAGTCTACGAGCCGCGTGCCGCTGTCAGCTTGCGGTGAACCCGAGGATCAGCTGCGCGGTCTCGAGCGGGACGTCCAGCTGGGGGCAGTGGCCGATCCCGTCGAGCTCGACCCAGTCGGCGCGCGGCAGCCAGTCCTCGCGGAAGCGCGTGGCCGCGGCCGGCCATGGCAGCAGCCGGTCCGCGGTGCCCCAGACGATCCGCACCGGGCAGGTGATCAGCTCCGCGTCGAGGCTCCACTTCGCCCGGATCGCGTACTCGATCAAGCCGGCCGCGGCGGGGCTGCTCGCCGCGCCGCGCAGCTGGTGGGCGAGCAGCTCGGCCGGGATGTGCTCGAAGTTCGTCGTGATGAACCGAGTCGCGCGGCGGCGTCCCGCCGCCGAGGCGAGCAGCGCATCTGCGTGCGCGGCGACCGGCGCGAGCTGCCGCAGCATCGACGCCTGGAAGCGGAGCAGCCGCCGATAGGACTCGTCGCCCTGCGCCCAGCCGCCGGCCGGCGCGAGCGCCACGACCGTGCGCGCGCGCCCACGCATCGCGAGCTGGAGCGCGACATGGCCGCCGAGCGAGTTGCCGACGATGTGCGCCGTCCCCCAACCGACCTCGTCGAGCTTGCGCTCGACCGCGTCGGCCAGCGTTCCGGCGCCGATCGCGCCCGCGATCGGCGGCCCGCCCGCGTGCCCGGCGAGCGTCGGCGCCAGCACGTCGTGGCGGCGCTCCAGCGCCGGCAGCACGAGCTCCCACGTGCGCCAGGTGTCGGCGAACCCGTGCAGGCAGAGCAACGGCGGGCCGGAGCCGCCCCTATGCGCCGGCGTGAACAGGCTCAGCCGAGCTCGTCGATCAGGTCGGCGATCGAGTCGACGATCCGCGCCGGCCGGTACGGGTAGCGCTCGGTCTCGGACGCCGCCGTCGATCCGGTCAGCACGAGCACGGTGTGCATGCCGGCCTCGAGGCCCGACTTGATGTCGGTGTCCATGCGGTCGCCGATCATCGCCGCGGTCTCGGAGTGGGCGTCGATCGCGTTCAGCGCCGAGCGCATCATCAGCGGGTTCGGCTTGCCGACGAAGTAGGGCTCGACCCCGGTCGCGCGGCTGATCAGCGCCGCGACGGAGCCCGTCGCGGGGAGCGGGCCGTCGGGCGTCGGGCCGGTCGCGTCCGGGTTCGTGGCGATGAACCGCGCCCCGGCGACGATCAGCCGGATCGCGCGCGCGATCGTCTCGAAGCTGTAGGTGCGCGTCTCGCCGAGCACGACGTAGTCCGGCGCGCGCTCGGTCAGCGTGTAGCCGACATCGTGCAGCGCCGTCGTGAGCCCGGCCTCGCCGATCACGAACGCGCTGCCGCCGGGCCGCTGGTCGTCGAGGAAGCGCGCCGTCGCGAGCGCCGATGTCCAGATCGCCTGCTCGGGCACGTCGAGCCCGCTCAGCCTGAGCCGCGCCGCCAGGTCGCGCGGCGTGTAGATCGAGTTGTTCGTCAGGACGAGGAACGGCAGCTCGCGCTCGCGCAGGCGCGCGAGCCAGCGGTCGGCGCCGGGGATGGCGCGCTCCTCGTGGACGAGCACGCCGTCCATGTCCATCAGCCAGGAGCGGATCTGTGGTTCGGTCACGTCCGCAATCGTAGGCGCGCTCAAGCGCCCAGCAGCGCGCCGGAACGGATCAGGTCGCGCGCGCGACCGATGTCATCGCTCATCGACCGGTCGTCGCCGACCGGATCGATGACCGCCGCGATGCGCTCGACCACGGGCTCCATCGGTGGCGGCAGCGCCGCGTCGCGCAGGTGCCGCGCCTGGCGGATCGCGACCAGCTCCGCGGCCAGGATCAGCTCGAGGTTGTCGAGCAGGCGCCCGAGCTGCTCGCCGGCCAGGAAGGTGAACGCCTGGAAGTCCTCCTGCCCGGCCGAGCCGTCGAGCTGGTGCACGCTCGCGGGGGCGGCGAGCATGCGGTTCTCGGCGGCGAACCCGAGCGCCGACTTGTGCGCGAACACCAGCCCGGTCTGACGGCCCGGGTTGCTCGCCAGCTGGTCGTTGAGGCCCGAGAAGCGGCGGTCGAGCAGCCGGTGCAGCCGCCGCTCGCTCAGGTTCCCGACCTGCGCGAAGCCGATCTTGAGCGCGTCGAGCCCGAGGTTGAGCGCCTGCGAGTGGAAGTTGCCGCTCGGGTAGAAGCCCTCGGGCTCGTCGCCGTCGGCGCCGAGGTAGAGCGGGCTGTCGGTGACCGCGCGCAGCTCGCGCGCGACCTGTTCGCGCAGCCGCTCGACGAGGTCTGCGACCGCCCCGTGGACCTGCGGCAGGACGCGGAAGGACACGGGCGGCTGGGGCCGGTCGCGCCAGTCGACCGGCGCCCGCGTGCAGCTCCGCCAGCCGGTCGTGCACGCGCAGCTGCCCGGGGTCGCACTTGAGCCGGCCGATGCGCCGCGAGTAGGGCCGCAGCGAGCAGCCCGCAAGCGCCGCGGTGAGCGCTCCCGCCAGCGTGGCCTGGTCGAGCAGCGCTGCGCAGCGGTCGCCCAGCCAGGCCGCCAGGGCGGGCGCCAGCGGCGCGCCGTTGACGAGCGCGATCCCCTCCTTCAGGCCCGGCTCGTAGGGCACCACGCCGCGGCGGGCGAGCGCTTCGGCCGCGCTCAACTCGCGCTCCGTCCTCGACGACGTGGCCCGTGCCGGCGAACGTGCCGAAGAGGTGGCTGAGCGCGATCACCTCGCCGGCGCTCGAGACGCCGCGCGAGGGAACCGAAGGCGCCCAGCCGTCGTTGAGGCGGTCGGCGATGAAGCGGCAGAGCGCCGCCGAGACGGCCGCGCGGCCGCTCAGGAAGCCGGCGAGCCGGATCAGCATCGCGCCGCGCACCACCGCCGGCGCGAACGGCGGTCCATGGCCCGCGCCGCGCAGCAGGATGCTGCGCTGGAAGGCTCCCTGCTCGCTCGCGTCGATCGGCGTGGCGGCGAGGTAGCCGAGGCCGGTGTTGACGCCGTAGGCGGTCGCGCCCGCGTCGAGGTGGGCGAGCATCTGCGCGCGCTGCTCGTCGACGCGTCGAGCAGGACGGGCGCGACCGCGACGGCCTCGTGCTCGAGCACGATGCGCCGGTAGCGCTCGGGATCGAGCTGGCCCGGCCGCTCGAGGACGATCATCGGTAGGGCAGCAGCGTGCCGACGTCGCGCTCGACGGCCCGGTCCAGGATCGCCTGGCCGAGCGCGATGTCCGTCGTCGCGAGCCCACGGTGCCAGAACAGGATCCGCTCGTCGTCGCGCTCGCGGCCGGGCCGCGTGCCCGCGACGCACGTCGGCCAGCTCGCCGGCGATCGTGTCGGCGGTGACGAGGCCCTGGTCGACGTGCGCGCGCAGCGCGCCGAAGCGCCCGCCGCGGCACTGGCCCCAGTCGTCGACGTAGACCTTGTCCATGATCGAGGTGAGCGACAGCTCCACCGCGCTCATCGTGCCATAGGGCATCACGAGCGCGCGCCGCAGCGATCCAGTCGGTCTTGAGGATCGGGTCGGGCGCCGGGCAGCCGCGTCGCCTCGACCACGACGTCGGCCCCGCGCACTGCTGCCTCGACGTCGTCGACCACGCGCACCGGCTTGCCGAGCGCCTGCTCCAGCCGCGCGCCGAACGCCGTGCGCGACTCCGCGCGCGCGCTGGTCACGCGGATCTCGTCGAGGTCGAGCACCCGGTCGAGCAGGCAGACGTTGGAGAACGCCGTCCCGCGCGCGCCGATGTGACCGAGCACCCGGGCGTCCGTCGCGCGCCAGATGGCGCGCGCCGATCGCGGTCATCGCGCCGGTCCGCCACTCCGTGATCGCGGTGGCATCGACGATCGCGCGCGGCACGCCCGTGCGCGGGTCATAGAGCGTCAGCAGCGCCAGCTCGGACGGCAGGCCCAGCTTCCAGTTGCCGACGAAGTCGCCGACCACCTTGACGCCCGCGACGTCGAGCGGGGCGATGTACGCGCGCAGCAGGTTGAAGTGGCCGTCGAACGCCGGATCCGGCACGAGGTGCTCGCGCGGCTCGAGCACGACCGGCGCCCGTTCCCTGCGCGACGAGCGCCTGCTCGACGGCGGCGAGGATCGTGTCGGGGCCGATCTCGAGCCGTTCGACGTCGTGCCCGGAGATGTAGCGGATCTCGATTGCCGCCATCAGGCGATGCGGGCGGCGAGCAGGCAGAGGTCGTCGGCCAGGGCGCCGGCCGAGAACTCGACGACGCGCTCGCGCAGCAGGGCGACAGCCTCGCCGGGCGACGGCTCCTCGAGTCCAGGGCGCCGACGGCAGCTCCGGCGGCGTGAGCGCATCGCGGATTCGCGCGCAGGTCGAAGAGCTCCTGCTCGGCCGCGTCGAGCCGCGCCCGCAGGTCCGCGAGCTCTTCTCGCGCACCGCGACCTCGCCGCGTAGGCGCGCGATCAGCGTCTCCTGGCGGTGCTCCCGGTCCGGACCGGACATGCTCGCTGCGGATTCTATGGACAACCCGGCATCCGCACACTCGGCCCTTCGCATCTACCGCGGCGGTGACGGGTAGCGCAAGAGGCATGGAACTTGACGGCCGCACCTGCCTCGTCACCGGCGCCAACCGCGGTATCGGCCACGCGATCGCCGGGCGCCTGGCGGGCGAGCCCGTGCGGCTGCTCGTCGGGGTGCGCGAGCTCGATCGCTACGAGCCGCCGGCACCGAGCGGCGAGACGCGCGCCACGGAGATACTGCCCGTGCGGATCGACCTCTCCAGCCGCGAGTCGATCGAGGACTCGATCACCGGGCTCGGCGACGAGCTCGACCGCATCGACGTGCTCGTCAACAACGCCGGCCAGTTCACCGGCGGACTGCTTTCCGAGACCGACCTCGACGACATCTACGCGACGGTCCAGGCCAACCTGACCGGCTGGCTGCACCTCACGCGGCGCGTGCTGCCGCAGATGCTCGCGCGCGGCGAGGGCAAGATCGTCAACCAGTCCAGCATCGTCGGCTACGCGCACTTCCCCGGCACGACCGTGTACGGGGCGACGAAGGCCGGCGTGAGCGCGATGACGCACGCGCTGCGGCGCGAGCTCGACGGCAGCGGCGTCACGACGCTCGAGCTGATCACCGGCGGCTACGACACCGACATGCTGCAGACCGCCGCCGCGCAGCTCGAGCGCCACACCGATCCCTCCAAGTGGGAGTTCAGGGACCCCGACGACTGGGCCGAGAAGATCGTCGAGGCGATCAAGTCCGACGAGGAGCGGCTCGAGCCGGGCGGGAAGAGCCAGCTGGCGCGCTTCGCCGCCAAGGCGCCGAATGCGGTGCTGGACGCGATCACGAGCCGCGGCTTCGAGCGCTGAAGCGCTTGTTAGGCGGCCGCCCGGCTATATGCGGTCAGCGCCGGGACCTTGGTCGTCGCGACCTTGGGCCATACGATCCGGGCTCACCCCCCGATCCTGGAGATGTAGTGAACCTCAGCTTGCGCACGCCGGTGAAGGCCGTTGAACCAGCGCCTGTCAAGGCGATCGTGCCCCCGAAGGCGAGCGTTCGCCGGTTCGAGGAACGGCGCGTGACGCGAGCGCGCGAGCGACTCGTCTCGGACTGGCTGCGGTCGCTGTCGAGCCGCTGATTGCGTCCAGGGTGACTTTTCGCGCCGGACGCTAGACTTCAGTAGTCGCGCTCGGTTCTCTTGCTCTCCTTTGTTCGAGCGCGACCCCGACACTCGGGGGGCAGAAGGGCGGACGCCATGTCTGCCGGCCAGACGGCGCTGGGTCTCGAGCCTGGCATGTTCTTGCTCTCGCAGGTCTCCAACGAGATGGTGCGCATCTACAAGGAGCAGTTCGGGCGCGGGCCGACGCGCGCGCGCACGCACTGGTGCGGCGCCCGACGCGCTGCTCGTGCTGCTCGAGGACACCCTCACGCCGGCCGAGCGCAACCTCGTCGCGATGGGACAGCACGGGCGGCTGCGTGATACACGCACCTTCTTCCAGTACTCGTCGGTGCGCGAGTTCTGCGAGCCGGTCGAACGGCTGACGGGCCGCAAGGTGCGCTCGTTCATCAGCGGCATCGACACGATGGTCGACGGCCTCTCGGTCGAGACGTTCGTGCTGCACCCGGTCGGCTCGGACGCACCCTCGCGCGCCGAGGCCTGAGCGCGGTTCGCTGCACGCGCGCGGCGGCGCGCGTGTGGCAAGGTGCAGGACGGTGCGCCGCTCCAGGGCCAACGTGCGCGCTCGCGTCGCCGTGCTCGTGGGTGCAATGGTCGTGCTCGCCGTGTTCGGCGGCACGGCGCTGCGCGGCGACGGGCCGGCTCCGGGCGTGCCGCTCGTGCCGACGCCGAGCGGCGGCGAGTCAGGCGGCGCGCCGGTGCCGGATCCCTTCGCCTACGACCCCGACCGCGAGGCCGAGCTCGTCGAGCGCGCGGCGGCCGGCACCAGTCACGTGCTCTACGCGCGCTCGCCCGGCGGGGCCGCGGCGACGGCCGAGCGGGTGGAGCGCTGGCGGCCGGCGATCGAGGCCGCGGCGCGCGCCGCGCACGTCGAGGCCGACCTGCTCGAGGCGCTCGTGTTCCTGGAGAGCGCCGGCCGCGAGGACGCGATGGCGGGCGACGTCGAGGGCGCCGTCGGGCTCACGCAGATCCTCGCCGAGACAGGCCGCAACCTGCTCGGCATGCGGGTCGACGTCGAGCGCAGCGCGCGGCTGACGCGCCGGATCGACCGGGCGCTGCGGCGCGGGGCGCTGCTCACGGCGCTCGCGCTGCGGCGCGAGCGGCGCACGGTCGACGAGCGCTTCAACGCGGTCAAGGCGCTCGCCGGCACCGCGCGCTACCTGAACTTCGCGCGCGACCGGCTCGGCCGCGACGACCTCGCGTTCGTGTCCTACCACATGGGCGTCGGCAACCTCGAGGATGTCGTGGCCGCCTACGACGCCGACGAGCAGCCGTCCTACGCGCGGCTGTACTTCGACTCGACGCCGACCCACAACGCCGACGTGCAGCGCCGGCTGGCAGCTTTCGGCGACGACTCGTCGCACTACCTGTGGAAGCTCTACGCGGCGCGCGAGATCATGCGGCTGCATCGCTCCGACAGGCCCGAGCTGTTGCGGCTGCAAACGCTGCAGACGGCCAAGAACTCGGCCGAGGAGGTGCTGCACCCATCCGCGCTGACGCCCCAGTTCTCCACGCCCGCCGAGCTGAGCGCCGCCTGGGACGAGGACGAGATCGTGGTGCTCCCGGACGACCCGGTGCGCACCGGCCTGGCACGCCACCGGGGCATGGGCGAGCTGGCGCCGAGGATCGGCTCGGTCGCGGGCCTCTATCGCGGGCTACGGCCGGAGGCGCTCGCGCTGGCGCTCTACATCGGTGCCCAGACGCGGGAGTACGCCGGCGGCGACGGCCCGCTCGTGGTCACCTCGACCGTGCGCGACCAGCTGTACCAGAGCAGGCTCGTGCGCGGCAACGGCGAGGCGACGCGCAACTACTCGCTGCACACCACGGGCTGGGCCTTCGACATCGCCAGGGACTACCGCTCCGAGCGCCAGGCGCTCGCGTTCCAGTTCGTGCTCGACCGGCTGCAGGTGCTCAACGCGATCGCCTGGGTGCGCGAGCCGCGCGCGATCCACGTGACCGCGGCCGCCGGCGCTGAGTCGCTGTTGCCGCTGCTGGAGCGGTTGGAGTGAGCTCAGACGGGCGTGGACGCTTGCTCGGCGGCCGACTCGGCGATCACCGGCTCGGTGGCCGGCGCGCTCGCCGCGGCGCGCGCCTCATAGGCGGCGCGCGCGGCACGATCGGCTCCCAGCAGCGCGCGGTCGAGCCCGATCGCGCGTCCCACGGCCTCGCGTATGGGGCGCGGCACGACGGTGAACAGCGCCCAGACGCGCCCGATCGACTTCGGCACGAACACGTCGAAGCGCGGGAACTTGAGCGCGTCGAGCACGGCGTCGGCGACCTGCTCGACCGTCGAGCTCTTGAACGCGGGCGTCTCGACCAGACCGGTCGACAGCTCGGTCTTGACGATCCCCGGCATCACGACCGACACCTCCACGCCGGTTCCGCGCAGCTCGGCGCGCACCGCCTCGGAGAGCCCGACGACGCCGTGCTTGGTGGCGCAGTAGGTGGCGAGATTCGGGAAGCTCGACTTGCCGGCGCTCGAGGACACGTTGACGATGTGGCCGGTGCCGCGCGGCTTCATCCGCCGCACCGCCTCCTTGGTGCCGTGGATGACCGCGTGCAGGTTGATCTCGAGCACCCGGATCGCGGTCGCGTCGTCCTCCTCCTCGATCGGCCCGACGGGCATGATGCCGGCGTTGTTGACGAGCACGTCGATCGGCCCCAGCCGCTGCTCGACGTCGTCCAGGAACGCGGTGAAGCCCGGCCGGTCGGTGACGTCGAGCGCAAGGCCGACCGCGTCGCCGCCCGGCTGCGGCCGCGACGCTCTGCGCTGAAGCCACGTCGACGTCGCCGATCGCCACGCGACAGCCCTCGCGCGCGAGTGCGAGCGCGAGCGCCTTGCCGATGCCTCGTCCACCACCGGTGACGACGGCGACCTTGCCGTTCAGCGAGCGCGGCTGCTTGGCCATTTCCGGGAACCACTCCTTCCGACGCGATGTCAGCGCGAAAGACAGTACTCACGATCGCTACAGGTAGGCCCCGCCGGGCAGGTAGGGCCGCATCGTGCCCAGCTCCCCGCGCACGCAGACGGCGCCGCCCGGGCGCAGCTCGAGCCGCGCCGCGACGACGACGTCGATCGCCCACTGCTGCGCTGCGGTGAGCCAGTCGACCTCGGCGTCCGCGCCGCCGGGCGTGCGCGCGAGCACGGTGCGCAGCAGCGCGGCAGCGGCCTCGTCGTCGAACGCGGCGATCAGTCTTGACGGCGCCGGCGCGATGCACGGCGTAGCCGCGTTCCGGGAACGTCAGCAGCTCGTCGCCGCTCCTCGCCCAGCGCGTCGAGGTCGGCGCCGTGCGGCACGCCCCGCACGATCCGATCGACCGCGGCGGCCAGCTCGTGGTCGGCCGGCTCGAACGGGCGCACCTCGGGCGCCGCGACGAGCTCGCGCGGCCTGCCGGCTGCCGACAGCGACGGCAGCAGCGTGAAGCCGCCGCGCGCATAGGCGCGCAGCGCACGGGGGTCGGCCGAGGAGAGGATGATGCCGTCGCGGACGCCGCGCGCCGTACTCGAGCGCCCGCGCCAGCAGTGCCCGGCCGAGCCCGCTCGACTGCCGATCCGGCCGCACGACCAGCAGCGCGAGCCCCCACAGCTGCTCGCGCACCAGCGCGACGCGCGACGCCGGTCAGTCCCTCGGCGTCCTCGCCGACCCAGGCGCCATCCGGGTCGGTGGCCAGCGTATGGCGCAGGCGCACGTGGACACCGCCCGGGTCGCGCGGTGGCGACGGCGGCGTGTGCAGCCGCCGGCCGAGGTCCGCGAAAGCGACGGACGCGAGCTCTGCGACGGCCGCGACGTCCGCTTCGAGCATGGGCCGCAACTCCGCCACGGCGGCCACGCTAGCCTCTTCGGACCGGATGGCCAGTCGTCAGGAGCAAAAAGAGGCACGCCGGCAGGAGCGGCTGGAGCGCGAGCGCAAGGAGGCCGGTGCGGCCGCGCGCCGGAAGCGCGTGCAGCTCGGCGGCGGCGTCCTGCTCGGGCTCGCGCTGCTCGCCGGCGTCGTGCTCGCGGTCGTCGTCGGGCTCGGCGGCGACGACGCCGAATCCGGCGCGAAGACCCCGCAG
Source organism: uncultured Solirubrobacteraceae bacterium (assembly GCA_963721315.1). Lineage (GTDB taxonomy): Bacteria > Actinomycetota > Thermoleophilia > Solirubrobacterales > Solirubrobacteraceae > DASQMT01. Next base: position 221,672 of record CAVRIU010000003.1, read on the forward strand.
CCGAGCACGCAGGCCGCGGCGAAGCTGCCGGCGCAGTCGACCTCCGACTTCGAGGCAGCCGCCAAGGCAGCCGGATGCACGCTCACCAACGCGGAGTTCGAGGGCGCGAGCCACGAGGACAAGGAGTTCGCGGCGAGCGACTACAAGACGAACCCGCCGACGTCCGGCAATCACAATCCGGACTGGTACGACGACGGCGTCTACGAGCCGGGCACGACGCCACGCCTCGGAATGCTCGTGCACACGCTCGAGCACGGGCGCATCAACGTGCAGTACAAGAAGGGCACCGACGCGGCCACGGTCGCCCAGCTCGAGGCGCTGCTGGCCGAGCAGAACGAGGGCTACCACATGCTGCTCTACGAGAACACGACCGGCATGGATGCCGCCGTCGCCGCGACGGCCTGGACGCACTCGCTCACCTGCCCGAAGATGAACGACAAGGTCTTCGACGCGATCCGGACGTTCCGCGCGCGCTACATCGACAAGGGCCCGGAGAACGTCCCCTAGGCGCTCCAGCCGCCGGTCTCGCCCTTGTAGAGCCCGTGGCCGCCGAGCACGATCCGGACCGTGCGCCAGATGATCCGCAGGTCGAGCGCGAGCGACGCGTGCTCGACGTACCACAGGTCCAGCTCTATCCGCTCGTCCCAGGGCAACGACGTGCGCCCCTTGATCTGGGCCCAGCCGGTCAGGCCCGGCAACACGCTGAGCCGCCCGCGCTGGCGCTCGGTGTAGCGGTCGACCTGCACCTGGACGGTCGGGCGCGGGCCGACGATCGACATCTCGCCCCGCAGCACGTTGACGAGGTTGGGCAGCTCGTCGATCGAGGTGCGGCGCAGGACCGCCCCGAAGCGCGTGATGCGCGTGTCGCCCGCGGCGAGCGCGATGCCGGCGCCCATCGTCTCGGCGCCGCTCACCATCGTGCGCAGCTTGTAGAGCTCGAACGGCTCGCCCGCGCGACCCACACGCCGCTGGCGGTAGATCGGGTGGCCGTGCGTCTCGAGCCTGATCAGCAGCGCGGCGAGCCCCAGCGCGGGCGCCGCGGCGGCGAGCACCGTCGCCGCGAGGGCGACGTCGAGCGCGCGCTTGCCCGGGTAGCTCACCGCGTCCCCTCCGCGGCCTCCCACACCGCGGTGGTCCCGTGGCGCAGGTGGTCGTACAGGCCGGCGCCGAGCGCGGCCGTCGTTGCGACGTAGTAGCGCGCGACCAGCGCCGGGCGCAGCCTGACGTGGCCGCCCGCCGCCGCCGCCGCGAGCAGGCCGGCTTGAGCGAGCGCCGCCGCGCGATAGCCGCGGCCCTGACGCAGCAGCGCGAGCGTCGCGCCGGCGACCGCCAGATGCAGTAGCGGCGACGCGTAGCGCAGCACGCGATGGGAGGCGATCATCAGCGCGTACAGCGGCGGATAGCCGCGCGGCGAGAGCATCCCGCCGCGCAGCACGATCGCCCAGGCGTGGCTCATCATGCGCCGCTTGCGCAGGCTCTCGGCCTCGATCGACGGGCACCATCTTCTCCGTCGCGCGCGCGTCCGGCGCGTAGACCGCCCGGCGCCCGCGCTTGACGATGTTGAACGGGAACGAGAGGTCGTGACCCATGACCGCGTTCACGTGCAGATAGGTCGCGCGCCGCAGCGCGTAGATCGCGCCGTTGCCGGCGGTCACCGACGCCAGCGCCGACTCGCCCGCGCGCAGCCACATCTCATAGCGCCAGTACAGGCCCTCCTGGTTGGTGCCCTGCGCGTTGACGAAGCGCACCTGGCCGCAGACGTAGCCGACCTCGGGGTCGGCGAACGGCGCGACGAGTTGCGTGCAGCGCGCCTGGCTCCCAGGTGGAGTTGGCGTCGGAGAACGCGAGCAGCTCGCCGCGCGCGGCGGCCACGGCGGCGTCCTGCGCGCGCACCTTGCCGTCGCGGGGCAGCTCGAGCACGACGTCCGCGCCGGCCGCGCGGGCGCGCTCGGCGGTCGCGTCGGCGCCGGGCTCCGCGCCGCCGTCGACCGCCACGACGACCTCCAGGCGGTCGCGCGGCCAGTCCAGCGCGAGCGCGTTGGCGACCTTGGCCGCGATCACCTGCTGCTCGGCATAGGCGGCGACGATCAACGAGACCACCGGCGTGCCGACGTCCCCCGCCGGCGCGACGGGCGGGTTGCCGCGCAGGCGGCGCAGCGCGGCGAGCGACAAGCCCGTAGCCGACCTGCGCCCAGACGAGCGCGGCGCCGGCGCTCCAGAAGATCGCGCGTGCGAGCGGTCGCTCCATGGCGGCGCATGCTGGCAGGACTTGCGCGGACTCGGGCGTGCCCGGCGGGCGGAGCGCTCCGCCCGTCGACTGCGCCACACTGGGGCGCGTGCCCACGCTCGTCGCGCCCAGCTTGTCGGACGGGGAGATCGGCGTGCGCGCGATCGTGCCGGGCGACATCCCCGCGATCGTCGCCGCCTGCGCCGACCCGGAGATCCCGCGCTGGACGCGCGTGCCCTCGCCGTACACGCGCGAGGACGCCGAGCGCTTCCTCGCGATCGCGGCGACGGAGGCCGCCGCCGGCGAAGGCCTCGCGCTCGCGATCTGCGACGTGGCGGACGACCGCCTGATCGGGACGATCGGCCTGATGGAGGTCGACCGCCGGCGCGGCTACGCCGAGATCGGCTACTGGGCGGCCGCAGCCGCGCGCGGGCGCGGCGCGACCACGCGCGCGGTCGTGCTCGTGCGCGACTGGGCCGGCGCCGAGCTGGAGCTGGCCGAGATCGAGATCCTCTGCCCACTGCGACAACCGCCCGTCGCAGCGGGTGGCCGAGCGCGCCGGCTTCACCGACACCGGCGCGATGCGCGCGGTGCGGGCGGATGCCGCCCGGCCGCCGCGACGGCTACAAGGTCTACGTCTGGCGCGCGCCGGCGCGGCCGGCCGCACGCCGTGCGCCGGAGCGCACTGACGTGTGGCGCCGCAACCCGGTGCTCGACGGCCCACCGCTGCTGGTCCTGCTGCTGCCGCGCACGCTCGAGCGGTTCGAGCTGCGCGAGCGCGCGCAGGAGCTGCTGGCCGCGCCCGGCGCGGTCGCGGTCGAGCCCGCGCGCGTCTCCTACGCAGCGCTCGACTCCCTGCCGCCGCCGCTCGCGCACTCGGTCGCCCGGCGCCAGGCGAAGCGGATGCGGCTACCCGGCGCGCCGGCCGCGATCGCCCTGTTCGAGGCCGCGCAGGCGCCGCTCGCGATCGCGCTCGAGCAACGCCATCCGGGCGCCGAGCTGTGGGAGCTCGGCGCGCGATCCCGTGCCCGCGCTCGACTCAGCGTTCGTGCTCGACGTCGGCGCGGCGAGCGACCTGCGCGGCGTCTGGCTGCGGGTCGAGTCGCTCGGGATCGCCTCCGGGCGGCTGGGCTCCGAGCGCGGGCTCTGACCGGCGGCGGTGCCGCGATTGCCGTGCCAGCGCGGCGCCGACCGCCAGCAGCGTCCACGTGACCGGGTCCTCGAGGAAGGCGGCGTACATCCAGGTGTGCACCACGACGGCGACGAAGCCGGCCGCGACGACCGCGCGGTACGGGTCGTTGCGCGCCCGCCCCAGCAGGCGCGCGAGCGCCGCCGCCAGCAGCGCCAGGTAGACGGCGAGCCCGATCACCCCCTGCTCCGCCGCGACCGTCAGCGGGATCGTGTGCGAGGCCGAGACCGCATCCGCGCGCGCCCCGAAGCCCTGCGCCAGGTACTCGTCGGCGAACGAGCCGGACCCCCAGCCCCAGAGCGGGCGGTCGCCGGCCAGCTCGACGCCGCCGCGCATCAGCTCGTAGCGGCCCGAGGTCGCGTCGTCGAGCGACTCGGCATCGCCGAGCTCGAGCCGCAGCGCCGACGGGAACGCGAGCACGAGCACCGCGCCCACGACCACCATCGCGACGATCGACGGCACCACCTTCGCGAGCGGGTAGCGCAGCGCGGCGAGCACGAACAGGCCGGCGAGCAGCCCGGCGAAGCTCGATTGCGACAGCGTCAGCAGCAGCCCTCCCCACAGCACGACGAGCGCCGCCGCCGCGAGCGCCACGGTGCGCGGTCGCCGCTCCCACAGCAGCACCGCCGCGAGCCCGAGCATCACGAGCGCGAGGAAGCGCCCGTAGATGTTCGGATCGAAGAACAGGGAGTTGACGCGGAAGTACTCCTCGAGCTCGTTCGACGCGATCACCTTCGGGTTCAGCAGCAGCCGGCGCGTCGCGTACTCGACGAAGCCGACGGCGGCGAAGGCGAGCGCGAGCGCGACGAGCACGCCGAAGCCGGTGCGCAGCAGCCGCACCGACCAGTCGATGTCGCGCAGCAGCGCGAACAGCAGCGCGAACGGCACGTAGAAGAAGACGGTCTGCTCGAGCGCCTTGTCGAGCGACGGTCGAGTACGACGCCTGCAGCGTGTAGAGCACGATCGCACCGGCGAGCAGCCACTCGAGCGCCGCGTTGGCGCGCGGTGGGTCGAACTGCTCGCCGCCGCGGATCCGGGGCACCGCCCACGCGAGCGCGCCGGCCGCGACGACCAGGTAGAGCGGGACGAGCAGGTTCGCGGTCGAGCCGCCGGCCTCGATCGGGACGCGGAACGGCAGCGTGGCCAGCGCGGCCAGCGGCAGCGCGGCACGCCGGCGTGCGAACAGCAGTGCGAGCGGCACCACGACGAGCGCCGCGCCGGCGATCGCCGCGGCCAGCACCGGCAGCGTGTGCTCGCGCACCGGGTCGAGCTGCGGCGTCTCCCAGATCGACACGACCAGCAGCACGGGAGTGAGCAGGAGCGCGCCGAGCATCGCCCAGGCGCGGCCGCGCGCCGTCGGCGCGAGAATCGCCGCGGCCGCGAGCGCCGCCGCGAGCACGATCCCGGCCGCGCGCACGACCTCGGGGCCGACGGCCGTGTCGGCCTCTACTGGCATCGCTCCGCCGCGGCGCGCGTCATGGCTCGTACGTTCCGATCGCCGGCGTCGTCCCGCGCAGGATGTCGGCGATGTTGCGCATCAGCTGCTGCACCGGCACCGCGCCGCCCTTCAGGCGCTCGCCCCACTCCGGCAGGCCGACGCGGATCACGATCCCCTTGCCGACCTCCGTCAGCGCGAGCGCCGGGCGGCTCGGCGGAAGCTCCTCGCCGGCCTCCTCGGCCGCCTCGAGCGCCGCCTGGTCGATCGCGGCCAGCGCGATGCGGACGCGATCGGACGGCTCGGACTCCTCGAGCGCCGAGAAACCCGGCAGCTCGTCGACGCCGGTCAGCAGGCCGAGCTGCGGATCGTCGGCGACCGGCTGCAGCGGCGGCGACCCGGCGTCGAGCTCGCGCAGCGGTCGCAGCGTCGCGCCGAACGGGTCGGAGTCGCTCAGCGGCAGTGGCCGCAGCAGCCGGTCGCGCGCGACGGAGACGCCGCGCCGCAGCGACTCGGCTCCGAACGACGCGAGCCGGCCCGCCGTCGGTGACATAGCGGCGCAGCCGTCGCGCGACCTCGGTCGAGATCCAGCGCAGCGGGCCGGCGAGCAGCACGCCCGCGCGCTCGCCCGACAGCCCGGCGCGCGAGGCGGCGAGCGTCAGGTCGGTGGTGATGTCGTAGCCGATCGGCTGGCGATCCAGGAACGCGAGCAGCGGCGCGACCTGCTTCGTGAAGCCCTCGGGGAGCCCGTCGGCGAGCAGGCGCGGGTACGCGGCGGCGCTGCCGTTGGCAAGCGTGTTGGGCAGGCCGTCGCGGTCGTCGTCGAGCGTGTCGAGCCCGAACCAGGTGATCGCCGGGAGCACGACGAGGATCGGCGCGGCGGTCGCGTCCTGGACGGCGAACGGAACCCGCGTCCGGCGCTTGTTCGTGCGCACGTCGAGCACGTAGAGCCCGGAGGAGCCACGCGGCGCGTCCAGCTTCAGCTCGCCGCCTGACGCCTTGCGCCCCTTCAGCCGCGCCTTCGGCTCGCCGACGCGGAAGACGCGCCAGCGGTACGGCCGCCCGCGCGAATCGACGGCGAACGTCACCGGCTCGCCGGCGCGCACGGGATCGGCCGGCGGCCGGGCGATCAGGCCGCGCACGCTGACGCCCGGCCGGCCGCGGATCGTTCCCGGTCGCGCGTCGGGCGCGGCGGAGAGCCCGACGTTGCCGGCCACGTCGCGCACCGCCGCGACCAGCTGGTAGGAGCCGGGCGGTGCCGGTGCGGCGCCGGCCCTGCCGTCCCATTCGCCCTCGCGCTCGCCCGGCGGCAGCTCGAACTCGCTCACCTGCTGCGGGCTCGCCTGCGCTCGTGCTCAGCACGCGGATGCGCGTCGGGAAGCGCTCGGAGACGATCCGGACGCGGAACGGCACCGGCCCGGCGACCGGCCCGGTGATCCACTCGCGGCCGTCCGCGCCGCCCGCGTAGACGCTCGGCTGCGGCTGCGGTGACATCGAGCCGCAGGCCGCAGTTGAGCGTCACGGCGCGGCCGCCGCGGCGCAGTCCCACGCGTATGCGGTAGACGCCCTCCGGCGCCCGGCTGCCCTGCTCGTCGTCGCCGTCCCAGGTGACGGGCACGGGCTGGCGTGCGACGGCCGGCACGCCCGTCGCGAGCCGCCGGACCTCGTTGTCGGCCTCGTCGACGATCGTGATCGTCACGTCGTCGTCCTTGCGCACGCGCACGCGGATCCGGCTGACGTCGCGGCGGCCGTCGCCGTTGGGCGAGAAGTGCTGCGTCAGGCTCTGGATCGAGGCGACCGGGGGCGCGCTCTTGAGGCGCTGGGCGACGAAGAAGGCCGCGAACGTCGCGGCCACCAGGAGCACGAAGACGGCGCGCGCGGGGAAGCTCACCGGGTGGGAGGCTCAGGGCGCCTGGTCGGCGCCCGCGAGGACCACGACGTCCGCGTCCGGCGCGAGCGACCGCGTGTCCTCGTCGATCGGCTCGACGGCGTCGATCGAGAGCAGCTCCGCGACCGCGCGCGCCTCGGCTCGGAAGCCGTCCTCGAAGTACACCGTCGAGCTCTGCAGCGTCTGGTCGCGCGTGTTGGTCTCCGTCGCGCCGCGCTCGTAGCCGCCCTCCTGCGAGATCCGGTCGGCGAGCTGGCCGGCGAGGCCGGTGAAGGTGGTGCCGTTCAGCACGGCCACGTTCGTCTCCGCCGGTGTCGTCGCGGACGAGCTCGTGCGCGGTCTCGCCCGGGCGCCGGTGCCGCGCGGTTGGGCGGCGTCGGCGAGTCGTCGCCGCCGAGCTGGGAGATGAGGAAGGTGCCGCCGCCGAGGATCAGCACCGCGAGGCCGACGAACAGCGCGATCGTGCCGGCGGAGCGGCCCTGGCGCGGCGCGGCTGCGGGACGGCGCGCCGCCGGCGCCGGCGCGCCGGCGCGGCGCCGGCGGGGCCCGCGGGCGTGGCGGACGGCTGGCTCTGGCGCAGCGGCATCGGCGCCGGGCGCGGCGTGACGCCGACGCGCTGTGCGGGCGTCATGCGCGGCACCGGGGGCGGCCCCTCGCCGGCGCGGGCGGCGACGGTGCGCTCGCGCGCGCCGGACTCGCCGGCCGCCGCGGCCCGGCGCGGTCGCGCGGCGCCGCCGGCGCGGCCGTGCGGCGCGCCGCAGTCGGTCGCCGGCGCGAGCCGTCGGCGGCGCGGCCGCGGTGCTCGCCGGCGCGGCCGCGGCCGGTGCCGGCGTGGCCGCGTGTTGCTCGCCGGCGCGGGCCGTTGCCGGCGCGGGCGTGGCCGCCCCCGGCTGCTCGCCGGCGCCGGCCGTGGACGGAGCCTGCGCCGCGGCCGCCTGTTGCTCGTCGCCGGCGCCGCGGGCTGTGGACGGCGCGGCTGCGGCGGCCGCCCCCGCCGCGGACGCGGTGACCGGAGATGCTGCGTCGGAGTCCGCGGGCGCGTCGGCATCGGCGTCTGCGGACTCCTCGCCCGCCGCGGCCGCGGCCTGGGCGTCGCCCGCCGCCTCGTCCTCGATCGACTCGCCCTCGGGGTGCTCCGCGGCCGCGTCCTCGTCGCCCGCTTCTCCGTCCTCCGCCGCCGGCGCCGCCCCGTTGCCCGTACCGGCGGTCTCACCCGCGGCCGGTGCCGGCGTCGCGGGCACGTTCCCGTTCGTGGCCGGCTCGGCCGCCTCGTCGTCCTCGACCGCATCCGCGATCTCGGTCGCCTGTGCGCCGGCGGCGGCCTGCGTCCCCGCGCCCGGCACTGCGGGCATGGCGGGCGGCTGCGATCGCTGGCACCGGCCGCCGCCGGCCGCGCGGCGGCGGCCGCCGCCTCGGCCTCGGCGACGACGCGCTCCTCGAGCTCGAGCGCGCGCTCCGGCGCACGACCGGCCCACTCGCGCAGCCGCTTGAGCTCGCGCGCCTGCGCGAAGTACAACAGCGAAAGCACGGCCAGGCCGAAGAAGGCGGCGATCCCCACGTACACGCCGTACTTCTCTACCTGGCCCTGGAAAGAGAGCGCGAACAGGACCATTTGGAACGAGCCGCTGATTCTAGGCGCCGTCCCGGCTGGCAGCCTGCTCGGCCGGCGCGGCCGCGCTGGGATCGAGCTCCGGGGGCACCTGCCGCACCGCTGCCAGCTCTGCCACCTTCTCCGCCAGCGCGGCCGCATCGCCGTCGAGCACGAGCCAGCCGACCTGGTCGAACGTCTCCTGCTCCCAGGCGGGATCGAGGCGCGGGTGCTCGGCGCGCAGGATCTTCTGCGCGGGCGTTCGCTGCGGGCGCTCGTAGGGGTTGAACAGCTCCTCGTGCAGCTTCTCGCCGGGACGCGGGCCGATCACCTCGATCGCGATGTCGCGCTCGGGCTCCAGGCCGGAGAGCCGGATCATGTCGCGCGCGAGCTCGATGATCTTCACCGGCTCGCCCATCTCGAGCACGAACACCTCGCCGCCGTTGAGCAGCGACCCCGACCGGATCACGAGCTGGACCGCCTCGGGGATCGTCATGAAGTAGCGCGTCATCTCGCGGTGCGTGACCGTCACCGGCCCGCCCGCGGCGATCTGGCGCCGGAAGATCGGCACGACCGAGCCGGACGAGCCGAGCACGTTGCCGAAGCGCACGACGCAGAACGCCGTGTCGGGATAACGCTGTTCGGCCGCCTCGACGGCCCACTCGGCCAGCGCCTTGGACGCGCCCATGACGGTCGCCGGCGAGACCGCCTTGTCGGTCGAGACGAGCACGAACGCCTTGCGTCCCGGACTCGCCCGCGACCTGGCACATCAGGCGCGTCGCGACCGCGTTGTTGCGCACCGCCTCGACCGGGTTCTCCTCCATCAGGTGCACGTGCTTGTACGCGGCCGCATGGAAGACGATCGCGGGCCGGTGCTCGGCGAACACCTCGCGCATCCGCTCGCCCTCCTTGCAGTCGGCGAGCACCGCGACGGTGTTGAGCACGTGGCGGTCCTCGACGAGCTCACGGCGGATCTGGAAGAGGTTGTCCTCGGCGTGATCGAGCAGCACCAGCCGGCTCGGACCGACGCGCGCGATCTGGCGGCAGAGCTCGGAGCCGATCGAGCCGCCGGCGCCGGTGACGAGCACGACGCGGCCGGTCAGGTAGCCGCCTACGCGGTCGAGGTCCATGCGCACCGGCTCGCGGCCGAGCACGTCCTCGACCCCGACCGGGCGCACCTGCCGCGACAGCAGCCGGCCGCTCGTCTGGAGCAGCTCGAACACCGTCGGCATCGTGCGCACCGGCACGCCGCGCTCGCGGCAGGCGGCGACCACGCGCGCGCGCATCGTTCCCGGCGCGGAGGGCACCGCGATCAGCACCTCGTCGGGCTCGACGTCCTCGAGCACGCGCGCCAGCTCCTCCGTCGTGCCGAGCACGGACAACCCGCGGTCGATCCGCGCGCGCTGCTTGCGCGGATCGTCGTCGATGAAGCCGACCGGCCGGTAGCCCAGATCCGGGTTGCGCAGGATCTCGCGCAGCAGCAGCCGGCCGCCGTCGCCGGCACCGACGATCAGCACGGAGCGCGCGTCGCGGCGCGCGCGGAATCCGCTCAGCGGGCGCTCGTAGACCAGGTGGACGAGGAAGCGCGAGCCGCCGATGAAGACGAGCATCAGCAGCCCGTAGAGCACCAGCACGCCGGCCGGCACGGGCGTCGACGTGAAGCCTCCGGCGCCCAGCGACAGTCGCGGCTGCACGATCGCCACGTAGGCAAGCAGCGCCAGCGTCGCGATCATGCACGCCTGCGCGATCTGCAGGTAGTCGCGCTGGCTCGAGTAGCGCATCCAGTGCCGGTAGAGGCCGAACAGCGCGAACACGAAAACGCTGCCGACGATCACGAACGCGATCGTGCGCTCGAACAGGTCCGAGTACAGCCCGGGGACGTCGCCGTCGAAGCGCAGCAGGTACGCGAGGTAGTAGGCGAGCGCTACCAGCCCGGCGTCCAGGGCCACCTGGGGCAGGCTGTGGCGATGGAACGGGAGAGCGGCCGCCGAGTGAATCAGCCGGCGCATTTGTTGAGTCTATCCGCGAGTCGCCCGCTGAGCGCGCGCCACACCGTCGACCAGCAGGTCGGTGAAGAGCTCCGGATCGCGCCGCACGCGCTCGCGCCATGACTGCTCGCCCGAGCGCTTGACCACTTCGACGTCGGCGGCGCGCACCAGCCGGCGCAGCCTGCCCTCGGCGATCAGGCGCTCGTCGACCGCGCCCAGGCGGCCCTCGAACGTCGTCCAGACCGGGGTACCGAGCGCCACCGCCTCGCGGTTCATCGTGCCGCCGGCGGAGACCACGACGTCCGCGAGCGCGACCAGCGACTGCGCGTCGACGGCGCGCTCGGGCACGACGTACCCGCCCGCGCGCGCCAGCTCGGCACGCTGCTCGGGCGTGCGCGGGAGCACCACGACCTGGGCCCGCTCGCGCAGGTGCTCGAGCAGCTGCGCGAACAGCGGATGCTCGAAGCGGTGGTACAGCGACACGGCCGGTGGCGTGCGCACGACGGCGATCGGCTCGGCCGCGTCGAGCCCGAGCGCGTGCGGCACCGCCGCGTCGGCGGCGAAGTCGGCGAGGTAGTACTCCTCCTTGAGCCCCGGATAGCGCCGCAGCTTGCGGCTCGTGGCGCCGTAGCGGGAGAGCCGCTCGGGCGGGATCGCGTCGGGCACGAGGACCCGCCGCGCGAGCCGGCAGTTGACGCCGTGCTGGACCGTCGCCCACTCGTAGTCGAACGTCGTCGCACTCGGGATCCCGAGCAGCCCGGCGGCGATGCTGACGTCGTTGGAGCCGTGCCCGAGCGCGAGGTCGAAGCGGCGGCCCCGGGCCCACCGGACGAGCGCGAGCGAGCGCGACGCCAGCCCGGCGCCCTTGGCGGCGAGCCCACCGCCGCGGTGATGCCCGATCGCGGTGTGCGCGAGCTCGAGCCGCTCGCACAGGCCCAGCGTCTGGGCGAAGTCGCGCGCGGTGACCAGCACATCCGCTCCGCGCCGCTCGAGCGCCCGGATCACCGGGCGCATGACGAGCACGTGCGGCGAGTTGGTCAGGTCAACCCAGATCCGCATCGCGCACGGCTGCGACGACCGCGGCGGCCTGCTCGCGGGTGAGCACGGGGCTCATCGGGATCGCGAGGTGCGTGCGTGCCACCTCGTCGGTGCCGGGCAGCTCGACCTCCGACCACGGTCGCATCGCGGCCTGGCGGTGCAACGGCACCCGGTAGTAGGCCTTGCAGCCGATCCCCGTGGCGGTCAGCGCGGCAGCCAGCTCGTCGGCCCGCTCGTGCCGGATCACGTACAGGTGCCAGGCGGGATCGCAGCCGTCGATGGGCTCGGGCAGCCGCGCGAGCTCGGCCAACCCCGCCTCGGCGTAGTGCGCGGCCGCTGCGCGGCGCCCGTCGCACCAGGCGTCCAGCAGCGGCAGCTCGAGCCGCAGCAGTGCGGCCTGCAGCTCGTCCAGGCGCGAGTTGTGCCCGACCAGCTCGAACGTCACCTTGTCGCGCGACCCGTGGAAGCGCAGCATCGCGACGGTCTCGGCGAGCGCCTCGTCGGCCGTCGCGATCGCTCCGCCGTCGCCGAACGCGCCGAGGTTCTTGGAGGGGAAGAAGGAGAACGTCGCCGCGCTCCCCAGCGCGCCGGCGTGACGCCCGTCGGCAGTGCGCGAGCCGGCCGCCTGCGCGGCGTCCTCCAGCACCGGCACCCCGAGCGCCTCGATCTCCGCGACCGGCGCGATGTTGCCGAACAGGTGCACCGCCATCACGACCTTCGTCTGCGGCGGTCAGCGCCGCGCGCACGGTGTCGGGCGTGACGCAGAACGTCACCGGGTCGACGTCGCAGAACACCGGGTTGGCGCCGATCAGCGCGATCGCCTCGGCGGAGGCGTAGAACGTGAACGAAGGCACGACGACGTCGTCGGCCGGTCCCACGCCCATCGCGCGCAGCGCGAGCACGAGCGCATCCGTACCGTTGGCGACTCCGAGCACGGAGGGCGTGCCGAGGTGATCCGCGAGCTCGCGCTCGAACGCGGCGACCTCGGGGCCGAGGATGTAGTGGCCGGCCTCGAGCACCTCGACGGCCTTGGCTGCCAAGGCCTCGCGCAGCGGCGCGAGCGGTGTCCGGGTGTCGAAGAGCGGGACGGCCATCGGCGCGTGCACAGTAGAACAGCCATACTGGACGGTCGACCGCCATGTTCACCTCGCAATCGCTGCGTGCCGTCGTCCGTCCGGGAGCCATCGTCGTGCGCGAGCTGCGGCTCGACGACGTCGTCCATCAGCTCGACGTGCGCGGCACGCTGGACGCCACGACGGTCGGCGAGCTCACCCGGCGAATCGACGCGGCGCTGGCCGCCGGCGTGCGCTGGCTGATCGTCGACATCGCCGACACCGTGACGGTCGCCGACGAGGCGCTGCAGGTGCTCGTCGCGGCGGGACGCGAGCTGCACGCGCGCAAGGGCGAGCTGATAGTGGCGGGCAGCCCGGGCGACGCAGCCCAGCGGCTCGCCGCGTTCGACGTCGCCCACCGGCCCGCGCAGGCTGCCAGCGTCGACCAGGCGATCATGATCCTGAAGCTGCTGCGGCCGAAGACCGACATCCGGCGCCCGCAGCCGCGCTCGAAGCAGCGGATCACGTCGCTCACGCTGCCGCGGATCGAGCCTACGTAGCGGTCGGCGTTGCCGGGCGGCAACGTCAACGTCAACTGCGGCATTAAGGGGGTGGATCGACGTGCGCGTGGCGGGGTGTCGCGACCGACGTCGACGTCCGCTCATGCCGACGTCAACTCGTCAAGCGCCCGCCGCGGAGAGCTCTGTTGCGACTTTGCGTCGCTATCCGACGCAAACTCGCAACGCGGCCGCGGATCCGCCACCCCGAAACGGAACCCTCCCCCTTAATGCCGCAGTTGACTTTGAAGTGGGGCCGCGTTCTACCCTGACCCGCTCGCCGTGCTGGTGCTCGCCTCCCTCACCGACCCGATCGTCGAGTTCGCGGTCGACGTCGTCGACGCGCTCGGCCTGCCGGGGATCTTCCTCCTGATGGTGGCCGAGAGCGCGTGCATCCCGATCCCGTCCGAGACGACGTTCCTGTTCGCCGGCTTCAACGTCGCGCGCGGGGAGTACTCGCTGTTCGCGGTCGTGGCGACGGGCACCTTCGCCAACGTCGTCGGCTCATGGATCGCCTACGCGGTCGGCTACTACGGGCGCGTCGACGTGCTCGAGAAGCACGGGCGCAAGCTGCACATCAAGCCGTCGCACCTGCAGTGGGCAGACAACTGGTTCGAGCGCTACGGCTCGGCGACCGTCTTCTTCACGCGCATGCTGCCGATCGTGCGCACGTTCATCTCGCTGCCGGCCGGCGTCGCGCGCATGCCCTTCTGGCGCTTCACGATCCTGACGACGCTCGGCTGCATCCCGTGGATCCTGATGCTGACGCTGATCGGACGCGAGGTCGGCAGCAACTGGGAGCAGTGGAAGGACAGCCTGCACTACGTCGACTACGCGGTCGCAGCGATGCTCGTGCTCGGGGCGCTCGGGTTGTACGTGCGTTGGCGTCGCGGACGCCGCGGCGCCGGCGAGGCGACCGGCGAGCCGGCCGCCGATGCGCCGCACTGACGCGGAGGCGCTCGCGCTCGGGCTGATCCACGGACCGGTGGAGATGGTGCCCGTCTCCTCGTCGGGACACGTCGCCGCGCTGCCGTGGCTGTTGGGCTGGGAGGTCTCCCGCTGGGAGGGGGCCCGGCGCAAGGAACTCGAGGTCGCGTTGCACACGGGCTCGGCCGTCGCGCTGCTCATCCTGGTGCGCCCGGCGCGCGTGCGGCCCGGGCTGCTGGCCGTCGCGCTGCTGCCGCCCGCGGTCGTGGGGCTGACGCTCGAGCGGCGGATCGAGGAGCGGCTCGGCACGCCCGCGACGCTGGCAGCGGGGCTCGTCGGCGGCGGGCTCGCGCTCGTGCTCGCCGACCGCTCCCCCGCGACGCGCGACGACCGCGACGCGCAACTGGGCGACGCGCTCGTGCTCGGCCTCGCGCAGGCCGCCGCGCTGATTCCCGGCGTCTCGCGCAACGGCGCGACGCTGGCTGCCGGGCGCGCGCGCGGCTTCAGCCGCGAGGGCGCCTCGCGCCTGTCCTGGGAGGTGGGGTTGCCGGTGATGGCCGGCGCGACCGCGCTCAAGGGCGCGCGCGTCCGGCGCGCGGGTGCAGCGCACGCGCGTCCGCTCGCGCTCGGCGCGGGTGCCGCGTTCGCTTCGACGCTCGCAGCGGTCGGCTGGATCGGGATCGAGCGGCACCGGCCGCTGTGGCGCTGGGCGCTCTGGCGCGCGCTGCTCGCGGCCGCCATCCTGGCCGTGCGCCACAATCGCCCGCGATGACCACCCAACGCTACGCCGTCGCCGGCGTCGACACGGGAGCGGCGGACAGCGCGATCGGAGCGCTCGTCTCGGTGCTGCGCACGATCGACGCCGGTCGCCCATCGCGCACCGTGCCGTTGCCCGGGCACTACGCGGCCGTGCTGGAGGTGGCACCGAACCTCGGCATCGCCGTCGGGACCGACGGCGTCGGCTCCAAGCTGATCGTCGCCGAGCTGACCGGGCGCTACGACACGATCGGGATCGACTGCGTCGCGATGAACGTCAACGACGTCGTCTGCGTCGGCGCCGAGCCGATCGCGCTGCTCGACTACCTCGCCGTCGAGCAACCCGACGCGGGCGTGTTCGAGGCGATCGCGCGCGGGCTCAAGGCCGGTGCGGAGCAGGCCGGCGTGGAGATCCCCGGCGGCGAGGTCGCGGTCCTGCCGGAGCTGATCCGTGGCCACCCCTCGCCCGGCGGCTTCGACCTGACCGCCGCGTGCTTCGGGACCGTCGCCCTGGACCGGATCGTCACGGGCGCCGAGTGCGCGCCCGGCGACGCGCTGATCGGGCTGCCGTCCAGCGGCCTGCACTCCAACGGCTTCACGCTCGCCCGCCACGTGCTCGAGCCGCTCGGGCTCGAGCACCGGCCCGCCACGCTGGGCGGCGCGTCGGTCGCGGATGCGCTGCTCGAGCCGACCGTGATCTACGTGCGCGCCGCGCTGGAGCTGCTGCGCTCCGGCCTGCCGGTCCACGGGCTCGCGCACATCACCGGCGGCGGGCTGGCGAACCTGCTGCGGCTGTCGGACCTGGTCGGCTTCGCGATCGAGGCGCCGCTGCCGGTGCCGCCGGTCTTCGGGCTGCTGCGCGAGCAGGGAGGGATCCCGGAGCCGGAGCTGTGGAGCGTCTTCAACATGGGCTGCGGCTTCATCGCCGTCGTGCCGGAGACGGCCGCGGCCGACGCCGTCGCCCTGCTCGCGGCGCACCATCCCGGCGCGAGACGGATCGGCAGCGTCACCGCCGCCGCGGGCCGCGTCGGCGTCCCGCCGCTGGGTGTAGAGCTCTAGTCGGTCTCGTGCGGATCCGGCGGCGGCATCTCGGTGTTGTCGTCGTCGGGCTCCAAGACATCGCCGCCCGCGCCCGGCACGGACGGGTCGGCGACCTTCGCCTCCCAGTCCTTGCGCGCCTCGTCGATGTGCTCGTCGAGGCGCTGCCCCCGCTCCTCCATGTCGGCGAGCTCGCGCTCCGCCGCCTCCGCCTGCTCCCGGTGATCCTCGGTCATGCGTCGTCCTCTACCCGTTGCTCGGCCTCGGCGCGCTCATCGAGCTTCTCGCGCAGGTATTCCGCGCGCTCGGCGCGGCGCTCGTGCTGGCGCTCCTCGCTCGGCTGCTGTGCGGCGCGCGCACGGGCGTGCTCGTCGCGCTCGCGCTCGGCCTGCTCGACGCGCAGCTCCTCTGTCACGGGATCGGTCACGCGCTGAAGCCTACGCCGCCGGTCTGCGCGACGATAGGAGGATGGAACAGCGCATCAGCCTGATCACGCTCGGCGTCGCGGACCTGCACCGCGCGATGGACTTCTACGCGGCGATGGGCTGGCAGGGCAGCTCGCCCGACGACGACGTCGCCTTCTTCCAGGCGGGCGGGATGGTGTTCGCGCTATGGGATCGCGCCAAGCTCGCCGCCGACAGCGGCGTCACGGACTCTGGCGGCTGGGGCGGCGTGACGCTGGCGTACAACGCTCGCTCGCCGGCCGAGGTCGATGCCGTGATCGACGAGGTGGGACCGGCCGGCGGGACGGTCGTGCGGGCGGGCGCCGAGACTTTCTGGGGCGGCTACTCGGGCGCGTTCTGCGACCCGGACGGGCATCCCTGGGAGGTCGCGCACAACCCGCGCTGGACGATCACCGAGGACGGCAGCGTCCGGCTGCCGTGACGCGCCGGCTACCAGACAGCGGTGAAGAGCGGCGCCTCGTCGGCGAGCTGCCGGCGCAGCGTGCGCTTGATCTGCGAGTGGATCTGGCAGACGCGGCTCTCCGACACGCCGAGGATCTGGCCGATCTCGCGCAGCGTGAGGTTCTTGACGTAGAGCAGCACGGCGACCTCGCGCTCGCGCTTGGCCAAGCTGTCGAACGCGTGCCGGAACCTGGCCTTGGCGGCGCGGGTGGTCGCGGCTTGCTCGGGGTCGAGCCGGGGGTCGGTCGCCGCGAGCGTGTCGATCCGCTCGACCGTCGTCTCGTCGTCGGATATCACCAGCGTGTTCAGCGACGTGACGTCCGAGACGGCGATGGCGTCCTGGCGCCGGCGCAGGTCCTCCGGCGTGACGGCGAGCATCGCGCCGAGCTCCTCGCGCGTCGGGGGGCGGCGGTGCAGCGAGGTGAACTGGTCGCGCGCCGTGTGGATGTCGCGCTCCCAGCGGCGCAGCGAGCGCGGCGCCCAGTCCTGGCGGCGCAACTCGTCGAGCACGGCGCCGTGGATCCGCGTCCACGCGAACTGCTCGAGCGTCGCACCCTTGTCCGGGTCGTAGCGGTCGATCGACGCGATCAGCGCCTCGAGGCCGCAGGAGATGAAGTCCTCGACGTCGCAGCGCGCCGGCAGCTCGCGCACCTTCTTGAAGACGATGTACTTGACCAGCGGGGCGTACGTCATGACGAGGCGGTTGCGCTCGTCGACGTCGCCGGTCGCCTTATAGGAGCGCCAGAGCACGAGCGCGTGCTCGGGCGAGATCCTCTTCGTGCTCGGCGTGGCGGTGGTCATTTCGGCTGGTCCTGACGTGGCGCTGCGCGGGGGGTCGCAACTGGTATCGGCCTCCCGCCCGGACCCCAACATCACCGATTCGGGGTAACTGTTTCCGGTCGATCGGGATGGGTAGGTCGAGTCCGAGCGCTGTTTTCGAGCCGAGAGCCAGAGGAGCAGATCCTGATGTCATTCCTACGTCGCAAGCCGGTGCGGCTGTTGCTGCTGAGCGGCATCGCCGCCGCCGGTGCCGCCGCCGTCATGCGCAAGCGCGACACGCTGGTCGCGCTGTTGCCCTGGCGGTCCGAGGACCCCGTGCCGGCCGCTGCCGCGCCGCCGCAGCCGTCGAACTACGACGCGCCCGGACCGGTCGCGAACACGTCCACGCCGATTCCCGCGCCGGATCCGCAGGGCGAGCCGCCCGAGTCGATCGACGAGGCGGCGGAGGAGGCCGCCGCCGCGGCCGAGGCCGGGGCGATCGGCGGCAACCCGTCGGACTACGCCGGGCCCGAGCTGGGCGAGACCGCGGATGAGGCGCACCGCCCGCTGGCCGAGGCGGGCGAGGGTGAGTCCGAGGGCCAGGAGCAGGCCGAGGCGGAGCTCGCCGACAACGCGACGTTCCGCGACTCGGCGCCGAGCGATGCCGAGCGCCAGATCGACGAGGTGATCGAGCAGGCCGACCAGCCGCAGGCGGGCGAGACTCCCGAGCCGCTCGCATCCGACGCGACCGAGCCGGGCGAGGAAGAGGAGTCCCGCGAGGCGGCGCGCTCGAGCGACTCATAGGGCCGCGCCGGAACCCGGGTAGGTGATCGCCGCCCGGACGGCGAACCGTGAAGCAGCGGATGACCGCGCTCGCATCGGCCACAATAGGACCGACCCTATGAGCACGCTCGTGGGCATGTGCCTCAACGGCCGCTACCGCCTCGACGCCCAGATCGGCGCCGGCGGCATGTCGACGGTCTACCGCGCCTTCGACATGACGCTCGAGCGGCGCGTCGCGGTCAAGCTGATGCACCGCGAGATCGCCTCGGACTCCGACCAGCTCGAGCGCTTCCGCCGCGAGGCGCGCTCGGTCGCGCAGCTCAGCCACCCGCACATCGTCGGCGTGATCGACGCGGGCGAGGAGGACGGCCGGCCGTACATCGTCTTCGAGTACGTCGAGGGCGAGACGCTCAAGGAGCGCATCCGGCGCATGGGCCGGCTGCCGATCGACGAGGCGATCGCCTACGCGATCGAGATCGCCCGCGCGCTCGGCGCCGCACACGCGGGGGCGATCGTGCACCGCGACATCAAGCCGCAGAACGTGCTCGTCGACGAGGAGGGCTCGGCCAAGGTCACCGACTTCGGCATCGCCCGCTCGCTCGAGGAGGACGGCCTGACCGCCGACGGGCGCGTGCTCGGCACGACGGACTACGTCTCGCCCGAGCAGGCGCTCGGCCACGACGTCGACGGCCAGTCCGACATCTACTCGCTCGGCGTCGTGCTCTACGAGATGCTCACCGGCGACGTCCCGTTCCACGGCGAGAACCAGGTCGCCGTGGCGATGAAGCACGTGCGCGAGGACCTGCCCGACGTGCAGGTGATGCGGCCCGAGGTCTCCGCCCGGCTCGCCGCGGTGCTCGACCGCATGACCGACAAGGACCTCGCCCAGCGCCATCCCGACGCGGCCAGCGTGGAGGTCGACCTCGAGGACGCGCTCGCCGCCGAGGCCGTCGCGCACCGGCACCTCGACCGGCGAGGCGACCGCGGTGCTGCGCACGCTGCCGGCCAAGACGCGGCGGCGGCTGCCGCTGCGGCTGCGGCTGCGCGTGCCCGCGCTGCTGCTCGTGGTGATGCTCGCCGTCGCCGGCGCCGTGCTCTACCTGCTGCTCGACGAGGCCGCCGAGCGCACGCAGAAGGGCACCGGCACCGGCGTCACGAAGGCGCCGCCGGGCGAGCAGATCGTCTCCGTCAAGCGCACCTCGGCGAACGACTACGACCCGCTCGGCGACGACAAGGAGGAGCACCCCGAGGAGGCGCCGCTCGCCGTCGACCAGGACTCCGACACGCAGTGGACGACCGAGACCTACCTCAACGACACGCTCAACAAGCCGCTCGGCGACGAGCCGGGCGTCGGCCTCTACGTCGACGCCGAGCCGTCGGTCAACGCCCGCTCGCTCGAGATCCAGACGCCGGAGCCGGGCTGGACGATGGAGATCTACGGCGCGCGCTCGGGACCGCCCGACGAGTGGCCGAGCGACGTCTGGACCCGGCTCGCGGCGGCGACGGTCGCGCGGACCAAGCAGAGCTTCAAGCTCGACACCGGCGACCGCCACTACCGCTACTACCTCGTCTGGATCACCGCGCTGCCGCCCGAGCAGGACCAGGTCGCGATCACGCAGGTGACGCTGTCAGCGCGCCGAAGACCTAGACGGCGTCAGAACGCGTGGCGCCGCGCTCGGCGGTGGCGCTCCAGCGCGAGCTGCAGCAGCCGGTCGCAGACCTCGGGCCACGGCACGCCGGCGGCCTCCCAGAGCTTCGGGAACGCCGACGTCGGCGTCATCCCCGGCAGCGTGTTGAGCTCGTTGACCAGCACGCGGCCGCCGTCCTCGACGAAGAAGTCGACGCGCGCGAGGCCGGCGCAGCCGACGCGCAGGAACGTCTCGACCGCCAGCCGGCGGACGTCGGCGGCGGCGGCGTCCGGGATCGCGGCGGGCACGCGCAGCTCGACCCCGCCGGGCGAGTACTTCGCCTCGTAGTCGTACCACTCGGCGCCGCCGAGCAGGACGACCTCGCCGGGCACCGACGCCTCGGCCTCGTACAGGCCGATCACGCGCGCACTCGACCTCGGTGCCGGCGCTGAACGCCTCGGCGATCACGAGCCCGTCGTGCGCGAACGCGCCGTCGAGCGCGCGCGTCGAGCGCCGTCGGCGTCGCGCACCTTGGCGATCCCGACCGACGAGCCGAGCCGCGCCGGCTTGACGAACAGCGGCAGGCCGAGCGGCGCCAGCTCCGCGCGCACCGCCTCGGGCGCGCGCGCCAGCGCGCCTCGCGCACCGCCGCGTAGCCGACCTGCGGCACGCCGGCCGCCGCGAGCACGTCCTTGAAGACGATCTTGTCCATGCACAGCGAGGAGGCGAGCACGCCCGCGCCGACGTACGGCACGTCGAGCAGCTCGAGCAGCCCCTGGACCGTGCCGTCCTCGCCGAACGGGCCGTGCAGGACCGGGAAGGCGACGTCGGCGCCGAGCAGGCCGCCGCCGGGCATCGAGGCGAGCGGCGTCGCCGTCCGGCCCGCGCCAGCGCGCCGTCGCGCTCGAGCAGCACCGGCAGCACCTCGTGGCCGGCCGCCGCGACGCCCGCCGCAGGCCGACTCCGCGGACGCGAGCGAGACCTCGTGCTCGGACGAGCGGCCGCCGTGCAGCACGGCGACCCTCACGGCGTCGCCTCGCGGCGCCGGCGTCGGCGTCCGGCTCGGGGTCCGCTCGCGGCTCGAAGCGGCCGACGCTGATCGTGACCTCCGAGCCGTTCGGCGCGCGCGCTGTCCGGCGCCGGGTCCTGGTCGAGCACGATCCCGTCCTCGTCGGGCGTCTCGGCGGCCGCGTCCTCGACGCGTGACCTCGAAGCCCGCGTCCTCGAGCGCCGCGACCGCGTCGTCCTCGGTCGCGTCGATCACGCCGGGCACCGTCGACCTCGGCCGGCGCCTTCGGCGACGACGAGCTCGACCGTGCTGCCCTTCGCGAGCTGCGTCCCGGCCGCCGGGATCCTGCTCGAGCACCGTGCCCGGCTCGGCGTCCGCGTCCTCGCGCTCGGTCACCGCCGGCTCGAGGTCCGGCGCCGCGCAGCAGGCGCTCGGCCTCCTCGCGCGTCCTGCCCACGACGTCGGGCACGGCGACCTTCTCCTTGCCGCGCGACACGACGAGCGTGACGGTCGAGCCCCTTGCGCACGGTCGAGCCCTCCGGCGGCGACGTCTCGATCACGCGGCCGTTCCGGACCGTGTCGGAGAACTCGCGCCGCTGCTCGGACTTCGAAGCCGGCCTCGCGCAGCCGCGTCGACCGCCTCGTCGGCCGGCAGGCCCTGCGACGAGCGGCACCGGCGCCTCGCCCGGCCCGCTGGAGACGGTGATCGTGACGAGCGAGCCCTCGTCGGCCTCGGTGCCCGGCTCGGGCCGCTGGCCGGCGACGCGGTCCTGCGGCACGGTGTCGGACTGGATCGGCACGACGTCGACCTCGAAGCCGCGGTTCTGGAGCATCTGCGCCGCCGTGCCCGAGCGCTCGCCGACGACGTCGGGCACGCGTCTGCTGCTCGGGCGAGAGCAGCAGCCAGGCGCCGATCGCCAGCGCCGCCAGCGCGAGCACGACGAGCGCGATCAGCGCGATCCGGCGCCAGTTGCGGCGGTCCTCCTCCTCGAGCAGCGTCGACCGGGTCCTCGGCGACGGCCACCGTCTCGACGTAGCCGCCGGCCATCGCCGCCTCGAGCGCCGCGATGAACGCGTCGGCGTCCTGGAAGCGCTCGGCCGGGTCCTTGCGCAGCGCGCGCAGCACGACCGCGTCGAGCGCCGGCGGCACCGCCGGGTTGAGCTGCTCGGCGGGACCGGCTCCTCGGAGACCTGCTTGAGCGCGATCGTGACGGGCGACTCGGCGTCGAACGGCAGCGTGCCCGGTGAGCAGCTCGTAGAGCACGATCCCGATCGAGTAGAGGTCGGCGCGCGCGTCGACCGGGTGGCCCTGCGCCTGCTCGGGCGAGAGGTACTGCGCGGTGCCCATGATCGAGCCGGTCTCGGTCATGTCCGACGCGCCGGCGCGCGCGATCCCGAAGTCGGTGACCTTCGCGCGGCCCTCGTCGTCGACGATCACGTTGTGCGGCTTGATGTCGCGGTGCACGATCCCGCGCCGGTGCGCGAAGCGCGCGGCCTTGAGGATCTGGAGCGACGAGGTCGACGGCGAGCGCCGGCTCGAGCGCGCCGTGGTCGCGCACGACCTGCTTGAGGTTGCGGCCCTGCAGGAACTCCATCGCGATGTAGTAGGTGCCGTCCCACTCGCCGCGGTCGAAGACCTGCACGACGTTGGGGTGCTGCAGCCCGGCGGCGCTCGAGGCCTCGCGGCGGAAGCGCTCGACGAACTCGGCGTCCTCGGCGAAGCGGCGGTAGAGCAGCTTGAGCGCGACCTGGCGGCCGAGCTGCGTGTCCTCGGCGCAGTAGACGTCGGCCATGCCGCCCGAGCCGAGCCGGCGGATGATCCGGTAGCGGCCGTCGACCATCGTGTCGCGCGCGATCCCGTGCACCGCTACTGCCCCAGCGCCTGCGAGGACGGCCTTGGCGATCGGCGCGGCGTTCGACGCCGCCGGTCCCGCCCTGGAAGCGCTCGAGCGTGACCGCGACCGCCACCTCGGGCGTGAAGCCCATGAACCACGGCTGGTTCAGGCCGCTGTTGTTGAGCTCGGCCGTGCCGGTCTTGCCGGCGACCTCGACGCCCTCGAGCGCGGCGGCCGTGCCCGTGCCCTCGCGCACGACCTGCTTCATCATCACGCGTCAGGTCGCGCGCCGTCTGGCGCGAGATCACCTGCTCGGCCTCCTCCGGCTCGACCTCCTCGACCGTGCGCCCGTCGGGGTCGACCGACCTTGGCCATGAGGTGCGGCTCCAGGCGCACGCCGCCGTTGCCGATCGTCTGCGCGACCGACGCCATCTGCAGCGGCGTCGCGAACAGGTCGCCCTGGCCGATCGCGACGCGGCCGACGTCGACCGCGTCGCTCGGTCATCGGCACCAGCCGCCCGCGCTTGCGCACGCCCGGAGGCCGACATCTGCTCGTCGGGGTAGTCCAGCGGCGGCTCGGCGTAGAAGCCGAAGCGCTCCATGTAGCGCTGCATCGTGCGGCCGCCGAGCTGCTCGCCGACCTCCGCCCAGACCGTGTTGACGGAGTTCGTGAGCGCGAACGTGAGGTCGATCGTCGCCGAAGCTCTGGCCGCCGAAGTTGTTCAGCGGCACGCCGGAGATCGGCTTGCCGTTGGCGCCGTCGACGCGCGAGTCCGGGCCGGTAGCGGCCGCTGTCGAGCGCCGCGGCGGCGGTCACGACCTTCATCGTCGAGCCCGGCGGGTAGCCGTTCTGCGTCGCGCGGTTGACCAGCGGCGCGTTCTCCTCGTCGCGGTTCAGGCGCGCGAACGTCGCGCGCGTCGTCGAGCCCGTTCGGGTCGTAGCTCGGGCTCGGAGGCCATCACGAGCACGCCGCCGGTCTTGACGTCGAGCGCGACGAGCGCGCCCTGTGGCCGGACGCCGCGCAGCGCGCTCGAGCGCGACCTGCTGCGCGCGCGCGTCGAGCGTCGTGCGGACGTCGTCGCCCTCGTCCGAGCGGCCCGAGGATCGACTCGAGCGCCGACACCAGCTCGGTCCGCCGGCCGGTCAGCTCGTCGTTGCGCGAGCGCTCGAGGCCCGGCGCGCCCGATCGTCGTGTAGGAGTAGCCGACCGCGTGCGCGAACAGCTCGCCCGTCGGGTAGCGGCGGCCGAACGTGTCGCCCTGCTGCGGCACCGAGCGCGCGAGCACCTCGCCGTCGGCGGAGCGGATCGTGCCGCGCCGGATCTTCTGCTCCTGCAGCAGCTCGCGCCGGTTGAGCTCGTTGTCGCGCAGCGCCTCGGCCTCGAACACGGTCCAGCGCGACGTGAAGACGACGAGCACGCCGAACAGCACGACGACGAGCCCGTAGAGCCGCAGGACCGGCCGGTTCATCGCGCGCCCGCGGGCCGCCTCGCCCGGTCGGAGATCAGCAGCAGCAGCGCGAGCAGGACGAAGTTCGCGACGATCGAGGAGCCGCCGTAGGAGACGAACGGCAGCGTCACGCCGGTCAGCGGGATCACCTTCGTGACGCCGCCGACGATCACGAACACCTGCAGCGCGAAGACCGCGGTCAGCCCGGCCGCGAGCAGCTTGGAGAACGAGTCCTGCGCGAGCATCGCGATCTTGAAGCCGCGCTCGACGACCATCAGGTAGACGAGCAGCAGCCCGCACGCGCCGGCCAGCCCGAGCTCGTTGGTGATCACCGCGTAGATCAGGTCGGTCTGCGGCGCGGGCAGGATCGACGCGCCGTCGGCCTGCTGCGATCAGCGCCTGGCCGAAGCCGGTGCCGAACAGCCCGCCGTCGGCCTGCGCGAACAGCGACTGCGCGATCTGGTACGAGCCGCCCTCCTCGTCGTAGAGCGCCGCGGTCGAACGGGTCGCGCCACGTGTCGATGCGGTTCTGCACGTGCCCGACCGTGGCGGCGAAGAACCACGCGCCGAGCGCGAACAGCCCGAGCCCGATCGTCACGAACGAGAGCCGGTTCGTGGCGACGTAGAGCAGCGCCAGGAAGCCGCCGAAGAACATCAGCGACGAGCCGAGGTCGCGGATGAAGACGAGCATCACCATCGCGCCGCCCCAGACGACGAGCAGCGGCCCGAAGTGCTTGAGCGGCGGGATCGTCACGCCCAGGACGCGGCGCGAGCCCTGCACGAGCAGCTGGCGCGTGTCGCGCAGGTACGCGGCGAGGAAGATGACGATCGCGATCTTGCCGAACTCGGCCGGCTGGAAGGAGATCGGCCCGATCGCCGACGCCGAGGTAGGCGCCGTTGACCTGCTGGCCGATCCCCGGCACGCGCGGCAGCAGCAGCAGCAGCAGGCCGGCGGCGGCGACCGTGTAGCGGTAGCGCTCGAGCACGCGGAAGTCGCGCAGGAAGACGATCGTCGCCGCGAACAGGACCAGGCCGACGACGAACCACTGCGCCTGCTCGCGCGCGAGCGTCTCGTCGATCCGGTAGATCACGACGAGCCCGAAGCAGGCGAGCACCGCGACGAGCGGGAACAGGTACGGGTCGGCGTACGGCAGCGTCGCGCGGATCACGAGGTGCCCGCACAGGCAGAGCGCGAGGAAGCCGGCGCCGTAGGTCAGCGAGACGTCGGACAGCTCGGCCGACTGCTGGATGAAGATCGCCGCGAAGCCGGCGGTGAGGAGGAGCGAGGCGGGGACGAGCGCGAGCAGCTCGCGGTTGCGGGCGCTCACTCGACCTCGCCCTTCTCGAGCGCGATCACGAGGTCCTCGGCGTCGTCGCGCGAGCGCAGCTTGTGGTCGGTGAAGCTCGCGCGCCGGGCCGCCGGCACGTCGGCGAGCGTCACGCCGGAGTCGTAGTAGCGCTCGTAGAGCTCGATCCCGAACGGCAGCTCGTACGGCAGGCCGCGGAAGATCGTGACCGTGCGGCCGTCGGCGGGGTCGGTGCCGATGAAGTAGACGGCGCGGGTGGCGAGCCAGGCGCCGACGATCAGCGGCAGCACGACGGCGAGCAGGAGCAGCAGCGCGCCGCCGGAGCGGGCCGGCGGCGGCGCTTCGCGCCGCGGCGGCTCGCGGCGCGTCGGGCAGCGGCGCGGTCCGCTCGGGCGGCTGGCGGGTCAGCCGTGCCCGCCTGTCGCGTATCGCGGGTCGAGCGCCTGCAGCGCGACCGTGCCGTGGCGGCGGTACTCCGCCTCGGCGTCGGCCGCGGCGGACGGCTTCGTCACGCCCTGGCGCGGCCCTCCGCCGCCTCGCCGGCGAACGTGTCGTACTCGGCCGTCTGGGCCGCGTCGTCGGCCGCGGCGTCGCGCGGCGGTCGTCGACCTCCTCGAGCCGGAACAGGATCACCGTGATGTTGTCGCGCCCGCCGGCCTCGTTGGCGGCGGCGATCAGCGTCGCGCCCGATCCGCGTCGAGCGGCCGGTCGCGCGCGGCGAGCAGCGGCTTGAGCTGCGGCTCGTGGACCATCGACGTCAGCCCGTCGGAGCAGAGCAGGAAGACGTCGCCGGCGCGCGCCGGGAACGCCTCGACGTCGACCTCGACGCTCGGCTCGGGCCCGAGCGCGCGCGTGATCACCGAGCGCTGCGGGTGCGACTCGGCCTGCTCCTCGGTCAGCTTGCCGCGCGCCACCAGCTCGCCGACGAGCGAGTGGTCGCGCGTGAGCCGGATCAGGTCGTCGTCGCGCAGCAGGTAGCAGCGCGAGTCGCCGACGTGCGCGACCACGACCGACGTCGCCGCTCAGGTAGGCGGCGGTCATCGTCGTCCCCATGCCGGCGCGCTCGGACGTCGCTGCGCGCCTGCTCGTGGATGCGCGCGTTCGCCGCCTGGATCAGCGCCGCGAGCGCCTCGCCCGGATCGCTCCCCGTCCGGCAGGCCGCCCTCGAACTGCTCGCACCGCGAGCTCCGACGCGACCTCGCCCGCCTGCGCGCCGCCCATCCCGTCGGCGACCACGAACAGCGGCGCGCGGACGTAGTAGTTGTCCTCGTTGCCCTGGCGCTGGCGGCCGAGGTCGGAGTCGTGGAAGTGCTCGGCGATCCGCAGCATCGTGTCAGCGCTCGAAGGTGAAGTCGGAGTCGCCGATGCGGATGCGGTCGCCCGGGTGCAGCGGCTGCGGACCGCGCAGCGGCTCGTCGTTCAGGTAGGTCCCGTTCGTCGAGCCGAGGTCCTCCAGCACGATGACGTCCCCGTGCGGGACGAGCCGCGCGTGGCTCGACGACGCGAACGAGTCCTCGAGCACGATGTCGGCCTGGTCGCCGCGGCCGAGCAGCGCGCCGTCGGAGAGGTCGTAGGCCGCGCCCGCGCGCAGCCCGGCGCCGGTGCCGACGCGCAGCTTCGGCGTGCCGCTCCGGGCGCCCGACGGCGCCGGCGGTGTGCATGCCGGTCGCGTCGGCGTAGTCGGGCTGCGCGGCCGGACTCGCCGTCCGCTCGGCGCTGCGGCGCAGGTCCTTCAGCGCCGAGCGCGCCATCCACAGCAGGAACAGGTAGAGGACGGCGAGGAAGCCGAACTTCAGCGCGACGGCGACGGGATCGAGCACGGCGGGTTCCTACTCCAGCTCGAAGGTCGCGCGCGAGGTGCCCAGCTCGATCACGTCGCCGCGCTTGAGCGACTGGGGCGCGCCGATCCGGCGCCCGTTGACCTTGACGCCGTTGGTCGAGCCGAGGTCGCGCACGATCCACGATCCGCCCGACGGGCGCACCTCGGCGTGCTTGCGCGAGACGTTGGCGTCGTCGAGCACGATGTCGGCCTCGCGCGAGCGGCCGAGCGTCGCGCCGCCCGAGCCGAGCAGCTCGGTGCGCCCGTCGATGCGCAGCCGCGCGGTGCCGCGCCGCGGGTCGGGCTCGCGCAGCGGCTCGGAGATCCGGTCCGAGGTCGAGTAGACCATCGTGTGGCCCTCCTCGCCCTGGCGCGGCGCGGCGCCGCGGGTCCTCGTCGGGCCGCACGAGCCGCGCCTGGATGCCGAACTCGCCGAGCCGCAGCCGCTCGTCGGTCTTGAACGTGATCTCGGGCGGCGTCAGCAGCGCGACGCGCTCGCGCCGCGCGTGCTCGAGCAGGTAGCCCGACAGCTCGCGGCGCAGCTCGTCCTCGTAGCCGGAGAACTGCTCGCGGTCGTCGGGCGAGAGCCACACGGCGTACTCGTTCGGCACGTAGGTGCGGCTCAGCGACTGCACGCGGTGCTCGTCCATCTCGCGCGCGAGCTTGCGCGCGATCTCGACCGGCCGCACCTCGGACTTGAAGGCGCGCGAGAACGTGCCCTCGACCAGGCCGGCCAGCTTCGATTCGAGGTTGCGCAGCACGCTCACCGCGCGCTACCCGATCGGCCGAGTCGCATGTGCGGAGAAGTATGGCGGCCGCGGTC
Source organism: uncultured Solirubrobacteraceae bacterium (assembly GCA_963721315.1). Lineage (GTDB taxonomy): Bacteria > Actinomycetota > Thermoleophilia > Solirubrobacterales > Solirubrobacteraceae > DASQMT01. Next base: position 249,672 of record CAVRIU010000003.1, read on the forward strand.
AGCCCTGCCCGGCATTCGCGCCGCGCGTCGGCGGCGCGGCGCGCGTGCGCGAGCACCAGCGCGAGCACCGCCGCGAGCACCGCGCCGCCGACGAGCCCGTGCGGCGTCGGACTGCTCCGACGCGCTCGCCGAGCGCCTCGCCGAGCGCGATCGTGGCGGCCGCGAGCGCGGCCGCCCAGCACGTCGCCCCGACGACGTCGGCCGCGAGCGAGCGGCCGCGCACGAGCCACGGCGCACGAGCAGCGCGGCAACGCCCCACAGCAGCGCCAGCAGCAGCGCGCCCGAGCTGCACGCCTTCGCGAGCACGTCGCCGGCCGCGATCCCGGGCGCGCCGTCGAAGCTCGGCGCGTGCGGGCGTCCCGGCGGCCGGACCGAACACGAGCGCGCGCGCGAGCAGCGGCTCCGCCAGCACGAGCCACCAGGCGCCGAGCGCGCCGAGCGCGACGCGCGCGCTCCAGCGCGGCGCGCGGCCGGCGAGCGCGGGATAGGCGCCGGCGAGGCCGAGCAGGCCGAGCGCGGGCGCCAGCGCGGGCAGCGACCAGGCGCGGCCGTCGGCGCGCAGCAGCAGCGGCGGCGCGGCCGCCAGCGCGACGATCAGCAGCGCCGCACCGGGGCGCGGCGCGGGGCTCGAGCGCGAGCACGGCGGCGGTCGCGGTCGCGGCGAGCAGCCAGCCCGCGCGCGGCAGCAGCGCGACGAGCACGACCGCGGCGGCCGCGGCGAGCGGCGGCTGCACCGCCGGCTCGGGCGTCAGCCCGGCGAGCGCCGCCCACACCAGCGCGCCTGCGGCGGCCGGCGCGACGAGCCGGCCGAGCGCCGGCGGCAGCGCCGGGATCCGGCGCTCGAGCGGGTGCGGCGCGATCCGGCCGCCCTCGTCGGCGACGTCGGGCAGCGCGTCGGCGAGCGCGTCGAACAGGTCGTCGAGCTCGCCGCGCGCCGCGGGGTCGGCGAGGATCGCGCGGTCGATCGCGGCGCACAGCTCGGCGGGCAGGTCGCCGCGCTTGCGCGCCAGCGGCGGCAGCGCGCTGCCGATCCGCCGCGCGGTCGCCGACGGCGAGCCGGCGCGCACGGGATTCGTCCCCGCCAGCGCCTCGTAGAGCACGAGCCCGAGCGCGTAGAGGTCGGCGCGCTCGTCGACGGCGCGCCCGGCGGCCTGCTCGGGCGCCATGTAGGCGAGCGTGCCGACGACGTCGCCGGTCAGCGTCAGCGCCTCCTCGCCCGCGAGGTGGGCGACGCCGAAGTCGGTCAGCTTCGCCGCGCCGCGGCGCGAGCTCGGCGCGTCGGGCACGATCACGTTCTGCGGCTTGACGTCGCGGTGGATCACGCCGCGCTCGTGCGCGTGGGCGAGCGCGTCGGCGAGCGCGAGCCCGATCCGCAGCACGTCGCGGTCCGACAGCTCGCCCGCCGCCTCGAGCTGCGCCAGCGTGCGGCCCTCGACCAGCTCGGAGACGAGGTAGCGGCAGCCGTCCTGCTCGCCGGCGTCGAACAGCGCGACGATCGCGTCGTGGTCCAGCCGCGCGACGGCGCGCGCCTCGCGCTGCGCGCGCTCCGGGCGCGGGCCCGTCGCCGGGGATCACCTTGACCGCGACCGGCCGGCCGAGGCGCTCGTCGCGGGCGGCGTAGACGGTGCCGAAGCCGCCGGCGCCGATGCGCGCGCCCAGGCGGTAGCGGCCCATCGCCAGCGCGGGCTCCGCGAGCGGCGGGAGCTCCTCCGTGGCCTGCACGTCCACATCGCTTCCACGCGCGCGAGGGAGCACCTTCCGGCTGCACGGAAGGGTTCACCGGCGACGGCGGCGAAACATCCCGCCGAGCCGCCTCATATCCTTCACACTCGATGACCACGGCCGCGCGACGAGCGTTCGGCCCCTTAGGAGATTCCTGACTTGTCCTTCTTCGACGAGGACGACGAGCCCCGTACGCGGGTCCGGCCCAGGCGAGCGGCGTCCTCCCGCGGCGCTGACGGCTCGCCGGACCGTCAGACCGTGCTGATCCGCCAGCTGGTGCTGTTCGGCGGCTTCATCCTGATCCTGGCGCTGCTGATCTTCGTCATCGACGGCTGCCGCGACTCCGCGCGCGAGAGCGCGCTGAAGGACTACAACCGCGACGTCGCGTCGATCGTGCGCGACTCCGACAGCCAGGTCGGCAAGCCGTTCTTCGACCTCTTGCGCAACCCCAGCCAGGGCGACCTCTCGACGCTGATCGCCGGCTACAAGGTGCAGGCCGAGTCGCAGTACCAGCAGGCGAAGCGGATCGACACGCCGGGCGACATGACGGCCGCCCAGCGCTCGTTCCTGATCACGATGGAGATGCGCCGCGACGGCCTGCAGTCGATCGCCGACCGGATCCGGACGGCGCTGAGCTCGGACGCCGAGGCGGCCGACAAGGCGATCGAGGAGATCGCCGGCGCGATGTCGCTGTTCCTCAGCTCGGACGTGATCTACACGTCGCGCGTGCTGCCGCTGATCGAGACGGCGCTGCGCGAGGCCGACGTCGGCGCCCAGCAGCTGCAGCGGACAGCCTTCCTGCCGGGCATCGAGTGGCTCGACGCGAGCGTGGTCGCCGACGCGCTCGGCCAGCAGCTCTCCTCCGGCGGCGGCACGAACGGCCGCGAGCCGGCGCCCGGCCTGCACGGCACCGGCATCGACTCGGTGCAGGTCGGCGACCTGACGCTGACGCCGGACGCCGCGAACCGGATCGCGTACGGCGCCGACACCGAGTTCACGGTCAACTTCACCAACCAGGGCGAGAACGACGAGATCGACATCGACGTCGTGCTCAGGATCGAGGGCGGACCGGAGCCGCTGCGCGTGACCGAAGAGCGTCGCCTCGGTGCCGGCCGGCACGGCGGCGGCCGCGACGCTCGGGCTCGACACCGCCCCGCCGCTGGACACCCCGGTCACGATCACGGTGCAGGTCAAGCCGGTGCCCGGCGAGGAGAAGAAGGACAACAACACGGCCGAGTACGACGCGGCGTTCTTCCGCGAGTAGCCGCGCCGTATCCTCAGCGGCGTGGATGAGCTGACCGATCCGGCGGGTCTCGCGGCCCTGGGTGCCGGGGCGGTCGCACTCGTCGCGCTCGTGCTCTCGCTGCTGCTGGCGCTGCGCGTGCGGCGGCTGCGGGCGGCGCAGCAGGTCGTGCTCGGCGGCGACGGCGCAGGACGACCTCGTCGGCCACGCCGCCCGCCTGCAGGAGGCGTTCACCCAGCTGCACGAACGCGTCGAGGAGGTCGCCGGGCGGCTCGAGCAGCGCGTGCAGCAGGCCGAGCAGCGGCTCGACGGCGCGATCACGCATCGCGCGCTGGTGCGCTACGACGCCTACGGCGAGCTGTCGGGTCACCAGTCGACCTCGCTCGCGCTGCTCGACGCCGACAGCAACGGCGTCGTGCTCTCGTCGATCGCACATCGCGACACGGCGCGGCTGTACTGCAAGCAGGTGCTCGGCGGCCGCGGCGAGCACCTGCTCTCACCCGAGGAGGACGAGGCGATCCGGCGCGCGCTGACCGGCGAGCGCGGCACCGCGGTGCTCGAGGACTGATGCGGGCCGCGTACCTCGGGCCGCAGGGGACGAACTCGCACGAGGCGCTGCTCGCCGCCGAGCTGGAGGCCGAGTACGTGGAATTCCCGACGGTCGGCGCGGTCGTCGGCGCGATCCAGGAGGGAGCGGCCGACCGCGCGCTGGTGCCGATCGAGAACTCGCGCGAGGGCGCGGTCGCGGCGACGCTCGATGCGCTCGTCTTCGACGCGCCCGACGTGCGGATCGTCGGCGAGCTCGTGCACAAGGTCAGCTACTGCCTGGCCGCCGCCGAGTCGATCGCGCCCGACGAGGTCCGCACGGTGCACTCGCACCCGCAGGCAACGGGCCAGTGCGCCGGTTTCCTCGCCGCCCAGCTGCCGGCGGCCGCGGTGATCGCCGCCGCGTCGACGGCCGGCGCGGTGCGGGCCGTCGCCGACGGCGACGCGCTGGCCGGGCCGCCGCCGCACGCGGCGATCGGGACGCTGCACGCGGCGGCGCTCTACGGCGCGGTCGTGCTGGCCGAGCGAATCGAGGACGACGCCGACAACGCGACCCGCTTCGCCTGGATCGCGCGCGCCGGCGACGATGATGCTCCCGGAGCGGCCGGACCACGCTCCACGGCCGCGGATCCCACCCCGCGCGCGGCGCCCGCGACCGCGCCGATCAAGACCGCGATCGTCTTCTGGGGCGGCGGCGACCAGGCCCCCGGCTGGCTCGTCGACTGCCTCACGGAGTTCTCGTCGCGCTCGATCAACCTCACCCGGATCGAGTCGCGCCCGCGCCGCGTCGGCCTCGGCAGCTACATGTTCTTCTGCGACCTCGAGGGCGCGGCCGCGAGCGCGACGATCACCGCCGCGATCGCCGGATTGCGCGCCCAATGCGAGGCCGTGCGCGTGCTGGGTTCCTTCCCCGCAGCCGCCTGAACCCGCCGGGGTCACCGTCTACACTCCGGCCGAGCATGGCCATCGCCGTACCCCCAGCGCCAGCGGGGTCCGTGCCGCTCGTCGACCGCCGGCGGCACGGATCGAGCGCCGACGGCTCCGGCCGTTGGTCAGGCGGTCGTGTGCTGGTGCTCAACGCGACGTACGAGCCGATCAACGTCTGCACGGTCCGGCGCGCGACGGTGCTCTTGCTCAAGCACAAGGCCGAGGTGATCGAGATCGGCCCGCACGACCTGCACTGGGCGTGCGGCTCGATGAACAAGCCGGTCGTGATCCGGCTCGTCACCTACGTGCGCATCCCGCGCGACACGCACAAGCGCAAGATCACGCGGCGCGCGGTCTTCGCGCGCGACGGCTGGGAATGCCAGTACTGCGGCGCGCGCACGAGCCTGACCGTCGACCACGTGATCCCGCGCTCGAAGGGCGGCGGGTCGGACTGGGAGAACATCGTCGCGTCCTGCGCGCCGTGCAACCGCCGCAAGGGCGACCGGCTGCCGCACCAGATCGGAATGCACCCGCGCGTCAAGCCGCGGATGCCGAGCCCGAACGTCTTCATCCAGCTCGCCTCGCCGACGATCCCGGCGACCTGGAAGCAGTACCTGCTGCCCGAAGCCGCCTAGCTGGAGCCCGTCCCCGGCTTTCGCTACTCTGCGCAGACCAGAGAAAGGGGGTGGTCCGAACTTGAGTGACAGTTTTGACGGGACCCTGGAGGTGCCCGGCCGCTAGTACCAGCCTGGTGCTGGACCCGCTGGTCAGCGGAATCCACACCGTGGCGCCGCCGTCATCAGCGCCGGAGTTAGTCCCCCCGGCCGCTTAGACAAGCTGGCGACGGCCAAGTAGTCCAGCAAGAAATCCCCGAGGGCCCCGATGTCGATCGGGGCCCTCGGCGGTTAAGGCCGCGATCTGCCGGCCCGGCCGGCCTCGGGCCGGTCTAGTCCTCCTCGAGATCCGAGTCGGGCATCTCGTCGGACTCGACCTCGGGGATCGCCGAGCAGCGCCTCCTCGTCCGGGTCGCCGATGAAGACCGCGTCGCCCTCGAGCGCCGGCTCGTCGGTCACGCCGGACGCGTCGAGCGAGACCGGATCCTCGTCGGCCACCGCGTCGGCGGTCTCCGACTCGATCACGAGCGCGACCGCGGAGACGAGATCGTCGTCGCGCACGTTCATCAGCCGGAAGCCCTGCGCGTTGCGGCCGAGCGGCCGCAGGTCGCGCACGCCGATGCGCTGGATCATCCCGTTCTGGGAGATGAACACGAGCTGGTGGTGGTCGCGCACGACCAGCGCCGCCGCCAGCGCGCCCTTGGCCTCGGTCTGCTGGATCGTCTTGACGCCCTTCGCGCCGCGGCTGGTCTTGCGGTAGTCGGCGACCAGCGTGCGCTTGCCGAAGCCGTTCTCGGTCACGACGAGCAGGTACTGGTCGTCGCGCGCGATGTCCATCGCGATGACCTCGTTGTCGCCCTTGACGTCCATGCCGCGCACGCCGGAGGTGTCGCGGCCCATCGAGCGCGCGTCGTCCTCGGAGAAGCGCACGGTCAGGCCGGCCTTCGAGACCATCAGCACCTCGTCGCCCTCGTCGACGCGGCGCACGGCGACGAGCTCGTCCTCCTCGCGGATGTTGATCGCGATGATCCCGTCGGCCTTGATCGGCGTGTTGTAGGCCTGCAGCGCGGTCTTCTTCACCGTGCCGCAGCGGGTCGCGAACATCAGGTACGCGGACTCGCTGTAGTCGCGCGTGGCCAGCACGGACTGCACCCGCTCGCCCTCGCGCAGCGGCAGCACGTTGCCGAGGTGCCGGCCCTTGGACTGGCGCGACGGAGCGTCGGGCAGGTCGTAGACCTTGGACCGGTAGACCTTGCCGCGGTTGGTGAAGAAGAGCAGGTAGTCGTGCGTCGAGCAGACGAAGAGGTGCTCGATGTAGTCCTCGTCCTTCATCCCCATGCCGGTCACGCCGACGCCGCCGCGGCGCTGCTGGCGATAGGTCGCCAGCGGCAGCGACTTGATGTAGCCGGACTTGGTGATCGTGATCACCATCTGCTGGTCGGCGATCAGGTCCTCGATGTCGAGGTCGTCCTCGGCGAACGTGATCTGGGTGCGGCGGTCGTCGCCGTAGCGCTCGGCGATCTCCGTCGAGCTCCTCCTTGATCACCGAGAGCACCTTGCCCTCGTCGCCGAGCAGCTCGCGCAGCTCGCGGATGCGCTCGAGCTTGTCGGCGTGCTCGCGCTTGATCGAGTCGGCCTCGAGCGCGGTCAGCTGCTGCAGGCGCAGCTCGAGGATCGCCTGCGCCTGGATCAGCGACAGGCCGAAGCGGTCGATCAGCCCCTGGCGCGCCGCGTCGCGGTCGCGCGAGCCGCGGATCAGCTCGATCACCTCGTCGAGGTGGTCGAGCGCGATCAGCAGGCCCTCGAGCCGGTGCACCTGCGCCACGAGCGTGCGCAGCTCGTGCTTGGCGCGCCGGACGATCACCTCGCGCTGGTGCTGGACGTAGTTGTGGATGATCGAGCGCAGCGGCAGCGTGCGCGGCACGTTGTCGACGAGCGCGACGGCGTTGACGCCGAACGTCGTCTGCATCGCGGTGTGCTTGTAGAGCTTGTTCAGCACGACCTTCGGGATCACGCCGCGCTTGAGCTCGATCACGATCCGCATGCCCTTGCGGTCGGACTCGTCGCGCAGGTCGGAGATCTCGGTGATCTTCTTGTCGTGCACGAGGTCGGCGATCTTCTTGATCAGCCCGGTGTCGCCGCCCTTCTTGACCATGAAGGGCAGCTCGGTGACGATGATCGCCTCCTTGCCGTGCCCGATGTCCTCGGAGTGGGCGCGCGCACGCACGCGCACGCGCCCGCGGCCGGTCTCGTAGGCCTCGCGGATGCCCGTGACGCCGAGGATCACGCCGCCGGTCGGGAAGTCCGGGCCCTTGATGTGCTGCATCAGGCCGGCGGTGTCGATCTCGGGATCGTCGATGTAGGCGATCGTCGCGGCGATCGTCTCGCGCAGGTTGTGCGGCGGGATGTTCGTCGCCATGCCGACGGCGATGCCCGAGGAGCCGTTGACGAGCAGGTTCGGGAAGCGCGCCGGCAGCACGACCGGCTCGCGGTCGTTGCCGTCGTAGTTGGGGATGAAGTCGACCGTGTCGGCGTCGAGGTCGCGCAGCATCTCGCGCGCCAGCGGCGCCAGCCGCGCCTCGGTGTACCGCATCGCCGCCGCCGGGTCGTCGTCGACCGAGCCGAAGTTGCCCTGGCCGTCGACGAGCGGGTTGCGCATCGAGAAGTCCTGCGCGAGCCGCACGAGCGTGTCGTAGATCGCCGAGTCGCCGTGCGGGTGGTACTTGCCCATCACCTCGCCGACGATGCGGGCGCACTTGGCGTAGCCGCGGTTGGGCTGCAGCCCCGCCTCGTTCATCGCGAACAGCACGCGCCGGTGGACGGGCTTCAGGCCGTCGCGCACGTCGGGCAGCGCGCGCCCGACGATCACCGACATCGCGTAGTCGAGATAGGAGGAGCGCATCTCCTCCTCGAGCCCGCGCGGCTCGATGTTGCCGCCGCCGATCAGGTCAGAGGTCGCCATTCGCTCAGCCCCTAGACGTCGAGGGTTGCGACGCGGGCGTTCTCCTCGATGAACTCACGCCGCGGCTCGACCTTGTCGCCCATCAGCATCGTGAAGAGGCGGTCGGCCGCGGCGGCGTCGTCCATCGTGACCTGCTGCAGCGTGCGCGTCTCCGGGTCCATCGTCGTCTCGCGCAGCTGGTCGGCGTTCATCTCGCCCAGGCCCTTGAAGCGCTGCAGCGAGATGCCCTTCGCCGCGACCGCCATCACGACGCGGCGCAGGTCCTCGAACGACAGCGCCTCGGCGCTCTCGTTGCCGAGCACCACCGTGAACGGCGGCGTGCCGGCCAGCTTGACGAGCTCGGCGTGCACGCGCGCGAGCTGGCGGTACTCGTTCGCGTCGAACATCGACCGGCGCAGGTGGTGCGTGCGCGCGAGGTTCGTCTTGCGCTCGACCGCCTTGATGCGCAGGACGCCGTCGCTCGCTCGGCAGCAGCTCGGCGGAGTAGGGCTCGGTGTCGGGCGCCTCGCGGGCGAGCAGCTCCTCGAGCGCCGCGACCGTCGTGATCTGCTCGTCGAGGATCTGCGACTCCTCGAGGAACGTGACCGTGTCGTGGCCGTGGTCGGCGCGCAGCGCCGACGCCCAGCCCTCGTACTGCTTGAGCAGCCGGCAGTAGCGCTGCCAGCGCGTCTCGGTGAGGTTGAACCGGGCGCCCTGGTGGTCGGTCACCTCGAAGCGGTCGAACTTGTCGCCGAGCAGGATCTCCTCCAGCTCGGACTGCTTCTCGATGTAGCGCTCGCGCTGGCCCTGCTTGAGCTTGAACAGCGGCGGCTTGGCGATGTACACGTAGCCGCGCTCGATCAGCTCCTGCATCTCGCGGAACAGCAGCGTCAGGATCAGCGTGCGGATGTGGGCGCCGTCGACGTCGGCGTCCGTCATCAGGATGATCTTGTGGTAGCGCAGGCGCTCGGGGTCGAACTCGTCGCGCACGCCGGTGCCGAGCGCTGTGATCAGCGCCTGGATCTCCTGGTTCTGCAGCACCTTGTCGATGCGCGCCTTCTCGACGTTGAGGATCTTGCCGCGCAGCGGCAGCACGGCCTGCGTCGCGCGGTCGCGGCCCTGCTTCGCCGAGCCGCCGGCGGAGTCGCCCTCGACGATGAAGAGCTCGGTCAGCGACGGGTCGCGGATCGAGCAGTCGGCGAGCTTGCCCGGAAGCGCGGAGTTCTCCAGCGCGGACTTGCGCCGCGTCAGGTCGCGCGCCTTGCGCGCCGCGGCGCGGGCCTGCGACGCCGAGACCGCCTTGCGGATCACGGCGTTGCCCTCGGCGGGGTTCTCCTCGAGGAACTCGGCCAGCTTCGCGTTGACGACCGACTCGACGAAGCCGGCCATCCCGGGATTGCCGAGCTTGGTCTTCGTCTGCCCCTCGAACTGCGGGTCGGCCAGCTTCGCGGAGATGACGGCGGTGAGGCCCTCGCGCACGTCCTCGCCCGAGAGGTTGTCGTCGCGCTCCTTCAGGTGACCCTGCGTCGCGCGCGAAGCGGTTGAGCGTGCGCGTGAGCGCCGAGCGGAAGCCGGAGAGGTGCGTGCCGCCCTCGTGCGTGTTGATGTTGTTGGCGAACGAGAAGATCGACTCCTGGTAGGAGGCGTTCCACTGCATCGCCACCTCGAGCGCGCCCTCCTCGCTCTCCGCCTCGAAGAAGATGACCTTGCGCTGGACGGGGTCCTTGTTCTCGTTCAGGTAGGTGACGAAGTCCTCGATGCCGCCCTCGTAGTGGAACGCGGCCTTGTGGCCCTCGGCGCGCTCGTCCGTCAGCGAGATGTGCAGCCCGCGGGTCAGGAACGCCGTCTCGCGCAGGCGCTGCTCGATCGTCGCGAACTCGAAGTCGAGCGACTCGAAGATCTCCGCGTCCGGCAGGAACGTGATCGTGGTGCCGGTCTTGTCGGTGGCGGCGCCCTTGACGAGCGGGCCCAGCGGCGCCCCGCGCGCGTAGTCCTGCGTGAACGTGAAGCCGTCGCGGCTGACCTCGACGCGCAGCTGCTCGGAGAGTGCGTTGACGACCGAGACGCCGACGCCGTGCAGACCGCCGGAGACCTTGTAGCCGCCGCCGTCGCCGAACTTGCCGCCGGCGTGCAGCACCGTCAGGACGACCTCGACCGCCGGCTTGTCCTCCTTCTCCATCCTCGACACCGGGATGCCGCGGCCGTTGTCGACCACGGTGATCGAGTTGTCCGGATGGATCGTCACGTCGACGTGGTCGCAGTGGCCTGCGAGCGCCTCGTCGACGGAGTTGTCGACGACCTCGTAGACGAGGTGATGCAGGCCGCGCACACCGGTCGACCCGATGTACATGCCGGGGCGCTTGCGCACGGCCTGGAGGCCCTCGAGGACGGTGATGTCCTGGGCGTCGTAGCCGGTTCGCGGCGTTCCGGTCTTGTCAGGGTCGTCTGCCAAAGGAGTCTCCGTCTCACACACCAGCGACGCCCCGGCGGAGCGATGCTCCACGGCCGGGGCGGGGCTGTTTCAGAGGTCGAGACTTTAGCACACCGGCGCCCCCGGATCGGGGTCGACATAAGCGTAATAAAGTGCTGCAAAACAGCCTTAAATGCTGGCGCTCACGACGTCGCTCGGCGAGCCTGCGGACGCAGCCGTGTGACGGCCGGCCGGCCGAGGCTCTCGTTGAGCCGCTCGACCACCCGCTCGGACAGCAGATCGAGCTCTTGCGCCCACACGGCTGAGCTGCATGCGACCGTCACGATGCCGTCGCGTTCGCCGCAGGGCTCGGACTGCGCCGCGAACGCCGCGCCGGCCGCCTCCGGCCACGCGCGCTGCACCTCCGCGAGCAGCGTCGCCGGCGCCAGCCGCGCCGTGAGGTGGTCGAGGGCCGTCGCGAGCGGGCGCGGAGAGCGGCGCCTCATGCCGCCTCCTGCAAGACCGCGCCCTCGGCGATCGCGAGCCGCGTGACGCCGGGCTCGTCGGCGCCGGGCACGTGCGCCAGGTCGGTCGTCGTGACCAGGCTCTGACCGCCGGCGCGCAAGAGCTCGACCAGCCGCGCGCGGCGGCTCGCCGTCGAGCTCGCTCATGACGTCGTCGAGCAGCATCAGCGGCGGCGTCCCGCGCGAGGCATCCAGCGCCTCGCGCTCCGCCAGCAGGAGCGCGAGCAGGCCGAGCCGCTGCTGACCGCGCGAGCCGTAGGCGCGCAGCTCGCGGTCAGCGCGCCGCAGCACGACCTCGTCGCGGTGCGGCCCGTGGCCGGTGAACCCGCGCTCGAGGTCGGACTCCAGCCGCTCCGCCGAGCTCGGCGGCGAGGGCGTCCGCGCTCGCCGCCTTCGAGCGCGGGCGGTACGACAGCTCGGGCTCACCCGAGAGGCCCAGGCGGTCCGCGTGCGCGACGAAGCGCGGTCTCAGCTCGTCCACCACCGCAGCGCGATCCGCCATCAGCGCGATCCCGTGCCTGGCCAGCTCCGCATCCCAGGCGGCAACCGAGCCACGGCCGGCCCTGCCCGCTCGGATCGCGGCGACGAGCGCGTTGCGCTGGCCGAGCGCGGCGGCGTATGCACGGCGCGTGGCAGCGCGGGCCGGACGCAGTGCCGCGACGACCTGATCGAGGTGCGCACGCCGCAGCGCCGGTGCGCCCGTGACGAGCTCGAGCCGATCCGGCAGGAAGACCGACACCAGCGGACGGCTCGCGACGTCGGTCAGGCGCTCGACGCGCGCTCCGTCGACGCGCAGGTGCTTGGGCTCCCCCGGCTGGAATCCGACGCTCAGGTCGTGCGACTCTCCCGCCTCCTCGCAGCGCAGCTCCAGGCGCGTGAGCTGGGCGCCGAAGCGCACGCACTCGCGCTCGTTGGCCGTCCGGCAGGAGCGTCCGGTGCAGGCGAAATAGATCGCTTCGAGCAGGTTCGTCTTGCCCGCGCCGTTGCGGCCGGACACGACCGTGAGGCCCGGTCCGAGATGGACTTCCGCGGCCGCGTAGCTGCGGAAGTCGCGCACGGTGAGCCGCGTGGCGATCACGCCGGTGGAGGACCGGCCGCGCCGGTATCCGGCTGCTGATCGGAGTGGATCGCCGCCATCCTCGGGCGCGCGCCGCCCGCCTACACGTTCAGCCGGATCGGCATCAGGAGGTAGACGAAGCCGCTGCGATCAGCAGCCTCGATCAGGCCCGGCCGCAGCGGAGAGATCAGCTTCAACAGCACGTCCCCCGACTCAACCGCCTCGAGTCCGTCGCGCAGGAACTCCGGGTTGAACCCGATCTCGAGCGGCTCGCCGCGGAACGGCACCGGCAGCGTCTCGCGGGCCTCGCCGACGTCGGGCGTCCGCGCCGACACCGTCAGCTCCCCCTCGCTGAACGCCAGCCGCAGCGGCGCGTTCTTCTGCGCGAGCAGCGAGATCCGGCGCACCACGTCGGTTATCTCGGCGCCGGCGAGCTGCAACTCGTGCTCGAACGTGTCCGGCAACAGCTGTCGATGGTTCGGAAACTGGCCATCGATCAGCCGCGAAGAGAGCACGATCCCGCCGGCCTCGAAGACGACCTGGTTCGTGCGCACCGCGACGCTCAGCTCGCCTTCGCCGGCCTGGCCCACGATTCGTCCCAGCTCCTGCAGTGCGCGCGCCGGCACGTTCGCCTCGAAGGCGCCCTCGAGCGGCGCGTCGAGCTTGGTCTCCTTGACCGACAAGCGGTACGAGTCGGTCGCCACCATGCGCAGCTCGTCGCCGCTGGCGGACACGAGGATGCCCGTGAGCACCGGCCGTGTCTCATCGCGCGAAGCCGAGCGGGCGACCTTCGCGATCGTGGCCACGAAGGCCTCGCCCGGCACCTGTACGCGTCCGTCGCCGTCAGCCTCCGGGAAGGGTGGGAAGTCCTCCAGCCGCAGCGTCCGGATGTGGAACGTCGCGGCGCCGGCGACGATCTCGACGTCCTGCTCGGCCGTGCGCAGCTCGAGCGTCACCGAGTCGCCCGGCAGCGAGCGCACGACATCCACCAGCAGCCGCGCCGGCAAGACCACCGCGCCCTCTCGGATCACCTCGCCGGCGAGGGGGACGCGCAGGCCGATCTCCATGTCCGTCGCACGCAGCTCGATGCCTGCGCCCGTGACGAGCAGTTGGACGCCGGACAGCGCCTGCACGGCGCTGCGCGTCGACGCGGCTCGGGTGACCGTCTGCAGTTGCGCGAACAACGTCTCGCGATTCGTGGAAATTCTCATATCAAGTTCGATTCACGCCGACTACTCCAATGAGCAGGCAGTCGTCATAGGTGCTGTAGATGGTGTGCATATGCTTCGCCGCAGCCCGCAAGCTGCGGGATCGTGGTTGTCTGGCGGGTGTGCACACGAGCGAGGCAGTCTGTCAGTCGAGGCGGCGTCACGTCTGTCGCGGCGAGCTGTCGAGGGAGTCGGTGAGGCGGCGCACGACCTCGAGCGCATGAGCGTCCTCGCCGACGCGCTCGGCCACACGCCGGCAGGCATGTAGAACCGTCGTGTGGCTGCGGCCGCCGAACTCACGTGCCGATCGCCGGCAACGACAGCGCCGTCAGCTCACGCGCGAGGTACATGGCGATCTGGCGCGGCCAGGCGACGGCGACGGCGCGGTCGCTGGAGATGGAGCGCGGCTACCGAGATGCCGAACGCCTCTGCGGTGCGCTCCTGGATCTCCGCGACGGTCAGCGCGCTCGCGCGCTTGTGCAGCTCGGGATACAGCCCTTCGAGCACCTGACCGGCGAGCTCGGCGGTGACGGGCCGACCGGTGAGCGAGCCGAAGGCGACGACGCGAACGAGCGCGCCCTCGAGCGCGCGCACGTTGTCCGTGACGCGCGCGGCGATCACGTCCAGTGCCGCCGGATCGACCGCGCCGACGGCATCCTGCTGGACACGCTTCTGCAGGATGGTGAGGCGCGCGGAGCGGTCCGGTGGCCCGACGTCGGTGACGAGGCCGGCTTCGAAGCGCTCGCGCAAGCGCGCCTCGAGCGCGCCGAGGTCGCGCGGAAGGCGATCGGACGTGAGCACGATCTGCGCGCCCGCTTCGTGCAGGGCGTTGAATGTGTGGAAGAACTCCTGCTCCGTCCGCGCCTTCTCCTGCAGGAACTGGACATCGTCGACGAGCAGCACGTCGACGCCGCGGTAGGCGGCCTTGAAGCGGTCGGCGGTCTTGCCGCGCAGGGAATGGACGAAGTGGTTCGTGAACGCCTCTGCGGTCGTGTAGCGGACCGTGACGCCAGAGCCACAGGCGGTGACGTAGTTTGCGATCGAGTGCAGCAGGTGCGTCTTGCCGAGCCCCGGCGGTCCGCAGATGAAGAGCGGGTTGTAGGCGAGTCCGGGCAGCTCGGCGACGGTGAGCGCCGCGGCATGCGCGAGGCGATTGGAGTCACTGATCACGAACTGGTCGAAGCGATGCCTCGGGTTGAACGACTTCGCGGGACCGGGCTCGTCGCCAGCCGCGCTCAGCAGCGACCGACGGCGCGTGGGGCTCGGTGGCTGCGACCACGGCGACCTGCGCGCGCGGTCCGAGCACCTGCACGGCGCATCGCTCAAGCAGGCGGCCGTAGCGCTTCGCGACCCATGGTCTGAGATCGGCCGGCGCCTCGATCAGCACCGTGCCGTCCTCGCCCCGGCTGCCGGTCAGGGGCTGGAGCCACTGATGCCAGGTCGAGTCCGGCACGACGCGTCGGAGCTCTTCGCGGATGAGGCTCCAGGCATGTGGATGCTCGTCGTCGATCACGGGCGCGCGGACGTTTCTCCTCACGGGAGGAGGCAATGCGGTGCGGTGCAACAAGGAGCCCGAGAGGGCCCGGCCGGGCGAACATAGCAGCGGCCCGGAGGCCCGTTCTGACGCACGTGTCGGCGGGCTCGCAAATCGCGCGGAAAACTGCGCGGCCCGACTCGGCGGCAGCAGACTGGCCGCTATCGACAGGCTGTGCAAGCCCTGTGCATGGACCGGTCGGGGCAGGCCCTGCAAGGCGGTTGGCTATCCTGTCGACGCCTGCGCGCCGGCGTGCCGGCGCTCCCGCCGCAGACGAAGCGAAGTCCTCGAAGCGCAGTCCCGTGTCCGTCCGATGAAGCGCACTTACCAGCCCAAGAAGCGAAAGCGCGCCCGCACGCACGGGTTCCGTGCCCGGATGAGCACTCGCGCCGGCCGCATCGTGCTCAAGCGGCGTCGCGACAAGGGCCGCAAGCGGCTGACGGTCTAGTGGCCGGGCGCCCGAGTGGGGGGCGGAGCCCGAAGCGGCGCCGGCTGTCGCGTAGCGCCGAATTCGAGCGGGTCTACCGCCAGGGCCGCTCGAAGGCCAACCGGTACCTGGTGCTGTACGCGTTCCCGCGCACGGATGAGGCGCCGGACGGTCCGCGACTCGGGCTCTCCGTGTCACGACGGGTCGGTGGCGCGGTCGACCGCACGCGCGTGAAACGGGTGCTGCGCGAGGCGTTCTGGGCCGAGGCGGAGCGGCTGCCGGCGGGGTCTGACTACGTCGTGGTCGCCAGGCCCGATGCGCGCGAGCTCGCTGCCCGCGAAGGCATGCCCGGCGTCTGCGCGGCGCTTGCAGAGCTGGTCGACGGCCTGAGCGACGGGCGCGGCGAAGCACCGCCGCAGCATGATCGCCGGCCGAGGGACGCGGCGCCATGAACGCGCTTCTCCGCCGGGGGGCCGTCGCAGCGGTGCGCGCGTATCAGCGCCTGCTCTCGCCGATGCTGCCGCGCCGCTGCAAGTATCACCCGACGTGCTCAGCCTATGCGGCGCAGGCGCTCGAGTCCTACGGCATACTGCGCGGCGCCGTGCTCGCGGCCTGGCGCCTGTTGCGCTGCAACCCGCTGAGCCACGGGGGCTATGACCCCGTGTCGACACAGACGCTCTTCCGCGCGCCGCCCCGCACGACCGACTTCACCCAGTCCTGACCGATGCTCTTCTTCGCAAACGTCCTCCAGCCGCTGATCGACTTCTTCGAAGCGATCCTCCTGTTCTTCCACGACAACATGGGGATGGGCTGGGGAGCCGCGATCGTCGCGCTGACGGTGGTCGTCCGCGCGGCTCTCCTGCCGCTGACGCTGAAGCAGTTCAAGTCCATGCAGAACATGGTCAAGTTCCAGCCTCAGATCAAGGAGCTGCAGAAGAAGTACAAGGGCGACCGCGAGCGGCTCAACCAGGAGATGATGAAGTTCTACCGGGAGAACAAGGTGAACCCGTTCGCCTCGTGCCTCCCACTGGTGGCGCAGCTGCCGGTCTTCCTGGCGTTGTTCTACATGCTGCAGAACGACTTGCGGCTCGACATCTGCCCGGATGTCAACCCTCCTGGCACGGTCGACCCGGTGCCGTGCGGACCAGACGGTCCCGCAGAGTTCCTCTTCATCCCGGATCTGACCGACAAGGCGACCGGCGGCGTGCTGATCACGCTGATCGTGCTGTACGTCGGCTCGCAGCTGCTGTCGACGGTGCTGATGTCGACCGCCACCGACCGTACGCAGCGGATCATCTTCCTGGCGCTGCCGTTCGTCTTCGTGATCTTCGTCATCAACTTCCCGGCAGGGCTGCTGGTGTACTGGATCACGACCAACTTCTGGACGATCGTGCAGCAGACGATCGTCCGCAAGCGACTCGGGCCGATGCGACCACCGTCCGATGACGACGACGGTCCGCCCATGTCGATCATGGACCGCATGCTTCATCGTGGCGGCGGGGCCGCGAGCGCGGGCGTGGGTAACGGCGATGGCATCACCTCGCCCGCGCGCACGCCTGCGACCGTCGCGAGCGGGGCAAGGTCGGGCGGCACCGCCAAGAGCAGGCCCGCGACGCCGCCGCCCCGCTCCCCACGCAAGAAGAAGAAGCGATCTGGGAGGCGCCGATGAGTGCGCAGGGCGAGCCGACGCCGGCCGAACGGGTTCGCGAGTTGCTCGAGCACGTCAACGAAGCGCTGGCATTGGAAGCGGAGGTCGAGGTGGTCGAGGACGCAGACCACATCCGATGCGTCCTGCACGGCGAAGACATGGGCCTCTTCATCGGGCGCCACGGCCAGACCATCGACGCCGTGCAGCACCTTGCGTTCAAGGTGGCAGCGCACGGCCGGTCGCCTGCGCCGAGAGTGGAGATCGATGCCGCCGGCTACCGCGAGCGCCGCCGCGTCGCGTTGGCGCGTCAAGCCGAGCAGGCCGCGTCCGATGCGCTCCGTTCGTCGCGGCCGGTCGCGCTGGACGCGATGAGCGCGACCGAGCGGAAGGTTGTCCACGAGTACCTCAAGGACCGAGACGACGTGGAGACCTACTCAGAAGGCGCGGAACCCGACCGCCATCTTGTGGTCGCCCCTTTACGGGCGTAGCTGCGACCGCTTCCGGCCCGCGTCGCTTCAGCAGGTGTCGGAGCCTCGAATCCCGTCGATCCCAGGCGTGTCTGCGGCCAAGGCGCCGCTGGCCGCCTCGCCGGTGGATGTTTCACGTGAAACGCTGCGGTCGTGCCTCGACCGCTTGCTGATGACTTGAAGGCCCTGCTGCAGCGCTACGAGCTGCCGCTGGACGCCGTCACTCCGCTGACGCACCCTCCTCGACGAGCTTGCGCAGCCCGATGCGCCGACGTCCGTGCACGAGCCAAAGCGTGCAATTGACGTGCATATCGCCGACTCGCTCGCCGGGCTGGAGGTAGATGGCCTTCGCGACGCCCGAACGTCGCTGATCTCGGCTCTGGCGCCGGTTTGCCAGGACTTGTGCTCGCCGCGGTGCTTCCATCGGCCCGCGTGACCGTCGTCGAGGCGGCCAGGCGCAAATGCGACTTCCTGAGCTGCAACGGCGCGCGCGATGGCGATCGACAACGTTGACGTGGTGTGGTCGCGCGCGGAGGAATGGCGCGACGGACTCGGGCGGTGCGACGTCGTTTGCGCCCGCGCGCTGGCGTCTTTGCCGGTGGTGTGTGAGTACGCCGCCCCGCTCCTGCGCGACGGCGGGGTGCTCGTGGCATGGAAAGGCGAAGTCGCACCCTCCGAAGCGCTTGACGCAGCTGCCGCAGCTTCACACCTCGGGTTGACGACCGCGCCGGCGCGCTCCGTGACCCCCTTCCCAGGGTCAAGACGGTTGACGCTGCACGTCTTCCACAAGGTTGGCGCGACGCCCGCCAGGTTCCCCCGCCGCGCCGGCATCGCCACAAAACGGCCGCTCTCTGCCAAGAACCTGGCCTAGCCGCGCACCAACATCGCAACGGACGGCTCCTCGCGACCGAGATCCGCCGCGCCCACCGCTAGCGTCGGGGACGTCATGGGCACCGTCTACGCCATCGCCAACCAGAAGGGAGGGGTTGGCAAGACCACGACCGCCGTCAACGTTGCTGCCTGCATCGCGGAGGCCGGCTACGAGACGCTGCTCGTGGACGTCGACCCTCAGGGCAATGCCACGGTCGGAATCGGAGCGGACCGGCACGAGGGACTTGGCCTCTACGACGTGCTGTGCGGCGGGGCAGCGCCACGTGCCGCCGTGCGCGCGACTTCGGTCGAAGCGGCTGTCGTTGCTCGCCTCGACTCCCGACCTTGCCGGCGCCACGATGGAGCTTCCGCGCCTGCCGGGATCCGAGACACGCTTGCGCGACGCGCTCGCGTCCGTGCGCAACACGTACGCGTACACCCTCCTGGACTGCCCGCCCTCGCTGGGGCCGCTGACGGTGAACGCGCTCGTCGCGGCCGATCGCGTCATCGTGCCCGTCCAGACCGAGTATTTCGCGCTCGAGGGCCTTGCGGGCCTATTGGACACCCTCGCCTTGATCCAGCGCGAGCTGAATCCGCGGTTGACGGTGGCGGGCATGATCCTCACCATGCACGACGCGCGCACGAAGTTGGCGCAGGATGTTGAGGTGGAGGTGCGCCGACATTTTCCCGCGCTTGTCTTCGACACGGTGATTCCGCGCAACGTGCGGCTCGGAGAGGCGCCCAGTTTCGGGCGCGCGATCATCCACCACGATCCGCACTGCGCCGGATCGGACGCGTACTTCGAGCTTGCCAAGGAGGTGGCCGCACGTGGCTGAGCAGTCTCGCGGCATGGGACGGGGCCTTGCGGCCATCCTGGCGACGCGCCAGGTGGAAGCCGAGGCGGAGCTGCGTGAGTTGCCGCTCGACCTGATCGTTGCCAACCCCGATCAACCGCGCAGGACGTTCGACGATCAGAGCCCTGGCGGGACTGGCCGACTCGCTCAAGGAGCGGGGGGTTCTGCAGCCAGTGCTCGTGCGTCCCGTGCCCGGCGGAACCTACGAGCTGATCGCCGGCGAGCGGCGCTGGCGCGCTGCGCAGTTGGCGGGACTGGAGAGCATCCCGGCGATCGTACGTCCGGACGACGACGCGGCTTCGCTCGAGCTTGCGCTGATCGAGAACATGGCGCGCGAGGATCTCAACCCGCTCGATGAGGCGCGTGCCTGCGCCGCGCTCATCGAGGAGCTTGGGTTGACACGTGAGGAGGTCGGTCGGCGCGTCGGGCGCTCGCGCGTCGCTGTCTCGAATCTCGTGCGGCTGCTCGACCTTCCCGACCTCGCGTTGATGCTGATCGACGACGGATCGCTGTCGGAGGGCCACGGCAGGGCATTGCTGATGGCGCCCGATCACGACGCTCGCCGGCGCCTGGCGCGCGAGGCGGCGACCAAGGGCTGGTCGGTGCGGCAGACGGAGGAGCGAGCCCGCGCGGCCGCGGGACGGAGCGACGGAGCCGACCGGGGGCACGAGTCGCTCGTCGCATCCCGACGAGCTCGAGGCGGCAGCACGGCTCGGAGACGCCTTCGGCCGTGCTATCGGCGCAGACGTTCGGGTGACCCGCAAGGGCGACGGCTACAGCATTCTGCTCGGATTCGATTCGCTCGAAGAGGCGCTCGCCGTGGCCGAGCGAATGAGCGTTGCAGCGACCGCCTGAGGCCCTGAGGCCGTGCGCTCACGCTCGCTATGATCGCGACCGCGCGGGCGATTAGCTCAGTCGGTTAGAGCGCTTCTCTGATAAGGAAGAGGTCCCTGGTTCGAATCCAGGATCGCCCACTCGGACCCTGGGAAAGGGCGGGTCGCGGCTTGCCGACGCGATGGCGCCCAGCTGCCTGGACGCGTGTGCCGGGGCCGATTTCGCCTCGGTCTGGTGGCGCGGCGCCGAAACGTCGGCGAGCCGGCCGTGCGGGTAGCTGCGCTCTTGCTCCAGAACCTCTCTGACCTGAGAAGCCGTCGTCTTCGTCCGCCCAACGAACGAAAGAGGCCCGCCTTTCGGCGGGCCTCTCGTTACCTCGGAACGTCGGGAGTGCTAAGCGGTGTTCACCGTGATCTTCGCCACGCCGATGACCAGCCCGCCCGTAAGGGCGTCGGTGCCGAACGTGTCGTTGAGCAGCATCGCGGCCTCTTCCTTCAGCTTGACCGTGGTGCCCTGAAGCACTGCGGTCGAGCCTTCGGCCTGAAGCGGCTCGAGGGTGCGGCCGTCGAGGAAGAACAGCGGCGCGCTCTCGGCGGCGACTTCTCCGTCAACGGTGACCTTGCCCGTGAGAACAGAGGCGCCGGGGTCGACGACGAAGTCGGTCAGCTCGACCGTCTTGCCGCCACCCGTGAGGCTGAGGCCGCTGCCGTCATGGTCGATCTCGCCCTGCACGTACGGAGAGATGGAGCCGGGCTCGTAGTACGTCACGTTGCCGCCCGTGATCGGGAACTGCGCGACGCCGGCCTTGGTGATCTTGCCGTCGCCGACGGGCGCCGGGGTGAGCTTCAGCGTTCCGAGCGCCTCGACGAAACCGGCGTCGAGCGCCACGGCGGTGCTGCGGCCCGAAAGGGAATTGATCTGCGCCACCGGTTCCGGCTTGGACGCGGTCTGTGAACCGTTCGTCTGTGAACCGGTCGTGGTGTCGTCGTCACCGCATGCGGCGGCGCCGAGTGCAAGCGTGCCAACGGCGGCCAGAGTGGCCATCGTGCGAAGCATATGAGGACTCCTTTCGGAGCGGAGGAGGGGAGTTTGGACGGGGTTGCTGCCTTGTAGGGAGGTATTCGCACCACCCCGCCAATCGGATGCATTTCTCCCACGAGCAGACCTCTAGGCGCGGCCGGAGGGGGCCGCGGCGGGGCCTATACTGGGGCGTCCAGCATCCCCTGGTTGCAAGGAGCGCCCCGTTTGCAGGAGATGGTCATCTACGGCGTGAGCTTCGACATGGTCGGCAAGCAGCCGATCGTCCTGCTCAAGGCCGTCGACACGAACAAGTTCCTGCCGATCTGGATCGGTCATCCGGAGGCCGCCGCGATCTTGATGAAGCTCCAGGGTGCGTCGACCCCGCGGCCGATGACGCACGACCTGCTGTTCGAGATGCTGGGCGAGCTGGACGTCAACTGCTCGCGCGTGTCGGTGACCGAGCTGCGGGAGAACACGTTCTACGCATCGATCACGCTCACGGTGAACGGACGCGAGGTGGAGATCGACTCGCGCCCGAGCGATGCACTCGCGCTCGCCGTGCGCTCCGGCGCCCCGATCTTCGCGGCCGAGGACGTGATCGCGGAGTCGGCGATCGAGTTCGAGCACGAGGTCGAGGACACCGAGGAGGTCGTCGACAAGTTCAAGGAGTTCCTCGACCAGGTCTCCCCGGAGGACTTCCAGGGCGGCAGCGAGTAGTCGCGCTGGGCTACGCCGGCGCTCGCGCGAGCGCCAGATCCAGCTACACGCTCGACGAATGCCGTGAAGGAGATGCCTGCTGCCTCGACGGCCTGTGGCAACAGCGATGTCTCCGTCAAGCCGGGGATCGCATTCGCTTCCAACACTGTCAGTCCGATGCCGTCGGACTCGAGCATCAGGTCCACGCGCGCGAACCCATAACAGCCGAGCGCGCGATAGGCCGCGACGGCGAGCGCCTGCGCACGCTGGGTCGTCTGCTGTTCGAGATCGGCCGGGCATACGAAATCGGTGCGGCCAATCTCGTAGCGTGCCTCGAAGTCGTAGTGGTCGCCGTCGCGCGGAATCGCCTCGACGATCGGCAGGGCTTCTGGGCCATCCACCCCATCGATCACCGAGACCGCCAGGTCGCGTCCTGCCACGTGACGCTCGAGCAGCACTTTCGTGTCATAGGAGAATGCAGCGACAATCGCCGCGGGCACGTCGGCTGCCGTCGGCGCGAACCGGATCCCGAGCGCAGAGCCCTGCGCCGCGGGTTTCACGACGACGGGGAACTCGCAGCCGCTCCTCGATCGCGGGCAAGGCGCGCCCCGCGCCGAGCGACTCGAACGCGGTCTGGCTGAACGCATAGAACTCAGGCGTGGGCAAACCAGCATCACGCAGGGTGTGCTTTGTCAGCACCTTGTCCATGCACCGAATGCACGCCGACGGACCTGATGCCGTGTACGGAACTCCCATGAGCTCGAGGATCTCCTGCACCGTGCCGTCTTCGCCGTCGCGCCCATGTAGCGCTACAAAAGCCACATCGGGTTCGTTATCGGCCAGCCGATCGACCAGATCTGGGCCTACGTCGATGGCGATCACCTCGTGGCCGAGGCGCTCCAGCGCGGCTCGCACGCGGGCTCCGGAGCGCAGCGACACCTGCCGCTCCAGCGATTGCCCACCCGCCAGAACGGCGACGCGACTCATCCCGCCCGCCGCGGAAGCGGAACGATCCGCGCGCCGCCCGCCTGGCTCCCTGGTTGTGGCACGTTCGCTGGACGCTCGCGCGGTGGCCCCGGCACAGTTCCTGTGAGGGTGGAGTACAGCCGCACCTGCTCGTTCACGACCTTGCCGATCCGCGCCACGCCCTCACGCAGGTCTTCCTCGCCGACTCCCGAGAAATTGAGCCGCATGGCCGCGCCACCGCGCCCGTCCAGATACGCGGCACGACCTGGGACGAAGGCGACATGCTCGCGGAGTGCGCGTGCCAGGAGGTCGGTGGTGTCGATGTACTCGGGCAGTGTCGCCCAGATGAACAGGCCTCCTGCAGGCCGAGTCCACTCGGCCTCGCGCGGGAAATGCTCGGCCAGCGCGTCGAGCATCGTGTCGCGTCGGCCGCGGTAGAGCGCACGGAGAGCGGCGATCAGATCACGCCAGTCGCGCCGAGCGAAGTACTCGACAACGAAGTGTTGGCCGAACGTCGACGAGCAGAGGTCGGTGCCCTGCTTGCCGAGGCTCAGCTTCTCGAGCACCGGACCAGGCGCCGCGGCCCAGCCGAGCCGCAGGCCAGGGGCCAGAATCTTCGAGAACGTACCGAGGTAGATCACATACTCGCCGCGGTCGAGCGCATAGAGCGGCGGTAGCGGGGCACCGTCGTAGCGCAGCAGGCCGTACGGGTTGTCTTCGAGCACGAGCAGCTCTCGCTGCGTGGCCAGACGGATCAGCCGGTGCCTGCGCTCGAGTGACATCGTGACGCCGGCCGGGTTCTGAAAAGTCGGCACGGTGTAGATGAACTTCGGTGTGCGGCCATCACGCTCAAGTCGGTCGAGCGCCTGCTCGAGCAAGTCCACGCGCATGCCGTCGGCGTCCATCTCTATCTGCACCACGTCGGCCTCGTACGCGCCGAACGTGGGCACGGCGCCGGGGTAGGTCGGTCCTTCTGCGACGATCACATCGCCCGGGTCGATCAGCGTCTTGCAGACGAGGTCGATCACCTGCTGTCCACCGGTCGTCACCAGCAGCTCATCCGCCGCTACGGCCATGCCCTCCTCGGCCATCACCTGCACGATGCAGGACTTGAGCTCGAGTAATCCGTCCGTCGGCCCGTACTGGAGCGCACGCGCGGAGGCGTCGGTGGCCACTCGCGTCATCAGCGCGGCGAGATCTTCGGACGGGAACGCGCTCGTGTCGGGCAGCCCTCCGGCGAGCGATATCACCTCTGGCCGTGCGGTGATGGCCATGAGGTCACGCATCGCGGAGGACTTCATGCCGCGCGTGCGGCGGGCGAACAGCGCGGCGTAGCGCTCAAGATCGCTCGCGGTGGTCCGTGGCCGTCCCATGCCGTGGGATTCGCCGCCGGTGACGGGCCCCCTTGGCGTCTCGTCTATCGTCATCCCGCCTCGGGCACCCTAGCGCGCATGGACTTCCTCCTCGACCTACTACAAGGGGCCGGAATCGCTGCCGCGATCGGCATTCGACCGTTTCTTCCGGTGCTCTTGGCCGGCGCGCTGGCCTCAGCCGATCTCGGGCTTGACTTCAGCGGCACGGACTTCAGCTTCCTCGAGGAGTGGCCGTTCCTGCTGGCCACGCTGCTCTTGGTCGTGCTTGCTCGACCTCGTCGGCCGCCGTGCGGGACGCGACGCGACCGAGCGCCCACCCCTGCTCTACGTCGCTCTTGCCGTCGCCCTCGTGTTGGGCGCGCTCCTGGCGGCGGGATCGGTCGCTGATCGCTCCGACGAGTGGTGGGCGGGCCTAGTGGCGGGCTTGGCCTGCGCGGCGCTCGGGTTCCAGGCTGCGCGGACGCTGTTCAGTCGCGTGCGACGTCGCCTCGATGATCAGGCCGCGGCAGCGCTTCCCGTCTACGCAGAGGGCGCCGCGCTGATCGCCGCCGCGGTGTCGATCCTCTTCGCGCCGCTCGCGCTGCTGGTCCTTGCCGCGCTCGCGTGGCTGGTCGCCGGCGGACGCCGCCGGGCCGGCGAAAAGTACGCCGGCCTGCGCATCCTGCGTTAGCCGCCGTGGAAGGCCGGAAGAAGCTCGTTCTCGCGGTCATCGACGCGATGAAGCCCGCCATGCTCCAGCAGGCGGTGGCTTCGGGCCGCGCTCCGGCACTCGGCCTGCTGATGGAGCGTGGCCACCACGTCGACGATTGCGTCGCCGCCTTTCCGTCCGTGACGCCGGTCTGCTCGGCGTCGATCGCCACTGGGACCGGTCCTGACCGCCACATGATCCCGTCGATGAACTGGTATCACCGCGAAGAGGCTCGCTACGTCGAGTACGGCACCAGTTTCAAGGCGTCTCAGGCGTTTGGCTTCAAGCGCTCGCTGACCGACACGATCTACAACATGAACGGCGAGCATCTGTCGGCCGATACACCAACGGTTTTCGAGTCGCTCGACGACGCCGGCGTGCGCACGGCCGGCACGACCTACCTCATGTATCGCGGCCGCCACCGGCATGAGGTGACCAACGAAACGGCGCTGACCCGCATCGCCGCGACGGTGTTCAAGCAATCGGTCCAGGGCCCCCGCGAGTTCTTCTACGCCGATCTCTTCGCGTCGCGCCGAACCGGGTGCAGGTCGCAGTTCGGGATGCCCGGTGTGCGCGATCAGCACGCCGGCTGTGTCGGGGAATACCTGATCGAACACGATCTGTTCGATTTCCTGCTGTTGTCGCTGCCCGACAACGACACCCACTCGCATAAGCGCGGTCCCGACGCACAGGTCACCTCGCTCGTTGCCGCCGATCAGCAGATCGAGCGCCTCATGAATGCTGCCGGAGGCGCCGAAGCGTTTCTCGACGAGCATGCTGTCGTGGTCTGCTCGGACCATTCCCAGTCCGAGATCGACGACGAGATCGACCTGTTTCGGGCGTTTGAGGCCTTTGAGGTGTTGCCGCCGAGTGGCGTGCGTGAGTCGAAGACCGGCACGGCGGACATCGCTCTCTGCCCTTCCTCACGCGCGGCGCAGGTCTACGTGCTCGACCGAGACAGCCGCCCGAGCCTGGTTCCGCGGGTGGTCCGCACTCTGCTCGCTCTTGACGGCGTCGACCTCGTGATGCATCTCACCGATCACCCCGACGGCGAGGCGGCCGTCCGTTCTCGAAGCGGCGAGCTACGTTTCGCGCCGCGCGGGGACCTCACCGATCTGCGCGGCAAGACCTGGAGCGTGGAAGGGGATCGCACCGTGCTCGCGCTCGAGCAGCGCGACGGACGCGTCAGTTCCGAGCGCTACCCGGACGCGCTGGGACGTGTCTGGTCGGCGCTTCGCTGTCGCACGGCGGGAGAGGTGCTCGCCTCTGCCAGGCCCGGCTGGGAGTTTCTCGATTGGGGCCGCTCGCATCACATTGGCGGCGGCTCGCACGGATCGCTTCACGCGAACGACTCGCTCGGCTCCTTGCTGTGGTGCGGCACCGGACCTAGCGGCCCGGAGACGCGCGAACAGTGGACCCTGCGCGACATCATGCCGATGGTGCTGGAACATTTTGGCGTGCCCTCGTAGTCGCGGGGCAGCAGGGCGTTTCACGTGAAACGGGCGGAGCCTCACGCGAGCGGTCGCTGCGCCGGCCTGCGAGACGTCTTCGCGGGTCGCTACCCGGCCGTGACGGTCTGACCGCATCTTGGTTGGGCCCCAGAGGGTGTCCACATCAAGGGCGAGGTGGCAGGCGCGCGGCCAATGGTGTTCCCGTAAAGGGCCAGGGGGCCCAGGCGCGAGCGAGTCGCGCTGGCTCGATCGACCCTGCGCGCCGCGCGCGGCGCAGTGGCTCGGGACGCCGATGCATCGGCCGGACGATGGGTGTTTCACGTGAAACGGGGCAGGGACCTAAGCGGCGAACGGTCGTAACACCTGCTCGATCGAGCTCGCGCGCCGCCGCTCGCCGCATTGGATCAGGACCGCATTGATCCACGGGTCGGCCTCGGCAGGGTCGTACCGCTGCGGCATGTGCGTGCGCATGACAGCGATCGACTGCTCCCGGCGGACGCCGATCACACCGTCACGTGCGCCCGTCATCCCGACGTCGGTGATGTAGGCCGTTCCCTGCGGTAGGACACGCGCATCGGCCGTGGGTACGTGCGTGTGGGTACCGACGACCGCGGTCACGCGACCGTCGAGGTGCCAGCCGAGCGCGACCTTCTCACTTGTCGCCTCCGCATGGATGTCGACCAGCACGTGGTCGGCTCCTCCGACTTCGGCCAGCACTTCGTCCGCGGCGAGCAGAGCCGGAGCCGCGTGATTCATGTAGAGGTTGCCGGCGAGGTTTACGACCGCCAGCGTGACTCCGTCGCGTTCGACGAAAGCCGCCCCACGACCGGGCTGCGAGGGGAGGAAATTGGCCGGCCGGATGATGTCGCGACGCTCTTGAAGGTACGGCCAGAGCTCGCGGTGTCGGTACGTGTGGTTGCCAAGCGTGATCACATCGGCGCCGGCGGAGAACAGCTCGTTTGCGTGCTTCGGCGTGATGCCGATCCCACCAGACGCGTTCTCGCCGTTGAGCACGACGAAGTCCGCACCCAGTTCGGTACGGAGGTCGGCGAGCATCGACCGGATCACGCGCCGGCCTGCGGAGCCGACGACGTCGCCCACGAACAGGATCGCTGTCAAGCCGCAGACGCTAGTGCACCGTCGGCAGACGTGCGCATACTTGGAGCATGGAGGAGCGCGAGGAGCGGGTCGGTGCGGGCGGGGTAGAGAACCCTCCGCTCGATCGCGATCCGAGCGATCCGCCAGCGCCAGAACCGGAAGCCGCCCCCGCCGCGGAGGCGCCGGTGGTAGTGCCGCGCTGGGTCCAAGCCGTCGTGCTGCCGCTCGGCATTGTCGGCGCTTACCTGATGCTGCGCGCGGCCGGACCCGTTGCGCTGATCTTCATCGTCGCGGGGCTCGTTGCGCTGCTGCTCAATCCATTCGTCGTGATGCTGCAACGAGCGCGCTTTCCGCGCGGTGTGGCGGTGCTGTGCGTGTTTCTCGCATTGATTCTCGTAGGCGGCTCGGTCGTCGCGGTGCTCGCGGAGCCGATCGGCAACCAGGCCTCGGAATTCTCGGACGCTGTCCCGGGCATCGTCGACGACGCGAACGCTGCGCTGGTCGACCTGCAGCGCTGGCTCGACGACAACGGCATCGACGTAGAGGTCGCGAACCAGGGCGAGACCGCGCTCGAGACTCTCGGCGCGCGCGTGACCGAGGGCTCGGGCGAGCTCGTCTACGTTCACGCGTGAGGCGCTCACGGTGCTGATCGAGGGCTCGATCGCTCTGATCCTGACCATCGTGGTGTCGGTCTACATGCTGCTTTACGGACAACGAATCGGAGCCGCCGTGCGCTCGGTGGTCCCGCGGGGCGACGGCACGCCCGCCGACGACTACCCGACGCGTGTGCAGAAGGCGGTCTTCGGCTACGTGCGCGGCCAGTTGCTCTTCTCGCTGATCATGGGTACGAGCGCCGGAATCGCGCTCTGGATCATGGGCTCGCTCGGAGTCTTCCCCGCGGGGAAGACCTACGCGCTCGTGTTCGGCGCGTTCTACGGATTCGCAGAGCTGATCCCCTACGTCGGCCCGGCGATCGGGGCAGCCCCGCCGGTGCTGATCGCGCTGTTCAGCGACAACCCGCTGGACGCTCTGTGGCTGACGATCATGTTCACCGCGCTGCAGCAGATCGAGGGGCACATCGTGGCTCCGACCGTCTTCGCACAGGCGCTGCGGATCAATCCTCTGCTGGTCATCTTCGCGCTGCTCATGGGCGGTCGGCTCTACGGCATCGCGGGTGCCTTCTTGGCGCTTCCACTCGCCGCCGTGGTGCGCGAGAGCGTCGTGTACTTCCGCGAGCACCTGGTGCTCGAGCCATGGGGCACTCCGACTGCTGCCGAGCTGGGTCGCTGGTCGCCGGCAGCGATCGAGCCAGACGCAAAGCGACAATGTCCGGAGTGCGGCACCGCGACGTCCGCTGAAGCGACGTACTGCAGCGCCTGCGGGACCGGGCTCGCGGCCGCTGACGAGGCGGCGTCCGCGGCGTCCGCGGCACCGTCGTAGCTAGCCTGATCCGGCATGGCGGCGTCACGGACCGATGCACCCGAGGCGCTGCGAGCGGAGGCGCTCTCGAAGACATACGGCGCACGCCGAGCGCTGCAGGACGTCTCGTTCGTCGCCGCGCCCGGTGAGCTGCTGGCGATCATCGGGCCGAACGGCGCGGGCAAGACGACGCTGCTGCAGATCCTCGCCGGTGCGCTCGAGCCGACGACCGGCAGCGTGTCGCTCGATCGCCGTGACGTCGGGCTGGGTTCCGCAGCAGCCCGCGATCTACTCGAAGCTCTCGGTACGCGAGAACCTGCGCCTGTTCGCGCGCCTGGAACGGGTGGCGGATGTCGATGAAACGGTGATCCGGATGCTCGAACTGGCCGCCTTGACCGACCGTGCCGGAGATGCGGTCGGAACGCTCTCGGGCGGTAACCGGCAACGGGTCAACATCGCGGTCGGGCTGCTCGCCGGGCCGAGCGTGCTGCTGCTCGACGAGCCGTCGTCGTCGCTCGACCCACGCCAGCGCGAGCGGCTGTGGGACTTCGTGGCCGCGCTCGCGCGCGACCGCGGGACGACCGTCGTCTATCTCGACGCACAACGTCGCCGAGGCCGAGCGTCATGCCGACCGCTTGCTCGTGCTCGCCGACGGCGAGCTCCTGTTCGCGGGCACGCCGGTCGAGCTCGAGCACGCCACCGGGGAGCACGACGCGATCGACTTCGAGGGTGCCTTCGTGCGCTTTCTGCGGGCCAGAGGGCACTGACGCGTTGCGCTGGCTGCTGCTCAAGGACTTGCAGATCCTGCGCCGGTCGCCGCTGCTTGTCGGGCTGCTCGTGCTGTATCCGCTCGTGGTGGCGCTGTTGGTCGGCACGGCGCTGTCTTCCGGTCCGTCCAAGCCGAAGGTGGCATTCGCCAACCTCGTGGCGCCGGGCGAGGCGAGGATCGAGCTCGGCGGCCGGCGACTGGACGCTACGACCTACGCCGCCGAGCTCTTCAAGGCGGTCGATCCGATCGAGGTCGATACGCGCGAACAGGCGATCGAGAAGGTGCGCTCGGGCGAGGCCCTCGGTGCGCTCGTGATCCCGCCCGACGTGATCGAGCGACTGCAGGGGACGCTGGCTCTCGGCGGCGGGAAGCCGCCCACGGTCGAGGTCTACTTCAGCGCCGAGAACCCGCTCAAACGCCGCTACGTCGAGGCGACGATCGACGCCACGCTGGCCGACGCGAACAAGGCGCTGTCCGACGAGGTGTTCAAGGAGGCGGCGCGCTACCTGAACCTGATCGTGGCCGGGGGCTCGCTCACGCTGCCGCTCGTCGGCGACGTCGACATCCTCGGCCTGCGCAACACGCAGAAGCTGATCGACGGCGCGATCGCCGGCCTGCCGCCGGATTCCGACGCTCGCGTCGCGCTGCAACAGGTCTCGCGCTTCGCCCGCCTCGCCGCCGACAACCTCGACGTCTCGAAGCCGATCCTTGCCTCGATCGGAAGCCCCGTCGCGGTCGACGAGCAGGTGATCGAGGGCTCGGGCTCCTCGCTCGACGTGTTCGGGGTCGAGGTGGCGGTCGTCGTCTCGCTCATGTTCGTCGGTCTGCTGCTCGCCGCCGGGATGCTCGCGCTGGAGCGCGAGGAGCACACGTTCGGCCGACTGGTGCGCGGGCTGGTCAGCCGTACGGGCGTGCTGCTGGAGAAGATCGGCCTCGCCGGGCTGTGCGCATGGTTGCTCGGGGCGGTGATGCTCGCCGTGCTGGCCGCTTTCCTGGACCTCGGCTGGAGCCGTGCTCCGGTGTGGCTGCTCGTGCTCGCCTTCGCGGCGCTCGCCTTCGCCGCCCTCGGTGTGGCGATCGGCGGCCTGACGCGCGACGTGCGCGCGGCCTCGCTGCTGGCGTTCATGCTCGCGCTGCCGATCGCCGCGCTGGCCCTGGTGCCGTCGGGCGCCGTGGATGGAGCGCTCTACGAGGTGATCCGGATCGTGTCCGGCGCGTTCCCGTTCAAGCCGGCCTTGAGCGCGCTCGACGCGGCGCTCAGCGGCGGCGCTCTGCTCGCCCCGCTGGCGCACCTCGCTGCTCTGACCGCGGCGTTTGCGCTGGTCGCGCGGCTTACGCTGCGCCGGTTCGCCTAGCGGCGTCGTCGGCCGGTTGCCGTCGCCAGCGCGCCGCCGGCCGTCGCTGCCAGGCCTCTAAGCTGCAACGCGTGTTCCCCGCCACCCGCATGCGCCGCCTTCGCAAGACCGGCTTGCTGCGCGGGCTGGTGCGGGAGACGGAGCTGTCTGCAGCACATCTCGTATACCCGATGTTCGTCCGCCACGGCGTCGACGGCCGCGTGCCGATCGCGAGCATGCCCGGCATCGACCACCTCTCGATCGGCGCCGCTGTCGACGAGGCCGGCGAGGCGGCGGCGCTCGGGCTCCCGGCCGTGCTGCTGTTCGGCCTGCCGGCGGCCAAGGACGAGGAGGGCTCCGGCGCGTGGGACGACGAGGGCATCGTGCAGCTCGCGACGCGCGCGATCAAGTCCGCCCATCCCGACCTGCTCGTCATCACCGACCTGTGCCTGTGCGAGTACACCTCGCACGGACACTGCGGCGTGCTGCGCGCCGATGGGACGGTCGACAACGACCTGACGCTCGAGCTGCTCGCGCGCACCGCCGTGTCACAAGCCGAGGCCGGTGCCGACGTGGTCGCGCCGAGCGACATGATGGACGGGCGTGTCGGGGCGCTGCGGAGCGCGCTCGACGAGCACGGGCTCGCCGAGACGCCGATCATGGCCTACTCGGCCAAGTACGCCTCCGCGTTCTACGGCCCGTTTCGCGTGGCAGCCGAGTCGGCACCCGCGCGAGGGGACCGCCGTGGCTACCAGATGGACCCCGCGAACGCGCGCGAGGGGGTGCGCGAGGCCGAGCTGGACGCCGCCGAGGGCGCAGACGTGATCATGGTCAAGCCCGCGCTGGCCTACCTCGACGTGATCCGTCGCGTCAAGGAGGCGACCAACCTGCCGGTCGCCGCCTACAACGTCAGCGGCGAGTACGCCATGCTCAAGGCGGCTGCGGCCGCGGGACTGCTCGACGAGCGCGCTGCAGTGCTCGAGCTCCTCACGGGTATCCGCCGCGCGGGCGCGGACATCGTCATCACGTACCACGCGAAGGACGTGGCGCGATGGCTGATGTGACGCCGACAGGAGGACGGAGCCACCGCCGCCGCCGCGGCGCACCACGCCAACGGCCAAGCCGGCCGTCGCCAAGGTGCGCTCCCGTCGCGGGGGCGCCGCCGTCCCGCTCGACGAGACCGACAAGCAGTTGCTGAACCTGATGCAAGGCAGCTTCCCGCTCGACCCCCGCCCGTTCGCCGCGGTGGCCGCGCTTGCGGGGCTCGACGAGACGGAGGTGCTCGCGCGCGTCGCCTACCTGCTCGACAAGCGGATCATCCGCGAGATCACGCCGATCTTCGACACGCGCGCCTTCGGCTACAGCTCGATGCTCGTCGCCGCCAAGGTCGACCCGGAGCATCCACACCGGGCGGCGCAGTTCATCAACACGCACCCGGGCGTCACGCACAACTACCTGCGCGACCACGAGTTCAACCTCTGGTTCACGATCGCGGTGGAGCCGGGCTCGAAGCTCGGGCTGCAGGGCACGCTCGACGTGATCGCCGAGCACACCGGCGCCGAGTCGATCCGCCAGCTGCCGACGCTCAGGCTCTTCAAGATCCGCATGGACCTCGAGATGGAGGGCGGGACCGACGCGCTCAGCGCCGCCGGCGAGGCGGCCGAACCGATGGAGCTCGAGCCGATCGAGCTGAGCGACGAGGACATCGCCACCGTGCGTGCGACCCAGGGCCCGATGCCGGTGGCCTCCGAGCCCTACGCGCCCGCGGCCGAGCGCCTCGGAGTGACCGTGGACGAGGTGCTGGCGCGACTCGCATCGCTCAAGCGGCGCGGCGGCCTGCGCCGCGTCGCGGCGATCCTCTATCACCGTCGCGCCGGCTTCTCGGCCAACGGCATGGGCGTGTGGGCGGTCCCGCAGCCCGAGGTGCTCGAGACGGGCAAGCGGATGGCCGCCTTCCGCGGCATCTCGCACTGCTACGAGCGTCCGACCTACCCCGACTGGCCCTACTCCGTCTTCACGATGGCCCATGGCCGGTCGAAGGAGGAGTGCGACGCGGTGCTCGATTCGATCGCTGCGGCGACCGGCGTGAGCGAGCGAGCGACGCTGTACTCGAGCACCGAGTTCAAGAAGGTCCGGATGCTCTACTTCACCGACGCGTTCGCGCGCTGGGAAGAGGAGCACGCGCGCTGACCAGCTCGCTCTCCGACACGCGCTCGGCGGAGCTCTACCGGCGTGCGCAGCGCGTCTTGCCGGGCGGAGTCAACTCGCCTGTGCGCGCGATGCACGCGATCGGTCGCGACCCGGTCTTCATCGAGCGGGCCGCCGGCGCGGAGATCACCGACGTCGACGGCAACACCTACGTCGACTATGTCTGCTCGTGGGGGCCGATGATCCTCGGCCACGCGCATCCGGCGGTGCTGGAGGCGGTCGCCGAGGCCGCGGCGCTCGGGACCAGCTTCGGCGCGCCGACGCTCGCCGAGGTCGAGCTGGCGGAGCTGGTGGCGCAGCGGATCCCCGGGGTCGACATGCTGCGGATGACCTCCTCGGGCACCGAGGCCGCGATGAGCGCGATCCGACTCGCGCGCGCGGCGACCGGCCGCGAGACGCTGATCAAGTTCGCGGGCGCCTACCACGGTCACGTGGACGGGCTGCTGGCCCACGGCGGTTCCGGCCTGGCGACGCTCGGGATTCCCGCCTCGCCCGGCGTGCCGGAGTCCGCCACGCGGGGCACGGTCGTCGTGCCGTGGAACGACGAGCAGGCGCTGCGCGCGGCGTTCGCCAGGCACAGCGTCGCCGCGCTGCTGGCCGAGCCGTTCCCCGCCAACATGGGTCTCGTCCCGCCCGAGCCGGAGTTCCTCGAGCTGCTGCGCGAGCTCGCCACCGAGAATGGCGCGCTGCTGGTCTTCGACGAGGTGATCACGGGCTTCCGCGTCTCCTCGGGCGGAGCGCAGGAGCTGACGGGCGTTGTGCCCGATCTCACCGTGCTCGGGAAGGTGATCGGCGGTGGGCTGCCCGCGGCCGCATACGGCGGCTCGGTCGGCCTGATGAGCCGGATCGCGCCCGCGGGGGACGTGTACCAGGCGGGCACGCTGAGCGGGAACCCGCTCGCGGTGGCGGCCGGTCTGGCGACGCTCGCGCTGCTCGACGAGGACGCGTACGTGCAGCTCGCGGCCACGACCGAGGCGCTGGCGGACGGGCTGAGCGAGGCCGCCGGCGACCGGCCGGTGCAGATCGTCTCAGCCCCTGGCCTCCTGACGGTGTTCTTCAGTGCCGAGCCGGTCCGCGATTACGCCGGCGCCTCGGCGTGCGACACCGAGGCGTACGGCGCCTGGTGCCGTGCGCTGCTTGCGCGCGGCGTCTACCCGCCGCCGTCGCAGTTCGAGGCGTGGTTTCCGTCGCTCGCGCACACGCCCGAGCTCGTGACGCGCACACTCGAGGCCGCGGCCGCCGCGTTCTCGGAGATCGACGATTGAGCGCGCCGGCGCAGCTCGCGCAGCTGCTGCGCGGCGACGGCGGCCTGATCGCCGGCGCGGTGCCCGACGCCGTGACAGACGACGGCCCGCTCGGGCTCAGCGCGGCGGCCGGCCCGCGTGCCGTCGGCAACGAGGAGAGCTACGCGCTGCTCGTCGAAGCGATCTACGAGGGCTACCTGCAGCACTATGCCGCCGGGCGGATCGTCCAGCCCGACGATCCGGACCTCGCGCTGCTCGCCGGCGATCGCCTCTTCGCGCTCGGGCTGGCCCGCTTGGCGGAGCTCGGTGACCTCGCGGCGGTCTCGGAGCTGGCCGACGTCATCTCGCTCGTCGCCCAGGCCCACGCGGAGGAGGACCCCGCCCGCGCCGGCGCCGTCTGGGCGGCCGGCGCCGCCGCCGTCGGTCACGGCGGCGGGCCCGAGCTGGAGGCGGCGAAGGCCGCCGCGCGAGCCGGTGCGCACGGCGCCACGCAGGCGCTGCGCGCCGCGATGCCCTTGCGCTGACCTCCGGCGCTCGCGGGCGCCAGGTTGAGGCACGGAGAGGGCGCGGCGTCGATATTGTTCTGCGCCCGCCATGGCCGACGGACGCAAAGAGCCGAAGAGCAAGTACACGCTCGACCGAGGGATCCCTGGCGCATTCGAGGGTGAGACGGTCACGCGCCGGCGCATGATGACGTTGACGGCGCACGGCGCGGGCGCCGTCGCGGTCGCCGCCTTCGCGCTGCCCGCGCTCGGTTTTGCCGCCGGCTCGGCGCTGTTCGACCGCCCGCCCGCGAAGTGGAAGCCGATCGGAGCGACGGCGGACTTCCCTGACGACACGTACGTTCCGCGTGTGATCACGGAGGTGGCCGGCATCGGCCAGGTCGGGAGAACGACGATCTACGTGCGCGCGCGCAACGCCGACGACCCGCCACCGAACCCGCCCGACTACGACGAGCAGTTCATCGCGGTCTCGACGCGCTGCATGCACCTCGGCTGCCCGGTGCGCTACGTCGACGCCGCCAAGCGCTTCATCTGCCCGTGCCACGGCGGCGTCTACAACTTCACCGGAGCCGTCGACGGCGGCCCGCCCGTGCGGCCGCTCGATCGCTTCTACACGCGCGTCGCCAACGGCCAGGTCGAGGTCGGCGCCCGCTACTCGGTCAACAGCGAGTTCCGTCGCCATCCCTCCTACCGCGATCCCGCGCAGGACCTGGACGGGATCGGCCAGTACGTGTATCCCGGCCGCTTCTCGACCCCCCAGATGGACTGACCATGAAGCTTCCGCTGCCTCCGCTGCCCCCCGCTCTCCTGCCAAAGCCCAAGCGTCCGGGCGAGACCGAGCGCGTCAAGCCGCTCGATCACGCCAAGGAGGCCGGGATCGCGACGGTCGACTGGGTCGACGAGCGCACGTCGCTGTCCGGAGGCCTGCGCTGGCTGATGTTCCGGAAGATCCCGAAGGGGACCAACTGGTTCTACACGCTGGGCTCGGCGACATTGTTCGCGTTCCTCTCGCAGGCCGTCACCGGCGTGTTCCTCGCGATGTACTACGACCCCTCGATCACGCACGCGTACGAGTCCGCCCGCTACATCACCAACGAGGTCTTCCTCGGCGAGTTCGTGCGCGGGATGCACAAGTGGGGCTCGTCGGTGATGGTGATCCTGATCTTCCTGCACATGGCGCGGACGTTCTTCTTCGGCGCCTACAAGTACCCGCGCGAGCTCAACTGGCTGATCGGCGTCGTGCTGCTGATCCTCACCTTCGTGATGTCGCTGACCGGTTACCTGCTGCCGTTCGACCAGCGCTCCTACTGGGCGACGGTGGTCGCGTCGAACATCACCGGCACCGGCCCGCTGGTCGGCCCGTTCCTGGCCGACTTCCTGCGCGGCGGAGCGGAGTTCGGCGCGGCGACGCTGTCGCGCTTCTACGCGATCCACATGCTGCTCGTGCCGGGCCTGATCGCGGCGCTGATCGGCGCGCACCTGTACCTCGTCGCGCGACTCGGGACGACTGCGCCGCCATGGCTGCGGGCCGAGAGCGGCGAGGGCATCCGCGAGGAGCAGGTCTAGCGTGAACCAGCGCGAGAAGGAGCTCTACCTACGCGAGTACTCGCTGCTCAAGGCGCAGGGCAAGCCGTTCTTCCCGTACGCGGTCGCGAAGGACTCCGCGATGGCATGCGTCGTGCTGCTGTCGATCATCGTGATGTCGATCGTCCTGGGCGCCGAGCTGGGGCCGAAGGCGGATCCGACGACGACCACCTACGTGCCGCGGCCGGAGTGGTACTTCTTCTTCCTCTTCGAGCTGCTGCGGGTGATCAAGCCGGCGGTTCTCACGCCGCTCGCGACGATCGGCGTGCCGACGATCTGCATGATCCTGCTGATCGCGCTGCCCTTCATCGACCGCAGCCCCGAGCGGCGCCCGGAGCGGCGTCCGATCGCGACCATCGCCGGCATCTTCACGATCTGCGCGATGGGCTACCTCACCTACCTCGGAGCGGTCGCCGGCTCGCCGAACGAGATCGAGTACGAGGTTGCGGCGCAGTACGAGCCGGGCAAGCTCGTGGTCGCGCAGTCGGGCTGCCTCGCCTGTCACAAGATCGGCGAGAACGGCAACGGCGGCCCAGGCCCGGACCTGACCGAGATAGCCGACAAGCTGCCCAAGGCGGCGATCCTGCGAACGCTCGAGAACCCGACCGCGCCGATGCCCTCCTTCGCCGGCTTGCCGGAGGAGAAGAAGACCGCGATGGTCGACTTCCTCGCCCAGCTGCGCGGGGAATAGCCGCGTTGCGGATGGCGTCGGCGCAGGCCCGGACGGGCACGCTGGAGGAAGGCCAGGTGCGCGCGATGTTCGATCGCATCGCGCAGGTCTATGACCTGATGAACTCGGTCATGACGGCGGGCCTGCACCACCGCTGGCGCGCGCGTGCCGCCGACCTCGCGGCGCTCACGCCCGGCGGGCGAGCGCTCGATGTCGCATGCGGCACGGGAGATCTCGCGATCGAGCTTGCGCGCCGTGTCGGACCGTCCGGCGAGGTGGTCGGCTCGGATTTCTCAGCGCCGATGCTCGACCGGGCGAGGCGGAAGTCCACGGCTGTCGAATGGGAGTGGGCGAACGCGCTCGAGCTGCCCTACCCCGACGACGGCTTCGATGCGGCGACCGTCGGCTTCGGCGCGCGCAACTTCTCAGACCTCGACCGCGGGTTGGCGGAGATGGCGCGCGTCGTGCGGCCG
The DNA here is from genome assembly GCA_963721315.1 of uncultured Solirubrobacteraceae bacterium. Classification (GTDB taxonomy): domain Bacteria; phylum Actinomycetota; class Thermoleophilia; order Solirubrobacterales; family Solirubrobacteraceae; genus DASQMT01. Next base: position 286,994 of record CAVRIU010000003.1, read on the forward strand.
GGCGGTCGCGTCGTCGTGCTGGAGATCACCGTGCCACAGCGACCGCCGCTCTCCAAGTTCTTCTCGATCTGGTTCGATCGCGTCGTGCCGGCGCTCGGTCGGATCGCCGGCGATCCCGACGCCTACGCCTACCTGCCCAGCTCGGTCAAGCGCTTCCCCGCACCGGGCCCGCTGGCGGGCAGGCTGGCGGCGGCCGGGCTGACCGACGTGCGCTGGATCCTCACCGCCGGCGGCATCATCGCGCTGCACGTCGGAACGGTGCAGTGAGCAGCGCTGAGCAGGTGCTCGCGCTCGTCGAGGCAGGCGGCGCTCACGTGCCGGCTCTGATGACCCGGCTCGAGCGGCGCCTGGACGAGATCGCGGGCTCGCACGGCGCGCTGCTCGCCGAGCACGCGGGCTCGACGATCCGCGCCGGCGGCAAGCGACTGCGGCCGCTGCTCGTCTTCCTCGCGGCGGGCGAGCCCGGTCCCGACGGTGAGGGACTGCTGCGCGCGGCGGTCGCGGTCGAGCTGATCCATTCCGCCACGCTCGTGCACGACGACGTGCTCGACGCCGCCCGGCTGCGTCGCGGCCGCCCCACCGTCGTCGCCGCCGCCGGCCGCGCGATCGCGACCGCGACCGGGGACCTGCTGTTCTCGCGCGCGTTCGCCGAGCTCGCCGCCAACGGGCGCGCGGACGAGATCCGCGTGCTCTCCGATGCCTCGTCGGCGCTCGCCGAGGGGGAGCTGCTGCAGCGCGAGGACGCCTGGAAAGTCGCCGTCACGCGCGAGCGCTACCTGCGCCGCTGCGACCTCAAGACGGCGCGGCTGTTCCAGGCCGCGTGCCGGCTCGGCGCGCTCGAGGGCGGCGGTCAGGCCGAGGCGCTGGGTGAGTTCGGGCGCCGCATCGGGCTCGCGTTCCAGCTGCTCGACGACGTCCTGGACGTGTCCGGGCCGGCCGCGCGGACCGGCAAGCACCGCGGCACCGATCTGCTCGACGGCACCGTCACGCTGCCGCTGATCCTGGCCCGCGAGCGCGACCCGCAGCTGGCTGAGCTGGACCTTCACATGGTGCGCACGACCGCACAGGCCGAGGAGCTTTGCAACGCGATCGCCGCCACCGGGGTGCTCGAGCAAGCGCGTGAGGAAGCGCTGGAGATGGTCGGCGCTGCGAAGGCGGGACTGCCCGAGTTGCCGGAGGGGCAGCGGGCGGCGCTGGAGCTGGTGGCTGACTCGGTCGCGGACCGCTACGCCTGAGACGCGAGTCTAGAAATCCATCGGCCAGATGGCGTCCGAGGCGAGCGCGAAGGAGAAGCGCTCGATCTCTTCTTCCATGTTGGCGTGCGTGAGGCGCTTGAGATCGAGCACGAGCGCCTCTGTGCCGTGATCGAGCCGCTCGTCGAAACGATCGACGGTCGCCTGGTCGAACACGCCCGACCGTCAGCCACTCGCAGTTCGGGCAGCGCAATTGGACCTCCCAGTGCGTCGAGGAGGCTTCCTCCCACTCCACCGGGTAGACGAGCACCTTCTCGCACGCGGGGCACACGTGCATCTCCGTCTGCGTGTCGGCGACGACGGGTGCCGGGTGGGGAGCACGGGTCGTTTCGTTGTCGAAGTAGACGACCTCGATGGCGCGGCCGGAGGGCAGGACCAGGCGGCGGACGTACTGTGTCTTGTCTGTTTGGCTCATGGCGTTTCTCGAGGGGCTTGATGGGGTCTAGGCCCTACATCGGACCGATTGCTCAGGACTTGAGAGCAGGTAGTCGAATATCTGGACGGATCCACTAGCGCTAGGCTGCGCGTATTCCTCCCAGAGGTCCTAAACCGTCATGACCATTGGCTTCATCGCGGGCGTCGGCCCGCTCGAACTCGCCATCGTGCTGCTGATCGTGCTGGTGCTCATCGGCGGCCGCAGGCTGCCCGCGCTCGGTCGTCAGCTGGGCCAGGGAGTGCGTGGGTTCAAGGACACGGTGACGAGTCGCACGGACTCCCAATGGGATGACGCCGACTCCGGACGCGCCGACGCCAGCGCCGCGCTGGGCCGTCCGGCCGGCGAGGAGACGCCGGTGGACGGCGAGGTCATGCGCGAGCGCTCCTAGCGCTCGCCCCGCCGTTTCGCAGCGCCCATGGCCACACGGCTGAAGCCCATCGCGCACGAGGACAGGCTGTCGCTCGTCGAGCATCTGACGGAGCTGCGCGCGCGCGTCCTGATCTGCGTGTTCGCGTTCGTCGTGGCGGCGGGGATCTGTCTCTGGCAGGAGGACTTCGTCCTCGAGACGGTCAACCAGCCGCTCGCGGACGTGGCCAACAAGAAGCCGTGCGACGAGACGCGCGACCCGCTCGAGCAGGCAGATTGCCTGCAGGTGGCGCAGAAGCGCGTGAACGAGGGGATCGCCGAGACGGCCACCGCGCTGGCGCGCGCCGCCAGCGACGATCCGGCGTTACGCAGGCAGGCCGCGGAACTTGCGCGCGTCGCGTCGGCGGCAGTCGCGTCGGCGCCGGAGATCGCGGCGAAGCGGCCGGTGACGCTCGGCGTGGGGGAGCCGCTGACCGCGACGCTGGTCGCGGCGGGCTACGCGGCGCTGCTGCTGACGCTGCCACTGCTGCTCTACCAGGCGTATGCGTTCGTGCTGCCCGCCTTCTCGCCGACCGAGCGCCAGGTCGCGCTGCCGTTGATGGTGATGGTGCCGTTCCTGTTCTACGCCGGCGTCGTCTTCGCCTACTTCCTCGTGCTGCCCGCGGCGGTCGACTTCCTGCAGAACTTCAACGACGACAACTACGACGTGCTCCTGCAGGCGCGCGACTACAACAGGTTCGCGATCATGGTGATGGGCGTGATGGGGCTGATGTTCCAGCTCCCGGTGCTGATCCTCGCCGTCACGCGGATGGGGATAATCAGCACGACGCAGCTGCGCAAGCACCGTCGCTACGCCATCCTCGTGATCGCGATCGTCGCCATGCTGCTGCCCGGCGGCGACCCGGTGACGATGCTGCTGATGATGCTCCCGATCTTGGTCCTCTACGAGGGCTCTATCCTTCTCGCCTCGCTGCTCGACCGGCGCGCCGCACGCGCCCGTGCCGCCGAGGAGGCGGCCGACGCCTCCAGCGAGCTGACGCCCCTCGACCGCGACGACGACTGAATGCTCTTCGATCTCAGAAGCTCCGGGCGCCGCAGGGTCGTCAAGATCGTCTACATCACGCTCGCCCTGTTGTTGGGGGGCGGCCTCGTGCTCTTCGGGATCGGCGGCGGCGGCGGGCTTTCCGGCGGACTGGTCGATGCGATCACTGAGAGCGACGGCGGCGGCGACGGGACGGACCGGTTCGTCGACGCCGAGGCCAAGGCGACGGCCGCCGCGCGCGCGAATCCGACCGACGCGGCACTCTGGGCCGCTGCGGCGCGCGCCCGCTTCAACCTCGCCGGCGCAAGCGCGGATCCGACCACCGGCGAGTTCACGGAGGCCGGCCGGCGCCAGCTCGAGGCCGCCGGTCGCGCCTGGGAGGAGCACCTCGAGCTCGCGGGCGACAACCCGGACTCGCGCGTCGCGAGCTTGATGGTGCAGGCGTACTCGCTGCTCGGCGATGCGGGCAAGGCCGCGGTGGCCCAGGAGGTGATCGCGCTGGACCGCGAATCGGCCGGCGCATACACGCAGCTCGCGCTGCTCGCCTACCAGGCCGGCCAGCTGCGCAAGGGCGACCTCGCGCGCGACAAGGCGCTCGAGTTGACCGAGCCCGACATGCGTGAATCGCTCAAGGGCCAGTTCGAGCAGCCGCGCCTCCAGGCCGCGGCACAGGCAGCTCAGGAGGCGGTCTCACCGACCCCGACGCCGACGCCGACGGCGGAGAACGAGTAGCCGAGCCCACCGCTACAATCCGGGCGCCACTCGCCCTTGTAGCTCAACTGGCAGAGCAGCGGACTCTTAATCCGAAGGTTCCAGGTTCGATTCCTGGCGGGGGCACTGCTTCACTGTTCCGCCGCGGCGGGCCGCCCCCGCGGGAGGCGGCCCACCAGCGCGGTCCGGCTCAGTCGAGCAGGTGTTGCAGCACGCGGCCCATCACCGCATTGCGCTCCGCGGGGGTCGAGATCCCCTCGAGCCCGTAGCCCATGAGCAGTGAGTTGGGCGTGGTGATCGAGGCGCCGACCGGGAACCCGCTGGCATCCGTCGGGATCCAATCGTTGGCGTTCGTCCCGCTGCCCTCGGGCGGGCCTGAGACGGACCAGCCGCCGAGGTCGCCCTCGAACGATGTGCTCGTGCCGTCCGGCAGCGTCACGTCGTCGACGAAGACGCCGATGTTCTGCGTCGACCAGTCGCTGATGTAGGCGATCGAGATCTCCACCGTCCCGCCGGCGTATGCGCTGAGGTCGATCGACCATTGCTGCCATCCGTTCGAGTTGCCCGAAGCGGCGTTCCACGCGCCCGACGTGCCGGTCGGCGAGCACGTCGGCGGTTCACCGGGCGTGAACGTCTGGTAGCGGGCCAGGTGCGGGTGCAGCTCGAACCAGCCCTCGGGGCAGCTGTCGCCCACCCCGGTCGTTGTGTGCCCGTTTGCATCAGGCAGCGTCGTCCAGTCGTCACCCCCCGCCGTCCGCGCCTCGACGGCGAGGAAGTCCCAGTCCGCCTCGGTGTCGTACGAGGTCCAGAACGTCAGGTTGCCACCCGCCGCCGGAACGGCGATCTCGCGCGTGAGCCGCTTGTAAGAGACGTCCGCGATCTGCGAATAGACGTACTGGTCGCCGGTGTGCGGCTCGAACGGGCCTCCCGGCTTGTCCCACTGCGACGACGGCCAACTCAGGAACTGCGGGAACTCGTCCGGCGGCAGGATGCCGCTGGTCGCGACGAATGACGAGCTGCTGTCCTGGTTGTCGGCGCTGTCAGGACCGTTGAAGCCCCAGGAGAGCCCGGCGAGCGGGTCGTCGATGCCGATCGCGTCGAACAGGTCGCCGTCGCCGGTGCCGTCGTCGCCGACCTGGACGTAGCCGCCGAACCAGTATTCGAGCACGTCGTTGACGAGGTCGCCACCGAACGCGGAGCCGGGCAGCAGCAGGCAGCGCCGATCATCCCATGTGGGGTCCAGCGGTTCGCATGGACCCTCTGCCTTCGGGTCGTAGAGTTGCACGCCGATCGGGGCGGCGCCGGAGTACTGCTTGCCGGCGTGCTTGCCGGTGTACAGGACGCGGCCGCCTTCGTTCATGTACTCGCGGAACTCGAGTATCTCGTCCAGCGCGAGCCGCGCGGCGTTCCCGGGTCCCCAACCCGCCGTGCGAACGACCGCGTCGTCGCCGCTGTACCAGATCACGCCGTCGTAGTGGTCGAGCACGCCGATATGGTCCGGCGCGATCCGGCCGCGGGCGTCGACGTCGTAGACGTCGGCCGCGATCCCGTTGGCCGCGAGCGCGTCGAGGTAGAACTGCAGGTAGTGCGGCCCGGGCTCCTGCACCGGCGAGGCGCCGGTGTAGTCCTCGGCCGCCACGACGAGCACGCGGTTGTCCGTCTCCGACACGGCCTGGTAGGTGAACGACTCGCTGCGCTCGCCGCCGCCTCTGAACCAGACCTCGACCGAGTCCCCCGGCGACGTCCCTCTGACCACCCCGCGCATCTGGTGATAGTGCACGTCGACGGGCGAGTAGCGCTCGCCACCCGTCCACTCGGACGTCGGTGCGCTGCGCACGCGGCCGCCGTTGATCCGGTAGCGGAGCGTCACCCGGCGGAGACTGCGCTTTGCCAGCACTTGGACCGGCTGCGGATCGCCGTAGGAGTAGTCGAACGCGAAGTTGGCGCCCGGGAGACCGTCCTTGTAGGGGTCGTCGCTCTTGATGTAGAACGGCTTGGTCTCGATCCCGAGCACGGACTCCGGGTCGTCGGGGTCGTCCGCCGAGCGCGCGACGGAGTCGGCGAACGGCAGGTTGCGCTCGAACTCGGCCTGCACCAGCGCCTCGTCGTCAGGGAACACGAAGCCGCAGCCGACGCAACCCTCGGACAGCTCCGGGGTCCACGCGAGCGCGCCGGTGGTGGCGTGCGCGTAGTCGGTCGTCTCGCCGTTCGTGACGTAGAGCACATCGGAGCTGAGGCCGGGGTGGAACCCCGGGATCGCCGGTTCGTCGAGGTTGCCCGACAGTGCGTAATAGATCGGGTCGTCAGCGGTCGGCGTGGAGGTCTGCCAGCCCTCGGCGTAGAGCAGCCACTCGCCGGCCGAGTGCCAGTTGACCTGGAACGAGAACCCGATCCGATCGAGCAGGCCCTTGAGCGCCTGCGTCTCACGCTCGGAGACGGGGGCAGGGCCGCGATAGGTCTCGCTCGAGGTGATCGAGGAGGAGCCCTCCTCGTCGTACTTGAAGTGGTTCGGATAGTTGCGGTTCGGGTCGACGCCGTCGCCGGTCGTGATCTGGCCATCGCCGTTGTTGTCGCGCAGGTTCTTGCGCCACAGCCGCTCGACGTCGAAGGTGTACTCGTAGCCGTCCGGGTTCGCGACGAGCACGAACCAGAGCTCCGTCCGCCTGAGCAGCCTCCTGACGGCCCGGTCCCGCGCGCGCCAGCGATCGATGTACCAGTTCATCAGCCGGCGGTTGACCTCGGCGGCGATCCACTCGCGCGCGTGCTGGGTCGAGCTGTAGAGCGCGGCCGGGCGGCTCCCGTCGGCTCGCCGGTTCGCGCCGCGCGTCAGCTTGACGGCGAGGATCTCACGACCCTGGATCGTCGTGCCGAGCTTGACGAGCTTGACGAGCCGCGGGTTCCGCCGCGCGGCGGCATACAGCTGGTCGCGGAAGCCACCGGGCTCGTCCCAGGATCGCCAGACGTTGAAGCCGTTCTCCGACTGGGCAGCGGCGAACTGCTTGACCGTCTTGCCGCCTCTGACGCGCGTCAGCTTGGTGCTGACGCCCCGATCGGCGAGCCGGGCGCGCTCGGCGTCGGTGAGGATCAGCTGGGTCTTGAATCCCTTTGCGACCCTCCGTCGCACGAGCAGATCGACGCCCTCGCGGTTGAGCTCGCCGAGCTGGACGCCGCTGACGACGGACGAGTACACCTGTAGATCGTCCTGCGGTCGCTTGGCTGCACCGGCTCCCGGCGTACTCAGCGCTAAAAGGACGACCGCGACGGCGGCGGTCAGGCAACAGCGTCCCATGAGGTCCTCCCGAACGTGATCCAGCGTCGAGCGGGACCCTCGCACAAGCGCAGCCAGGGTGCAACGGCAGCGGCCCGCAGGTAGCATCGCGCCATGCCTCACGTGCGCCTTCGCGGGCCACTGAAGCGACTCACCGGCGATCGTCCCGAGCACGCGATCGAGGGCGCCACGGTCGCGGAGCTGCTGCGGGCGCTCGAGCGGCAGCACCCTGCTGCGAGTGGCTGGATCCTGGACGAGCGCGGCGTTCTCAGACGGCACATCAACGTGTTCGTCAACGGCGAGCGGGTCGAGCAGGAGACGCGGGTCGGTTCCGACGACCATGTCGAGATCCTTCCGGCGATCTCGGGAGGAGGAGGATGACCGAGCTGCTCGTAGGGACCAAGAAGGGCCTGTTCGTGCTGCAGGGCGAGCCCGGCTCACCGTTCGAGGTGACCGCGCGGGCATTCGCGGGCGAGCCGGTCGAGTACGCCATGCGCGACGCGCGCTCCGGACGGGTGCTCGCGTCCGTCACGTCGCCGTTCTACGGGCCGAAGGTCTGGTATGCCGATGACCCGGCGGGCGATTGGGAGCAGGCGGAGGGCGTCGCGTTGCCCGACGGCGGTGATGCCGCACTAGAGCGGATCTGGGTGATCGTGCCCGGGGAGCAACCCGGCTCGCTATACGCGGGCGGCGACCCGGGTGTGCTGTTCGAGAGCGACGACGACGGCGCGAGCTTCATGCTCAACCGCGGGCTCTGGGAGCACCCGACACGGGACAAGTGGCAGCCCGGAGGCGGCGGCTTGTGCGTGCACTCGATCGCGACGTGGCCGGGTGACCCGCAGCGGCTCGCGCTCGGCATCTCTGCCGCCGGCGTGTGGCTGACCGACGACGGTGGCACGACGTGGCGGCGCGGCAACGAGGGCTTGAGCGCCCGCTACCTGCCGGACGACGCCCCCGCGGACGAGATCGCCCTGTGTGTGCACCGCATCCGTAGAGCACCGACGCGCCCCGAGCGCCTCTTCCTGCAGTTCCACGGCGGCGTGTACCGCTCCGACGACGCGGGCGAATCGTGGTCGGACATCGCTGCCGGGCTGCCCTCGGACTTCGGCTTCCCGCTCGCGCTCGACCCGGCCGACCCCGACAGCGCATACCTGATCCCACTCACCGCCGACATGGACCGGGTCACGCCCGAGGGCCGCGTGCGGGTGTACGAGACGCGCGACGCGGGTGCGAGCTGGGCGCCGCGCGGTGATGGCCTGCCGCCCGAGCACGCGTATCTCACCGTCCTGCGCGAGGCGTTCGACCGGGCCGGCGAGGGCGAGGCGCTCGAGCTCTACTTCGGCGCGACCTCCGGAGCGGTCTTCGGGTCCGGCGACGCGGGCGCGACGTGGTTCGCCGCCGCGACCCACCTGCCGCCGGTGCATTCGATCTCCGCCGGGTGACCCTGCAGAACCGCGTCACGCCGCTCTCGCAGCTGATCGCCGATCCCGCCCGTGGCCTCGTCTACGGCAACCGCGGCTGCCTGCACGACGCGACGGGGCGGATCCGCAGGCGCTATGCCGGCAGGCGCTGGATCGCGTGCCGGTTACGCTTCCGCGGCTGGCATCGTGGTCCGCTGATGCAGCCCGGCCGCTTCACCGAGCTGTTCTTCCTCGACGAGGCGACGGCGTTCGCCGCCGGGCATCGACCCTGCGCGCTCTGCCGCCGCGCGGACTACGACCGCTTCGGCGCGCTCTGGCGCGAGCTGCACCCGGCCGACGCGAGCGCCGACGCGATCGACGCGCGGCTGCACGCCGAGCGCGTGGAACCGGGGACGCACGCGCAGCGGCTGCACGAGCCGCACGCCGCCGCTGCCCGACGGCGCGTTCGTGCTCAGCGACGGCGTGCCGTGCCTGGTGCGCGGCGGAGCGCTGCTCGTCTGGGACCCAGCCGGCTACGCACGCGCGTGCGGGCTCACCGGCAGCGGCCGACGCGGCGCTGATCACGCCGCCGTCCCTCGTCGCGGTGCTGCGCGCCGGCTGGGAGTCCGGTCGTGCCGCTGCTGCACCCGTCCGCGCTCAGCCCGCGACGCGCAGGTGCCGCACCGGCTGCTGCCGCGGAGCGACCGGATGACGCCGTCGACGACCGCCTCCTCGACCTGAGAGCGGCCGTCGGTGACGGCGTTGACCACCTTGCGCTTGCGCTCGATCAGCTCGAGCATCGTCTCGTCGATCGTCTGCGCGGCGAGCAGGTACCAGGCGGTGACGGCGTCGTGCTGGCCGATGCGGTGGCAGCGGTCCTCGGCCTGGTCGTGCATCGCGGGCGTCCATTCGAGGTCGAGGAAGGCGACGTTGGACGCGTGCGTGAGCGTGATGCCCTGGCCGGCGACCCGCGTCGCGCCGACGAGCAGCTGCGACTCCCCCGCCTGGAAGGCCTGGACCGCCGCCTCGCGCGCGCCGATCGAGTCGCGGCCGAGCAGGTGCAGCGCGTCCGGGAAGCGCTCGACGAGCCGGTCCTGCATCTCGCGATGGCCGGCGAACACGACCAGCGGCTCGTCGGAGGCGAGGAAGTCCTCGATCCACGCCATCGCGGCGTTGCCCTTGCCGCGCGAGGCCAGCCGGCGCAGTGCGTTGAGCTGCGCCAGCCGCTCCGCGCGCAGCGCCGCAGCGACCTTGCTCTCGAGCTCGCGCAGGTCCAGCGGCTGCTCGCGCAGCCACGCGATCACGTCCTCCTCCGCCAGCCGGTAGTCGCGCTCGTTGTCGAGCGCGACGGGCACGGCGACCTGGCGCTTGGCCGGGAGCTGTGGCAGCACGTCGGCCTTCGCGCGGCGCACGAAGCAGCTGCGGCGCAGGTGCCAGTGGATCCGCTCCTCCGCGCCGATGCCCTGGAAGCGGCGCGCGAAGCGGGCGCCTGAGCCGAAGTCCTCCAGCCGCCCGATGATCCGCAGCTGCGCGATCAGCTCCTCGGCATGGTTCATCACCGGCGTGCCGGTGAGCGCGAGCCGCAGCGCATCGGGCGCGAGCGACTCCGCCAGCCGGCGCACGGCCTGCGTGCGCTTGGCGCGCGGGTTCTTGACGTAGTGCGACTCGTCGAGCACGAGCGCGCGCGGCTTGCGCAGCGCGAGCCGCGTCCTGTGCGCGTGCACGATGTCGTAGTTGACGATCGTGATGTCGGCGACCGGCGCGACTGTGCCGGTGCCCGAGACGACGGTCACGGAGCGGTGCGGGAGCCAGTGCTGCGTCTCGCGCTGCCAGTTGAGCTTGAGCGAGGCGGGGCAGATCACGACGGCGGGGAAGGCGTCGTCCTCCTCCAGCGCCGCGAGCGCCTGGACGGTCTTGCCGAGGCCCTGCTCGTCGGCCAGGAAAGTCCGCCGCGCACGCAGCACGTATGCCACCCCGGCGCGCTGGAACGGGCGCAGCTCGCCGCCCAGCACGGCCTCGGTGGCGAGCGCCGGCGCGTCGTGCGCGCGCGAGCGGCGTACGCCGACGATCGCGGCGTCGTGCTCGGCCCGCAGCCGCTCCAGCACCTCGGCCGCGTTGGCGGCGACCTCGACGCCGAAGCCGCGCAGGTAGTGCTCGAGCGGCTCGACCAGGTAGGGATCGACCGGCAGCGAGCGGCCGTGCGCCTCGCAGGCGGGCAACGCGAGGAAGGCCGGGATCGTGTCGGGATCCCAGTTGACGTCGAGCGTGAAACGCGCCTCGCCGACGCTCTCGATCAGCGCGAGCGTCGCAGGCGCGGGCGCCTGGCCGACCTGCAGTCGCGACGCGCAGCGCAGCGCGCGCTTGTCGAGCCGCGCGCCGCGCAGCTCGAGCAGCGCCTCGGCGATCGCCTGCGTCGAACGGCAGCCAGAGCCGGCCGCCGAGCTGCCTCCGCGGACGCGGCGAGCTCGTCCGGCAGCTCGCCGGAGATCGTCTCCAGCACGAACGCGCCGCGCCCGCTGAGCCGCGCCGCGCTCACGCGCCCGACCCAGCCGCTCGTCGCGTCGGCCAGCCACGCGGTCACTTCCTCGGCGACGAGCAGCGACGGATAGCGCTCGATCACGCCCTTCACGTAGGGCGCGGTGGAGTCGGCCTGCGGCGCCCACCACTCCTTCGCGTCCCAGTCGAAGCGGCGGCCGGGAATCGCCCGCACGGCGTCGACCATGTCCGCGCGGTAGGGGAACGCGAACACGACGTGCTCGTGCCCGTGGCGGTCGACGCGCAGCTCGACGTTGTGAGCGGGCTCGACGAGACGCACGGGACCGTCCACGGTACCGCGCGCTAGGCTGCGACGCACGATGTGGCTCGCCAGCGTCGACGGTGCGATCACCCCGGTCGCGGAAGCGCGCATCCCGGTCGACGGATGAGGGGCTGCTGCGCGGCGACGGCGGGTTCGAGGTGATGCGCGTCTACGGCGGCCGGCCGTTCGCGCTCGAGGACCACTTCGCGCGGCTCGGCCGCACCTGCGCGGGCCTGCGGCTCGAGGCGGACCTCGACGCGCTGCGCGCCGAGGCGCTCGCGCTGCTCGAGCAGGCGGACGAGCCGGAATCGCTGCTGCGCCTCGTCGTGACGCGCGGCGGCCGCCGGATCGCGATCGGCGAGCCGCTGCCCGACCGCCCGGCCAGCGCGCGGGTGGCGACCGTCACCTACGCGCCGACGCGCGTGTTGAACGGGCTCAAGACGCTCTCCTACGCGGCCAACATGCTCGCCGGGCGAATCGCGAAGGAGCAGGGATTCGACGAGGCGCTCTTCATCACGCCGCACGGTCGCGTGCTCGAAGGGCCGACGTGGACGTTCTTCTGGGTGCGCGACGGGCGGCTGCTCACGCCGCCGCTGTCGGACGGGATCCTCGACTCGATCACGCGCGCCCGGCTGCTGGAGGAGGTCGAGGTGACCGAGTCGGCCTGCACGCTCGACGACGTGCGCGCCGCCGAGGAGGCGTTCATCGCCTCGTCGGTGCGCGAGGTGATGCCGATCTCGGCGGTCGACGACATCGAGCTGCCGCAGCGCGCCCGGGCCTGTCACCACGGCCGCGCACGAGGCGTTCAGGCAGCGCGTCGCGCGCGAGCTCGCAGCGCCGGCACCCGCCTAGCAGCCGCCTGCGATGAAAGTCCTCACGGTGATCGGCAACAGGCCGCAGTTCATCAAGGCGGCCGCGGTCTCCGGGCCGCTGCGGGCCGTCGCCGACGAGGTGCTGGTGCACACCGGCCAGCATTACGACGACACGCTCTCGCAGGTCTTCTTCGACGAGCTGGGGCTGCCGCGGCCCGAGCACCGGCTCGAACTCGGCGGCGGCAGCAACACGGCGCAGACCGCGCGCATGCTCGCGGCGCTGGAGCCGCTGCTGGAACGCGAGCGACCGGCGCTCGTGCTCGTCTACGGCGACACGAACTCGACGCTGGCGGGCGCGCTCGCAGCCGCCCAGGCGCGGATCCCGGTCGCCCATGTCGAGGCCGGCATGCGCTCGTATGACCGCACGATGCCCGAGGAGCTCAACCGCGTCCTGACCGACCACGCGAGCGACCTGCTGCTCTGCTCCTCGCAGGCGCCTGCGGAGATCCTGCGCGGCGAGGGAGTCGGCGGCGACGATCGAGGTCGTCGGCGACGTGATGGTCGACGTCGCGCAGCTGCTCGGCCCGCGCGCGGCTGCGCGCGACCGAGGCGCTCGAGCGTTTCGGCCTGGACGCCGGGCGAGTACGTGCTCGCGACGGCGCATCGCGCCGGCAACGTCGACGACCCGGCGCGGCTGGAGCGGCTCGTCGCGCTGCTCGAGGCGGTGCCGTACCCCGTCGTCCTGCCGCTGCACCCGCGCACCGCCGCGCGACTGGACGCCGCCGGGCTGCGCGCGCGGCTCGAGCGTGCCGGCGTCGTGCTCGCCCCACCGCTCGGCTACCTCGACCTGACCGCGCTGCTGCTGCACGCGCGCGCCGTGCTGACCGACTCGGGCGGCGTCCAGAAGGAGGCATACCTGGCCGGCGTCCCGTGCGTCACGCTGCGTCCCGAGACGGAGTGGACCGAGACCGTCGCGGCGGGCTGGAACGTCACGGTCGACCTCGATGCCGACGCGGCGCTCGCGGCGCTCGAGCGGCGCCCGCCGGTCGAGCGGCCGCCGCTCTACGGCGACGGCCACGCCGGGGAGCGCGTAGTCGCGGCGCTCGCACGTAGGATGGGCGCGTGACCGCGATCAAGGTGGGCGTGGCCGGGCTCGGCTACTGGGGCCCGAATCTCGCCCGCAACTTCGCGGCGATCGCCGGCTGCGAGCTGGCCTGGCTCTGCGACGGCGATCCCGCCGCGCTCGAGCGGGTCGGCGCGACGCTGCCCGGCGCGCGGCGGACGCAGTCGCTCGACGACCTGCTCGCCGACCCGGCGCTCGACGCGGTCGTGCTCGCGACGCCCGTGCCGACCCACGCCGACCTGGCCGAGCGCGTGCTGCGCGCCGGCAAGCACTGCTTCGTCGAGAAGCCGCTGGCGCAGACGGTCGCGGACGCCGAGCGCGCGGTCGCGGCCGCCGACGCGGCGGGGCGCACGCTGATGGTCGGGCATCTGCTCGAGTACCACCCGGGGATCGCCAAGCTCAAGCAGATCGCCGACGGCGGCGAGCTCGGCGCGATCCACTACATCTACTCCAACCGGCTCAACCTGGGGAAGCTGCGCGCCGACGAGAACGCGCTCTGGTCGCTCGGGGCGCACGACGTCTCCGTGCTGATGTACCTCGCGGGCGAGGAGCCGTACGAGGTCGAGGCGCGCGGCGAGTCCTACATGCGCCAGGGAATCGAGGACGTGGTCTTCGGCTTCCTCCGCTTCCCGTCCGGGCTCGCCGCCCATCTGCACCTCTCCTGGCTCGACCCGCACAAGGAGCGCCGCTTCACCGTCGTCGGCTCGCGCCGGATGGCGACCTTCGACGACATGGACCTCGAGCGCAAGGTGACCGTCTTCGACAAGGGCTTCGACCAGTCCGCCGGCACCTGGGGCGAGTACATCACGCGCTCGGGCGACATCTGGAGCCCGAGCGTGCCCAACCGCGAGCCGCTGCGGCTGGAGTGCGAGCACTTCGTCGAGTGCCTGCGCGACGGCGGCCAGCCGATCTCCGACGGCCGCTCCGGGCTGCGCGTCGTGCGCGTGCTGGCGGCGCTGCAGGAGCAGCTCGACGCCTCGCGCCGGGAGCGGCGTGCAGCCGTCTGACCGCGCGCCGGGACTGCTGCTGGGCGACGGACGTGCGGATCGGCGCGGACGTGCGCTTCGGCGCCTACGTCGTCGTCCACGCCGGAACCGTGCTCGGCGACGGCTGCGAGGTGCAGGACGGCGCGATCCTCGGCAAGCCGCCGAAGCTCGCGCGCCACTCCTCGGCGCCGCGCGACGGCGCTGCCGCCGCTCGAGCTGGGCGCCGGCGCGGTCGTCTGCGCGCGCGCGATCGTGTTCGCCGGCGCCGACGGTGGGCGCCGGCGCGATCCTCGGCGACCAGTCCTACGTCCGCGAGCGGGCGCGGATCGGCGCCGGCACGCGTGATCGGCCGCGGCTCGGCGGTCGACAACGACGTCGTCGTCGGCGCGCGCGTGCGCGTGCAGACCGACGTCTACCTGACCGCGTTCTCCGAGCTCGAGGACGACGTCTTCGTCGGGCCCGGGCGTGTGCACGACGAACGACGACACGATGTCGCGCCACGGGCCGGAGTACGCCCTGCGCGGCGCGCGCCTGCGCCGCGCCTGCCGCGTCGGCGGCGGCGCGGTGCTGTGTCCGGGCGTCGAGGTCGGCGAGGAGGCGTTCGTCGCCGCGGGCGCGGTCGTGACGCGCGACGTGCCGGCGCGCGCGGTCGTGATCGGCGTGCCGGCGCGGGTGGTGCGCGAGGTGCCCGATGCGGACCTCGCTCGAGCACTGGCGCTAGCGTTAGGGCATGAGCGAGCGCCCGAACGACCCCGGACTGACCCCCGGCGACCCCCTGGCTCCCGGAGCCGGAGGCGCCGCCGCACGAGTCCGGGCCTGCCCGGCTACGAGCCCGACCGCCCCGCGACCGCGCCCGGCGGCGTACTCGGGCGGCTACCGAGCCCGCCGCCGCCCGGCGCGTTCGGCGCGCCGGCGCACGCCGCGCGCCCGTCGCGGTCACCGGCCAGTACCAGCTCGCCGGCTGGTGGTCGCGCGTCGGCGCCACCGCTGCTCGACGGCCTGATCATCAGCGTCGGCGCGCTGATCATCCTGGCGCTCTTCGGCTCGGTCTTCTCGGTCGGCTTCTTCGCCTCGGAGGAGACCGGCGATCGCCTCGCTGGTCGTCGGCCTGCTGCTCGCGGTCGTGGCGATCACGATCGTCGCGCTGCTCTACGCGCCGCTGATGATGGCCCGCACCAACGGCAAGACGCTCGGCCGCATGGCGATGGGCATCCGCGTCGTGCGCGCGAACGGCCAGCCGATGACGTTCGGCTTCGCGATGCTGCGCGAGGTCGCGGTCAAGGCGCTGCTGTTCGGCGTCGCCGGCTCGCTCACGTTCGGGCTCGCCAACCTGGCCGACGTCTCTGGCCGCTGTGGGACGACGAGAACCGCGCGCTGCACGACTTCATCGTCGACACGCGCGTCGTGCGCGACTAGCGCGGCGACCGCGGCGCGCTGAGACGGCGCCGTCTCGCGGCCCGCGTCGGTCCAGATGATCTGGTCGCGGCCCGGCCCGACGCTGATCAGCGCGATCGGGACGCCGACGGAGTCGGCGATGTACGCGAGGTAGTCGCGCGCGGTCTGCGGCAGCTCGTCCTCGCTGCGGCACTCCGTGATGTCGTCGTCCCAGCCGGGCAGCTCCTCGTAGACGCCGCCGGCGTGGTGCAGCACCGACTGGTGGTAGGGGAAGTGGTCGAAGCTCGCCTCGTTCGAGCTGCGGTAGCGCGTGCAGACGCGCAGCGGACCGAGCCCGCTGAGCACGTCGAGCTTCGTGACGACCAGGTGGGTGAGCGTGTTCAGCCGCGCCGCGTAGCGCAGCGCGACGAGGTCGATCCAGCCGACGCGGCGGGCGCGGCCGGTCGTGGTGCCGTACTCGCCGCCGGCCTCGCGCATCACGCGGCCGAGGTCGTCGTCGAGCTCGGTCGGGAACGGGCCGGCGCCGACGCGCGTGGCGTAGGCCTTCGTGACGCCCCAGATCTCGTCGAGGTCCTTCGGGCCGGCGCCGGTGCCGGTGGCCGCGCTCGCCGCCACCGGGTTGGAGGAGGTGACGAACGGATAGGTGCCGTGGTCGATGTCGAGCAGCGTCCCCTGCGCGCCCTCGAAGATGACCTGCCCGCCCTCGTCGAGGTGCTTCCAGGTCAGGCGCGCGGTGTCGGCGATGTAGCGCTCGATCCGGTGCCCGTAGGTGAGGTAGTCCTCGGTCATCGACTGCAGGTCGAGATCGGGCGACTTGGCGTACGGGCGCAGCGCCAGCCGCTTGGGCTCCATCGCCGCCATGATCTTCTTCTTGAGGATCTTCTCGTCGAGCAGGTCCTGCACCCGGATGCCGAGCCGCGCCGCCTTGTCGGCGTAGGCCGGGCCGATGCCGCGCCGCGTCGTGCCGATCTGCAGCTTGCCGAGCTTCGACTCGCCGGCGTGGTCGAGCAGCATGTGGTACGGCATGATCAGGTGCGCGTTGGCGCTGATCTTGAGGCCCGAGAGGTCGACTCCCTTGGCGCGCAGGTCGTCGAGCTCGTCGGTCAGGACCTTCGGGTCGATCACGACGCCGTTGCCGATCGCGCACGGCTTGCCCGGATAGAGGATCCCGGACGGGATCAGGTGGAACTTCCACTTGACGTCGTCGCGGACGATCGTGTGGCCGGCGTTGTTGCCGCCCTGGAAGCGGATCACGAGGTCGGCGTTCTCGGCCAGCAGGTCGGTGATCTTGCCCTTGCCCTCGTCACCCCACTGGGCGCCGATGATGACGATGCCGGCCATCTGCCGGGTCCAGTCTACGAGGCGTAGCGCCGCGGCGGCCGCGGCTCGCCGTAGGCCGGAGCGGCGTCCCATTCGGCCGCGGGCTCGGGCATCAGCACGGTCGTCTCGAGCCGGTGGTCCTCGCCGTACATCGGCTTCGGGTCACCGCAGATCTCGTAGATCCGCGAGACCGTGCGATCGCCGATCTGCTCGCGCAGCGCCTCGTCGCCCTCGAGCTTGACGAGGTTCGTCGTGAGCAGGATCGCGCGGCCGTCCTCGTAGCGCGTGTTGACGATCGTGTACAGCTGCTCGAGCACCCAGGGCGAGGACTGCTCGGAGCCGACGTCGTCGACGTGCAGCAGGTCGACGGCGCTGAGCCGGTCGAGCAGGTCGTTGAGCGAGTACTGCGCCTTGTCCTGATAGGTCTCGCGCAGCTGCGCCAGCAGCCGCGGCAGCGAGTAGATCGCGACCGTGTGGTCGGCCTCCATCGCGGCCTTCGAGACCAGCATCGCGAGCGTGGTCTTGCC
The DNA here is from genome assembly GCA_963721315.1 of uncultured Solirubrobacteraceae bacterium. GTDB lineage: Bacteria > Actinomycetota > Thermoleophilia > Solirubrobacterales > Solirubrobacteraceae > DASQMT01. The sequence goes on from CAVRIU010000003.1 coordinate 304,430, forward strand.
GGTGCCGGGATCGCCGGTGAACCACAGCCCGCGACCGGCCTCGAGCTGCTCGGCGATCGTGCGGACGTACTGGCGCACCTCGCGCACGACGTGCGGGTTCGCGCGCTCGATCGAGATCAGCGGCTCGCGCTCGAGCGAGACCTCGCGGTAGCGCCGCGGGATCCGTCCCTCGAGCGCGGCGGCCCGCTTGCGCGCGATCCGGCCCGGACGGCACGAGCACGGTCGCGCGCGCCGCGCGCCTTCGTCGAAGAGGAACCCGGAGCCGTCGCAGCGTCCGTCGGGGCAGCCGGCCATCGTCGTGCTAGTAGCGATCGTCGCCGACGTAGGACATGAAGCGCGGGTACTCCTTCTGGAACGTCAGCTCCACGTCGCCGAGCCCGCCGTTGCGGTGCTTGGAGATGATCACGTCCGCGATCCCCTCCCGCTCGGACTCCTTGTCGTAGTACTCGTCGCGGTAGATGAACATGACGAGGTCGGCGTCCTGCTCGATCGAGCCGCTTTCGCGCAGGTCGGAGAGCAGCGGGCGCTTGTCGGTGCGCTGCTCGACGCCGCGGTTGAGCTGCGAGAGCGCGATCACGGGGCAGTCGAGCTCACGCGCGAGCGTCTTCAGCCCGCGCGAGATCTGGCCGATCTGCTCGACGCGGCTGTCGGTCCGGCCGTCGCCGCGCATCAGCTGCAGGTAGTCGATCAGGATCAGCCCGAGGCCGTCGGCGTGCTGCTGCTGCAGCCGGCGCGCCTTCGCGCGCACGTCGAGCACCGAGAGGTCGGACGAGTCGTCGATGAAGAGCGGCGACTTCGCGAGCCGGTTCGACGCCTCGAGGATCTTGACCCAGCGCGTCGAGGGCACCCGTCCCTTGCGCAGGTCGTCGCCCTTGACCGACGCCTGCGATGCGATGAAGCGCTGCGCGAGCTCGGATTCCGACATCTCGAGCGAGAACAGCGCCACGGCCTTGTCCGAGCCGAGCGCGGCGTGCTCGGCGAAGTTGGCCATCAGCGCGGATTTCCCCATCGACGGCCGCGCCGCCAGGATGATCAGGTTGCCGGGCTGGAAGCCGCCGGTGATGTTGTCGAGGTCCTCGAAGCCCGACGGCGTGCCCGTGATCGCCTTGCCCTCGCGCGAGAGCTGCTCGAGCTTCGTGATCTCGACGTCGAGCACGTCGTTGATCGCGCGGAAGTCCTTGCGGCTGTCCTCGTGCGCGACCTCGAGGATCAGGCGCTCGGCGATGTCGATCAGCTCGCGCGGCGGCGCGTCGTGCGAGTGCACGCGCTCCTGGATCTCGTAGGTGGCGCGCAGCAGCCGGCGCAGCATCGCGTTCGTGCGCACGATGCGCGCGTACTGGTGCACGTGGCCGACCGCGGGGACGCTCGATGCGAGCAGGTCGATCGCGGAGCGCCCGCCCGCCGCCTCGAGCCGGCCCGACCTGCTTGAGGTGCTCGACCAGCGTGAGCGCATCGACCGGCTCGCCGCCGTTGTGGAGGTCGAGCATCGCCGCGAAGACGATCCCGTGCGCCTCGCGGTAGAAGTCGTCTGGATGCAGGCGCTCGTCGATGATCAGCGCGGGCAGCGCCGTGTCCGAGAGCAGCACCGCGCCGAGCACCGACTGCTCGGCCTCGAGGTTCTGCGGCGGCGTGATCGGGCCGTCCGGCAGGCGCGGCGCGGAGTTGCCGTTCGTGTGCGTGCGCTCAGGTGTGCTCACCGAAGCGAGTCTAGGTCCCGGTCCGGACCGAACGTATGTTCTGACCGCAAACTCCGGAGAGTCACGCGGCCAGGCGCGCTACTTCTGCTCGACCACCATGGTCTTGACGGTCGCGGTCACCTTGTTGCCGACCTCGACCACGACCATGTGGGTGCCGACCGTCCTGATCGGCTCCTCGAGCTGGACGTGGCGCTTGTCGATCGTGATGCCGCGCGCCTCCTTGATGGCGTCGGCGACGTCCTGGGAGGTGACCGAGCCGAACAGCCGCCCGTCGTCGCCGGCCTGGTGGGCGATCGTCAGCACCGTCTTGTTGAGCAGCGTGGCGCTCTCCTCCGCCTTGGCGGTCGCGTCGGCGACCGCGCGCTCTGCGACCACGGCGCGGCGCTCGGCGGCCGCGATCGAGCCGCGCGTCGCCGGCTCGGCGAGCTTGCGCGGGATCAGGTAGTTGCGCAGGTAGCCCTTCGAGACGTCGACGACGGTGCCCTTGGCGCCGAGGTTCTCGTGGTCCGCGAGCAGGATCGCCTGAGGCATCGCCGGCTCAGCGCTCGCGGTCGCGGTCGCGGTCGTCGCGCCGCGGGCGCCCGCGCTCGTCGCGGTCCTCGCGGTTGTCGCCGACGTATGGCAGCAGCGCGATCTCGCGGGCGCGCTTGACCGCGGTGGCGACCTGGTTCTGGTGCCGGCGGCAGGCGCCGGTGATGCGGCGCGAGCGGATCTTGCCGCGATCGGAGACGTACTTCTTCAGCGTCGTGACGTCCTTGTAGTCGACCTGGTCGACCTTGTCGCGGCAGAAGCCGCAGGACTTGCGGCGCCCGGACCCGGGACCGCCCTTCTTGTTGTCACGCCGGCGCGTCGGCCGGCTCCGCTGCTTCGCCACTGTTGAAAGGACCTCGCTCGAAGAAGACTGTCCGCACTCACCGCCGCGGAGTGCGCGCGCGCGGTCGCGCGGCCTGAGAGTGTAGGAGGTCGCCGGCGAGCCTGCCCGTGCCCGGCACCTCGTCGACGCGGAGGGCCGGGCAGGGCTGCGTCGCTAGAACGGGATGTCGTCGTCCGCGGCGCTGGGCGCGCCGTTGCCCGACGGGGAGCCGGCGGGCTGGAAGTCGCTCTCGTTGACCGGCACGTCGGAGCGCGGCGTGAACCCGCCGCCGCCGCCCTGGCCGTCGTCGCGGCTGCCGAGGAACTGCACGGAGTCGGCGATGATCTCGGTCGACTGACGCGTGTTGCCCTCCTTGTCCTGCCACTCGCGCCACTCGAGCCGGCCGTCGAGCGCGACCGGGCGGCCCTTGGCGAGGAAGCGCGCGCAGTTCTCGCCCTGCGCGCCCCAGACGGTGACGTCGAAGTAGTTGGGCTTGTCCTCCCACTCACCGGTCGAGTTGTTCTTCCGGCGCGTGTTGCAGGCGATGCGCAGCGAGCAGACCGACGTGCCGCTCTGAAGCGAACGCAGCTCCGGGTCGCGCGTCAGGTTGCCTGTGAGCACGACGCGGTTGATGTTGGTGGCGGCCACTGAGGGCTCCTTTCCGTACCTTGCAAGAGTCTGTCGGGTGGTGGCCGAGTCTATGGGCGAGGTCGGCGCATCCCCTGCAAGGGTCGCAACTTGGGCGGATTTCTTGACAGCCTTGTTGCAGGCCGCCGTAAAGCCGCGCGCTTCTAGCGCTCGATCTCGACCGGCTGCTCCGCGGCCGCGGCGGCTGCGGCGGACATGCGGAGATCAGGCGGGTCGGGCGTTCCCTTGCGCAGCTTGATGATCCGGAAGCGGTTGACGCCGTCCGTGATCTTCAGCGCGTGCGTGAGCTGGTTGAGCAGCTCGGACGTGCCCTGGAACTGCAGCAGGTGGTAGTCGGCCTCGGCGCGCTTGCGGATCTCGTAGGCCGTCGGGCGCAGTCCCCAGTCATGCCGCGAGACGATGCTCCCCTGGCGCTCGATGACCTGCTCGAGGCTCGCGAGGATGTTCGTGCGGCGCTCCTCCTCGGTCTCGGGATCGAGGAGGAGGATGAGGTCGTAGACGGGCTGCTCGATGGCCATGCGGCGGTGGATGCTAGCAACGCGCGGGGGCGAGCCGGCATCGCTGCCCGCCTACGTGGAGCGTGCGTGCGCGGGTGCGATGGGGCAATGTCGGGCGGGCCGTTGCGCTGGCCGTCGCGCTGGTCGCGCTGGTGGTCGCGTGGCCGCGCCTGGGTGATGGCGCGCCGGTGCTGCCGGGTGGCGAGGCGGTGCCGGTCGACGCGGGCGGCTCGGCCACGGTGCCGGCTCGTGGATGGTCGCGCGAACATGCGGAGCTGCGCGGCGCGGGGGCGCGACGGCGTGCGCGGTCCGGGTCCCGGCGAACGGCGCCGGTGAGGGCACGGGTGCGGTGCGCGAGCGGCGGGGGTCCCGGCGAACGGCGCCGGGTGAAGGAGGTGCGGTGCGTGGGCGGCGCTCGCGTGCGGCGCGGTCTGGGTCCGGGCGAACGGCGCCAGTGAGGGGGAACGGGACGGGGCGGCAGTCGCGTGAGCCGGCTGAGCCCGGGCGAACGGCGCCGGTAAGGGAGCGGGATGCGGCGTCGCGGACGGCGAGCCGGGCGAAGCGCCTCGCGCTCCGGCTGGGCGCCGCGCCGGCGCCGGTCGCGCCGCTCGACCCGGCGGAGCGCGAGTTCGGCTTCGAGCGGTGCGACGCTCTGTTGCGACTTGACCTCGCTATCCGACGTCAAGTCGCACCACACCCGACGGCACGCCCCGTGACGAGTTGACGTCGCTATGCGACGTCAACTCGTCGCAGACCGCCGCCGCGCCCGAGCACACGCCTCGCGCGCCGCCGCCGCACCGGAACCCTCCCCTTTACCGGCGCAGTTGACGTTGACCGCACGCACGCTACTCCGCGCCCCCACCCCGCGCCTTCTTGCGGATGTCCACGATCTGCTCGTCGATCCAGTCCCCCGGATCGCGCGACGTGACGATCTGCTTGAGCCCCTGCGCCCGGCGCGCGCGCTCCTCCGGCGCCATCGTCAGCGCGGCGTAGATCGAGTCGGCCAGCTCCTGCACGTCGAACGGGTTGACCGACAGCGCGAACTCGCCCAGCTCCTCGTGCGCGCCCGTGTTCTCGGACAGGATCGAGACGCCGTCGCGCTCGTTCACCAGCGGGCCCTCCTTGGCGACCAGGTTCATGCCGTCGAACATCGCGTTGACCATCATCACGTCGTAGTGCTTGTAGGAAGCGACCGCCTCGTCGAGGTCGTCGCGCAGCTTGAGGGAGATCGGCATCCAGTCGGTCGTGCCGTGGCGGTGGTTGACGACCGCCACCAGCGCCTCGATCCGCTCGAGGTACTCGGCGTACTCGGGCACGTCCGTGCGCGAGGGCATCAGCTGCGCGGTGAACGTGATCCGCTCGATGAACTCGGGGTGCTGCTCGAGGAAGATGTCGAAGCCCGTGAACCCGCGCAGCACGTTCTTCGAGAGGTCGGCGCGGTCGACGCGCAGGATCGAGAAGTCGCGCTTGCGCTCCAGCAGCTCGCGCTCGAACTCCGCCACGCCCGGGCGCTCGGCCACCGCCTGCGTCGCGCGCCAGTCGATCGGCAGCGGGTAGGCGCGGACCCAGACCTCGCGGCCGTCGCATTCGACCACGCCGCGCTTCATGTCGACCTCGAGGTCGAGCAGGTCGCGGCAGCACTGGAGGAAGTTGCGCCGGTAGGAGCGCGTGTGGAAGCCGATGATGTCGTTCGCCAGCAGCCCGTGGTAGATCTCGTCGCGGATCTTCTTCGGCAGCACGCGCCAGGAGTCCGACTGGGTCCACGGGATGTGCACGAAGTGGTGCAGGAACACGTCCGGCCGCGCGCGCCGCACGATCCCCGGCAGCGTGTAGAGCTGGTAGTCGTGCACCATCACGACCGGCTCGTCGAGCTCGTAGATCTCGTCGAGCACCACCTCGGCGAGGTCCTCGTTGACGACGTTGTAGCCGAACTCGAACGCCTCGACCTCGTGGCGCCGGATGTCGGGCGCGTTGCTCTGGTCCCAGAGATAGTGCTGGATGAACCAGAGCATCGGGTTGGCGAAGATGTTGTAGAAGCGGTCGTACGCCGTCGGGTCCGACGCCACGAAGCGCACGCGGAACTTGCCGCCGGCGTCGTCGGCCGCGATCTCGAACGCCTCGCCGCCGTGCTCCTCGGCGACCTGCGCGTCGCGGTCGGTCATCGTCGACGCGATCCAGACCGCGTCGCGGTGCAGCGCCAGGCCGATCAGCGCCGTCGCCAGGCCGCCGGTGCCGCGCTTGGTCGAGCCGTCCTCCTGGTAGGTGACCGGTCCGCGGTTGGAGACGAGTACGAGCGGTGCGCGGCTGTCGGGCATCGGGTCTAGAGCACCTCGTGCATGATCTTGAGGTAGTCGCGCAGGTAGCGCGGCATCAGGAAGTGCGTGCGCACGTAGTCCTTGCCGGCCCGGCCGAGCGTCCGGCCGAGCGCGGGGTCGGCGAGGATGTCGAGCGCCCGCGCGGCGCAGTCCGCGACGGTGGAGACGAGGTAGCCCGAGCGCCCGTCCTGCGACCTGCAGCGGGATGCCGCCGACGTCGCCGCCGATGAACGGCCGGCCCTTCCAGAGCGCCTCCGAGACGGTCAGGCCGAAGCCCTCGCGCGTCGACTTCTGGATCACGACGTCGGCGAGCGACTGGAACGCGTTGACCTCGATCGCGCCGACGTTGGAGAAGTTGTTGAGGATGTGGATGTCGGGGTCGCCGTCGGCGTGCGCCAGCGTGTCGTTGTAGAAGTCCCAGCCCTCGGGGTCGTCGGACGCCATCGAGCCGACCAGCGCGAGCTGGACGTCCGGCCGCTCGGCCTTCACGAGCCGGTAGGCGTCGATCACCCCCATCGGATCCTTCCACGGGTCGAAGCGCGACACCTGGCACAGCATCGGCCGCGCCGTGTCGATGCCGAACTGCTGGCAGACGAACTCGGCGTCGTCGAACGAGAGCGCCATGTTCTTGGGCGCCAGCGGGTCGATCGCCGGCGGCACGATGTGCACGCCGCCGTTCATCCCGGCGGGCACGTAACCGGCGACGTGGAAGAGCGACGCAGGGTACTTCTCCACGTATGGCAGCAGGCGTCCCATCGTCGCCGGGTTCGGTGTCGAGACGTCGATGTGGCAGCGCCAGATCCAGCCGGCCGCCTTCTCCGGCACGAGCGAGAGCAGCGCGGCGGGCTGCGGGTCGTGCACCACGCAGACGTCCCAGTCGCCCGACAGCTCGCGCGCGTTCATCTCGTTGTACTGCCCCCAGGTCGCCCACTGCTCCTCGGTCAGGTCCTGCGGGCTGCCCTGCAGCGCGTTGTGCATCAGCTTGGTCGCGTTGAAGAACTCCTCGCGGCCGTAGATCACCTGCCACTCGACCTCGAGCCCGACGTCGCGCATCAGCGGCACGAGCGTGTAGAGGATCTCCGAGACGCCGCCGCCGAACGCCGTCGCGGAGAGGTGCACGACGCGCCGGCCCTTGAGCGGCTCGGCGAGCTCGCGCACTTCCTCCACAAGCGGTCGGCCGACGATGTGGGTGTAGTCGGCGAGGCTCTTGCTTGCTAGTGCGACGGGCTGGAGCACAGGCGGCGGGGGACGATACGGGAAGCCGGGCGCCCCGGCTCAGCCACTGTCAGGGAGCTGTTGCAGCGGTCGCTCGCCGAGCCGGACCTCCACCTCGCGGCGCTCGCCGTCGCGCCACACCTCGACCGTCACGGTCGTGCCGGGGTCCAGCAGCGCGACCAGACGGGAGAGGTCGTCCGGGTCGTCGACCGGCCGCCCGTCGATGCGCGTGATCACGTCACCGCCCGTGCGGTAGCGGCCGACCTGGAAGAGCGTCTCGCCGGCGCCGCCGCCGCGCAGGCCGCCGGCCTCGGCAGGCCCGTCCTCCGTGACGGCCTGCAGCCAGGCGCCGGCGCCGACGGGCAGGTCGAAGCGCGCGCGCAGCTGCGGGTAGATCGCGACCGACTGGACGCCCAGGTAGGCGTAGGTCGCCTCGCCCTCCTCGCGCAGCTGCTCGAGCGAGCGCCGCGCGACGTCGACCGGGACCGCGAAGCCGACGCCTTCGCCGCCGCCCGAGCTGGTCTTGATCTGCTGGTTGACCCCGATCACCTTGCCGTCCTCGTCGACCAGCGGACCGCCGGAGTTGCCCGGGTTGATCGCGGCGTCGGTCTGGATCGCGCCGGCGATCTGGAACGCGGTCAGCCCCGAGATCGAGCGGTCGACCGCCGAGACGACGCCGACCGACAGCGATTGGCGCTCGGAGAAGGGCGAGCCGATCGCCGCGACCGGCGTGCCGACCTCGACCGACTCGGAGTCGCCGAGCGGCAGCGGGCGCAGCGTCAAGCCCTTCGGGTCGACCTTGAGCAGCGCGATGTCGGCCTCCGGGTCATAGCCGCGCACCTTCGCCTCGACCTGGTTGCCGTCGGCGAACTCGACGTAGACGGTGCGCGCCTCGCGCAGGTCGGGCACCTCGCCGGTCGTGACGACGTGCGCGTTGGTGGCGATCTCGCCGTCGCCGTTGAGCACGAAGCCCGAGCCGACGCCGCCGCTGGACTCGAGGTCGCCGATCGACTCCGAGCCGAACAGCGCCACGACCGTCACGACGCCGGGCGCCTCCTCCTTGTAGATCGCCTGCGGGTCGAAGCCGTCGCCCTTGCCGAGGCCGCGGACGACCTCGATGCGCGTCGTCGTGCGCTCCGTCGCTCCCTCGTCGTCGTCGCCGCCGCCGAAGCCGCAGCCGATCAGCGCGCCCGCCGCCGAGCGTCGCGATGAGCGCGAGGATCAGGGCGCGGCTCATGCCGGCAGCGTCAGCTTGAAGGCCGTCCTGCCGGGAGCCGAGCGGACCGTCAGCTCGCCGTTCATCCGCTCTGCCAGCTCGCGCGCGATCGCGAGGCCGAGACCGGCGCCGCGGGCGCCGTCGGCTGAGGTGAAGAACGGCTCGAAGATGTGCGGCATGGTCTGGTGGCGGATGCCGACGCCCGAGTCGGCGACCTGGAGGGTGACATGTCCGTCCTCGCGCGCGGCCGAGACGACGACGCTGGTCCCCGTCGGCGTGTGCACCAGGGCGTTGTCGAGCAGGATCCGCATGACCTGCGCGACGCGCTCCGGGTCGCACTCGATCTCGATCGGGTCGGCGGCGGCGCGCACCTCCACCTCCGTCCCGTGCGCGCTGGCGGCCGGCGTGAACTCGCCCGCGACCTCGCGCGCCAGCTGGCCGACGTCGGTCGGCTCGGGTCGCAGCTCGAGCGCGCCCGACTCCAGTCGCGAGAGGTCGAGCAGCTCGGTCGCCAGCTTGCGCATGCGCGCGACCTGGCCGCGCAGCTGGGCCAGGAACTGGGCGCGCGTCTCCTCGTCGAGCTCTTCGTCCTCGAGCAGCTCGATGAAGCCGCCGAGCGAGAAGATCGGCGTGCGCAGCTCATGCGACGCGGACGCGATGAACTGCTTGCGCGCCGTGTCGAGCCGCGCGAGCTGGCGCTGCATCTCGTCGAAGGCGGCCGCGAGCTGGCCGAGCTCGTCGTCGGAGTCGGCGTGGATCGCGTTGGAGAAGTCGCCCGCGGCGACCTTGCGCGCCGCGCGCTCGAGCCGCTTGATCCGGCCGGTCAGGGCGCGCGCGACGACGTAGCCGGCGAGCGCGGCGAGCACCAGCGCGATCGCCCCGGCGACGAGGATGCGCTGGCGGATCAGCTCGACGTTGCCCTGCACGTCCGAGAGCGAGTCGGCGAAGACCGCCACGCCGCGCACCTTGTCGTTGCGCAGCAGCGGGATCGCCGCGAGCGCCTGGCGGCCGACGCCGGTCTGCTCCGTGTCGGTGACGGGCTGGCCGCTGAGCGCCGCGCGCTCGGCGACGTCGTTGATCTCGGCCAGCGCGGCGCCGCCCGGGCTGGAGTCGGCGACCGGGTAGATCTGGTTGACGGTCCCGAGGCTCACCTGCAGCACCGTCACCTCGGCGCTGGAGAACGTCGCCGCCGTCGTCGTCCGGCGCTCGACCTCGCGCTGCGGCGTCTCGGTGCCGACGACGTCCTGCAGCCGCGACGACTCGCGCACCGCCGACTCCTGCAGCAGGACGAGCTTCTGCGCCACGAGCTCGTCCTCCAGTCGCGGCGTGACGTAGAAGTAGACGATCCCGATCGCCCCGGCGACGATCAGGGCGAAGATCAGCGTCAGGCGGTTGCGCAGCGACCGCAGCGGCCGCGTCATCGTCACTCCTCGCCGGTGTCCCTGAAGCAATAACCCACCCCGCGCACGGTGAAGATGTACTCGGGCTCCTTGGCGTCCGTCTCGAGCTTCTCGCGCAGGTGGCGGATGTGCACGTCGATCGTGCGCGGGTCGCGGTAGGCGGAGTCGCCCCAGACGCGCGCGAGCAGCATGTCGCGCGTGTAGACGCGGCCCGGGTTGGAGGCGAGCGCGGTGAGGATCTCGAACTCGACGAACGTGGTCGGGACCTGCTCGCCGGCGAGCGTGACGGTGCGCTTGGCGGGGTCGATCCGCAGCGCCAGCACCTCGATCGGCTGCTCCTCGCCGTCGACCGGCTGGGCCATCCCCGCGCGGCGCAGCGCGGCCTTCACGCGCGAGCGGAACTCGCGCATCGAGAACGGCTTGGTGATGTAGTCGTCGGCGCCCAGCTCGAGGCCGAGCACCTTGTCGATCTCCTCCGACTTGGCGGTCAGCATGATGATCGGCACCGAGGACTGCGCGCGCAGCCGGCGGCAGACCTCGAGGCCGTCCAGCTTGGGCAGCATCACGTCGAGCACGACGAGGTCGAACGTCTGCTCGGAGAAGCGCGCCAGCGCCTCGCGGCCGTCGGATGCCTGCACCACCTCGTAGCCGTCGCGCTGCAGCGGAAACGACAGCAGCGTCTGGATCGGCTGCTCGTCGTCGACGAGGAGGATGCGCGCGGGACGGTCCGGCATGTCCAAAGCGTAGATACCGTGCATAAGCGTGCTTGACGTGCGCGTTTATCGAGCGGCGTTCGTGCCCGCGCTGCTGGCGCTGTTCGTGGTGGCGTTCTCGCTCGAGAGCCGTCCTTCGCCGCTGCGCACGCGCGCGGTCGCGGACGCCTTCGACCCGGCGCGCGCGTACGGCAACGAGCAGCGGCGCGACTCGCTGCTCGGGCTCGGCGCGGCCTTCCCCCGGCGCCGCCCGGGGTCGGCCGGCGACGCCGCGCTGGCCGACCGCGTCGCGCGACGTCTTCCGGGCATCGGGGTTCTCCGTCGCGCGCGAGACCGTCACCGGGCGCACGGTCGACGGCGAGACCGCGCTCGAGACCGTCGTCGGCGTGCGTCCCGGGCCTCTCGAGCCGCCGCATCGTCGTGCTCGCGCACCGCGACGCGCTCGATGTCGCCGGGGCTCGCCGAGCTGTCGGGCACGGCGGCCTGCTCGAGCTCGCGCGCATCTTCCGCACGCGCGCGCCGGCCGCCGAGCAGGACGCGAGCGAGCCCGGCGAGCCGCAGCTGATCGGCCGCGACCTGCGCAAGACGCTCGTGCTCGTCTCGACCTCGGGCGGGAGCGGGGGCGCCGCCGGCGCGCGCGCGTGGGCGCGGGAACAGGACGCCGGGGCGATCGACGGCGTGCTGGCGCTGGGCGACCTCGCGTCCGCGGTGTGGCAGAAGCCCTGGGTCGTGCCGTGGTCGAACGGGATGGAGCAGCCGCCGCTCGGCTGGCAGCGCACCGTCGAGCTCGCGGTGCGCCAGGAGGTCGGTGCGGATCCCGGCGGGGCGCGCGCGAGCTCGCAGTGGTCGCGCCGCGCGCTGCCGCTCGCCGTGACCGAGCAGGGCGAGCTCGCTCGCGCCGGCCTGCCCGGCGGTGCTGCTGCAGGTCAGCGGCGAGCGCGGGCCCGCGCCGGGCGCGCGCGTCGCGCGCGAGCGCTTCACCCAGTTCGGGCGCGGCGCGCTGCGCAGCGTGATCGCGCTCGACGAGGCAGGCCGGAACGGCTCCGGCGGCGACACCGCGCCGCAGTTCGGCGACGAGCCCGAGGGCATCGTGACGCTGCGCAACGTGCTGCCCGACTGGAGCGTCCGGCTGCTCGTCGGCAGCCTGCTGCTGCCGGCGCTGCTGGCGGCGCTGGACGCGTTCTTCCGCGCCCGCCGGCGCCCGCTGGCGATCGGCGCCTGGCTCGCCTGGACGCTCGCCGCCGGCGTCGCCGTGCCGCTTCGCCTGGGCCTGGCTGCGCGTGCTCGGGATCGCCGGCGCGTTCCCGGCGCCGCGCGCGCCGGTCGATCCCGCCGACCTGCGGCTGGAGACGGCCGAGGCGGCGGCGCTGGCATCCGTCGCGGTCGCCGTCGCGGCGGGAGTGCTCGTCGTGCGTCCACTGACGCGCGCCGCGCGCGCGGCACGCGGGAACCCGGCGGCGGGCGCCGCGGGCGCCGCGGCCGGCGTGCTCGTCTGCGCCGTCACGCTCGCGGTCTGGCTCGTCAATCCGTACGCTGCCCGCTCCTGCTCCCGGCCGCGCACCTGTGGCTGTTCCTGGGCGTGCCGCAGACGCGCCTGCGCGGCGCGATCGCCTGGGCCGCGCTCGCGGCCGGCCTGCTGGCGCCGCTGCTGGTCCTGGCCTACGAGGCGCGCGCGCTGCGCGCAGGACCGCTGGAGCTGGCGCGCATGTGGCTCGTGGCGACGGCCGGCGGCCATGTCTCGCCCTGGTCGGCGCTCGCGCTCGGCGTGCTCGCGGGCTGCTTCGCGACGCTCGTGCGGATCCTGCTGGCGCGCCGGCGGATCGCGGCCGCCGCGCCGCCCGAGCAGCTGCACACGCGCGGCCCGGCCGGTTACGCGGGGCCGGGCTCGCTCGGCGGAACCGAGTCGGCGTTGCGGCGCTGAGCGATGCGCCGCGTCCTGCGTCCGCTCTCGATCGTCCTGATCTGCGCCGGCCTGCTGCTGCTCGTCGGACGGCGCGCTGACGCTCGCCTGGGAGGAGCCGGTCTCGTCGCTCTACGCGCGCATCCAGCAGGGCCGGCTCGACGACCGGCTGGCCGAGCTCGAGCGCGCGGGCCCCCCGCCGGCCGAGCGGCGCGTGCTGGCGCGGCTGCCGGACCCCGAGCGACGCCTGCGCTTCGCTGCGCGGGCCGCGCTGCGCCGCGCGGGCGAGGGCGACCCGGTCGGGCGGCTGCGCATCGACGCGATCGGAGCTCGACGAGGTCGTCGTCCACGGGACCGACGGCGCCTCGCTGCGCAGCGGTCCCGGGCACTACCCGCGCACGCCGCTGCCCGGTGCGCGCGGCACGGTCGCGATCGCAGGCCATCGCACCACCTACGGCGCGCCGTTCCGCCGCGTCGACGACCTCGACGCGGGCGACCGGATCGAGCTGCGGATGCCCTACGGCCGCTTCACCTATCGCGTCGAGCGGACCCGCATCGTCGCTCCCACCGCGACTGGGTCACGCGCCGCGTGGCCTACGACCGGCTCGTGCTGACCGCGTGCCATCCGCTCTACTCGGCCGCGCAGCGCATCGTCGTGTTCGCGCGGCTCGAGCGCTCGGCTGCGACCTTCGGGTCATGACCCCATGGACAGCTCCGCCGGACCTGGCCGATGCTGCTCATGCGATGAACGACGGCAATCCGATACAGCAAGCGATCAGGACGTTTCGGACGGGAGGTCCGGGACGATCGCGTTCCGACAGCCGAACGGGGGACGATCATGGAGAGCAACGACGCCGGCAAGCCGAGTCAGCCCTCGGGTTACATGGTCGATCCGAGCGCGGTCGCCGCCGCGATCATCGACCGGCTGATCGCCGGACGCATCCTCCCGCGCCCGCGCTGAGCGCGCCTAGTGCTCGAAGCCGCGCCAGCCGCGGCGCCTGAGGCGGCGCCGGCCCAGTCGACGCCGGGCTCGCCGGCGAGCACCTCCCCGATCCACGTGACGTCCGCCGCCGCCTCGGCGGCGGCGCGGTCCGCCGGCGCGAAGCAGGCGCAGAGCTCGAAGTCCTCGCCGCCGGTCGCCGCCAGCTCGAGCGGGATCGCGGCCGCAGCGCGCGCGGCGACCTCCGCCACGCCGGGCGCGAGCGGCAGCGCGGCGGCGTCGAGCGCGAGCCGGACGCCGCTCGCCTCCGCGAGCCGGCGCGCGTCGGAGGCGAGCCCGTCCGAGATGTCGAGCATCGCGTGCGCCCCGGCCGCCGCCAGCGCGCGGCCGGCCGTCGAGGCGCGGCTGCGGGCGCAGGTAGCGCGTCGATCAGGCCTGCCGCCGGCCGGCGCGTCGGCGTGACGCACGCGGCCCTCGAGCACGGCGAGCCCGGCGGTCGCCGCGCCCAGCGTCCCCGTCACGCCGACCAGGTCGCCGGGGCGCGCGCCGCCGCGTCCGACCGGCGCGTCCTGCGCGTCCGCCCAGCCGACGACCGTGACGGCGAGCGTCAGCACCGGGCCCGCGACCAGGTCGCCGCCGGCGATCGTCGTGCCCGTCGCCGCGGCCAGCGCTTCCGCGCCTCCGTGCAGTGCGAGCACGGCCGCGTCGGGCAGCGTCGGGCGGCAGCACGACGCCGAGGTAGGCCTCGCCCGGCGCGACGCCCATCGCGGCGAGGTCGGACAGCGCGGCGGCCAGCGCGCGGTGCCCGATGTCGGCCGGCGTCGCGGAACCGAGCCGGAAGTGGGTGCCGTCGACCATCACGTCGACGGACGTGACGGCGTACGCGCCGGCGCGCACGACCGCCGCGTCGTCGCCGAGCCAGCGCACGACGCGGGAGTCGCTCGCGCCGGGCGAGCGCGGCGCCGATCGCCTCGATCAGGGCGCGCTCGCGCACCGGGCCCGCTCGCCGTCAGCGATGGCGATAGACGATGCGCGCGCGGTTGAGGTCGTAGGGGGAGACCTCCACCCGCACCCGGTCGCCCGGCAGGATCCGGATGCGGAAGCGCCGCATCTTGCCCGCGACGTGTCCGAGCACCTCGTGGCCGTTGTCGAGCTGCACCTTGAACATGGCGTTCGGGAGCGCCTCGACGACCTCGCCCTCGAATTCGACTTTCTCTTCTTTGGCCAAGAGCCTAGATGACCCGGACGTCGGTTGCCTGCGGGCCCTTGCCGGACTCGCCCAGCTCGTACTCGACCTTCGCGCCCTCGGCGAGCGTGCGGAAGCCATCGCCGGCGATACCCGAGAAGTGCACGAACGCGTCCTTACCCCCGTCGTCGGGGGTGATGAAGCCGAAGCCCTTCTCGTCGCTGAACCACTTGACGACACCAGTTGCCATACAACACCTCCTCACTGACTTGATCGATGCGCGAGGGGTGCTGCTCGGCACTGCCTTCCCGCATGCTTCACGACCGCCTCTTGCGGCGGACGACGGACGGCGAGGGTTATACCAGCGCGGGCGCGCGCGTGCGCGCGATCAGCCCGGCGGCGCGACCGCGCCGCCGCCCTGGCCCGGGTCGGCCGGCTGCTCGGTCTCGGGCGGCGCCTGCGGCTCGGACTCGTACTGCGACGGGTCGAAGCTCCTCCTCGCCGTCCTCCGGCGCCCTGCTCCGTCGTCGGCCTCGTCCTCGTCGGTGCTCCGGTCTCCGTCGGCGTCGGGAACCGGCGCCACGTCCACCTCGCCGCCGGTCAGCGAGCCGCCCGACCGCGCGTACTTGCCGAAGAACGGGGACGACACGAACGGGGTCTTCGGGCGGCTCGAAGTCACCGCAGAAGGAGCCCTTGACGCGGCCCATGTAGTCGCCCCAGATGTCGGCCGGGAACGTGCCGCCGTCGACGTTGCGGCCGAAGTAGAGGCCGTTCATCTGGATGTCGTCCTTGGGGTAGCCGACCCAGACGGCGGTCGTGAGCCGCGGCGTGAAGCCGACGAACCAGGCGTCGGTGTTGTCGTCGGTCGTGCCGGTCTTGCCGGCGGCCGGGCAGCCGATGATCGCGTGCGTGCCGGTGCCGCCCTGGATGTTCTGCTCGAGGATCTCGGTCGCCTTGGCGGCGACGCCGTCCTCGAAGATCCGGACCTTCTTGACGCGGAAGCGCGGCGGCAGGTCCTCGCCCTTCTCGACGCGCCCGTCGGGGAAGACGATCTTCTGGATCGCGGTCGGCCGCAGGCGGTAGCCGCCCGAGGCGATGCTGGCGTAGGCGGTCGCCATCTCCAGCGGCGAGACGCCGTTCTCCAGGCCGCCGAGCGTCTCGGCCGGGTAGCCCTTGAGCGTCGACGTGATGCCCATGTCGCGCGCGGTCCGCTTGACCTCGTCCGGGCCGAGGTCCATCGCGAGCTGGATGTAGACGGAGTTGTCGGACTTCAGCGTCGCCCTGGCGCAGGCTCAGGTTGCCCGCCGCCGGTGCCGCCGTAGGTCTTGATCTCGAACTTGCCGTAGATCGGGTCGTCCACATAGCGTCGGCGACTTCGAGACGTAGTGCGTGCTGTCGGGGTCGACGCCGCGGCGCAGCGCCGTCATCAGCGCCATGATCTTGAACGTCGAGCCGGGGCGGCGGTGGCCCTGGGCGGCGAGGTTGAAGTTCGACACGCCGTAGTCGCCCGAGGAGGCCATCGCCTCGATGTAGCCGTTGCGCGGGTTGATCGTCACGATCGCCGAGGACGGGCCGATGCCGCCGATGTGGTCGGCGATCGTGTCGCGCGCCTGCTCCTGCTTGTCCAGGTCGATCGTCGTGTAGACCTTCATCCCGCCCTGGCGCACGGTCTGCGCGCCGTACTCGCGGAACAGCTGGTCCTTGACGTAGTCGAAGAAGTACTCCTCGCGCCGGCGCGTGAAGAACTCCGAGCGCTTGAGACCCAGGTTGCGGCGCTTCGCCCGCTCGCGCGTGCTCCTCGGTCACCATGCTCGAGCTCGGCCATCTTGTCGAGCACGTCGTTGCGACGGCCGAGGGCGGCGCCCTTGCTGCGCGTCGGCGAGTACGTGGTCGGCGCCTGCGGCAGCCCGGCGAGCAGCGCCGCCTCGCGCAGCGAGAGGTCCTCGAGGTCCTTGGAGAAGTAGATCTTCGCGGCCGCCTTGACGCCGATCGCGGACTGCCCGCCGACGGTGCCGTAGGGGATCGAGTCGAGGTACTTCTCGAGGATCCACTCCTTCGACTGCTCGTCCTCGAGCTCCTCGGCCAGCTTGGCCTCGCGGATCTTGCGCGTGTAGGTCTTCTCGCTGGAGATGTAGAGCGAGCGCACGAGCTGCATCGTGATCGTCGAGCCGCCCTGGACGGTCTTGCGCGACGCCACGTTCTGGATCGCGGCGCGCACGACGCCCTCGTAGTCGACGCCCTTGTGCTTGTAGTAGCGCTCGTCCTCGATCGCGATCGTCGCGTCCTTGACCACCTTCGGGATCTCCTCGGAGCGCATCGGCAGGTGCAGGCTGTCGGCCTGGATGAAGCCGAGCGGCTTGCCGTCGGCCGCGAACACGCGCGTGTTGTCGCCGGTGGTGCGCGGCTTGAGCGAGGAGAGCGGCGGCGCCGAGGCGGCGACGGAGACGATGTAGCCGATCCCGGCGAGCCCGGCCAGCACGACGCAGATCCCCAGCACCATGAGGGCGAGGAGGGCCTTGTTGCGCGGCCCGCCGCTACCGCGACGGCGCCGCCTGGTGCGCTGGGCATGGGTCATGACGGCGGAGGACCGGATTGTAGGACGCCTACGGTGGTTCGCCCTCGCGCGCGGAACCCCTACTGCGGCGCGCTGAGCAGCCCCTCGGCGTGCAGCAGCTCGAGGCAGCGCACGCGCAGCTCGGCCTCGCGCGGGACGCGCTCCGGCGGCGGGCAGTGCTCGCCGCCGACGGCGAGCCGGACGCCCTCGGCGGTCGTCTCTGCGACGGTCACCGTCTGGCCCGTCGCCTCGTGCAGGACGGTGACGGCGCGCGCGGCGTCCGCGCCGGGCGGCAGCCAGACGTGCACGTCGAGGCCGACGACGCCGTCGCCGAACGAGTCGTTGCGCAGGATCCCGCTCGCCAGCTTCTCGTTCGGGATCACGATGCTCTGCCCGCCGAGCGTGCTCAGGAAGGTGTACGTGAGCGTGATGTCCTCGACGACGCCGTACTGGTCCTCGAACGAGACCCAGTCGCCGACGCGCAGCGGCTGCGTGACGGCGAGCATCACGCCCGCGACGAGGTTGGCCAGCGTCTGGCGCGCCGCGAAGCCGATCACGGCGGCGGCGATCGCGCTGGAGGCCAGCAGCGAGGCGGCGAGCCGGTCGACGCCGTTCACGCGCGACAGCGCGATCGCGATCGCCGATCAGGATGATCGCCGCGCCGACGAAGCGGCGGAAGAAGCGCAGGCGGGTCCCGGTCTCGGCCGAGATGCCGCCGGGGATGACGGTGTCCGCGAGCTCGGTGCTGCGGCGCGAGAGCGCGCGGTCGAGCAGGAAGGCGAGCAGCAGTGCGACGGCGATCGGCACCACGACCGACGCCCAGGTCGCGCCCTCTTCGAGGAATGCTCCGACGGACGCTGCCAGGATCAGGCGTCGACATGGGCGGCGAGGACCTGGATCACGATTCGCGGCGTCGCGCGTGGCCGTCAGGACGATCGGCCGCGAACCAGGCGGTCACCACATGGATGCGCGGCATCGGGCGGCCAGCACGGATCACGGTGACGGGCCAGACGGCAAGCGGTGCTGCTCGACGCGATGGGCACGCTGCTGCGCTTCGAGGACCCCGCGCCGCGGCTGCGCGCCGGCTTGCGCGCGCGGCTTCGGGGTCGACGTCGGCGCGGCGGCGGCCGCCGCGGCGATCCGGGCGGAGATCGCCTTCTACCGCGCGCACATGCAGCTCGGCCGCGACGCCGACTCGCTCGCGGTGCTGCGCGAGCGCAGCGCGGCGGCGATGCGACCGGCGCTGCCGCCGCGCCGCGGCGGCCGCGCCGGCAGCCGTGCTGACGGCCGCGCTGCTCGACGCGCTCGTCTTCTCGCCCCACCCCGACGCGGCGCCGGCGCTGCGGGCGCTGCGCGCCGCCGGCTGCGCGCTCGTCGTCGTGTCGAACTGGGACTGCTCGCTGCACGAGCGGCTCGACGAGACCGGGCTGGCGCCGCTCGTCGACGGCGCGGTCGCCTCCGCCGAGCTGGGCGCGGCGAAGCCCGCGCGCGCCATCTTCGAGCGCGCGCTCGAGCTCGCCGGCGTCCCGCGCGAGCGCGCGTGGCACGTGGGCGACAACCTGCGCGAGGACGTCGACGGCGCCCGCGCGGCCGGGATCCGCGCGGTCCTGCTGGTGCGCGGCGACGCGGCAGACCGGTCGCCGGCGTGCGGTCATTCGCAGCCTCGAGGAAATGCCTGCACTCGTGGCGCGCTCCGCCTCCTACCCTGTGCGGCCCTGATGTCGAGCGTCCCGCCGCCCTCCGCAGATCGTCCCGCGCCGGTCCCGACGCGCCCCGAGCTGCCGGAGGGAGTCTGGCGTCCCGAGCCGCCGCCGCCGCGCGGGCGCGACGCGCTGCCGCGCTG
The DNA here is from genome assembly GCA_963721315.1 of uncultured Solirubrobacteraceae bacterium. Lineage (GTDB taxonomy): Bacteria > Actinomycetota > Thermoleophilia > Solirubrobacterales > Solirubrobacteraceae > DASQMT01. The sequence goes on from CAVRIU010000003.1 coordinate 323,407, forward strand.
GCCCTTGTGGGCGCCGTTCGCCGCGATGCTCGCGACGCTGATGGTCGCCGTCGTCGGCGTCGGCGTGATCGCGCTCGTGGTCGAGCTGCTCGGCTTCGACACCATCGGCGACACGCCGCCCGGAGTGACGATCGGCGGCACCTACGTGCAGGACCTCGCGCTGATCGGCTCGGCGCTGCTGCTGGCTTGGAAGCTCGATGCGCCCGTGACGCCGGGCAAGTTCGGCCTGCGCCTGACCAGCCTGCGCCCGGCGGTCGGCTGGACGCTGGTGAGCTGGTTCGGCTTCTTCGCGTTCGCGACGGTCTGGGGCATCGCGCTCGGCATCACCGAGAACGACGACCTGCCCGAGGAGCTCGGCGTGGACGGCTCGACCGCCGCGCTCGTCGCGGTCTCGATCCTCGTCTGCGTGCTCGCGCCGGTCGCGGAGGAGCTGTTCTTCCGCGGCTTCTGCTTCACGGCGCTGCGTCGCACGCTCGGGATGCTGCCTGCTGCGGTGCTCACCGGCGCCATCTTCGGCGCGATCCACCTGGGCGGCACCGACATCGAATTCATAGTGCCGCTGATGGTCTTCGGCTTCTTCCTCTGCCTGCTCTACGTCTGGACGGACTCGCTACTGCCATGCATAGCCCTGCACGCACTCAACAACGCGCTCGCGCTCGGCGTCTCGCAGGGGTGGGGAGCGGCGACGTTGCCGGCCATGCTCGCGGCGGCGGCGGCCTCCCTGCTGGTCGTGCTCCCGTTCGCGCGCCGCACCGGCGCGCCGGCGGTGGCGACATGAGGCGCGCGCTCGCGCTCGCCGCCGCGCTCGCGCTGCTCGCGCCGGCCGCCGCGGCCGCGCAGGACCCGGTGCCGACGCCGGTGCCGCCCGTGCCCACGCCGGCGCCGGCACCACCCCCGCCTCCGGTGCCGCAGATCACGATGGCGGCGGAGAAGTTCTACACCGCGGGCGCCAAGGCGCTCGTGCTGCGCGGGCGCTCGTACCGCGTGCGCGGGGTGATGGCGCCGGTGGCCGCCGTCCCGCAGCAGGTCAAGCTGCGGATCCTGCGTGGCGGCAAGCTCGCCCGCACCCTGCGCGTCGCGGTGGCGCCCGACGGGAGCTTCGTGCGCCGCATCCCGACCTGGCGCAAGGGCAGCTTCGGCGTGCGCGCCGTACACGTCGCGAGCCCCGAGCTCGGCGCCGCGGTCGGGCCCAAGGCCAAGGTCACCGTCGTCGAGCCGCGCGCCGCCGAGGGCAGTCGGAGCAAGCTCGTGCCGCTGCTGCAGCGCGGTCTGGCGAAGCTGCGCTACGCCGTTTCACGCAGCGGCACGTTCGATGCCGCGACCGGCCGCGCGGTGATGGCGTTCCGCAAGGTCAACGGCATGTCGCGCCGCTACGACGCCGACCGCCGCGTGGTCGAGCGGGTGCTGGCCGGCAAGGGCGCCTTCAAGCCGCGCCACCCGGATGCCGGTCGTCACGTCGAGGCCGACATCTCGCGCCAGGTGCTCGCGCTGATCGACGGCGACAAGGTCGTGGCGACGTACCACACGTCGACCGGCGCGCCCGCGACGCCGACGATAATCGGCAGCTTCCGCGTCTACCTCAAGACGCCGGGGACCAACTCCCTCGGCATGGTGGACTCGAACTACTTCATTCGCGGCTACGCGATCCACGGCTACATCGACGTTCCCGCGTTCAACGCCAGCCACGGCTGCCTGCGGATCCCGATCCCGGACGCCGCGCGCGTCTTCAGGTGGCTGCGCCACGGCGATCGCGTCATCACCTACCCGTAGCGTTCCGCGTCCGATGGACGCCAAGCAGACGCTGCTAGAGGAACTGCGCCGCCATGCGCTGATCCTGGGCGAGGTGACGCTGACCAGCGGCGCGACCGCCCAGTACTACGTCGACGCCAAGCGGGCGATCCTGCGACCCGCGGGCTTCCTCGCGCTCGCCGAGCTGGTCGCCGGCTACGCGCGTGAATGGGGCGCGTCGGCCGTCGGCGGGCTGACGATGGGAGCCGACGCGCCGGCCTGCGCCGCGCTCGCGGGCGGGGCGGACGTGAAGGCCTTCTTCGTGCGCAAGGAGACCAAGGCGCACGGCCTGCAGCGTCGCGTCGAGGGCCCGCCGCTCGAGCGGGGCGAGCGCTGCCTGATCGTCGAGGACGTCGTCACCTCGGGCGGCTCGGCCGTGCAGGCGATCGAGGCGGTGCGGGCCGGCGGGCACGAGGTCTGTGGCGTCGTCGTGGTGCTCGACCGGTTGGCGGGCGGTGACGACGCGATCGTCCGGGCCGCCGCGGGCGCACCGTACGCGCCGCTCGCGACGATCGACGAGCTCTATCCCGACCGCCCGGATCGGTATCCCGCCCGCGTCTAGGTAACATGCACGAAACCTAAGACGCGGATAAAACGCCTGGTGACCGGGGTAAGACGCCCCGAGCAGGATTCGAACCTGCGGCCTACTCCTTAGGAGGGAGTCGCTCTATCCGACTGAGCTATCGGGGCCGAGGCAGGAATCGTAGACCTGCGAGTCGTAAGACATAGCGGCAAACCGCGCGGGAAGGCGTCCCGGGGAAATCTGACGCTCCGCACGGTAGGTGCATGAGGAACGTTCGTAGCGCCCGGCCGGGGACTGCCGGGGAGCAGGAGGAAGACATCATCATCAACGCGGCACGCAGCGCGAGGGCGCTCTCTTGAGCACCGGCGATCCCGTCGGCCTCATGCACGAGGCCGAGGACCAGACCGAGGTCGTCGAGGAGGGCGGCGCGGCGACGAAGCAGATCGCCGCGCGCTCGCCGTTGCAGCTGTTCTGGCGCCGGTTGCGCCGGGACAAGGTCGCGCTCGACGGCGCTGTGCTTCATCGTCGTGCTGATCGTCGTGGCCGTCTTCGCGCCCGGTGATCGTCTCGATCGCCGGCACGCCCGGCCCGCGCGTGCAGAGCTCGGAGGCGCTCGACCTCTTCGGCACGCCCACCGGCCCGTCCGGCGAGCATCCCTTCGGCGTCGACCGGCTCGGCCGCGACGTGTTCTCGCGCACCATCTATGGCGCGCGCGTCTCGCTCGAGGTCGCACTGATCGCCACCGGCATCGCCGTCGTCGATCGGCACAGCGGTCGGCCTCGTGGCCGGTTTCTACCGCGGCATCACCGATACCGTGCTCTCGCGTCTCATCGACGTCGTGCTCGCGTTCCCGATCCTGCTGCTCGGCCTCGGCCTCGCCGCGGCGTGCTCCGGCGCCAACGGGTGCTTCGGCGGCCTGATCCAGCCGGGCCTGCCGGTGGTGATCATGGTCATCGCGATCATCAACTGGACCTACATCGCGCGCATCGTGCGCGGCCAGGTGCTGTCGCTGCGCGAGAAGGAGTTCGTCGAGGCCGCTCGCTCGCTCGGGCGCCTCCAACCGGCGCATCATCGTGCGCGAGATCCTGCCCAACCTGCTGGCGCCGCTGATCGTCTACGCCTCGCTGCTGATCCCGGCCAACATCCTGCTCGAGGCGGCGCTGTCGTTCCTCGGCGTGGGCGTCGGCGGCGGCACGCCGTCGTGGGGCGGGATGATCGCCGAGGCCACCAGCCTCTTCCCCGACGCCTGGTGGTTCATGTTGTTCCCCGGCCTCGCACTGCTCATCACCGTGCTGGCTTTCAACCTCGTGGGCGACGGACTCCAGGACGCCCTCGATCCGCAGGCGGTGACCGGCTGATGACTCGGTACGAATCTTGAAGCACCCAACCACGAAAGGACCAGGTCCATGTCCAGGTCAATCTGGAAGACCGTGCTGGCGCTCGCCTGCATGGCGGCTGTGCTCGCGCTCGGCGCGTGCGGCGGCGACGACGACAAGCGGACGAGAGCGGCGGCACGCCGGCCCAGAGCGAAGAGGGCGGCGGGGATTCTGCCAACGTCACCGAGCAGCTGTTCGCCGGCACCGCGCGCGACAACCTCGACGAATCCGGAGGACGGCAAGAAGGGCGGCAAGCTGACGATGCTGTCGTCGGGCGACGTCGACTACATGGATCCCGGGCAAGTCGTACTACACGTACTCGTGGATGGTCCATCAACGCGCGTCCATCGCGGCCTCTACGCGTATCCGCCCGGGCTCGAGAACAAGCCGATCCCGATCTCGCCGAGGCCGATCCCGAGATCTCCGAGGACGGCAAGACCGTCACCGTGAAGATCCGCAAGGGCGTGATGTTCTCCAAGCCGGTCAGCCGCGAGGTGACGTCGGCCGACGTCAAGTACGCGATCGAGCGCGCCTTCACGTCCAACGTCTCCAACGGCTACGTCGTTCGTCTACTTCGGCGACATCGTCGGCGCGCCCAAGGAGCCGGGCAAGTACAAGGAGATCTCCGGCATCACGACGCCCGACGACCAGACGATCGTCTTCAAGCTCACGCAGGGCACGGGCGCGGCGCTCGCCGGTGCGCTCGGCCTGCCGATCTCAGCGCCGGTGCCGAAGGAGTACGCGCAGAAGTACGACAAGGAGAGCCCGTCGACCTACGGCGAGGGCCACGCTGTCTACACCGGCCCGTACATGGTCGAGTCCGACGCCGAGGGCAAGGCGATCGGCTACGTCGCCGGCAAGCGCATCCACCTAGTGCGCAACCCTGACTACTGCCGACGTCGACGACTACCGGCCCGCGTTCGTCGACGAGTATCGAGATCCAGGCCGGCAACGAGGACACCGCCGTGGCCACCCGCCGGATCCTCTCGGGCGAGAACATGATCGGCGGCGACATCGAGCCGCCCGCCAGCCAGCTCAAGCGACTGCTGGAGGACAACAAGACCGAGCTGTCGGCCGTCCCGGCCAGCGCGTTCCGCATGATCTCGATGGACACGAGCGAGCCGCCGTTCGACGACATCGACGTGCGCAAGGCCGTGATCGCGGGCTTCAACCGCACAGCGGCGCGCCAGCAGCGCGGCGGCGAGGCGATCGGCCCGATCGCTCACGCACTTCATCCCGCCGGGCATGGCCGGCTTCGAGGAGTCCGGACGGCGTCGAAGGCTTCGACGCGGAGATGGACTGGATGGCGACGCCGGAGGGTGACCGCGCACTATCGGCGGAGTACTTCAAGAAGGCCGGCATTCGCCTCGGGCAAGTACGAGGGCACGGAGAAGATCCTGCTCGTCGGCGACAACTCCGAGCCGGACAAGTCGATCGCGCAGATCACCGAGCAGCAGCTCAACGAGATGGGCTTCAAGACGACGCTGCGCCTCGTCGAGCGGTCGACGATGTTCACCAAGTTCTGCGGCGTCCCGAAGAGCGGCGTGCACGTCTGCCCGTCAGTGGGCTGGATCCAGGACTTCGCCGACCCGCAGACGATGCTCGACCCGACGTTCAACGGTGAGAACATCCTCCAGATCGGCAACGTGAACTGGCCGGAGCTCGACGTGCCGGCCGTCAACAAGGCGATCGACGCCGCCAAGCTCATCGCCGAGCCGACCGAGCGCGCCCAGGCCTGGGCCGATGCCAACAAGGCGGTCGATGGAGCAGGCGCCGGCGATCCTCTACACTGGGACTACCGACCAGCGTCGCCTCGCCGAACGTGCGCGGGTGCAGAACGGGTACAGCACGCTCTGGGACCTCAACTACATCTCGCTGAGGTAGTCCGACCGAGCCATCGGCCGACCGGCCCGTCGCCTCGTGCGGTGGGCCGGTCGGCCCGACTACATCACGTCATGGCCGCCTACATCGCCCGTCGCCTCGCTCGGCATGGTTCTGCTGCTGATCCTCGTCAGCGCGGTCACGTTCGTCGATCTTCAACGTCTTCCCGTCGACCGACCCGGCGCTGCTGCGCGCGGGGCGCCAGCCGACGCCGCAGATCGATCGCGCGGATCCGCGCGGACCTCGGCCTCGACCGGCCGATCTACGTGCAGTTCGGCGACTACATCTACAACGTCTTCGTCCATCAGGACTTCGGCCACAGCTACGTCAACAACACCGAGGTGCTGCGACCAGATCCTCGAGAACCTGCCGGCCACGATCTCGCTCGCCGTTCGGCGGCGTGATGGTGTGGCTGACGTTCGGCCTCTCGATCGGCATCATCTCGGCCGTCCGGCACCGCTCGGTGCTCGACCGCGTCGCGATCGGCCTGTCGCTGGTCGCCATCTCCGCGCCCGTCTACTGGCTGGGACTCGTGGCGCTCTACCTGTTCGCGCCCGACTTCGGCGTGTTCGGGCTGTCAGCTTCGTCGGCGGGCAGGGGTCCTATGTGCCCTTCTCCGACGATCCGGTCAAGTGGTTCCAGTCGCTGGTCCTGCCGTGGTTCGTGCTCGCCACCACCTTCGCGGCGGTCTACGCGCGGCTGCTGCGCGGCTCGCTGCTCGAGGTGCTCGGCGAGGACTACATCCGCACCGCGCGCGCCAAGGGCCTGTCCGAGCGCTCGGTGGTGCTCAAGCACGGCGTGCGCAGCGCGATCACGCCGGTCGTCACCGTGCTCGGCCTCGACATCGGCATCCTGCTCGGCGGGGCGATCCTGACCGAGTCGGTCTTCAACATCCCCGGCATCGGCCGGCTCGCCTACGACGCGATCGTGCGCGGCGACCTGCCGATCGTGCAGGGGACGGTGCTCTTCGGCGCCTTCTTCATCGTCATCATGAACCTGATCGTGGACATCCTCTACGCCTTCCTCGACCCGCGCGTGCGGTACTGAATGGCCGCTGCTCGAGGTGCGCAACCTGGAGGTCGCAGTTCACGACCGACGACGGTGTCGTCGCGCGCTGTCGACGGAATCTCCTACTCGGTCGAGGCGGGGCGCTCGCTCGGCATCGTCGGCGAGTCGGGCTCGGGCAAGAGCGTTTCGAGCCTCACGCATCCTGGGGCTGACGCGCTCCGCGAACACGACGCTCAGCGGCGAGGTGCTCTTCGAGGGCCGCGACCTGCTGGCGATGTCCGATGAGGAGTTGCGCAAGGTCCGCGGCGAGGAGATCGCGATGATCTTCCAGGACCCGCTCTCGTCGCTGCATCCGTTCTACCGCGTGGGCGACCAGCTGATCGAGGCGGTGCGCGCGCACCATGACGTGTGCAAGAAGGCCGCCAAGGACCAAGCGGTGGAGATGCTCACGCTGGTCGGGATCCCTGATCCGACGCGGACGCGTGGACAACTACCCGCACGAGTTCTCCGGCGGCATGCGCCAGCGCGCGATGATCGCCATGGGCCTGATCAACTCGCCCAAGCTGCTGATCGCGGACGAGCCGACCACGGCGCTCGACGTGACGGTGCAGGCGCAGATCCTCGAGCTGATCGAGCGCTTGCAGTCGGAGACCGGGACGGCGGTGATCCTGATCACCCATGACCTCGGCGTGGTCGCGGAGGTGACGCACGACATCGCGGTCATGTACGCCGGCCGGATCGTCGAGCGGGCGCCGACCGCGGAGTTGTTCGCCGCGCCGCAGCATCCCTACACGTGGGGACTGCTGCGCTCGATCCCGCGGCTGGACTCGCCGCGCGACGAGGAGCTGGTGCCGATCGACGGCCGGCCGCCGTCGCTGATCACGCGTCCGAGCGGGTGTGCGTTCCATCCGCGCTGTCCGTACGTGCGCGAGGCGCACAAGCGCATCGATCCGCGGCTTGAGCCGGTGGCGGGACGGCGCGACCACGACGTCGCCTGCCTGCTCCCTCCGGAGACGCGCGCCGAGCTCTGGCAGCGACTCGCGGCGGGCGAGGCGCCCGAACATGCGCGTGCCGCGGTGCCTCTCGGAGAACGCCTCCGAATGAGCGTCGCAGCCACCGAGCAAGACTCCGGTAGCGTCAGCCGGCCCGGCGAGCCGCTGATCGAGGTGCGCGACCTCGTCAAGCAGTTCCCGATCAAGGGCAGCTACCTCGTGCGCCGCCAGCTCGGGGCGGTGCACGCCGTCGACGGGGTGTCGTTCGACGTGATGCGCGGCGAGACGTTCGGGATCGTGGGCGAGAGCGGCTGCGGCAAGTCGACGACGGCGCGCCTCGTGCTGCGCCTGCTCGATCCGACGTCGGGCTCCGTGCGCTTCGACGGTCGCGAGATCGCCGACCTCAGCATCCGCGACATCAAGCCGCTGCGACGCGAGATGCAGATGATCTTCCAGGACCCGTACTCCTCGCTGAATCCGCGCCGCACGGTCGGCACGATCATCTCGGAGCCGTTCGCGATCCACGGCATGCTCGAGGGCAAGGGCGAGCGCAAGCGCTCGGTCCAGGAGCTGATGGACAGGGTCGGACTCAATCCCGAGCACTACAACCGCTATCCGCACGAGTTCTCCGGCGGCCAGCGCCAGCGCATCGGCGTCGCGCGCGCGCTCGCGCTGAAGCCGAAGGTGATCGTGGCGGACGAGCCGGTCTCCGCGCTCGACGTGTCGATCCAGGCGCAGATCCTCAACCTGCTGCGCGACCTGCAGCGCGACATGGGGCTGACGCTGATCTTCATCGCCCACGACCTGTCGGTCGTGCGCCACATGTGCGACCGCGTGGCGGTGATGTACCTCGGCAAGATCGTCGAGCTGGCTGAGTCCGACCAGCTCTACGACCACCCGCGAATGCCGTACACGGGCGCGTTGATGTCGGCCGTGCCGGTCGCCGACCCGGGGCTGGCGGCGAGCAAGAAGCGCCAGCTCCTGACCGGCGACGTGCCGTCGCCGACCAACCCGCCGCCCGGCTGCCGCTTCCACACGCGCTGCTGGAAGGCGCAGGAGGTCTGCGCCACCGAGGAGCCGGTGCTGGAGCCGAAGGAGGGCGGCAACATCGCCGCCTGCCACTTCCCGCTGACCAACGACGAGGTCAGAGAGCGCGTGCCGGCGGCGAATCCGCCGACGACCTGACTTGACCGCGCGGTCGCCCGCGCGCGACAATCGGACGCGCCCATGCCACCCGCTGCCCGTGTCGGCGACATGCACACGTGCCCGATGTTCGACGGTCCGAAGCCGCATGTCGGCGGCCCGATCATGCCGCCGGGCGCTCCGACCGTCCTGATCGGCGGCATGCCGGCCGCGCGCGTCGGTGACCTCTGCACGTGCGTCGGCCCGCCCTCGACGATCGCGATGGGCTCGACGAAGGTCATGATCGGCGGGATGCCGGCCGCGCGCATGGGTGACACGACCGCGCACGGTGGCGCGATCGTGGTGGGCGCGCCGACGGTGATGATCAATTAGCGCGCGCTGCGGCTTGGGTTCACGTCAACGGCGCCATTCAGGGAGGGCCCGGACCTGGGGGGCGCTTCAGCGGAAGCGCCGCTTCCGTGAGCGAGTACGACAAGACACATGTATGTCATGGGTTTCGTCGCAAGTGGACCGAAAACCATGCATGTCATGAATTTCAGTCCACTCGTCCGCCCCAGGGCTGCCGCCCGGCCGATCCTGCCTCCTTTACCTGGCCGCCGTTGACCTACACGCCGGCACCGCGGCCGCGACCGGCCGCTGCTAGCCGCGCGCCGCGCGCCGCGCCAGCCGCGCGAGCCGCTCGTCCCACTGCGCGCCGACCCCCGCCATCCAGGCCATCGCGTCGCCCATCGGCGCGGGGTCGAGCGTGTAGCGCGTCTCGCGGCCCTCGCGGCGCGCCGCGACGAGGCCCGCGCGGTCGAGCGCCGCGAGGTGCTTGGCGATCGCCTGGCGGCTGATCGGCAGCTCGCCCGCCAGCCGCGACGCGCTCGCCGGCTCCCGCGCCAGGCGGCCGATCACGGCGCGGCGGGTCGGGTCGGCGAGTGCCGCGAAGACGGCGTCGACGTCCATCAGTGCGCGTAGGACAGCGCGGCCGCCCGCGCCAGGGCGGTGATGCCCGCGCCGCGGGCGCGCCACGCGATCGGGATGCCGCGCAGTTCGAGCGGCACCAACGGGCGCTCCTCGACGCGGACGAGCGTGCCGCCCGGCGCGTCGTCGAGCGTCCACTCGACGCGCGAGGGGATGCCGGTGGCGTCGTCGTCCCAGCGGAAGCGCAGCCGGTGCAGCTCCTCGACCTCCTCGACGACGCCCTCGCGCGCCTCGCCGTCGGCCCACTCCACGCGCAGCGGGGCGCCCTCCTCCGCGATCAGATCGACGTCGTCGGCGAGCCACTCGCTCAGCTCGGCGGGCTCGGTCAGCAGCTCCCAGGCGCGCTCGCGCTCGACGGGCAAGACGATCTCTCTACGGACTGTCGACACGGGCGGCTCCTGCAACTCGAAGGTTGCGCATAGGCTAGCATCTGCAACCCGACAGTTGCACTAAAGGAGGTTGCGATGCCACTGGTACCGATGGTCATCCAGCAGGACGCGCGCGGCGAGCGCTCGTTCGACATCTACTCGCGGCTGCTCAACGAGCGCGTCGTGTTCCTCGGCAGCGCGATCGACGACGAGGTCGCCAACCTCGTCAACGCGCAGCTCCTGCACCTCGAGGCTGCCGACCCCGAGAAGGAGATCCAGCTCTACGTCAACTGTCCCGGCGGGGTCGTCTACGCCGGCCTGTCGATCTACGACACGATGCGCTTCATCAAGCCGGACGTGCGCACGATCTGCTGCGGGATCGCGATGTCGATGGGCTCGCTCGTGCTCGCCGGCGGCACGGCCGGCAAGCGCCAGGCGCTGCCCAACTCGCGCATCCTGATCCACCAGCCGACCGGCGGCTACCAGGGCCAGACCAGCGACATCGAGATCCACGCGCGCGAGTCGCAGTTCCTGCGCCGCCGGCTGGAGGAGATCTACGCCGAGCACACGGGCCGCGCCGTCGAGGAGTTGCGGCGCGACATGGAGCGCGACCGTTTCTTCACGCCCGCCGAGGCGCTCGACTACGGCCTGATCGACCGCGTCCACGCGGATCGCAACGGGAACTGAGCGCGCCGCCCGGCGCCGCGCTCGGACACGGACCGTCCGGCACAGAGTGCCGGACGGCCGTTCGTGCCTCCTACTTGCCGGTCGCGCTGACCGTCGCCTGCCCGAGCACGAGCCCGGCCGTGAAGGCCGTCGTGCCGAAGGCGGCGTTGAGTGCGTCGGCGGCACCCTGCGTGAGCCGCGCGGTGGCGCCCGCGAGCGTGACGTCGCGGCCGGACACGGCCGGCGTCACGCCGGTCAGGTCGACGTCGAGGATCGCGACCTTCGCCGCGCCGCCGTTGACCGCGGCGAACAGCTGGACCGCCCCGCCGCCGACCCGGATGTCGAAGTCGGTCAGGTTGACCACCGTCGAGCCCTTGGTCAGCGAGATGCCGCCGGCGTGGGTGACCTCGGCGGCGCTCAGGTCGAGCGCCACGCGCCCGCCCGTGATCGGGAACGAGGCCGTCGTCCCGTCCAGCGTCGCCGGGCCGATGATGCCCGGCGTGACGCCGAGCCCGACGATCGCCGCCAGCGCGCCCGGGTCGAGCGCGAGCGAGGTCGCGCCTCGCGCGAGCAGCTCGGTCTCGGACGGCAGCGCCTTCACGCGCACCTTGCCGAGCGGGATGCCCTTGCTGAAGGCATGCACGCCGAACGTCGCGTTGAGCGCCTTCGCGGCGGCGTTGTTCAGCTTGGCGGTGAGGCCGGAGACATTGGTCCCGAAGCCCGAGCGCGTGACCTTGGGCGTGCCGGTCAGGTCGAGGATCGTCACGCGGCTGCCGCCGACGAGTGCCGAGAGCGTGATCTTCGCGCCGACCTTGACGCGGTAGCTCTTCAGCGTGATCGACTTGCGCCCCGCGGAGAAGCGGAGCCCGCCGCGGTGGTCGATCCTTCCGGCCGCGCTGGCCGGGTCGATCGCCCCGCCGCTGATCGGGAACCTGATGCGCGCACCATCCGCGCTCGCCTTGCCGGTCGGCGCGACCGCGACACCGAGCGAGCCGAGCGCCTGCGCGGTCCCGCGGTTGAGCTTGAGCTGTGTCGAGCCGCCGGCCAGGTCGACCGCTGCCTGTGCGCTGGGTGCTGCGGCCAGCAGTGCGCCGGCCGCGACGAGGGGAACGAGTCGCTTCACGAGTACCTCCTGTAGGGGTCGTCTTGCTGCGACGGCTACGGAGAGCGGCGGCGCGCCGGTTGGCGCCGCGGGCAAGTTGGCGCAACCGCACAGCCCCACTCGCGCGTACCAACGTGGTGCATGACCGTCGCGATCGTCTCCGCCGCAGCGCCAAGCCGTAGGCTGGACCGAGCGTGCCCGTCACCGACCGCCCCGTGTCTCGCGACGACCGGCGCCTCGCCGAAGGCCTGCGCCGGCGCGACCCGGCGGCGCTCGCCGAGCTGCACGCCGCCTGCGGCCGGACCGTGATGGGCTTCCTGGTGCGCGCGCTGGGCGACCGCGGCGCGGCGGAGGACGTCTTCCAGCAGGTCTTCCTCGAGGCCTGGCAGCGCGGCGGCGCCTACGATCCGGAGCGCGCGGCGCCGCTCACGTGGGTGATGGCGATCACGCGCTCGCGCGCCATCGACCAGCTGCGCCGGCGCGTGCCCGAGCCGCACGATCCCAGCGGCTCGCTCGCACTGTTCGAGGGAGCGGCGGATCCGGGCAGCGGCGTGGACGCGCTGCTCGAGCAGTGGCGCGTCGCCCAACTGCTGGAGCGGCTCCCCGACGAGGAGGCCGACGTGCTGCGCCGTCGCTTCTACGGCGGCGAGAGCCAGCGCGAGATCGCGGACGCGACCGGGATCCCGCTCGGAACGGTGAAGATGCGCATGGTCCAGGCGCCTCGGGCGGCTGCGCGACCTGATCGACGCCGAGGAGCGCGAGCGCATGAGCGCGCGCGAGCGGCTGTCGGACTATCTGCTGGACGAGCTCAGCACCGCCGAGCGCGAGCGCTTCGAGGCCGAGCTGGCGCGTGACCCCGCGCTCGCGGCCGAGGCCGAGCGCCTGCGCCCGGTCGTCACGCAGCTCAACGAGCTGGCGCCCACGGCCGTCGCGGTGCCGCCGCTCGCGCTGCCCGGCAGTCCCCGCGCCGGCGGCACGCGCGCGCGCGCCGTGGTGGCGCCGTCCGCTGGTGCTGCGACCGGCGGCTGCGGGCGCGCTGGCCGCGGCCATGCTCGCGCTCGGCGTGCTCGGCGGAGCTCTACTGGGCGGCGGCGACGATGCGACGACCGGCGGGCGCGTGCTCGTGCTCGCGCCCGTCGAGCCGCTCGGCGGGAGTGCCAGCGGCACGGCCACGCTTGCGGGCGATCAGGCGAGCATCAGCCTCGCCGGCCTCGCGCCCAGCGCGAAGGGCGAGTTCTACGAGCTCTGGCTGCTCAACTCCGCCGACGACCTCGTCGCGCTCGGCTCCTTCAAGGTCTCCGCGTCGGGCGCGGCCGAGATCTCGGTGCCGGTGCCGGGGAATCCCGACGACTTCGCCGCGATCGACGTCTCCGTCGAGCCGGCCGACGGCGACCCGGCGCACTCCACGCGCTCGGTGCTCAGGGCGCCGCTCGCGCCGTCCTGAGCGGCGTCACTCCTCTTCGTCCTCCTCGACGTAGAGCGACTCCGAGGCGAGCTCGCGCCCGTCGGCGTCCCAGAGCTTCACGTCGACGTAGTCGGAGCGGTAGGCGTCGGGCGCGATCAGCGTGAAGCGATCGTCGGCGAGCGTGCACTGGTCGACCGCGAGGCCGGCCAGCTCGGCGGTGGCGACGCGGGCGCCGGAGAGCAGCGGCACGCCCCAGACCAGCGTCATCTCGGCGCTGTGGCCGCCGTCGCCGCGCCAGCTGCCGATCACCTCCTCGCAGAGGTCGATCCGCCAGTCGGGGTTGCGCTCCGCCGTCTCGTCGGTGAAGTCGGCCATCGAGCGAAAGCTCGACGGCTCCGCATCGCTGCCCGAGGCCTCCGGGTCGCCGGCGATGAACGAGACGTAGCCGAACAGCTCGAGACCGGTCGACGTGGGCGCGGTCACGGGCAGATAGGTCCGCTGGTTCCAGGTGCGGTCGGGAAACCAGCGCAGCTCCTGCGCCTCGCCGACGTCCTGGCCCTCGCCGTCGATCCGCAGGCAGGCGGCGAGGAACTCGGCCTGCAGCGTCTGCGCCCAGTCGCCGTCGGGGAAGCGTCTCCTGGGGCGGCTCGGCGGCGAAGCGGCAGATGAAGCGCTCTACTGGCGGCATGGCCGCGGAAGCCTACTCATAGCTCCAGCAGCACGGTGACGGGGCCGTCGCAGACGAGCTCGATCGCCATCTGCGCGCCGAAGCGGCCGCGCGCGGCGCCGAGCCGCGTGCAGAAGCGCTCGTACAGCGGCTCGGCGTGCTCCGGCCGGGCCGCGGCGACATAGGACGGGCGGTTGCCCTTGCGCGCGTCGCCGTACAGCGTGAACTGCGAGACGCACAGCATCTCGCGGTCGCCCAGCGGCTCGTTCATGCGGCCTTCGGCGTCGGCGAACACGCGCAGCGCGCGCACCTTGTCGGCGAGCCGGTCGGCCTGCTCGGGCCCGTCGTCGTGGGTGACGCCGAGCAGCACGAGCAGGCCCGGGCCGATCGCGGCCACGCGCTCGTCGCCGACGCTCACCGCCGCGCGGCCGACGCGCTGCGCGAGCGCCCGCATCAGGCCGCGCGCAGCTCTGCCGCGGCCTGCTCGGGGGCGACGACGCAGAGATGCACCTCCGGTGCCGAGCTCGAGACCGGCGAGGTGGGTCAGCCGCGGCAGCACGTCGATGCGCCAGCAGAAGTGCTCGGCGCCACGCGGCGCGGTGCGGACCCAGAGGTTGAGCGGCGGCGACGCGCCGAGGCGGCGGCAGAGCAGCGCGAGCGCCTCGGTGCAACATCGCGGCGCCGAGCGGCCCGTCGTCCTCGAAACGAGCGCGCGGCCGCCGCGGGGCGATCATGAGCTGGAACGGCAGCCGCGACGCGTAGGGCGCCAGCAGCACCGCCTCGTCGTCGATCGCCACGACGCGCTCGCGCCGGCGCACCTCCTCCTGCACCAGGTCGCCGAGCAGGTTGCCGCCCATCGTGCGGGTCGCGTAGGCGCCGAAGCGCTCGCGCTCGCGCGCGACGGCGGCCGGGACGAAGTCGAGCGCGTAGAGCTGGGCGTGCGTGTGCGGCAGCGAGGCACCGCCCTCGCGGCGCTCGTTGACGAGCACGTGCACGCAGGCCGCGTCCGCGTGCGCGCGCATGCGCTCGCGCCAGGCCTCCATCGCGACGAGCACCTGGTCCGCCGAGAGGTTGCTCATCGACGTGACGGCGTCGGGCGCGTTGACGATCACCTCGTGCGCGCCGGTCGCCCGCCGGGCCGCGAACAGGTCCGGCACGGCCTCGGCCTCCGGTTCGTCGCCCGCGGGCGCGAGCGCCGGATAGAGGTTGGGCACGACGCGCACGCTCCAGCCGGGCGTGTCGGGCCCGCCGCCGTTGGCGCGCAGCGCGTGCAGCTCGGGTGGCGTGCGGTCCTCGTGACCGGGGAGGAAGGGGTCCTTCTCGGGGTCGATCGGCGGCTCGGGCTTGAGGTCGAACTGGCCGCCGGGGCGGCCCGCGCGCGTCGCGGCGATGATCACCTTGAGGCCGCTCAGCGGGTCGACGCGCACCTCGTTCCGTCATGCGCCGAGATAGCGGTCGAGGTCGGACTCGAGCGCCCCGGTGCTGTCGTACGGGCCCTGGTGGATGAACGCGGGCTTGCCGCGCGCGTCGAGGAACACGGTGATCGGGTAGTTCGCCGGCGCCTTGATCGCACGCGCGATCTTCTCGTCCGGGTCCAGGTAGGACGGGAACGGGATCGGATAGCGGGCGAGGAAGTCACGCGCGGGCTGCGTGCTGTCGCCCGAGTTGACGCCGAGGAAGGCGATCTCGCTTCCCGCGCTTCGTCGCGACCTGCTGGAAGACCGGGAACTCGGCCCGGCAGGGCCCGCACCAGGACGCCCACTTGTTGAGCACGACCGGCGTTCCCTTCAGCGCCGCCAGCCGCTTCTCGAACGCCGGCACTCCTCCCTCGAGCAGCCGGGCGGACTGCTTGTGCAGGCGCCGCGAGCGGCGCCGGGGCGCCCGCGAGTTGCGCGCGTGCGGCGTCGATGCTGAAGGCGGCAGCCGACGGCGCTGCCGGCTGCTCTTTGTCGCCGCTCGCCTGCGTGAGACCGACCGCGAGCACGGCGGCCAGCGCCAGAACGCCGGCGATCCAGGGCAGCGCGCGCTTCACGCCCATAAGGTGGCAGATCCGGATCGGGCGGAGAGCTGGCCTCCCCCCGCCCGGTCTGCTTCAATGCATGTACGCGCGGAGTACCGATCCTCGAGGCCTCCAGGGATTCCCTCAGACCAGGCCTCGGATCTCGGCCCGCGAATTCGCGGAATCGCGCAGTAGTCGGTCGCGGTTCCCCTCCACTGTCATTGCACCGAGCCGTATGGCCGATCCCACTTCAGTGGCCGTCAAGGCCGCGCCCACCCCCTCCGAGGACGCGATCAAGCGCGCCGCGGCGTTCGTGCGCGAGCCGTTCGTGCTCGAGGGCGAGGACGCCGCGGCCCAGCTCGCGCCGGGCACCGCCCGCCGGCGCGCGCTCGACGCCGCGCTGGCCGAGCTCGACGCGGGCGCGAAGGCGCCGTCCGTCGCCTGGCGCCAGCGCTGGTCGCTGCTGCTCGGGCTCGACCGGCTGTTGTGCCAGGAGGAGCCGCACCTCGCCGACGGCACCGTCCTCTCCGCCCACCAGGTCGATGCGCTCTCGGGCACGCTGACCGCGCTGCTGGCCGAGTCGGGCAACGGCAGCGCGTCCAACGGCGCCGGCCCGAGCCGGTCGGCGCCGCGCCGCTCGCCTCGGTCGGCATCCCGGGCGAGGAGGAGCTCGAGGACGACGACGAGCCCGAGGAGCCGCAGGACTGGGAGGACTCGGGCACGGACGTCGCAGCCGACGTCCAGCTGGCCGAGGCGCCCGAGGACCCGAACGCGGCCAAGCGCTTCTGGTTCGAGCACGCGACCGGCGCCGGCAAGACCGTCGCTGCGCTCGGCTTCGTCGAGGGCTCGCGCACCGGCGGCACGCTGATCCTCACGCACCGGCGCAACCTGGTCGACCAGTTCCTCGGCGAGCTGCGCGACCGCGGCTACGCCAAGCGCATCTCGCCCGCGCTCGTGCGCGGCGAGGACCGCGCCGACGGGCCGGTGACGGTCGAGACCTACCAGTGGTTCGTGCGCAACGCCGGCAAGGTCTCGGACGCGTACACGATCGTGATCTGCGACGAGGCGCACACGGCGCTCGGCGAGAAGACGTCGGCCTCGATCCGCAACTGGCACGAGCCGGTCTTCGTCGGCATGACCGCGACGGGCGCGCTGATCGCGCGCCACGTCACCGATCTCTTCCCGACGCAGACGTCGCGCTTCGACCTCGCTCAGGCCGCGCGCCGCGGCGTCATCTCGCCGCTGCGCTGCGTGCGCATCCCGCCCGGCCCGGGCGTGCGCACGATCGCCAAGGTGCCGCTGCGGCGCGGCGAGGTCGACACCGAGTTCGACCAGGAGATGCTGGCCGAGCTGCTCGACCAGACGCCGTTCAACTTCGCCATCGCCGACCTCTACAAGACGCGCTTCAACGGCGTGCCCGGCGTCGTCTACGCGGCGGGCGTGCGGCACGCCTACAACGTCGCCGCGGCGTTCCGCGACGTCGGCATGAAGGCGCAGGCCGTCTCGGGCGAGACGCCCAAGCGCGAGCTGGCAGAGATCCTGGCGCACTACGAGCAGGGCGAGATCGACGTGCTGGTCAACGCCCAGCTGCTGGCCGAGGGCTGGAACTCGCCGCGCGCGACCGTCTGCATGCACCTCGCGCCGACGGCGTCGCGGCGCATCTACCAGCAGCGCGTCGGGCGCGTCACGCGCCGGCACCCCGGCAAGGAGGCCGGCATCGTCGTCGACTTCGTGCACCCGGCGACCAAGCACGACGACCCCGTCGTGACGCTGCACTCGCTGCTCGATCGCGAGGTCTACCGCGGCGGCGCGATCGTGGTCGGCCCGGTGCGGCGCGGGCGCGGCCGGCGGCTGCGGGTCGAGCGTCGCGTGCTGCCCGTGACGGCGGACGAGAACCGGCGGATCGAGGTCTTCGAGCGCGAGCTCTGGCGCATCGCCGTCGAGCACCTCGACTACGGCGAGCAGGTGCAGTGGGCGGCGCTCGCGGGCGCGCGCGTGGCTCCCGCCGGCTGGCGCCGGGCGCGGGCGATGCTGCACTTCGACCAGGGCGGCGAGCTCAAGCGCGCGTTCCTGATCACCGCCGTCGACCGCAACAAGAACGCGCAGCTGCGCCTGCGCGCGCTGCAGGAGATCGCGGCGTCGCGCGACGCCGAGGCGTTCGACCGCGCGCTCGACTTCGTCGAGTCGTGGCCGCGCGAGGACAAGCGCGAGGGCGTCAAGGTCGTGCTGCTGGCGCTGGCGGAGAAGAAGATCGGCCGCCGCGACCAGGCCAACAACTGGATCTGGCGCTGCGCGAACATGACGCGCGAGGTGCACGAGGAGTACGCGGTGCAGCGCTGGCCCGAGACGAAGCGGCTGCTCGGGCTGCTCGTGAACTCCAGCGGCGGGGCGCACGCGCGCAACGCGCGCAGGCTCGTGCACGCGTCGCGCCAGCAGGACCGCCGCCTGTCGGCCGCGCTGCTCGCCGCCGCGACCCCGCACACCGCCGAGGCCGGCGAGGTCGTCAACGGCGCCCGCACGCGCATGTCGCGCAAGCCGGCCGCGCTGGCGCGCGAGCTGCTGCGCAACTTCCCCAAGGCCAAGAGTCGCGGCACGCGCCGGCGCAAGAAGAAGGGCGCGGCCGAGGGCCTGGCGCCGGAGGCCGTGATCATGGAGGCGGTGCTCACGGACGTCGCGTCGGATGCGGTGGACGCGCGACGCGGTCGTCGAGGCCGCCGCCGGCGCGCACCCGCCGCCGCCGGGTCGACGCCGACACCGACGGCGACGCGCCCGGCCGCGAGGCCGAGGCTCCGAAGCCGCGCACGCGCCGCCAGCGGCGCAAGCCCGTGGCGCCGGAGGGACCCCCGTCGCCGCTGCTCGCGGCGGCCGCGGCGGTCGAGGCTGCCGCGACCGGGGCGGCGTCACCGGACGACGTGCCCGCGGAGCCCGCGGCTGCGCCGAGCAAGCCGGTCGAGGCGAGCCGTCCGTCACCGACGAGGCTCCGCTGCGAAGCCGGCCGGACGCCGCCGCGCGGTGCGAAGGCCGCGGACGACGAGTCCGGGGCGAAGCCGGCGGGTCGCCGCCGCGCGCGCGGCGAAGAAGCCGGCGCGAGGACGAGGCCGCGCGAGGCCGAAGCCGGCGCGTCGCCGCCGTGCGGCCGCGAAGACCGCGGACGACGAGGCCGCAGTCGGCAGGCGAAGTCCGCGACGACGCCGGCGGCGGCGCGGCGGATCAGCCGAGGACGTTCAGCCCAGCCGAACCCGCCGCGCGCCGCCGGGCGGCGGCGAAGAAGCCCGCCGACGGCGAGCCGGACGTCGGAGCGACGGCTTCGCTCGACGGTGATGCGCCGGCGGAGAAGCCCGTGGCTCGTCGCCGGGCAGCCGCGAAGGATGCCGACGCCGCGGTGAAGCCGCCCGCACGGCGCCGCGCGACCGTCAAGGACGGCGACGGGAAGCCCGCCGCTCGTCGCCGTGCGACCTCGAAGGCGGTCGAGGAGGCCGTGGCCGCCGCCGCCAAGCCCGCAACCCGCCGGCGGGCGGCTCCGAAGAAGGCCGTCGACGCGGCGATCGAGGGCACGGCTGCGGCCGTTGCCTCCGAGGACGCCCCGAAGCCCGCGCGGCGCCGGCGCGCCGTCAAGACGCCGGTGCCGACCGACGAGGCCGCCTGACCGCCGCATACTTGCGCCGGGCGCCGTCGGGGTACGCCGCCCGGACATGCGCTGGAAAAGAGGAGCATCGACGGCCGACGTGATCGACGTGCGCGGCGGCGGCGGCGGCCGTCGCGGCGGCGCGGCGCTCCCGGTCGGCGGCGGGCTCGGGGTGGTCGGGGTGATCGTCTTCATCGCGCTGCAGCTGCTCGGCGGCGGCGCGGGCGGGTTCAACGTCCCGGCGGGCTTCGACACCGCCACGCGCGCGCCGAGCGGCGAGCCGATCCCGGCCGACCAGGATCCCGAGAAGCGACCTGAAGGACTTCTCGGTGTACGTCTTCAACAGCGTCCAGGCGACCTGGGAGCGCACGTTCTCCGAGCAGGGCGAGCAACTACGAGCGCGCGAAGCTCGTGCTCTACCGCGCAGGGAGTGGACACCGCGTGCGGCTCGGCGAGCTCCGCGGTCGGCCCGTTCTACTGCCCCGGCGACAAGTACGTCTACCTCGACCTCTCCTTCTTCGGCGACATGGAGAGCCAGCTGCAGGCCAGCGGCGACTTCGCGTGGGCGTACGTGATCGCGCACGAGGTCGGCCACCACGTCCAGCAGCAGCTCGGCACGAGCGGCGAGGTCGACCGCATCCGTCGCGAGCGATCCCGACCGCGCGAACGAGGCGTCGGTGCGGCTCGAGCTGCAGGCCGACTGCTACGCGGGCGTCTGGGCGAGCACGGTGTTCGAGTCGCTCGAGCCGGGCGACGTCGAGGAGGCGATCCGCGCCTCAGAGGCGGTCGGCGACGACCGGCTGCAGCAGCAGTCCGGCCGCGGCATCAACCCGGACTCGTTCACGCACGGCTCGTCCGCCCAGCGCCGCGCGTGGTTCGAGCGCGGCCGCGAACGCGGCGAGCCGGCCGACTGCGACACGTTCTCGGTCGACGATCTCTGATCACACCCGGCGCCGCTGGTACGTTCGAAGGGCATGGAATTCACATCTCTTCGACACGGCGCTCGGCCGCTGCGGCATCGCCTGGGGACCGGGCGGCATCGTCGCCGTGCAGCTCCCGGAGGCCGACGAGCGCGGCGTTGCGCGCGCGCATCCGGCGCGTCGTCCCCGACGCGGTCGAGTCGCCACCGCCGGCGGACGTGCAGCAGCGCGATCGACGCGATCGTCGCACTGCTCGACGGCGAGCCGCGCGATCTTGCGGCGGTCGTGCTCGACATGGAGCGCGTCCCGGAGTTCAACCGTCGCGTCTACGCGGTCGCGCGCGCCGTCCCGCCGGGCGAGACGATCACGTACGGCGAGATCGCCGAGCGGATCGGCGAGCGCGGCGCCGCGCAGGCGGTCGGCCAGGCGCTCGGGCGCAACCCGTTCCCGATCGTCGTGCCCTGCCATCGCGTGCTCGCCGCCGACGGCGGGCTGGGCGGCTTCTCCGCGCACGGCGGGGTCGCGACGAAGCGCCGCATGCTCGCGATCGAGGGGGCGGGCGCGCCGACGCTGTTCGCGTAGCGGCGGCGCGGAACGTCAACTGCGGCATCGAGGTGAGGTCGGTTGGGCGGCGAGTCCGATCGCGCCGAACGCGTCGTGTCCGAATCGGGGCGACTCGAGCGCGCGGCGTCCGGTACACCGAACGTCCGTGAGTACCGGCATAGGCCCGACTCACGGACGTTCACCCATCCCGCGGTGACTGCGCCGAACGCGTTCGCCCTCACGACGCCTCGTGCGCGCGCGAGTTCGACGCCGCTAGCTGACGCCGAGGTGGACCTCGCCGGCCTCGAGCGTCCGCACGCCACCGTCGGCCAGGCGGACGAGCAGGGCGCCGGCGTCGTCGATCCCGGCTCCGATGCCCGCGCCGCCGTCCCAGCGAACCGGCCGGCCGAGCAGCGCGTCACGGGCGCGCAGCGCGGCCAGGCAGTCCGCGGCCGGCTCCGCGAGCCGGCGCTCCAAGCATGCCGAGCAGCTCGTCGAGCGTCTCCTCCAGCGCCTCCGGCGGGCGGCCGAGCGTGCGCCGGCGCGCAGGTCGGGCGGCAGCGAGGCGAGCTCGACGGCGACGTTGACGCCGATCCCGAGCACCGCCCAGCCGCTCTGCGGGCGCGCCTCGACCAGCACGCCGGCCAGCTTGCCACCGTCGACGAGCACGTCGTTCGGCCACTTCACCCGCGCGGCGTCGCCGGCGAGGTCGGCCACGGCGAGCCCGCCGCGCAGCGGCAGCAGCGGGTCGTAGGAGCGCAGCAGCAGCGAGAGCAGCAGCGCGCGTCCGGGCGGCGCGACCCACGTCCGGCCCTGCCGCCCGCGCCCGGCGCTCTGCGCCCCCGCGGTGACGAGCGCGCCATGCGGCGCGCCTGCGACGGCCAGCGCGCGGGCGCGGTCGTTGGTCGAGGTCGTCGCGCGCAGGTGGAGGCGCGGGCGGCCGAGGCGTCACTCACGCGAGCGTCCGGCCGAGCAGCGCGTGCCACCAGCCCCTCCGGCGTGTGCGGGTCGGCCTCGACGTCGGGCTCCAGCCCGGCCTCGCGCAGCGCCGCGCTCGTCGCGGGACCGATCGAGACGATCCGCGGGCCGTCGAGCGCGCCGGCGGCGGCGAGGAAGAAGCGGACCGTCGAGGCGGACGTGAAGGTCACGTAGTCGGCGCCCGCCGCGGCACGCGCGGTCTCGCTCGTCGAGCGGCTCGGCGACCGTCTCGTAGAGCGCCAGCACGTCGACCTCGGCGCCGCGCGCGCGCAGCGCTTCCGGCAGCAGCTCGCGTCCCTCGCGCGCGCGCACCACGAGCGCCCGGGTCACCGTCGACTCCCGCGAGCGCGTCGACCAGCCCCTCGGCCACCGCGCGCTCGGGCACGAGGTCCGCCCGGATGCCGTGCTCGGCCAGCGCGCGCGCGGTGCCCGGGCCGATCGCGGCGACCGTCCGGCCCGCGAGCGCGCGCGCGTCCAGTCCGGCGGCAGCGAGGCGCTCGAACAGCGCGTGGGCGCCGTTCGGCGAGGTCACGCAGACGAGGTCGTAGCGCTCGAGGTCCGGCAGCTCGCGCCTCGATCGCAACGGTCCTGATCGCCGGCGCCTCGACGACCTCGGCGCCGAGCTCGCGCAACCGCGCGGCGAGCGCGCTCGCCTGCGGCCGCGCGCGCGTGACCGCGATCGTGCGCCCGTGCAGCGGCCGCCGCTCGAGCCACGCGAGCTGCTCGCCGAGGCCGGCGACGGCGCCGACCAGCGTGATCGCGGGCGCCCGGATCCCCTCCGCCGCGGCGCGCTCGGCGACGTCGGCGAGCGTCGCGAGCAGCGTGCGCTGGCCGGGCAGCGTGCCGCGCTCGACGACCGCGACGGGCTCGGTCGCCGGGCGGCCGCCGTCGCATCAGCTGCTCGGCGATCCGCGGCAGCGCGCGCACGCCCATGTAGAAGACGAGCGTGCCGGGGAACGCGGCGAGCGCCGGCCAGTCGAGCGCCGATTCCGGCTTGGCGGGATCCTCGTGGCCGGTGACGAACGCGACGCCGGACGCCAGCTCGCGCTGCGTGACCGGGATGCCCGCGTAGGCCGGCGCGGCGATGCCGGCGGTGATCCCGGGCACGACCTCGAACGGGATGCCGGCCTCCGAGGCAGAGCAGCGCCTCCTCGCCGCCGCGGCCGAACACGAACGGGTCGCCGCCCTTGAGCCGCACGACGGTCCGCCCGGCGCGCGCGTGCTCGAGCAGCAGCCGGTTCGTCTCCTCCTGCGCGACCTGCTCGCCGCCGCCCTGCTTGCCGACGTAGAGCAGCTCGGCGTCCGGGCCGCGCTCCGGCCAGCGCCTCGGCCGGGATCAGCCGGTCGTGCAGGATCACGTCGGCGCGCGCGATCAGCTCCGCCGCGCGCAGCGTCAGCAGCCCGGGATCGCCCGGGCCGGCGCCGACGAGGTAGACGGTGCCCGGCGTCACGCCATCGCCTCGGCGCGCGCGAGCAGGTCGGCGGCGCCCGCCGACGAGCATCCGGTCGGCCAGGCTGCTCCGCATCCGGCGCGGCGTCGATCAGCCACTCCGAGCCGTCGGGCAGGCCGACGAACCCGAGCAGCTCGTCGCGACCCTGATGGACGCCGACCGGCGTGTTGCAGGAGGCGTCGAGGCGCGCGACCACGGCGCGCTCCGCGAGCAGCGCCGCGTGCGCGGCAGCGTCGTCGATCGCGTCGAAGCGATCGCCCGCCCGTGCCTGCAGCGCGAGGCAGCCCTGGCCGGGAGCGGGGACGAAGACCGCGCCCTCCAGCGGCGCGGCGACGACGTCGTGGCGACCGAGCCGGTCGAGGCCCGGCGGCGGCGAGCACGAGCGCGTCCACCTCGCCCGCCGCCAGCTTGCGCAGGCGCGTGTCGACGTTGCCGCGCAGCTCGACCACGTCGAGGTCCGGGCGCACGGCGAGCAGCTGCGCGCGCCGGCGCACGGAGCTGGTGCCGACACGCGCGCCGGGCGGCAGCGCGTCGAGCGACGACGCGCCGACGAGCACGTCGCGCGGGTCGCGCGCGAACCGGCACCGCGACGATCTCCGTGCCGTCGGCGAGCTCGCCCGGAACGTCCTTGGCGCTGTGCACCGCGAGGTCGATCTCGCCCGCGACGAGCGACCGCTCGAGCGCGCCGGTCCAGCGCGACTTGTCGCCCACGCTCGCGCGCCAGGTCCCCGGCCGTGGTGATCTCCACGAGCTCGACCTCACCCGGCAGCCGCTCCGCGACCCAGCGCGCCTGCGCGAGCGCCAGCGCGCTGCCGCGCGTCCCCAGCCGCAGCACTAGCCGGCTTCGCCGGACGGGCGCGCGCAGCTCGCGCACCTCGGCCGCCGGCCGCTCCGCGACCGCCGGCTCGTCGAGCCCGAACAGCTCGCGCAGCAGCGACAGGCGGGCGTGGCGGCGGTCGCCGTCGAGCGCCTTGACGCGCTGCGTCGGCTCGTGCAGGAGTCGCTTGACGGCGGCGCGCAGCATCGCCTCGACGCGCGCGCGGTCGCGCTCGCCGAGGCTCTCCCAGCGCTGCTCGTTCTCGGCCAGCAGCTCGGCGACGAGCTCGTCGGCCTGCGCGCGCAGCGCCGCGATCGTCGGCAGCACCTCGAGCGTCCCGAGCCAGCCGGCGAAGCCCTGGATCTCCTCCTCGACGATCCCCTCGGCGCGCCGCGCCTCGATCCGGCGCTCGGAGTGCGTGCGCGCGACCTGCGCCTGCAGCCCGTCGATGTCGACCAGCGTCACGCCCGGCAGCGCGGCGCAGTCCGGGTCGATGTCGCGCGGCACCGCGAGGTCGAGCAGCAGCAGCGGGCGCCCGCCGCGCGCGGCCGTCACGAGCGCGAGCTCCTCGGCGCCGACGATCGCGTGCGGGGAGGCGGTCGAGGCGACGACGATGTCGGCGCGCTCGAGCTCGGCGGGCAGCGCATCGAAGGAGATCGTCGAGCCGCCGAAGCGGCGCGCCAGCTCGATCGCGCGCTCGCGCCGGCGGTTGGCGACGAACATCGTCGAGACGCCCTGCTCGGCCAGCGCCCGCGCGGTCAGCTCGGCGGTCTCGCCGGCGCCGATGATCAGCACGTGGCGGCTCGCCAGCTCGCCCAGCGCGCGCGCGCGCCGCCTCGACGGCCACCGACGCGACGCTCGCTCCGCCGGCGCCGATCGCGGTCTCGCTGCGCACGCGCTTGCCGGTCGCCAGCGCGGCGCGGAACAGCTTGTTCGTCAGCGGCCCGGTCGTGCGCGCGGCGAGCGCCGCCTCGTAGGCGCGCTTGACCTGGCCCTGCACCTCGGCCTCGCCGACGATCATCGACTCCAGCCCGCTCGTGACGCGGTAGAGGTGGCGCGCCGAGTCGCAGTTGCGGTGCGCGTAGATGCCGTCGATCAGCTCGGTCGGGCGCAGCCCCGCCTGGCGGGCGAGCATGCCCAGCACCGTCGTCTCGGCCTCGACCGGGTCGCTCACGACCACGTAGAGCTCGGTGCGGTTGCAGGTCGAGAGCACGACCGCCTCGCGGATCTCCGGATGCTCGGCCAGCTCGCGCAGGAACTGCTCCGCGCGCCCGTCGGTCAGCGCGACGCGCTCGCGCACCGCCAGCGGCGCGGTCTTGTGCGACGTGCCGAGCAGCAGCAGCTCGCTCACACGCGCTCCTCCTCCGGCGCCGGCTCGGCCTCGCGCTCCGCGACCAGCTCGGACAGCTCGCCGATCTCGCGCTCGATCCGCCCCAGCTTCGTCGCCATGATCGAGACGTAGATCAGGATCAGGGCGAGGAAGACGAGGTAGGCGGCGGCGACGTACGGGCCGGCGTCGTCGAGCGGGAGCGCGGGCATCAGAGCTCTTGCGGCGCGGCGCTGCGGTTGAGCGGCGCCAGCCCGCGGTCACCGGCGAGCCGGCGCTTGAGCGAGCGCAGCTGGATCGAGGCGGACTTGGAGGCGAGCTCGTACTTCCACAGCGTCACGAACAGGCACGCCATCCCGACCAGCGCGACCAGGAAGGTGAGCCGCATGTCGCCCGGCATCGCGCCGCCGGTCGTGCTCAGCACGCGCGGGTGCGCGAGCGACTCGGCCATCCGCACGGCCATGAAGTTCAGCGGCACGAACGCGCCCGCGACGATCGCGAAGACGGACGCGTAGCGCGCCTGGCGCTCGGGATCCTCGATCGAGAAGCGCAGCGGCTGGTAGCAGGCGTAGAGCAGGAACACGATCAGGAACGAGACGAGCGTCGGCTCGTCCCAGACCCACCAGTGGCCCCACGCGGCGCGCGCCCAGATGCTGCCGGTGACCAGCACGCCGACGGCGAGCACGAGCGAGATGTGGATCGCCACGTAGGAGCGCAGGTCGTCCGCGCGGTCGCCCGAGCGCAGGTGGCGGATCGCGAAGACGCCGCCGGCGACGAACCCGCACAGCGCCACGATCGCCATCGGCACGTGGACGTAGAAGATCTTCTGGATGAAGCCCTGGTCGGCGTCGTTGGGCGCGTAGAAGAAGACGAGCGCGAAGGCGCCGCGTGATCAGGACGGCGGAGGCGATTGAGAGGGCGCGCAGCCCGCGACCGAAGGTCATGTCTGTCGGCGCTACTCCTCCAGCAGGTAGTCGAAGACGGCGTAGGCGAGGAGCCCGAAGACCGCATCATAGAGGCCGAGGACCAGCAGCCAGCGCTCCGGGGAACGGGTCCGCGCCGGCCGCCTCGAAGAGTGGCGCGCTCGCCTCCGCGGCGGCGATCACGACCGGCACGAGCAGCGGCAGCGCGATCAGCGGGACGATCAGGTCGCGCGCGCGCGTCTGCACCCCGAGCGCCCCGATCAGCGTGCCGACGACCGCGATCCCGGCGTCGGCGAGAGCGAGCACCGCGAGCAGCTCCGGCAGCGCCTGCCCGGCGCCCGGGCGCGAGCAGCAGCACGACGAACGCCGGCACCGCGACCAGCTCGACGGCGACGAGGAAGCAGAACAGCACGCAGCGCCTTGGCCACGAACAGCGCGGTGCGGTCGACCGGCGCCATCAGGAAGCCGTCGAAGCCGCCCTGCTCCTGCTCGGCCACGAACAGCCGGTTCATGCCCAGCACCGCCGCCAGCAGCAGCGTGACCCAGAGCACGCCGGCGGCGAGGTCGCCGTCGAGCGCGCCGCGGTCGAGGCCGAAGTGGAACAGCACGAACGTCGAGACGCTGAACATCAGCATCGCCGGCACCGACTCGAACGAGCGCAGCTCCAGCCGCAGGTCCTTGCGGATCAGCGCCGCGACCGTCGTCCTCACGCGTACAGGCTCCGCACGTCGGCCGGCTCGCACCTGCGCCGCCGGCGCCCAGATCGCCTGCCGGCCGTCGCGCAGCCCGAGCACGTGGTCGGCCTCGGCGAGGCCCTGCTCGGCGGCGTGCGAGATCAGCACCCGCGCCGGACCGCTCGCGCGGCCGATCAGCGGCGCCACGGCCGCCGCGCCGCCGGGATCCAGGTTGGCCAGCGGCTCGTCGAGCAGCAGCAGCTCGGGCGCGTGCAGCACCGCGCGGCAGATCGCCGCGCGCTGGGTCATCCCGCGCGAGAGCGTGCGCACCGGGTCGTCGGCGCGCGCGGCCAGGCCGACCTGCTCGCACGAGCGCCTCCGCGCGCTCCTGCGCCGACGCCGTGCAGGCGGGCGTGGAAGCGCAGGTTCTCGCGCACCGTGAGGTCGCGGTAGAGCATCGGGTCGTGGCCGAGCAGCCCGATCCGGCCGCGCGCGCGCCATGCCTCGCGCGGCAGCTCGGCGCCCAGCACGCGGGCGCTGCCGGCGTGCGGGCGCAACAGGCCGGCGAGGATCCGCAGCAGCGTCGTCTTGCCCGCGCCGTTGGCGCCGAACACCGCGACGGTCGCTCCCGGCGCCAGCGTGAACGAGACCTCGCGCAGCGCGACCCGCTCGCCGTAGGCGCGTCCGACCCCTGCCAGCGCGACCGCCGGGGAGCTATCCCCCGGTGCGCTGGTTGCCATGGCTGGAGTCGCCCCGCAGGGTCCGCACCGCGTGCTCGAGCACCGGCGCGAGCACGGGGAAGAGCTGCTCGACCGCCTTCGGGCTGCCGGGGAAGTTGACGATCAGCGTCGCTTCGGCGATGCCGGCGATCCCGCGCGTGAGGATCCCCAGCGGCGTGTGGCGCGCCCCCTCCGCGCGCATCGCCTCCGCCAGCCCCGGCGCCTCGCGGTGGATCACCCCGCGCGTCGCCTCGGGCGTGATGTCGTCGGGCGTCATGCCGGTCCCGCCGGTGGTGAAGACCAGGTCGCAGCCCTCGTCGACGAAGTGGTGCAGGCGGTCCTCGATCAGCGCGAAGTCGTCCGGCACGACCTCCATCTCGACGATCTCGCAGCCGGCCGCCTCCGCCAGCCCCGCGAGCACGGGCCCCGAGCGGTCGTCGCTGTCGCGGTTGGCGACCGACGTCGAGACCGTGAGGATCGCGGTGCGCACGGCGCTGAGCCTAGTGCCCCGTCAGCTCGCGGAAGCGCGCCACGTCGATGTTGCCGCCCGACAGGATCACGCCGGTGCGCAGCCCGCCGCACTCGACCTTGCCGTGCAGCAGCGCGGCGAGCGCGGACGCGCCGCTGGGCTCGAGCACCAGCTTGAGGCGCTCGAACGCGAAGCGCATCGCTGCCACGATCTCGGCGTCCGAGACCGTCACGACGGCGGCGACGCGCTCGCGCATCACCGCGAAGGTCAGCTCGCCCGGCGTGTCGATCTGCTGGCCGTCGGCGATCGTCCTGCCGACCGGCACCACGACCCGTTCGCCCGCGGCGAGCGAGCGCGCGGTGTCGTCGCCGGCCTCGGGCTCGACGCCGACGACGCGGCAGCCCGGGCACAATCCGGCCGCAGCGGTGGCGGAGCCGGCGATCAGCCCGCCGCCGCCGACCGGCACGAGCAGCAGGTCGAGCGCGCCGCCGTCCGCGATCAGCTCGAGCGTCGCGGTGCCCTGGCCGGCCATGATGCGCTCGTCGTCGTAGGGGTGCACGACCGTGAGCCCGTCGCGCTCCGCCCACTCGGCGATCAGCGCCTCGCGATCGGCCGAGTAGCGATCGAAGCGCTCGATCCGCGCGCCGTAGCCCTCGGTCGCGGCCGCCTTGGACGCCGGCGCGTCCTCGGGCATCAGGATCGTCGCCGGGATCTCGTGCAGCGCGGCCGACAGGGCGAGCGCCTGCGCGTGGTTGCCCGACGACGCGGTGACGACGCCGCGGGCGCGCTCCTCCGGGCTGAGCGATGCGACGGTGTTGTAGGCGCCGCGGAACTTGAACGCGCCGATCCGCTGGAGGTTCTCCGGCTTGAGCCGGACCAGCGCGCCGGTGCGCTCGTCCAGCGTGCGCGAGGTGACGAGCGGGGTGCGGTGCGCGATCCCGTCGATCCGCGCCGCGGCACGCTCGACGTCGTCGAGGTCGATCACGCGACGGCGTGCGCGTGCGACTGCTGCGCGGCCTTGATCAGCGCGCGCACGCCCTCCTCGTCGCCCGCGCGCAGCAGCTCGACCGGGTCGGGCTCGCCGTTGACGATCGCCTCGAAGAACGCCTTGCGGTCCTGGTAGGTCGGCAGCGTGCCCTTGGCCCAGCCGCGCACGTCGTTGAGCATGATCGCCAGGCGCGCGTACTCGGCGCCGAACTCCTCGGCGATCTGGCGCTTGATCCGCTTCGCCAGCGCCGGGGAGGCGCCCGCCGTCGAGATCGCGATCGCGAGCGGGCCGGTGCGCACGATCGCCGGCAGGATGAAGTTGCACAGCGGCGGGACGTCGACGATGTTGACGAGCATCGCGCGCCGCTCGGCGTCCTCGTAGACGCGGATGTTCGTGTCGGTGTCGTCGGTCGCGGCGATCGCGATGAACGTGCGCTCGAGGTCGCCGGGCTCGTAGTCGCGCTTGAGCCACTCGATCGAGCCCTCGGCCGCAAGCGCTTGCAGCTCCGGCACCGCCGCGGGCGCCACGAGCACGACGCTGCCGTCGCAGGCGAGCAGGCCCTCGACCTTCTCCAGCCCGATCTCACCGCCGCCGACGACGAGGCAGCGCCGCCCGGTCAGCTTCAGGCAGGCGATGTAGAACGGCGTCTCCAGCATCCCCTTCACGCAGGTCTGGTCGCAGATCCCGCGACGGAACTGGCAGACGCACTCCTTGCCCTCGTAGGCGGCGGCCGGCATCAGGTAAGCCACGGTACTACGGCGATCGCGCTCACCCCTGTAGGTGATGGACCGGGTCGCCGGAGTCGGGCACGCTCGCGTTCATGCAGAACCTCAAGCTGTTGCTCCAGCGCGAACCGGCCGCCCTCGGGTCGCTCGTCGCCTCGATCTTCCCCGTGCTCGTGCTGCTCCGTGTGGTCCAGATCGACGAGGCCGGAGTCGCCGCGATCGTGGTCGCGATCAACACCATTGCGGGATTCGTCGTCCGGCTGATGGCCGCGCCGGTCGTGCGCGTGCCGGCTCCGTCACGCGCGCCCGACGGCCTCGTGGTCTAGCTCGAAGCGCGCCACATCGCGAGCCTCGCGGCTAAGCGCTGCGGCGACGCGGTCGGGCAGCGGCTCGAACGGGTCGATCGCGACGCTGCCCCGGCGCCACGACCACGTGCCGACGGCACGACCGTTGGCCAACGCGGTCGCGCGCAGGATCCCGCCGCCGGGATGCACGCGCCGCGCGTGCTCCGGCGCGACTGCGAACGCGCGGTCGCGCCAGCCGAGCAGGTAGTCGTCGAACGCGCCGAGCAACCGCGGCTTCAGCTGCGACGGCGCGGCCGGGCGGCGGGCGAGGTCGACCAGCTCGCCGGTCTGCTCGAGCTCCGTGGCGATCGCCTCCAGGCCGGCGCGGGCATCGCGTAGCGCGAGGCCGGACCAGCTCGCGAGGTCGCCCGCCGTCGCCGGCCCGTGCGCGCGCAGGTAGCGGCGGGCGAGCTCTGCCGGCGCGGAGTCGCCGTCGAGCGGACGCACGGGCGCTCCCAGCCAGTCGCGCGCGTGTGCGAAGCACAGCCTGCCGTCGCGCACGGGTCCGAGCAGGACCTCGCCACCGGCGGCGGCGAGCGCGAGCAGGTGCGGCAGGATCTGACCGTCCGTCCGGATTCCCCTGGCGGCGAGCCGCTCGCCGAGCGCCGCGCGCGAGAGCGGTCCGTCGGCGGCGAGCGCGCTCACGATGACGGGCCCGGCGGCGTCGGCATCGCCGCCGAGCTGAGCCAGCCGGCGGCGGCAGGTCGCCGCGCTCTGCGACGCCGTCAGCGCGTGCAGCCAGCCGTAGTCCTCGCGCGCGACGAGGTGCAGCGTGCCGCGCATCAACCAGCCGGCGACGAGCGAGCGGTCTGCCGTGAGCGCCGCGTCGACCTCGGCGGCGTCGCGCGCGGCGCCACGCGCGCGCAGCGCCAGCCGCGCCGACCGCAGGTCCTGCGCCTGGACCGCGAGCAGGTGTGACACCGCGCCGGCCGGGTCGAGCCGCGGCCTGTCCGCGGGCGGACGCGTTGCCGCGCCCGCGGGACGTCGCGGCGGACTTGCCGCGCTGGGCGGAGCCGACGTGCCGCGCCGGCGAGCAGCTGCGCGGCGGAGCGGCGGCGACGCAACTGCGCCGGCGTGATGCCAGCCGGCCGATCCGGCGATCGACGTCGGCGCGGCTTGCCGGCGCTCATTCCGCGACGAGCACGCGGTAACCGAAATCGAGCTCGTCGAGCTCCAGGACCGCCGCGTTGCGCCGCGCCCAGGCGCCGCTCTCGAGGTCTGCGCGCAGCGTGGCGACCATCGCGGCGACCTCGGCCGGCGGCAGCAGCGCGAAGACCGAGATGTTCACCCGCACCTCGGGGTCGAGGTAGGCCTCCGGGCGGCGCCAGTAGGCCATCAGGAAGCCGTCGCGGCAGTCGTGCGGGATCGGGACCGGCACCGAACGCGTGGCCCCGAGCGCAGCCTCGGTCTCGGCCAGCGAGATGCCCTGCGTCCCGGGGAAGGAAGGCAGGTAGTCGCGCGTGAGCCAGAACGCGTCCGAGAACGCCGGGTCCCACTGGAACACGACCGCGCGCCGCCCGACGCGGCGCAGCTCGCGCAGCCCGGCGAGCCGGTCCTCCCAGTGATGATCCGACAGCACCGCCATCGTGGCGTCGAACGAGCCGTCGCCGAACGGCAGCGCCTCGGCGCGTGCGTCGATGCAGGGGGCGGCGTCCGGGCGGGCGCTGGGCGCGCATCACCGCGGACGGCTCGACGGCGGTGACGTCGCGGTCGCGCGGCTCGTACGCGCCCGCTCCGCCACCGACGTTGAGCACCGTCCGGGCGTCGCCCAGCGCGGCGTGGATGACCGCGGCGATGCGCGGGTCCTCCGCCCGCGTCGCGACGTACGAGCGGCCGATGCGGTCGTAGAGCGTCAAGGCTCGCGGCCACGCGCCCGCCGCAGCTCCGCCAGGCGCTCGCGCAGCGCCGGCTCGGCGTCGTCGGGCGCGTAGAAGCGCAGTCCCTCGAGCCCTTCCGGCAGGTGCTCCTGATCGTTCACGTGGCCGGGCTCGTCGTGCGGGTTCTCGTAGCCGACGCCACGCCCGGTGCGCTGCGCGGCTGGGAACGCGCGCCGAGCGCAATGGGTCGGGCGCCGGCTCGGAGCCCGCCTTCGCGATGTGCGCGCGTGCCGCGAAGATCGACCGCTTCGCGGCGCTGGACTTCGGTGCGAGCGACAGGTAGATCGCCGCCTGGGCGAGCGCGAATTGGCATTCCGGGAAGCCGACGTGCTCGACCGCATGGGCGGCGGCGGTCGCCAGCGGCAGCGCGTGCGGGTCGGCGTTGCCGATGTCCTCGGAGGCGAGCACGATCATGCGGCGGGCGATGTAGCGCGGGTCCTCGCCGCCCTCCAGCATCGCCGCCAGGTAGTACAGCGACGCGTCGGGGTCCGAGCCGCGCGTCGACTTGATCCAGGCGGAGATGAAGTCGAAGTGCTGGTCGCCGTCCTTGTCGTACAGCACGGCCTTGCGCTGCATCGCGTCCTCGGCGTCGGCGACCGTGACGCGCCCCTCGCCCGCGCGCGACGCGGTCTCGCAGGCCAGCTCCAGCGCGTTGAGCGCGGCGCGCGCATCGCCGCCCGAGCGCGCGGCGAGGAACGCGATCGCGTCGTCGTCGACCGTCGCGCCGCCGCATTCGCCGGCGTCGAGCGCCCGCCGCAGCAGCCCCTCCACGTCGGCGGCCTCCAGGGCGTGCAGCTCGTAGACCTGCGTGCGGCTGAGCAGGGCTGAGTTGACCTCGAAGTACGGGTTCTCGGTCGTCGCGCCGACGAGCGTCACGAGCCCCTCCTCGACCGCCGGCAGCAGCGCGTCCTGCTGGGCCTTGTTGAAGCGGTGGATCTCGTCGAGGAAGAAGATCGTCGGGCGGCCGCCGCGCCGGCGCTCGCGTGCCCGCGCGATCACCTCGCGCACCTCCGGTCGCCCGGCGTTGACCGCGGAGAGCTCCTCGAACGCGGCGTCCGCGTGCTCGGCCGTCATCCGCGCGAGCGTCGTCTTGCCCGTCCCGGGCGGGCCGTAGAGGACCATCGAGTGCGGCCGCCCGGACTCGATCGCGGTGCGCAGCGCCGAGCCTTCGCCGAGCAGGTGCTCCTGCCCGACGAACTCGTCCAGCGTCGTCGGGCGCATGCGCGCCGCGAGCGGCCCGTCGAGCGGCGGCGGCTCGGGGCGCCCCTCCTCCGGCGGCTCGGGCTCGAACAGCTGGTCCATGCGACAGAAGGTAAAGCGCGCGGCGGTCACGGGCGGCGGTTGCGGTCACCGGCGCAGCGCGCGCAGGCCACGTACTCTCCGCCCTGTTCTCGCCTCGCTGCCCACAGTCCTGCGCGAATGGGGCCGCCTCGGGCTGATCGGCTTCGGTGGCCCGCCCGCGCACATCGCGCTGCTGCGCGAGCTCGTGGTGGAGCGGCGCGGCTGGATCGACGCGCGCGAGTTCGAGGACGCCAACGCCGCCTGCCAGCTGCTGCCCGGCCCCGCGTCCACGCAGCTCGCGATCTACTGCGCGCAGCGCGTCGGCGGGCTGCGCGGCGCGCTGATCGGCGGGCTCGGCTTCATCGTCCCGGGACTGCTCATGGTGCTCGCGATCGCGGCGCTGGCGCTGGGCGACGAGCCGCCGCGCTGGATCCTCGCGATCGGTGCGGGAGCCGGCGCGGCCGTCGTCGCGATCGTCGTCCAGGCGGGCATCGCGCTCGGTCGCGCGTCGCTCACCGGGCGGCGCGACGCGCGCGCGCCGGCCTACATCGCCGCGGGCTTCGCTGCCACGGTGCTCGCCGGCCCCTACGTCGTGATCGTGCTGCTCGCCGCCGGCCTGCTGGAGCTCGCCTGGCGCCGCCGCGCGCGACGCCGCGCTGCACGCGTGGCCGGTCTTGATCGCCGCGGCGGCGACGCTGCCCGGGCTGGCCTGGACCGCGCTGAAGGTCGGCGCGCTGTCCTACGGCGGCGGCTTCGTGATCATCCCGCTGATGCAGGAGGACGCCGTCGAGCGGCACGGCTGGATGACCGAGACGGAGTTCCTCGACGCGGTCGCCTTCGGTCAGCTGACGCCCGGGCCGGTCGTCCACACCGTCGCGCTCGTCGGCTGGGCCGCGGCCGGCCTGGGCGGGGCGCTGCTCGCCGCCGCGATCGCCTTCGCGCCGTCGTTCCTGGCGATCGCCCTCGGCGGCCGGCGCTTCGCCCGGCTGCGCGACAACCGGATGGCGCGCGCGTTCCTCGACGGCGCCGGCCCGGCCGCGGTCGGCGCGATCCTCGGCGCGGCGGTGCCGCTGGCCGCCGCGCTCGGGGAGTGGTGGCAGGCGGTCGTGCTGGCCGCCGCGGCCGCCCTGCTGGCGCTCGGTCGCCCGCCGCTCTGGGCGCTGGGCGGCGGCGCGCTGGCGGGGCTCGCGGTCGTGGGCGCCGGTGGCCCGCTGCCATGATCCCCCGATGGACCTGCAGGAAGAGGCGATCGACGTGCTCGCGCGGCTGATCCGCTTCGACACCGTCAACCCGCCCGGCAACGAGCGCGCGTGCCAGGAATGGCTGAAGCAGTACCTCGAGGACGCCGGGCTCGAATGCGAGCTGCTGTGCGCCGAGAATCCCGAGCGGCCGAACCTGATCGCGCGCGTCCGCGGCGAGGGCGATGGCCCGGTGCTCGGCTACCTCTCGCACGTCGACACGGTGCTCGCCGACCCGGCCGACTGGCGCCACGACCCGTGGTCGGGCGAGGTCCACGACGGTGCGCTGTGGGGCCGCGGCGCGTTCGACATGAAGGCCCAGACCGCGGCGGAGGCGGTCGCCGCCGCGCAGCTCGTGCGCGCGGGCTGGCGACCACAGCGGGGCGAGCTGAAGCTGATCGCCGTCGTCGACGAGGAGACCGGCGGCCGGCTCGGGGCGCAATGGCTCACCGAGCAGCGCCCCGACGCGGCACGCGTCGACTGGCTGATCAACGAGGGCGGCGGCGCCGTGATGCCCTACGGCGAGCGCCGGCTCTACGGCGTCTGCTGCGCCGAGAAGGGCACGGTCCGCTTCCGCGTCCACGCCCGTGGCCGTGCCGGCCACGCCTCGGTGCCCGGCCTCGCCGACAACGCGCTGCTCAAGCTGGTCCCCGCGCTGGAGCGGCTCGGCCGCGGGCGTGCCGGCTACGACGTCGTCGACGAGGCACGCGCCTTCCTCGACGCGCTCGGGGAGGATCCCGCCGATCCGGAGAGCGCCGTCGAGCGCGTGCAAGCCGTCGAGCCGCGCCTCGCCGCACTGCTGGAGCCGACGCTCGGCGCCACGTTCGCGCCGACGCTGATCTCCGCGGGGGAGAAGATCAACGTGATCCCGGCGCGGGCCGAGTTCGCCGTCGACTGCCGGCTGCCGCCGGGTCTCGGGATCGCAGTCGCCGAGCGCCGTGCGCACGAGCTGATCGGAGACGCCGACGGTTTCGAGCTCGAGTTCGGCGAGGAGATCGTCGGCAACCGCTCGCCGGTCGCGTCGCCGCTGATGGACGCGATCGCCGCGTGGTTGAGCGAGGCCGATCCGGGCGCCGAGGCCGTCCCGACGATGATGCCGGCGTTCACCGACTCGCGCTGGTTTCGCGCCGCCTTCCCGGACTGCGTGGCGTACGGCTTCTTCCCCCAGCGCCACCAGGACCTGTACACGTCCTGGCCGCTGATGCACGCCGCCGACGAGCGCCTGGACGTGCGCGACATCGGCTTTGCGACCGAGTTCTTCGCCGACCTGCCGAGGAGATTGTTGACGTGACCGAACCGCAAGCAAAGCTGCGCCTGGGCGGGATGGCGCTGCGCAACGGCCTGCTCGTCCACGGCCCGACCCACTGGGCCGCAGCGGTGCGCAACGACGCCGGCGCGATCGAGGTCGCCTCGGGACGCAAGCCGCGGCTGCGCGCGACCGACTCGGTGCCCGGCGTGCGCGGCATCGTCCGGCTCGCCGAGGCGTTCGTCGTGATCCCGCTGGTCAAGCGCGCGCTGCCCGCCGCACGGCTGCCGTTCCAGGACCCGGGCGTGGTCGCGGTCGCTGCCGGCGCCTCCGTCGGCGGCACGCTGCTGCGCCGGCGCGTGCGCGGTGCCGGCGGCGAGGCCGCGGCGGCGATCGTCGGCTTCATGCCGGCGCTGTTCGCGCTGCGCGGCGGCGACCTGGCCGCCTACCACGGCGTCGAGCACAAGGCGATCGGCGCCTACGAGGCCGACGACGAGGACGCCGCCGACGCGACCAAGGAGCACGACCGCTGCGGCTCGCACCTGGTCGCGCCGATGCTCGCGTCCAACCTGGCGGGAACGCTGCTGCTGCGGCGCGTCGTCGAGCGTCCCGGCCCGCTGGCCGCGGGAGCGGTCGCGCTGGCGTCGTCGGCCGTAGCGGTCGAGGTGTTCGCCTGGAGCGAGCGCCACGCCGAGACGCGCACGGCGCGCATGCTCAAGCGCCCCGGCTTCGAGATCCAGCGCCTCGTCGGCACGCGCGAGCCCGACGAGCACCAGCTCGAGGTCGGCCGCGCCGCGCTGGACGAGATCCTGCGCGCCGAGGAGCATCGAACATCCGCTGAATAGGGCCGAGACCCCATTTTCCTCGCTCCCGCGCGAGGCATACTCGGTGAATGCTGAGCATTGAAGCCGTCGGGTTCCCGCAGTGGTACCAGATCGAGAGCTGGATCATCACGTGGGCGCCGATCATCTTCATGGGCCTGCTGGTGTTCTTCATCTGGCGCACGCTGAAGCTGATGCCGCGGACGAAGCCGAAGCGGATCGAGCCGGAGTCGTCGTCGTCGATCGGCTGGGCGGAGGTCGCCGGCGCGGACGAGGCCAAGGCCGAGCTGACCGAGGTCGTCGAGTTCCTGCGCGATCCCGCCCGCTTCCACGCGCTCGGCGCCCACGTGCCCGAAGGGGATCCTGCTGCACGGCCCGCCCGGCACCGGCAAGACGCTGCTCGCCAAGGCGGTCGCGGGCGAGTCGGGCGCGGAGTTCTTCTCCCAGTCCGCGGCCTCGTTCGTCGAGATGTTCGCCGGGCTCGGCGCCGCCCGCATCCGGCGCCTGTTCGCCGAGGCGCGCAAGGCGCGACCGGCGATCATCTTCATCGACGAGCTCGACGCCGTCGGCGGCGTTCGCGGCTCTGACAACAACTCCGAGCGCGAGCAGACGCTCAACCAGCTGCTCGTCGAGATGGACGGCTTCAACTCGAGCGGCGACCTCGTCGTGATCGCGGCGTCGAACCTGCTCGACAAGCTCGACCCCGCGCTGCTGCGGCCGGGCCGCTTCGATCGCCAGATCTTCGTCTCACCGCCCGACGTCGCCGGCCGCGAGGCGATCCTCAAGGTGCACTCGCGCTCCAAGCCGCTGGCGTCGTCCTGCGACCTCGCCATGCTCGCGCGCCAGACCTCGGGCCTGACCGGCGCCGAGCTGGCCAACATCTGCAACGAGGCGGCGATCGCCGCCGCGCGCTCGCGCCGCCGGGTGATCCTGCAGGACGACTTCGACGCCGCGCTCGAGCGCGTGATCGCCGGCATGCAGTCGCGCCGCGCGCTCAACGAGCACGAGCGCCGCGTGGTCGCGTGGCACGAGGCGGGGCATGCGCTCTGCGCGGAGCTGCTGCCGGGCGTCGACCGCGTGCACAAGATCTCGATCGTCCCGCGCGGCCGGGCGCTCGGCTACACGCTCAACCTGCCCGAGGAGGACCGCTACCTCAAGACGCGCGAGGAGCTGGTCGACATGATGACGATGCTGCTGGGCGGGCGCGTGTCGGAGGAGATCGTGTTCGGTGCGATCACGACCGGCGCATCCGACGACCTGCATCGCGTGACCGAGATCTCGCGCTCGATGATCCACGAGTACGCGATGGGCACCTCGATCACCTCGCGCAAGGTCTCGGCGCACGGCGGCGAGGTCTCCGACCGCACGCGCGAGCTGCGCGACGACGAGCAGCAGCACCTGACCGACGAGGCCAAGCGCGCGGCCGCGCGGCTGATCGGCGAGCACCGCGACAAGCTCGACGAGATGGCCGCGGGCTGCTGCGCAACGAGGTGCTCGAACGTCCCGACATCGACCGCATCATGGGCGGCACCCCGCGCGTCAAGCGCGCGACCAACGGCCTGCGCGTCGTGGCCGCAGAGGCGCCCGCGCGCGAGACCGCGCCTGAGCTAGCCGGGCACCACGAGCGCGTAGGCGGAGCGCTCGACCGTCATCCGCTCCATGCCGCGCTCGCGCACCTCGCCGTCGGCGTTGACCTCCGTGCCCGCCGGCAGCTCGACCTCGATCACCGCGGCGCGATGGTGCTCGACGCCACGCTGGTCGGCGATCGTCCCGCGCCGCATGCCCCATGCGCGGCGCGCGAGCCCGGCGCGCGAGCCGGCCGGCAGGACCGCCACGTCGAGCACGCCGTCCTGAGGATCGGCCGCGCCGAGCTCCGAGCCGCCGCCGAACGCGCCGGTCACCCCGACGATCACCTGCCACGCGTCGCCGGCGAAGACGGGCTCCCCGCCGGCGCGGATGGAGCAGCGCAGCGGCGTCGCGGTCGCCGCGGCGCGCAGCCCGCCGACCGCGTAGGCGAGCGGCCCCAGCAGCGGCTTGAGCGCCGACGCACGGCGTGCCGCCACCGAGGCGAGCCCGGCGCTCGCGACGTTGACGAACGGGCGCCCGTCACCCAGGCGGCCGAGCTCGAGCCGGCGCAGCGTCGTCGCCGGTCACCGCCAGCTCAGCGGCCTCGACCGGGTCGGGCGGCAGCCCGGAGGTGCGCACGAAGTCGTTCGCGGTGCCGCCGGGGATCACGCCGAGCGGCACGTCCAGGCGCCCCGCCAGCTCGGCGACCGCGGCGACCGTGCCGTCGCCGCCGGCGACCACCAGCCGCTCGGGCTCGCCCGCGGCCGCGCGCTCGAGGTCGGGCTCCTCGCAGCCGAACACGCTCACCTCGGCGCCGCGCGAGCGCATCGCGCGCACGAGCGGCTCGGGATCGAGCCCGGAGCCCGACGCCCGTTGGCGATCAACGCTACGCGCACGGCGAGGCTGCGACGCGGTGACCGCTCCCGAGCGCGTGTTCGGACGGATCGACCACATCGGCGTCGCGGTGGCGGACCTCGATGCGGCGCTCGCGCTGCACGAGCGGACTTACGGCATGCCCGTCGCGCACCGCGAGACCCTGCCCGAGCAGGGCGTCGAGGCGGTGCTGCTCGACGTCGGCGAGAGTCACGTCGAGCTGCTGGCGCCGCTCGCGGAGGACACGCCGGTGGGGCGGTTCCTCGCCGCGCGCGGCCCCGGCCTGCATCACGTCGCCTACGGCGTGGCGGACATTGAGCAGGCGCTCGCGCAGCTGCGCGAGCGCGGCGTGCGGCTGATCGACGAGCGCCCGCGGATCGGCATCCGCGGCGCGCGCGTCGCGTTCCTGCATCCGTCGACCGGCGCCGGTGTGCTGACCGAGCTGATCGAGCCCGCTACCTTTCAGGCATGAACGCGAGACGAGCGGCGATCGGCTTCCAGGGCGGCCAGGTGCTCTCCCTGCGCGTCACCGAGGACCAGCTGAAGGAGCTGCGCACGGCGCTCTCGCAGGGAACGGCCAACGGCGGCTGGCGCGAGGTCGAGGCGACCGACGGCGCCGTCGTGCTGGATCTCGCGCAGGTGGTCTACCTGCGCGTCGAGTCCGACGAGCACCGCGTCGGCTTCTAGTCCCTTGCGGAGCCTCCGCGTCCGCGCAAACGCACTCGACCTGGCGATCTACCGGTACGTCCGCGGCATCGCGCGCACGCCCGCGACCGTGCGCTGGGTGCGGTCGTACTCGCGCATGGGCGAGCACGGCGCGGTGTGGCTCGCGACCGGAGCGCTCGGAACGGCGCTGGACGCCCGCCACCGGGGGCGCTGGGCGCACGCAACCGCATGCGTCGGCGGCGCGTACATGATCTCGACGTCGATCAAGATGGCCGTCGGCCGGCACCGGCCGGTGGTCGAGGACCTGCCGCACCTGATGGCGACGCCGACCGGCCTCTCGTTCCCCTCCTCGCACGCGACCTCGAGCTTCGCCGCCGCGCGCGCGTTCGGCCGCCTGCTGCCGCCGGGCGCGCTGTACGCGGGCGCGGTCGCGATGGGGGCGTCGCGTCTCTACCTGGGGGTCCACTACCCGTCCGACGTCGCGGCCGGGGCGCTGCTCGGCACCGCGATCGGGAGCCTCGGGCGGTGAAGATCGGCATCGTCGGCATGCCCAACGCGGGCAAGTCGTCGCTCTTCAACGCGCTCACGCGCGCCGGCGCCGAAGCCGCCAACTACCCGTTCACGACGATCGTGCCGAACATCGCCGTCGTGCCGGTGCTCGACCCGCGCCTGGACGCCGTCGCGCACACGGTCGGCGCGTCGAACCTGGTGCCGGACACGATCGACTTCCACGACATCGCGGGCCTCGTCGCCGGCGCGCACAAGGGCGAGGGCCTCGGCAACCAGTTCCTCGCCAACATCCGCGAGACCGACGCCCTGCTCCACGTCGTGCGCTGCCACGGCGACGAGGCGGTGATCCATCCCGAGGGCCGCGTCGACCCGGCCGCCGACATGGAGACGATCGAGACCGAGCTCGTATACGCGGATCTCGAGGCGGCCGAGCGACGCCACGCCCGCGTCGTGCGCGAGGCACGCGGCGGCGACAAGGCCGCGATCGCGGAGGAGGCATGGCTCGCCGCCGTGATCGGCGCGCTGCAGCGCGGCGAGCCGGCGCGGACCGTGCCCGTGCCGGACGCCGCACCGGCGGCGCTGCGCAACCTCTCGCCGCTGACCGGCAAGCCGGTGCTGTACGTCGCGAACGTCGACGAGGGCGACGACGCGGTGCCCGCGGTGGTGGCCGATCATGCGGCGGCCGTCGGCGCCGCGGCGGTGGCGATCTCCTCGCGCATCGAGGCCGAGCTGTCAGAGCTCGACGGCGACGAGGCGACGCTGATGCGGGCGGAGCTGGGCGTCGGCGAGACCGGGCTGGACCGCGTGGTGCGCGGCGCCTTCGGCCTGCTCGACCTGATCGCGTTCTTCACCGCCGGCGAGGACAAGCCCGCGCAGAGCTGGCACCTGCGCCGCGGGTTGACCGCCTGGCACGCCGCGGGCTCGATCCACTCGGACATCCAGCGCGGGTTCGTGCGCGCCGAGGTGATCGGCTGGGAGGCGCTCGTCGACGCGGGCGGTTACGCCGCTGCACGGGACCGCGGCGTGT
Source organism: uncultured Solirubrobacteraceae bacterium (assembly GCA_963721315.1). Taxonomy (GTDB): domain Bacteria; phylum Actinomycetota; class Thermoleophilia; order Solirubrobacterales; family Solirubrobacteraceae; genus DASQMT01. Next base: position 364,899 of record CAVRIU010000003.1, read on the forward strand.
TGCGGCTCGAGGGACGCGACTACCGTATTGCCGACGGTGACGTGCTAACCGTCAAGTTCGCACCGTAGATGCCGTTACCAGTGAGGATGGCCGCAACCTCGCCACACCTCGTGCTTGTCGCGGAGACGTCTGACACGACGCGCGCCGAGCTGCTGAGCCGGCTCGGCGAGCGCGGGCACCGGGTGGTCGGCGCGGCCGACGCCGAGCAGGCGCTCGAGCTGGTCGCGCACGGAGCCGCCGGACGTCGTGCTGCTCGACCAGGAGCTGGCCGGCGTCGGCGGCATGACCGTGCTCGACCAGCTGCGCGCCGTCGACGAGCTGGCCGCGGTGCCGGTGATCATGCTCACCGACTCGAGCGATCCCGAGCTGCTGGTCGAGGCGCTACGCCGCGGCGCGGACGACTACCTGCGCAGGCCGTTCGATCCCGCCGAGCTCGACGCGCGCGTGATGGCCGCGCTACGTGTCAAGCGGTTGCACGACGCGCTGCGCGAGGCCAACCAGCGGCTCGCGCGCCAGGCACTCACCGACGACCTGACGCAGCTCGCGAACCGCCGCCACGGCGCGCACCAGCTGGGGCGCGAGATCGCGCTGTGCGTGCGTCACGGCCGACTGCTCGCGCTGATGCACGTCGACGTCGACCACTTCAAGTCGATCAACGACACCCACGGCCACCAGGCGGGCGACCAGGTGCTGATCGAGGTCGCGCGCCGGCTCGTCCGCCGGGATGCGCACGGGCGACGAGCTGGCCCGCTGGGGCGGCGACGAGTTCGTCGCGATCCTGCCCGACACCGACGAGGCGGGCGCCCTGCGCGCGGCGGAGCGGCTGCGCGCCGCCGTCAAGGGGAGTCCGATCGAGGCCGCCGGCACGGTGCTCGACGTGACCGTCTCGGTCGGCTGGGCGCACTGGTCGGGCGACACGCCGGACGACCTGCTGGCGCGCGCGGACAAGGCGCTCTACGCGGCCAAGGAAGCGGGACGCAACCAGGTTTCGCCGGACTCGGCCTAGTCGCCCGCGAGCCGTTCTGCGAGCCGGCCCAGCCCCAGCGCGCTCGCGGCGGCGGCGCCGCCGGCGCGGTCGGTCGGGCGGTCCGCGGGGCGCTCGACGTCGACGTCGCGCAATGTCGCGATGTCCTTGAAGGCGCGCAGCTCGTCGCCCTGCTCGAGCAGGGCGCGCCGGACCGCGGGACGCTCGCGGATGCGCCGCTGCGATCGTCGCCTCGAGGCTGCCGTGGCGGCGCAGCAGCTCGGCCGCGGTCTTCTCGCCGATCCCCTTCGCGCCGGGCAGGCCGTCGGACGGGTCGCCACGCAACGCGATGAAGTCCGGCACCAGCGCCGGCGCGATCCCGTAGCGCTGCTCGACCGCCTTTGCGTCCATCTCCTCGGGGCCCTCCTGGCGCGCGCGCTGGAGCAGGATCGTGACGCCGTCGCGCGCGCACTGGAACATGTCGCGATCGCCGGTGAGGATCTGCGCGCGGCCGCCCGCCGCGACCTCGGCCGCGGCGTAGGCGTGCATCAGGTCGTCCGCCTCGAGCGAATCGTGCGCGGCGACCGTCCAGCCGAGCGCCTCGTAGAGCGCCGGCGCCTGCTCCCACTGGTGCGCGAGGTCGTCGGGCATCGCCGGGCGATGGGCGTGGTACGGCGGGTAGAGGTCGGTCCGGTAGGTGGCGGACTCCTGCCCGAAGCAGCACACGACGGCGCGCGGCTCGTAGCGCTCGACGCACCACAGCAGTTGGTTGACCGAGCCGAGCAGCGCGTTGACCGGGCGACCGTCCTCACCGGTGATCGAGTCGGGCAGCGCGAAGAAGGCGCGGTAGAGCAGGTGCGGCGTGTCCGCGAGCAGCAGTGGCTGTGGCATCGCCGCACAGGTTATGGTCCGCGACCATGCGCACGATCTCCGGGCTCGACGAGCTCAAGCAGGCCGAGGGCGACGACCTCGGCACGTCCGACTGGCACGAGGTGACGCAGGCGGCGATCGACTCCTTCGCCGACGTGACCGGCGACCACCAGTGGATCCACGTCGACCCGGAGCGTGCGAAGGCGACGCCGTTCGGCGGCACGATCGCCCACGGCTACTACACGCTCGCGCTGGCGCCGATGCTCAACGAGCAGATCTTCGGCCTGCAGGGCTTCGCGTTCGCGGTCAACTACGGGCTCAACAAGGTCCGCTTCCCGGCGCCGCTGCCGGTTGGCGCGCGGGTGCGCATGCACGCGAAGCTCAAGCACCTCGAGCCGGTCCCGGGGGCGCGCAGCTCACGATCGAGTGCACGTTCGAGCGCGAGGGCGGCGACAAGCCGGTCTGCGTCGCCGAGACGCTGGCGCGCGTCTACGAGGGCTGATCCAAGCCCACTAGCTCCGCTCCGTGCGGGCCTCCTCGCGCGCGGCGGCGGCGAGGGCTGCGCGGTCAACGCCCATGACGCGTAACGCGCGCACCGCGGTGCCGTGCTCCATCTCGGCGACCGCTGCCACGACATGGGCGCCGGCGAGTGGGGACGACGGCTTCGACCGGGCCAGCGCGGAAGCCGCCTGGAACGCGCTCCTGGCGGACGCGTTGCTGCGGTAGACGCCGGGAGCGGCGGCCGCGTCGCCGGGAGCCGCGTCGAGCGCAGAGTCCGTCCGGCGCCTCGATGCCGATCGCGGCCAGGGCGTCGGCGTGCTGGGCGGCGATCGCGTCCGCCAGCCGGTCGGGGTCGGCGCCGACACGCTCGAAGGCGCGCCGCGCCGAGCCTTCCGGGAGAGCGAGCGCCGCCAGCAGCAGGTGCTCGGCGCCCGGCAGCGACTCGCCCTTGCGCCGCGCCTCGGCCTCGGCGCCGCCCAGCAGCCTGTTGATCGTGCGGATGTCGCGCACGGGGCTCTTCAATCCCATCTCAGTCGTTCCTTTCATCGGCGTCGGCGGCAAGCCGCTTGTGGGCCGCCTGCGGGGTGATCGCCGAGCGCCTCGGCGACCTGCGCCCAGGTCCATCCCTCGGCGATCGCCCGCGCCACCGCGGCCCGTTCGAGGCGGTCGGCGAGCCGCCGCAGCGCCACGACCGCCGCGAGCGCCGCGGCCGGGTCGTCGGGGCCTGGGATCACCGGATCGCTCACGTCATCAACCATAGTTGATGGAGACGCCAGTTTCGTCAACTATGGTTGATGGAGCAGAGGAGCTAGGGTCCGCCGATCGTGCCGATGCTCAACTGGGGCGGCAACTACGCCTACCGGGCCGGCAGCGCTGCACCGGCCGGCGAGCGTCGAGGAGGTGCAGGAGATCGTCGCCGCCACGCCGCGCCTGCGCGTGCTCGGCTCGCGGCACTCGTTCACCGCGATCGCCGACTCGACCGCGCTGCTGTCGCTCGACGCGCCTGCCCGCCGAGGTGAACGTCGACCACGCGGCGGGCACCGTCTCATTCTGCGGCGGCGTCTCCTACGGCGCGCTGGCCGGGGTGCTCGCGGCAGAAGGCGTGGCGCTGCACAACCTCGCCTCGCTGCCGCACATCTCGGTCGCCGGCGCCGTCGCGACCGCGACGCACGGATCGGGCGACGCCAACGGCAACCTCGCGACAGCGGTCGCAGGGCTCGAGCTGGTGACGTCCTCCGGCGAGCTGATCAGGGCGAGCAGGGGCGACGCCGACTTCGACGGCCTCGTCGTCGGGCTGGGAGCGCTCGGCGCGGTCACCCGCGTCACGCTCGACGTCGAACCCGCCTACGAGGTGCGCCAGCGGGTCTTCGAGGGCCTGGGCTGGGAGGCGCTGTACGAGCGCTTCGACGAGCTCAGCGCGAGCGGCTACAGCGTGAGCGTGTTCACGCGCTGGGACGACGTCGTCGACCAGGTCTGGGTCAAGAGCGCGCGTGGACGACGAGCCGGAGCAGCGGCGCGACGAGCTGTGCGGCGCGCGCCGCCGCGACGCTCGAACGGCACCCGATCCTCGGCCTCGACCCGGTCAACTGCACGCCGCAGCTGGGCGTCCCGGGCCCGTGGTCCGAGCGGCTGCCGCACTTCCGCATGGGCTTCACGCCCAGCAACGGCGAGGAGATCCAGTCGGAGTACCTGCTCGCGCGCCGGCACGCCGCCGCGGCGATCCGCGCGCTGCGCGCGCGTCTCCGCAGCGATCCGGCCGGTGCTGCAGGTGAGCGAGATCCGCACGATCGCCGCCGATCGCCTGTGGATGAGCCCGCAGTACGGGCAGGACACGATCGGCATCCACTTCACCTGGAAGCCCGATCAGGAGGCGGTGGAACGCGCGCTCGTCGCGGTCGAGGCCGCGCTCGCCCCGTTCGACGCGCGACCGCACTGGGGCAAGCTGTTCCTCGCCGACGCGGCGGTCATCGCCCCGCTGTACGAGCGCCTGCCCGACTTCGCGCGTCTGGTCGAGCGGCTCGACCCGCGCGGCGCCTTCCGCAACGACTGGCTCGAGCGCCGGCTCCTGGGCCGCTAGCCCACGCGCACCGCGGGACCCGCGTCGCCGCGGTGGAGCACGCGGTAGAGCCCGGCAGCGGGCAGCCCGACGCGGTAGCGGCCATTGCGCCGGGCGGTGGTCGCCTCGACCGTGACCCAGCGCCCGGCGATCCGGCGCTGCACGTCCAGGCGCGCTCCCTTGCGCGCGGGCTGGACCTGACCCGCGAGGCCGGCGATCGCCGGCACGCGCGCGATCACCGGGCCGCCGACGCCGCCCGTCTCCGGGTCGACCTCGGCCGGTGGAGCCGTCGGCCGCGTGCTGATCGCCGTGAAGTACGCCCACGAGTCGAACAGCCCGAAGCGCGCGCGCAGCGTCGCGCCGTTGACGCGCGTGCGCCCGCGCGAGCCGATCACGTCCGCCGCCACGACCCGCGGCGAGGAGCCGCGCTGGACCACCTTGACGCCCTTGAAGCGGCCCTTCACGAGGCCGCGCAGCTTGCGTCCCGCAGCGCGATAGCCCATCCGGATCGGACCCCAGCGGTGCTTCGGCGAGACGCTGTCGTACTTGTCCTCGACCGACTTGAGCCACGGCTTCGGCTCGGTGCCCAGCGTGGTGTTCTCGACGTCCTCCGTGCGGCCGCCGGAGGTGGAGAAGAAGTATGTCGGCACCGGCGTGCCGTCGTACGTGACGAGCTGCCCGGCGGTCGCGTCGGCCGCCGCGTTGGTCGAGGCCTGCTCGGCGCCGGCGCCGCCGTAGACCTGCGAGCGCGTGTCCGGGTAGTGCTCGAAGCCGGCGCCGCCCTTCGACGTCGTGAGCGCGTAGGTGCGCGCCGCGACGGCCTGCGCCTTGAGCGCCTCGATCGGCCACGAGGCGGGCGACTCGAGCGGGATCACGCCCTTGACGTACTCGTCGACGTCGACCGCGTTGATCGCGTTGACGCCGCCGAGCGCGCCGCCGCGGAACTCGAGCGCCCCGCGGTAGGTGCCGTTGGTGCGCCCGTTGCCGGCGCGGCCCTTGAGCGTGAGCGAGACCCGGTCCGGTCGCGCGCAGCGGCGCCGCGACCGTCGCCAGCGAGCGCCCGCGCGCGCTGAGCAGCTCCACCTGGCCCCCGGCGCGCCCGCGCGCCAGGTACGTCTTGGCCGGCGACAGCGTGCGCCCGCCGGCGGCCGACGCGCCCGAGAAGGCGGCCGAGCCGCTCGTGGACTGAAGCAGCACGCGCACGTCGCGCGCGGCCTTGAGCACGCTCAGATCGGTGCCGCTGTAGTAGTGGCCCAGGATCGCCTTGTAGTCCCAGCCGTGCGAGGCGTACCCCATCGCGCCGTACTGGCTCATGCCGACGCCGTGCCCGAACCCCGCGCCACGGATCGTGAAGCGCTTGGCGGCGTCCGCGCTCGCGCCGCCGGCGAGGACGACAACAAGGGCCAGCGACAATGTTGCGCGTTTTCCAGCCATCGACCGAGGGGGAAGCTCCCCTAAGGTAGCCGGACACTGTCGGCGGCCGGAAGTTGCGACGTAGCGAAAGGGTGGCGTGGCGGAGCGCAAGGCGTCTGAGTTGTTCGTCGAGTGCCTCGAGGTCGAGGGCGTCAAGCACGTGTTCGGGATCCCGGGCGAGGAGACGCTGGACCTCAACGAGTCGCTCGAGGACTCCTCGATCACGTTCGTGCCCGTCCGGCACGAGCAGGGCGGCGCCTACATGGCCGACATGTACGGCCGCCTGACGCGGCGCGCCGGAGTCTGCCTCGGCACGCTCGGGCCGGGCGCGACGAACCTGCTCACCGGCGTCGCGGACGCGTTCCTGGACCACTCGCCGCTGGTCGCGCTGACCGGCCAGGCCGACCTCGAGCGGATGCACAAGGAGTCCCATCAGCACATCGACGTCGTCTCGATGTTCAAGCCCGTGACGAAGTGGAACGTGCGCCTGAACTCCTCGCGCGTGATCCCCGAGGTGGTGCGCAAGGCGTTCAAGCAGGCGCAGGCGCAGAAGCCCGGGCCGACGCACATCGAGCTGCCCGAGGACGTGATGGCCGAGACGGTCGACGCACAGCCGCTGCCCGCGCAGCTGGGCGTGCGCAGGCCCGAGCCGAGCGAGCGTGAGCTGCTCGAGGCGGCGAGCCTGATCCGGGCGGCCGAGCACCCGATCGTGCTGGCCGGCAACGGCGTGGCGCGCGTCGGCGCGGCCGCCGCGCTGCGCGAGTTCGCGCGCGCGACCGGGATCGGCGTGGCGGAGACGTTCATGGGCAAGGGCCTGCTCGACTACCGCGACCCGCGCGCGCTCGGCACCGTCGGCCTGCAGTCGCGCGACTACGCGCTCGCCGGCTTCGAGGACGCCGACGTCGTGATCACCGTCGGCTACGACCTCGTCGAGCACTCGCCGAAGAACTGGAACCCCGAGCGCGACAAGCAGATCGTCTGCATCGACACGGTCGCGGTCGAGGTCGACGAGCACTTCATGACCGCGGTCGACCTGATCGGCGACCTCGACCACATCCTCTCGCGCCTGGCGGTCGAGCTGCGCGAGCTCAGCACGGGTGCCGAGACGCCGTCGCGCCTGAACGACATCGTGCTCGGGCGCTTCGAGGCGGGCCGCGGCGACGACGACTTCCCGATGCAGCCGCCGCGCGCGCTGTGGGAGATCCGCCAGGCGCTCGCGTCCGCAGGACATGCTCGTCTCCGACGTCGGCCTGCACAAGCTCTGGATCGCGCGCATGTTCCCGGCGCACGAGCCCGAGACGGTCTTCATCGCCAACGGCCTGGCCGGCATGGGCATCGCGCTGCCGACCGCGATCGCCGCCAAGCTCGTGTACCCCGAGCGCAAGGTCGTCACCGTCAACGGCGACGGCGGCTTCCTGATGAACGTGCAGGAGCTGGAGACCGCCGTGCGGATCGGCACGCCGATCGTCAACGTGATCTGGGAGAACCACCAGTTCGGCTCGATCGTGTGGAAGCAGGACAAGAAGTTCGGGCGCCACTTCGGCACCGACTTCAGCAACCCCGACTTCGTCGCGCTGGCCGCAGCGTTCGGCATGCCGGCGTGGCGCATCGAGGCGGTCGACGACTTCAGCCCGACGCTGCGCCGCGCGCTCGACCTCGACGTCCCGTCGCTGATCGTGCTGCCGATCGACTACTCGCTGGACGTCGCAATCTCGCAAGAACTCGGAACGGAGACGGTCGCCGCATGAGCACGATCACCGCAACGCAGGAGCAGACCGCCGTCGAGGCGGTGCCGACGCAGCTGTTCATCGGCGGCGAGTGGCGCGACGCGAGCGGCGGAGCGACGCTCGCGGTCGAGGATCCCTCGACCGGCGAGACGCTCGCCGAGGTCGCCGACGCCACGCCCGACTGACGCGACGGCGGCGCTCGACGCGTGCGCCGCGGTGCAGGCCGAGTGGGCGGCGCACCCGCCGCGCGAGCGCGGCGAGATCCTGCGCCGCGCGTGGGCGATGATCACCGAGCGTGCCGACGACCTCGCGCTCGTGATGACGCTCGAGATGGGCAAGCCGCTGGCCGAGTCCAAGGCGGAGATCACCTACGCCGCCGAGTTCTTCCGCTGGTTCGCGGAGGAGGCGGTGCGGATCGAGGGTCGCTACGCGACCGCGCCCAACGGCCAGGGCCGGCTGATCACGATGCGCCAGCCGGTCGGCCCGTGCTACGCGATCACGCCGTGGAACTTCCCGATGGCGATGGGCACGCGCAAGATCGGCCCGGCCGTCGCGACGGGCTGCACGATGGTGATCAAGCCGGCGCAGCAGACGCCGCTGTCGATGCTCGCGCTGGCCCAGATCCTCGAGCAGGCGGGGCTCCCGGCCGGCGTGCTCAACGTCGTCACCTCGTCCTCGTCCGAGCGACGTCTCCAAGCCGATCCTCTCCGACCCGCGGCTGCGCAAGCTCACGTTCACCGGCTCGACCGAGGTCGGCCGCAAGCTGATCGAGCAGTCGGCGCCGGGCGTGCTGCGCACCTCGATGGAGCTGGGCGGGAACGCGCCGTTCCTCGTCTTCGCCGACGCCGACGTCGACGCCGCCGTCGAGGGCGCCGTGATCGCCAAGATGCGCAACATCGGCGAGGCCTGCACCGCCGCGAACCGCTTCCACGTCGCCGAGCGCCTGCAGGACGAGTTCACCGAGAAGCTCGCCGCCAAGCTGGGCGCGATGAAGGTCGGCCGCGGCACCGGCGAGGACGTCAAGGTCGGCCCGCTGATCGACGGCACGCAGCGCGACAAGGTGGACGAGCTCGTGCGCGACGCGACCGGCAAGGGCGCGCAGGCGGTGCTCGGCGGCACGGCGCGCGACGGCGCCGGCTACTTCTACGAGCCGACGGTGCTGGCCGGCGTCAGCGCCGACGCGCGGCTGCTCAAGGAGGAGATCTTCGGCCCGGTCGCGCCGGTGATCGGGTTCGACGACGAGGAGGCGGCGGTCGCCGCGGCCAACGACACCGAGTTCGGCCTCGTCGCCTACGTGTACACCTCCGACCTCAAGCGCGCGTTCCGCGTGATCGAGGGGCTCGAGACCGGCATGGTCGGGCTCAACCAGGGGATCGTCTCCAACCCCGCGGCGCCGTTCGGCGGCGTCAAGGCGTCCGGCTTCGGGCGCGAGGGCGGCAAGGAGGGGATCGACGAGTACCTGGAGACGAAGTACGTGGCGATGGCGATGTGAGCCCCTTGGAGCAGGTGAGAGCCTGGTACGAGCTCGCTCGCGCCGAGGGCGTGGAGGAGCCGGAGGCGGCGGCGCTCGCGACCGCGACGGCGGACGGCCGCCCCTCGGTGCGGATGGTGCTCGTGCGCGGCATCGACGAGCGCGGCGTCAGCTTCTACTCCAACCGCGAGAGCCGCAAGGGCCGCGAGCTGGCCGCGAACCCGTTCGCCTCGGTCGCGATCCACTGGCACGCGCTCCAGCGCCAGATCCGGCTCGAGGGGCCGGTCGAGCAGCTGTCCGACGAGGAGTCCGACGCCTACTTCGCGAGCCGTCCGTACGGCAGCCGGCTGAGCGCGTGGGCATCGCTGCAGAGCACCGTCCTCCCCGACTACGAGACGCTCGAGCAGCGCGTGGTCGAGTTCGGCGCGCGCTATCCGGACGAGGTGCCACGGCCGGCCTACTGGGGCGGCTACCTGCTGCGTCCGGAGGTGGTCGAGTTCTGGCAGGGGCGGCCGAACCGGCTGCACGACCGCATCCGCCATGTGCGCGCGGACGACGGCTGGGTCGCCGAGCGGCTGGCTCCCTGAGCGTGGGAGAACGTCAACTGCGGCGTTGAAGGGGAGGGTTCGAGGTGCCGTGGCGGCTCCCGGGCGACTTGACCCCTCGATATGGGGGTCAGTCGCCCGGGCTCGCGCCCCACACCGGAACCCTCCCCCATTAATGCCGCAGTTGACGTTCACCACCCGTACGCTGCACCGATGCCGGACTGGTCCGACGTCGTCGCCGCGGGGCAGGCCCTGCCCGAGGTCGAGGAGGGCACGTGGTTCCGCACGCCCTGCTTGAAGGTGCGCAAGAAGTCCTTCTGCCGCATGAAGGAGGACGGCGAGACGCTCGTCATCCGCGTCGTCGACCTCGAGGACAAGGAGGCGCTGCTGCGCGGCGAGCCCGACGTCTTCTTCACCACGCCGCACTACGACGGCTACGCCTACGTGCTCGTGCGGCTCGCGGTCGTCGGACCGCGACGCGTTGCGCGAGCTGGTCGAGGACGCCTGGCGGCTGGTGGCGCCCAAGCGCCTCGTCGCGGGCTACGACGCCGGCGCCTGAACGCGCCGGCCCGCGGCCACCGAGACCAGGCTCGCGAGGATGCACGCCGCGCCGCAGAGCTGGAGCACGCTCGGCTCCTGGCTCAGCAGCACGATCCCGAGCACGACCGAGCCGACGGGCTGGATCGTGAGGATCACCGACGTCAGCGCCGCCGGCAACCGCGGTAGCGAGATCGAGATCAGCAGCCAGCCGAGCACCTGCGAGCTGAGCGCGAGCAGCACCAGCCAACCGGCGGAAGGCCAGCTCGGGGCGAGGTCGTCGACGCCGAGCAACAGCGCGGCGGCAAGTGACGCGGCGGCGGCGACCCAGGTCGCGTCGAACAGCGGGCCGGCCGGACGGCGCAGGTCCTCGTTGCCGTGCCGCAGGGTCAGGATGAAGCCGGCGTAGGCGATCGCGGTCAGGACCCCGAACAGCACGCCACGCGCCGGCTCGGCACCGTACGCGCCGTCCTCCAGCGCGCCCGAGATCAGCACGACGCCGATCAGCGTGAGCGGCAGCGCGGCGACGATCCGCCGGCCGGGCGCCTCCGCGAGCACGGCCCAGGCGACGAACGGGACGATCACGACCTGCAGGTTGCCGAGCACCGTCGCCAGCCCGGCGCCGACGTCGGCGATCGCCTGGTGCCAGAAGATCAGGTCGGCCGCGAAGAACAGGCCGGCCACCAGCGCGAGCCGCTGCTGCCCGCCGGCGCGCGCTCCGTAGCGGCGCCGCTCGTGCCAGGCGAGCAGGCCGAGCACCGGCACGGCGTAGGCGCAGCGGTAGACGGCGGCGGTGGCGGGATGGACGTCGGCCTGGTGGACGAGGATCGCCGAGAACGCGATCGTCAGCGCGCCCGCGAATGCGATCGCCGGCGCGTGCCCGGGGCGCGGCTCCGCGTCGGGTTCCGTCAAGCGCGCTGCAAGCCGCCGACCGTGCTCATCCGCCGTCCGCGGCCGAGCCGGCGGCCATCCTGCGCAGGTCCAGCGCCGCGTCGAGCGTCGCCTCGTCGACGCCGTGCTCGCGCGCGACCTCGCGCAGCGTGCGCCCGCTGGCCGCGGCGTCCTTGACGATCTCGCTGCCCTTGTCGTAGCCGATGAACGGGTTCAGCGCCGTCGCGACCGCCAGCGTGCCTTCTGCAGAAGCCGCGCAGCCCTCGCGGTTGGCCTCGATGCCGTCGACGCACTTCTCCGCGAACAGCCGGCTCGCCGACGTCAGCAGCGCGATCGACTGGAGCAGGTTGCGGGCGATCAGGGGGATCCGCACGTTGAGCTCGAACTGGCCCTGCATGCCGCCGATCGTGATCGCGGTGTCGTTGCCGATCACCTGCGCCGAGACCTGCAGCACGACCTCGGGGAGCACCGGGTTGACCTTGCCGGGCATGATCGAGGAGCCCTTCTGCAGCTCGGGCAGGAGCAGCTCGCCGATCCCGGCGCGCGGGCCGGAGCCCATCAGCGCGAGGTCGTCGGCGATCTTGGTGAGCGAGACGGCGACCACCTTCAGCGCGCCGGACAGCTCGACCAGCGCGTCGCGGTTGGCCTGCGCCTCGAACGGGTCCTCGGGCGCGCTGACCTCGAGCCCCAGCTCGGCGGCGAGCCGCTCGCGCACCTTGGCGGCGAACTCGGGGTGCGTGTTCAGGCCCGTGCCGGTCGCGGTCCCGCCGAGCGGGATCTGGGCGACCTGGGGCAGCGCGTTGGCGATCCGCCGGCGTCCCAGCCGGACCTGCGCCGCGTAGCCGGCGAACTCCTGCCCGAGCGTGACCGGCACCGCGTCCATCAGGTGCGTGCGGCCGGCCTTGACGATGTCGGCGAACGCCTCGGCCTTGGCGGCGCAGCGACTGCTCGAGCCGCTCGAGCGCCGGCAGCAGCCGGTGCGTCGCCTCGTCGAGCGCCGCCAGGTGGACCGCGGACGGGAAGACGTCGTTGGACGACTGGCCCATGTTGACGTGGTCGTTCGGGTGCACGCCGTCACCGGCGAGCGTCGCGATCACCTCGTTGGCGTTCATGTTCGAGGAGGTGCCCGAGCCGGTCTGGAAGACGTCGATCGGGAACTGGTCGTCGTGCTCGCCGCGGCCGATCTCGTCGCCGGCGGCGGCGATGCGCTCGGCCAGCGCGGCGTCGAGCAGCCCGAGGTCGGCGTTGGCGCGCGCGGCGGCGGCCTTGATGCGACCGAGGCAGCGCACGACGGCCACGGGCACGCGCTCGCCCGAGACGGGGAAGTTCGCGACGGCCTTGGTCGTCTCCCCGCCCCACAGCTGCTCGGTCGGTCCTGCACGCTCATCGTCATCCGCCTCCGGTGGCTGGTTCCGGCGACAACGCTAGCGCTCACAGGCAGAAGGCCGCGAGCTCGCGCGCCAGCCCGACCGGGTCGTCGTAGGCGATCAGGAAGCCGGTGCCGGGCAGCACGCGCAGCATCGCGTCGGGCAGCAGGTCGAGCGCCTCCTCGGCGATCGCGAGCGGGTGCGAGGCGTCCTCGTCGGCCCACAGCAGCAGCACCGGCAGGTCGAGCAGCCGGTAGGCGTCGAGCAGCTCGGGCTGCTCGCGCGGCCAGCGCCGCACCGCCTTGCTCCAGGCACGCGCGCGGTTCGCGTTGCCGCCGAGGTAGCGCGTCGCGTGACGCACGAGGTCGCGCGCGGCCGGGTTGCCGCGGGCCGACAGCGCAGCTCCCTTGTCGGGGCGGAAGGCGAGCCGCGCGGCGTGCGAGGCCGCGCGGTCCAGGCCCGGGCAGCGCGGCCATCCGCGCGGCCGCCCTGACCGCGTGCTCGGAGCGCAGCGGCGGGCGGTGCAGCGACGACGACAGCAGCACCGACGCGGCCGGGGGTGAGCTGTCGCGAGAGCACGGCGCGCAGCAGCAGCAGCGCGCCGGTCTCGTGCCCGCCGACCAGCGGGCGCGGCCCGCACGTGTCGCGCACGAAGCCCGCGACCACCTCGGCCAGCCAGTCGGGCGAGTAGGGATGGCTCGGGCGGTCCTCGGAGTCGCCGTGCAGCGGCAGGTCGGGCAGCACGAGGCGGAAGCGGTCGGCCAGCTCCTCGACCAGCGGCTCCCACTCGCGGTGCGACAGCCCGGCGGAGTGCAGCAGCACGAGCGGCGGCCCCGTGCCCGCCTCGCGGTAGGCGATCCGCGCGCCGTCGTGGTGGTGGTAGAGGCGGAGCTTCACGGCCGGGCGGTCGCGCGGCGCGCGGTGGTCAGGCCGGCGGGGCGCAGGCCGGGCGATCGTAGAGTCAGACGCGATGCTGCGGCGCTCGCCCCACGATCGCGAGATCCTGCGGCTCGCCGTGCCGGCGCTCGGGGCGCTCGCGGCCGAGCCGCTGTACCTGCTCGTCGACACCGCGATCGTCGGCCATCTCGGGACGCCGCAGCTCGCCTCGCTGGCGATCGCGGCGACGGTGCTCGGGACCGCCTTCACGATCTTCAACTTCCTCACCTACGGCACCACGGCACAGGTCGCGCGGCTGCACGGAGCGGGCCGAGGCCGACGAGGCGGCGCGCGTCGGCGCGCAGGCGCAGTGGCTCTCGCTGATCGTCGGCGCGACGCTGCTCGTGGCGATCGCCGCGCTCGCACGCCCGCTCGTGACGCTGATGGGCGGCGAGGGCGAGGTCGCCGACGGCGCCACGACCTACCTGCGGATCGCCGCGCTCGGGGCGCCCGCGTTCATGCTCGCGAGCGCCGGCCAGGGCTACCTGCGCGGGATCGGCGACCTCAAGACGCCGCTGGTGATCCTCGTCGTCGCGCACGCGGTCAACGTCGTGCTCGAGCTGCTCTTCGTCTACGGCTTCGGCTGGGGCCTGGCCGGCTCCGCATGGGGAACCGTGATCGCGCAGCTCGGCATGGGCGGGGCGTTCCTGGCGGTGCAGCTGCGGGCCGGCTGGCAGCGGCCCGTGGCAGCGCGGATGCGCGCGCTGATGCGCGTCGGGTACGAGATCGCAGTGCGCACCACGGCGCTGCTCGCGGCGTTCCTGGTCGCGTCGGCGGTGCTCGCGCGCGTCGGGCCCGTCGAGCCTCGGCGCGCATCAGATCGCGTTCCAGCTGTTCGTCTTCCTCGCGCTCGTGCTCGACGCGCTCGCGATCGCGGCGCAGGTGATGGTCGGCCGCATGCTCGGCGCCGGCGACGCCGCCGGTGCGCGCGCGGCGGCCGGTCGCATGATCGCCTGGTCGAGCGTGCTCGGGACCGCGTTCGGGCTCCTGCTGCTCGTGCTCGGCGACTGCGTGCCGCGGCTGTTCACGGGCGACGAGGCGGTCGTCGGGCAGGCGCACGAGATCTGGTGGCTGTTCGCGGCGCTGATGCCGCTCAACGGAGCCGTCTTCGCGCTCGACGGGATCCTGATCGGCGCCGGCGACACGCGCTTCCTGATGTGGGGGATGCTCGCCGCGTCCGCCGTCTACGTACCGGTCGCGCTGCTCGCGCTGGCCAACGACTGGGGCATCCTCGGCGTCTGGTGCGGCCTCGCGGGCCTGATCGTCGTGCGCCTGGCGACGTGCGGCGCACGCTTCGCGGGGAACCGCTGGGCGCGCACGGGCATCGCCTCTCGGTGAGGGCGTAGCCGCGGCCGGCGATCGACGGCGTCGCGGTCGACCGGCGGAGCTACTCTCTCGCGGATGCGCCGAGTCGTCCTCCTGGCCCTCGCAACGCTCGCGCTCGCGGCCCCCGCCGCGCTTGCGCAGGATCCGACCGACCCGTTCGGCCCGCTGCCGCAGCCCGCGCCGGCCGAGACGCCGACGCCGACGCCGCCGCCCTCGGTCGAGGCGCAGCAGGACACCGACCGGACGCTGCTGTACGCGATCGCCGCGGGGCTGCTCGTGCTCTTCGTGATCATCGCGCGCGTGATCACCCGCGACGCGCGCGAGACGCTGCACGAGCAGGGCCGCGACGCCGCGCCCAAGCCACGCGACCAGGGCCCGCACCGCCACGCGCGCGAGTCGAAGGCGAAGGCGCGCGCCCGGACCAAGGCCCAGCGCCGCGCGCGACGGCAGAATCGCTGAGGTGCGCTCGCCGGTCTCCAGACGGCGATTGACGCATGCCAGACAATCTTCTCGGCCGGACGCCTCGCACCGGCTACCCTCGGTCGGACACCGGCTAAGGCGACACCACGCCGGCGCGCACGCGTAGCACCGCGCGCTCGCGCGGCAGCGTGTCGAGCGGGCGCTCGAAGCCGTTGAACGTCGCCCGGCCGCGGTAGTCGGCGAAGCGGGCGAGCTCGGTGCCGTCGGCGAAGACGAAGAGCTGACCGGTGCTGCCGTACGGCAGGTCACCGCGGTAGGCGCTCCCGAGCGCCCGCGAGACGGCGTCGCGCGCCGTGCCCGGTGCGACGACGAGGACCCGGTCCCAGCGGAAGTCGGCCAGCCGGCGCAGGTCGACCTGATCGCCCTCGGACTGCCCGATCGCGCGGGTCAGCTCCAGCGCGAGCAGGTTGTCGACGGCGACGCGGTCCTCGTCGCGCGTCGCGAACACGACCAGCGCGAGCACCGCGAACGCGAAGCGCGAGCGACGCACCGACCGCGAACAGGGCCCGTGCCATCGGGCCGCCCAGCCTAGAATCTCGATCCCGCCGATGAGCCCTGTCCACGAGCCGCTGCCACCGAACGTCTCCTTCCCTGCGCTGGAGGAGCAGGTGCTGGCGCGCTGGCGCGAGCGCGACGTCTTCAAGGCGACGCTGCGCAACCGCGAAGGCGCGCCGCCGTTCGTGTTCTACGAGGGCCCGCCGACCGCCAACGGCTATCCCGGCTCGCACCACGTGCTCGCGCGCGTCTTCAAGGACGTCTTCCCGCGCTACAAGACGATGACCGGGCACTACGTCGAGCGCAAGGCCGGCTGGGACACGCACGGGCTGCCGGTCGAGATCGCGGTCGAGCAGAAGCTCGGCTTCAAGTCCAAGGACGACATCGAGCGCTACGGCATCGCCGAGTTCAACCGCCAATGCCGCGAGGCGGTGCTCGAGCACCTCTCCGACTGGCGCGCGCTGACCGAGCGGATCGCCTACTGGGTCGACATGGACGACGCCTACTACACGCTCGAGCCGAGCTACGTCGAGTCGGTCTGGTGGGCGCTGAAGACGATGTGGGAACGCGACCTGCTCTACGAGGGCCACAAGGTCGTCCCGTACTGCGCGCGCTGCGGCACCGCGCTGTCCTCGCACGAGGTCGCGCAGGGCTACCAGGACGTCGAGGACCCGTCGGTCTACGTGCGCTTCCCGGTCACCCGACCGGCGGGCGCGCTGCGCGCGGGCGACGTGCTGCTGGCGTGGACGACGACGCCCTGGACGCTCGCCTCCAACGCCGCCCTCGCGGTCGATCCGGAGCTGACCTACGTGCGCACCGCGGGCGGCGAGGTGCTGGCCGAGGCGCTCGCGGAGCGCGTGCTGGGCGGCGAGGTCGAGATCGTGGACCGGTTCGCCGGCAGCGAGCTGCTCGGCGCCGGCTACGAGCCGCCGTTCCCGTTCATCGCGAGCGCGGCCTTCGGCCCCAAGGGCCACACCGTGCTCCCCGCCGACTTCGTCTCCGCCGAGGACGGGACCGGAATCGTGCACACCTCGATCGCGTTCGGCGAGGACGACTTCCGGCTCGGCGCCGAGCAGGGCATCACGGTGATCAACCCGGTGCGGGCGGACGGCACCTACGACGAGCGCATCGGCCCGCATGCGGGGCGCTGGGTCAAGGACGCCGACGCCGATCTGATCGAGGACCTGCGCGCACGCGGCCGGCTGCTGCGGGCGGAGACGCTGCTGCACGCCTACCCGCACTGCTGGCGCTGCGGCACGCCGCTGATCTACTACGCCAAGCCGTCCTGGTACATCCGCACCTCGCAGTTGCGCGACCGCCTGCTCGCCGCGAACGAGACGGTCACCTGGTACCCGCCCCACATCAAGCACGGGCGCTTCGGCAAGTGGCTGGAGAACAACGTCGACTGGGCGATCTCGCGCGAGCGCTACTGGGGCACGCCGCTGCCCGTCTGGCGCTGCGAGAACGGCCACGCCGAGTGCCTCGGCTCGCTGGCGGAGGTGCAGGAGCGCTCGGGCCGCGAGCTGCCCGACCCGCACAGGCCGTACGTCGACGAGCACAGCTGGCCGTGCACGCAGTGCGACGGCGAGATGCGCCGCGTGCCCGAGGTGATCGACGTCTGGTTCGACTCCGGCTCGATGCCGTTCGCCCAGCGCCACGCGCCGTTCGAGAACGAGGAGCTGTTCAGCGCAACGTTCCCCGCGGACTACATCTGCGAGGCGATCGACCAGACGCGCGGCTGGTTCTACTCGCTGATCGCGATCTCGACGCTGCTGTTCGACGAGGCGCCCTACCGCACGGTGCTCTGCCTCGGCCACATCGCCGATCCGCAGGGCAAGAAGATGTCGAAGTCGCTGGGCAACATCGTCGTGCCGTGGGAGGTGATCCAGCGCCACGGCGCCGACGCGTTCCGCTGGTACTTCCTGATATCGAAGCAGCCGTGGGACGGCTACCTGTTCTCGGCCGAGACGGTCGGCGAGTCGGTGCGCCAGTTCCTGCTGCAGCTGTGGAACACGTACGGCTTCTACGTGCTCTACGCCAACGCCAACGACGTCACGCAGCGCAGCGCGCCCGCGACCGAGCTCGACCGCTGGGCGATCTCGCGCCTCAACGGCACGATCGCCGAGGTGCGCGAGCGGATGGAGGACTACGACGCGACCCGCGCCGGCCAGGCGATCGCCGCGTTCGTCGACGAGCTCTCGAACTGGTACGTGCGCCGCTCGCGCCGCCGTTTCTGGGACGGCGACCCGGCGGCCTTCGGGACGTTGCACACCTGCCTCGTAGAGGTCACGAAGCTGCTCGCCCCGTTCTGCCCGTTCCTCGCCGACGCGATCTTCGAGAACCTCACCCAGGGACGCGTCGGGCCTCGACAGCGTCCACCTGTGCGACTTCCCGCAGGCGGGTGAGCGCGACGTCGAGCTCGAGACGGCGATGGCGGTGGCGCGCGAGACCGTCGCGGCTCGGGCTCGCGGCGCGCGGGCACGGCAAGCTCAAGGTGCGCCAGCCGTTGCGCGCGGCCGTCGTGGTCGCGGCAGGCGAGGAGCGCGCCGCGATCGAGCGCCTTGCGGCGACGGTGCGCGAGGAGCTCAACGTCAAGGAGCTGCGCTTCGTCAGCCAGGCGGACGAGCTCGGCTCCTACGAGGTGAAGCCGAACTACCGCTCGCTCGGCCCGCGCTTCGGCAAGCAGATGCCGCAGGCGGCCGCCGCCGTCGCGGCGCTCGATCCGGCCCATGTCGCGTCCGCGCTGCGCGACGGAGGGCGAGTTGCCATCAGCATCGACGGCCACGACCACGAGCTCGACCGCGAGGACCTGACGCTGGCGCTGCAGCCGCTGGCGGGATATCAGCTCGAGCGCGAGGGCTCACACGCCGTCGCGCTCGACCTGGCGCTCGACGACGAGCTGCGCCGCGAAGGGCTCGCGCGCGAGATCGTCCATGCGGTGCAGAACGCGCGCCGCGGCGCGGGGCTGCAGGTCGAGGACCGGATCGAGCTGGCGCTGGGCGGCGACGCCGAGCTGCTCGCCGCCGCGCGCGACCACGAGGGCTACCTGGCCCAGGAGACGCTCGCCTTGAGCGTGGGCTACGAGGCAGTCGACGGCGCGGAGACGACGATCGACCGCCGATCCCTCACAGTGAGTCTGCGTAGCCCGTCGGGCGCTAAGCCAGCGCGGGCTCGATCTCGGCCTCGAGGCGCTTCTTGGGCATCGCGCCCTGGATGCGCTTCGCGACCTGACCGTTGCGGAACAGGAGCAGCGTCGGGATCGCCATGATCTGGTACTCGGACGCCGTCTGGATGTTCTCGTCGGTGTTCAGCTTGACGACCTTGAGCTCCGGGCGCTCGCCGGCGATCTCCTCGACGATCGGGCCGACCATCCGGCACGGACCGCACCAGGGGGCCCAGAAGTCGACCAGTACGGGTTGGTCGGCCTCGATGACCTCGGCTTGGAAATTGGTGTCCGTGACCTCGTTGACGCCGGCCATGTCGCTCCTTGTCGCGTGCTGTTACTTCAGAAAGTATAGTACGTGTGGCGTCAGCCACACCTCGACCGCGGCAGCCGCTATGACTACAGGAACCGCGATCGCGCTCGTGACGAATGTAGCGGCGAGCAGCTCGTGCCACGCGCCACGCCGGCTGGCGAGGATCCACGCCGCCAGCGGCAGGAACAGCGCGCACAGCTCCGGCAGCGCGTGCGGCAGCAGCCCGATCAGCAGCAGCGCCGGCGAGATGCCGTGGTCGGCCGCCCGGGCCGCGGCGTCGAGGCCGAGCGCATAAGCCTGTGTCGCGAGCGAGAACAGCGTCGCGATGGCCACGAACGCGATCGCCAGCGCGCCCGCGCGGTCGTGCACTCGCCGCCACCAGCCGCTGTAGCCGGCGGCGACGATCGGCAGCGAGGACCCGGCCATGAAGCCCGCGACGCAGGCCATCGCGTGCAGCGACAGCACCAGCGCGTTGCGATAGAGGATGAAGAAGAAATCGCCCCACGCTCCCGCCCGGCCGACGCCGACGAACATCCAGCCCCCGTCTCCGGGCATGTTCAGCGTCGCCACGACCCAGGTCGCCATCAGCAACAGCAGCGCGACGGCGAGGCTGGCGGCGACCCACGGCACGACGGTGTCGAGCGGATGGCGCTGCCAGACCCGCAGCGTCGCGCGCGTGTCGGCCCAACCGCGCACGACGGCGAGTTGCTCGGACTTCATCTCCATCCTGGATCGGCAGCCGGGCGCGTAGGCTAGAGCGGGTGACGAACGCCCAGATCGCCGCGGCCTTCGACGAGCTCGCCGACCTCTACGAGCTCGACGGCGCCGTGCAGTACCGCGTGCTCGCCTATCGCACCGCGGCCCGCACGGTGCGCGAGGCCTCCGTCTCCGTCGAGCAGCTCGTGCGCGACGGCCGCGTCACCGAGCTGGCGGGCATCGGCAAGACGCTCGAGACCAAGCTCGAGACGCTGATCGAGACCGGCGACACCACGCAGGCGCAGAAGCTGCGCGCGCAGTTCCCGAACGGCGTGATCGCGATGATGCACCTGCCGGGCTTCGGGCCCAAGCGCGCGCGCCGGCTCTACGACGAGCTCGGCATCGACTCGCTCGACGCGCTGCGCGCCGCCGCCGAGCAGCAGAAGCTGCGCGACCTGCGCGGCTTCGGCGCGAAGGTCGAGGAGAAGCTGCTCGAGCAGCTCGCGGACGGCTACGACGGGCGCCCGGCGCCACGCGTGCTGCTCTCGCGCGCGTTGCCGATCGCCGAGCAGGTCGTCGAAGCGCTGCGCGCCGTGCCCGGCGCCGAGCGCGTCGAGGTCGCCGGCTCGCTGCGCCGCCAGGCCGACTCCGTCAAGGACCTCGACGTGATCGCGACCGCCGCCGACCCCGCCGCGCTCGTGCGCGCGCTGAGCGAGTTGCCGATCGTCGAGTCCGTCGACTCCTCCGGCGATGCGGGCGGCCGCGTGACGACGCACTCCGGCATGAAGGTCGACCTCAAGGTCGTCGAGCCCGACCAGTTCGGCAACGTCCTGCAGCATTTCACGGGCTCGAAGGACCACAACGTGGCGCTGCGCGAGTCGGCGGTCAAGCGCGGGCTGCACGTCTCGGAGTACGGCATCCTCGACGACGCCACCGGCGAGACGCTGCGCTGCGCGACCGAGGAGGAGGTCTACGCGAAGCTCGGGCTGCCGTGGATCGAGCCGGAGCTGCGTCAGGGGCGCGGCGAGCTGGCGGCAGCCGCCGCGGGCAAGCTGCCCGAGCTCGTGACGCTGGCCGACCTGCGCGGCGACCTGCACTCGCACACGACGCTGTCGGACGGCAACGAGGATGTCGAGGCGATGGTCGAGGGCGCGCGCGCCCGTGGCTACGAGTACCTCGCGATCACCGATCACTCGGCGTCGCACGGCTTCGGCAACCACGTCGACCCCGACATGTTGCGCGCGCAGATCGAGCGCGTGCGGACGCTCAACTCGCAGCTCGACGGCTTCGACGTGCTGATCGGCACCGAGACCAACGTGCTGACCGACGGCGCGCTCGACTACGACGACGAGTTGCTCGCGCAGCTCGACTGGGTCGTCGCCTCGGTGCACACGTCGTTCGGAATGGCCGAGCAGGACATGACCGCACGCATGGTCGCCGCGATCGAGCATCCGCTCGTCGACGTGATCGGGCACCCGACCGGGCGCAAGATCGAGTCGCGCGCGCCCTACGCGCTCGACGTCGAGCGCGTGATCGAGGCGGCCGCGCGCACGCACACGATGCTCGAGATCAACGCGGCGCCCGACCGCCGCGACCTGAACGAGATCCATGCGCGTGCGGCCGCCGAGGCGGGCGTGCTGATCGTCGTCGACTCCGATGCGCACTCGGTCCGCAACCTCGCGCTGATGCGCTACGGCATCGCGACCGCACGGCGCGCGTGGCTGACGCCGGCGCAGGTTGCCAACACGCGTACGTGGGCCGAGCTGGCCGCGCTCCGGAAGCGCAGCCGCGCGTCCGCATGAAGCTGGGCTTCAGGGCCGGCGTCCGGGCCGGGCTTCCGTTCGCCATCGCCGGTTTCCTGGTCGCGACGTCGTTCGGAGTGCTCGCGCGCGACGTCGGGATGCCGGCTTGGGGCGCCGTGCTGATGTCGGCGATCGTGTTCGCCGGCTCCGCGCAGATCGCAGCGCTCTCGATCCTCGGCGCGGGCGGCGGGCTGTCGTCGGCGCTGGGCACGGCCGCCCTGATGAACTCGCGCTTCCTGCCGATGGGGATCGCGTTCGCGCCGTCGCTGCCCGGGCGCCCGGCCTTCCGCGCCGCTCAGGGACAGGCCGTCGTCGACGTCTCGCTGGTGGTTGCGCAGGACGGTGAAGGCGGCTACGACCGTGGTCTGCTGTTCGGCTCGAGCGCGATCCAATACAGCACCTGGGTGGCCGGAACCGCGGTCGGCGCGCTCGCCGGACCGGTGATCGGCGATCCCGAGACGATCGGGCTGGACGCCGTGTACCCGGCGTTCTTCCTCGCGCTGATGATCGGGGAGCTGCAAGGCGGACGCGCCAAGGGCGTCGCCGCCGCCGGGGCGCTGATCGCGCTCGCGCTCGTGCCGTTCACGCCGCCGGGCATCCCGGTGCTGGCCGCGTCGCTGGCGACGTTGATCGGCCTGATCCGGCGCGGGAGCGACAGTTGAGCGCCACGACCACCTGGGGGCTGATCGCGGGCTGCGCGTTGATCACGGCCGTGATCAAGGGCGCGGGGCCGGTCGCGCTGGGCGGGCGCGAGCTACCGTCCTGGTTCTCCTCGATCGTCGAGCTGATGGCACCCGCGCTGTTCGCCGCGCTCGTCGTAACGCAGGTGCTGGCGAACGGCCGCGAGCTGGCGGTAGGCGCCGACACGGCGGGCGTCGCGCTCGCCGGCGTCGCTGCCTGGCGCGGCGCCTCCGTGATCACGGTCGTGACCGTGGCCGCAGTCACGGCGGCCGGGCTGCGAGCGCTCACCTAGCGTGGTCGGCACGCTCATCAACGTCGGCACGGTGCTTGCGGGGACCGCGATCGGGACCGCCGTCGGACCGCGCCTGCCCGCGCGCTACCAGCAGCGCGTGCTCGCCGGGCTGGGCATGATCACGCTCGTGATCGGCGTCGACCTGGCGCTCGCCTGGGGCCGCGAGGGCACGTCGACCTCGACGCCGCTCTACGTGCTGGCGGGGATCCTGCTCGGGGGGATCGTGGGCGAGGCGATCGGGATCGAGCGGCGGCTGGAGGCGCTCGGCGACGCGCTGCAGCGGCGGCTGGCCGGCGAGAGCGGACACTCGCGCGTGTCGGAGGGGTTCGTGACCGCCTCGCTGCTGTTCTGCGTCGGCTCGCTCACGGTCGTCGGCTCGATCCAGGACGGGCTCACCGGCGACTACGAGCTGCTGGCGACGAAGGCGGTGCTCGACGGCTTCGCGGCGATCGCGCTGGCCGCCACGCTCGGCTGGGGAGTCGGGCTCTCGGCGGTGACGGTGCTGCTGATCCAGGGCTCGATCACGCTCGGCGCCGGCCTGTTCGAGGACCTGCTGGTCGGTGAGGCGCTGGCCGTGCTGACGTCGGCCGGCGGCGTCACGATCATCGGCATCGCGCTCAAGCTGCTCGACATCAAGGACGTCAAGGTCGGCAACTTCCTGCCGGCGTTGGTGATCGCACCCGCTCTCGTAGGTCTGGTTGGGCTCTTCTAACCAGCCATGAGGCCCGGTGTGCGGATCAGCCTGATCGGCGCGAACGGCGGCGTCTTGTCGATGTAGAAGCGGAAGCCGTCGCGGTCCTCGATCGCCGCAACGGCTCCCTCCTGGCGCCGCCATGCGAGCGCCCAGATGATCGCGAAGCCGGCCGCCACCGCCGGCACCTGCGGCACGAAGACGCCGATCCCCGCCGCCCCGATGGTCGAGAAGAGCAGCGGCCAGAGCCGGTTGATCAGCGTGCGCGTCGGCTGCAGCTCGGGCAGCGCCATCTGCATCCGGGCGTCCGCGAGCAGGCGCGCGATCGGCGGCGACGCGGCGTTGCGGCGCCCGAGCCAGGCCCCGAACAGCGCCGCTACGAGCCACCAGCCGAGCGCGACCTCGATCAGCGCCGGCTCGGCCGCCTCGCGCGCCCGCACGATCGTGAGCGCGGCGAGGAACGTCGCCGACCCGGCGCTCAGCATCACCGTCGCCTTGAGGAAGTCGACGAAGCGCACCGCGCGGTCAGGCCAGCAGGGCCTTGAGCAGCGCGCGCACGCCGTCCGTGCCCTCGACCATCGCGTCGGCCGCCTCCTGCAGCGCCGGCGGGCCCTCGTCTGAACGCACCCCGACGCGCACCGCGACGCCGAGCCGGCCCATCTCGACCAGCTCGCGCAGGCCGCGAAAGGCATCGATGTCGGTCATGTCGTCGCCGACGTAGAGAGCGGCCGCGAGGTCGGTCTCGCGCAGCAGCCCGACGATCCCGGCGCCCTTGTCGATCCGCACCGGCGGGCGGACCTCCAGCACCTTGCGCCCCCAGTGGGTCTTGTAACCGGACGACTCGGCGCGCTCGGCGACGGCGCGGATCGCGTGTTCGGCGGCCTCCTCGTCGGGCACGCCGCGCCAGTGCAGCGCCGCGATCGCCTCCTTGTCCTCGAGGCGCACGCGCAGGCGCTTGAGCTCCTCGCCGTAGGCCTTCTGCATGAAGCCCTGGACGCGGCGCGTCCAGGCCTGCAGCTCACGGTCGAGCACGGGCGCGATCGCGCCCGGCCGGAGAACCTCCGAGCCGTGGTTGCCGAGATAGGCGATCGAGCCGAGCGCCACGATCCGGCGCGCGTCGGACGCGCGCCGGCCCGAGACGCAGGCGACGGTCCCGTAGCGCTTGGCGACCTCGATCAGCGGCCGGCGCGTGTTCTCCGGCATGTGCGCGTCGTCCGGCTGGGCGACGATCGGCGCCAGCACACCGTCGACGTCGAGCAGAACAGCGGACCGCTCCGGGTCGCGCCGGAGCGGCTCGAGCAGCGCGTCCAGCGTGGCGTCGGCCTGCGGCATCGGCCGTAGTATGGCGGGCATGACGGAGACCACCATGGGCGACGGCTGGGCGATCGGCAGCCTGGATGCGATGGGAGCTGGACCGGGCTTTCGCAAGGTCCGCAGGGAGCTCGGGGTGACGGCCTTCGGCGTCAACGCGGTCGTGCTTCCGCCGGGCTACAGCTCCGGCCGCCACCTGCACGAGCGCCAGGAGGAGCTCTACTTCGTGCACAGCGGCGCGGTCGAGTTCACGTTCAACGACGGCGACAAGCACGTGCTCGCGACGGGCGGCCTCGCGCGCGTCGACCCCGCGACGGTTCGCTCGTTCCGCAACACGTCAGGGTCAGAGGAGGCCGTATTCCTGGTCGTCGGAGGCGCCGGCGGCTACGTCGGTCGCGACGGGAAGCTGCCGGAGGGCGAGTCGAGCCCGCGCTAGATTTCGCGCCGATGGACGAGCCGCTGCATTGCTTTGTCGAGATACCGAAAGGGTCGCGCAACAAGTACGAGTGGGACGACGCGCTCGGCGGCATCAAGCTCGATCGCTTTCTCTTCTCCTCCGTCGTCTATCCCACCGACTACGGCTTCATCACTGACACCCTGGGCGAGGACGGCGACCCGCTCGACGCGATGGTGTGCGTGTCCGAGCCGACGTTCTCCGGCTGCCTGATCGCCGTCACGGCGATCGCCGTCCTGCGCATGACCGACGACAAGGGTCAGGACGACAAGATCCTCTGCGTTCCGATCGAGGACCCGAACTGGAGCGGGCTGCGCGAGCTGGACGACCTGCCCGCCCAGTTGCGCCTCGAGATCGAGCACTTCTTCTCGATCTACAAGCAGCCTGAGGGCAAGGACGTCGCGATCGACGGCTGGTACGAGCGCGAGCGGGCACTGGAGATCATCGGCGAGAGCCGCTCGCGCTGGCGGGAGCCCCGCTCCTGACGCGTGTCGTCGCGCTGCGCGGAGGTGCGGTGGAGTCCGAGCACCGCGTCGCTTGGTGCGTCGTTGGCCCGGACGGGTCGGTGGCCGGGCCCGACCCGGAGCTGCCGGTGTTCGCGCGCTCGGCGGTCAAGCCGCTGCAGGCGCTGGGCAGCGTGCGCGCCGGCGTGCTCGAGCGCTTCGGGCTCGGCCAGCGCCACCTGGCGCTCGCGTGCGCTTCGCACGGCGGCGCGCAGGCGCACGTGGAGGTCGTCGGGCAGGTGCTCGCCGCCTGCGGGCTGGTCGAGGGAGCGCTCGGCTGCGGGCCCGAGCTGCCGCTGGACCCGGGCGTCGGGGCCG
Organism: uncultured Solirubrobacteraceae bacterium; assembly: GCA_963721315.1. Taxonomy (GTDB): domain Bacteria; phylum Actinomycetota; class Thermoleophilia; order Solirubrobacterales; family Solirubrobacteraceae; genus DASQMT01. The sequence continues at coordinate 390,702 of CAVRIU010000003.1, forward strand.
GCGTCCGGCGCTCGCGTATCCGGCACAACTGCTCGGGCAAGCACGCCTTCGGCCTCGCCCGCTGCATCGCGGAGGACTGGCCGCTCGACGGCTACTTCCGCGGCGGGCACCGGCTGCAGCGCGCGATGCGCGACTGCGTCGTCGAGGCGTGCGACATCTCCGCCCCGACCGACGAGGCGACCGACGGCTGCGGCATGCGCACGTTCGCCGTTCCCCTGGCCGCGCTCGCACGCGCGTTCGCGCGGCTCGCGAGCGGCGGTCTCGGCGCTTCCGGAGACCGCTGCGCGGCCGCGATGCGCGCGCATCCGGAGCTGGTCGCCTACGCGGGCGCGATCGACACCGAGCTGATGCGCGCCGAGCCCGGCCTGGTGGCGAAGATCGGTGCGGAGGGAGTGCTGGCGATCGGGCTCGCCGACGGCCGCGCGCTCGCGCTGAAGGTGCGCGACGGCGCGACGCGCGCGGTCGCGCCCGCGGCCGTGGCGCTCGCCCGCGCCGAGCTCGGGCTGGCCGCGCTCGTGCCCGACACGCTGCCGGTGGCGCCGATCATGAACTCGCGCGGGCTGCGCGTCGGCGAGCTGCGCGCGCTCGGCGACTGACGTTCCTCAGGCGAGCCCGTGCTCGAGCGCGCCCTTGACGCTCGCGTCGAGCGCGTTGAGGCGGTGCAGCGCGAGCGCCTCGGGAGAGCCGAAGCGGCGGCCCGGGGCCGCTTCCGGGCCGTGGTGGCAGAGCACGCAGTGCAGCAGCGCGAGCCGCCGCTCCGGCGCGAGCGCGGCCAGCCGCGGCTCCAGCAGCTGCTGGCCGAGCACCAGGTGGCCGAGCAGCCGTCCCTCCTCGGACAGGCCCAGCTCGGCGCCGTAGCTGAACTCGCGCGTCTTGCCGAGGTCGTGCACCAGCGCCGCCGTCAGCAGCAGGTCGGAGTTCAGGCGCACGTGCAGCTGGCAGGTCTCGAGCGCGAGCGTCGCGACCGCGACGGTGTGCTCCAGCAGGCCGCCGAGGTACGCGTGGTGGCCGGCGCGCGTGCACGGCGCCCGGCGCCATTGCGCGCGCAGCGGCGCGTCCGCGAGCAGCTCCTCCAGCAGCGCCCGGTAACCCGGCTCGTGCACCTCGCGCACGAGGTGCTCGAGGAAGCCGTCGAGCTCGTCGAGGTCGCGGTAGGCGACCGGCAGGAACGCTGCCGGGTCGGCATCCTCGGCACGCTCGATCGCGCGCACGTCGACCTGCAGCGCGTCGCGGAAGCGCTCGACCCGGCCCTGCACGCGCACCAGGTCGCCGCGCTCGAAGCGCCCGCCCAGCAGGTCGGCATCGCGAAAGACACGCGCCGGCAGCGCGCTCGTGCGGTCGCGCAGCTCGAGCGCCAGGTAGGGCGAGCCGGTGCGCGCCAGCAGCCGGTCCTTGCGCGTGCACGCGTAGACGCCGGCGACGTCGTCGCCGGCACGCAGCGCGCTGAGCTCTGCCTCCGCCATATCCCCCGATGATGGTCCGTCGGGCGGACGCGAGTGGTCCGCTACCGTGGTCTCGCATGCAGCCGCTGCGCTGGGATCGCCGTCCGGACGGGCTTCGCGCACCGGCGCTGGTGTGCGCCTTCAAGGGCTGGAACGACGCCGGTGAGTCCGCCTCGTCCGCGATCACGTTCCTCGGCGCCGGGCTCGGCGCCGAGCGCTTCGCGGTGATCGATCCGGAGGAGTTCGTCGACTTCCAGTCGACCCGCCCGACGGTGCGCCTGTCGGGTGGCGAGCACCGCGTGATCGAGTGGCCCGACATCGAGGTCCACGAGGCGCGCGTGCCGCGCGCCCCGCGCGACCTGGTGATCCTCTCCGGCCCCGAGCCGGCGTTCCGCTGGCGCACGTTCTGCGCCACCGTCGTCGAGCTGGCCGAGGCGCTCGGCGTCCAGATGGTCGTGACGATGGGCGCGCTGCTGGCTGACGTCCCGCACTCGCGGCCCGTCAACGTGACGGCGTTCGCGTCCGACGAGGCGCTCGTCAAGCGCCTCCAGCTCGAGCCGCCGACCTACGAGGGGCCGACCGGGATCGTCGGCGTGCTGCACGAGGCGTGCGCCAACGCGGGCATGCCGAGCGCATCGCTCTGGGCCGCCGTGCCGCACTACGTGGCGGTCGTGCCGAACCCGAAGGGCTCGCTAGCGCTGCTGCGGCGGCTGGAGAGCCTGATCGGCGTCACCGTCGACGCCGCCGAGCTCGAGGACGCCGCCGGCGAGTACGAGCGCCAGGTCTCGCGCGCGGTCGAGCTCGACCCCGACGTGCAGGCCTTCGTCGAGAAGCTCGAGCGCACCGCCGACGAGGAGGAGGGCCAGGCGGATCCCTCCCAGCTGCCCTCGGGCGACCTGCTCGCGCGCGAGTTCCAGCGCTTCCTGCGCCAGCGCGGCAACCCGCCGGCCTAACCGGGCGCTTCGCCCTCATTTCTCGGCCGCGGGACACGCTATTCGGTAGTCGCACATCGAGCACGCCGACCACGAGGGCGTCGGCTCGAAGCCCTGGCCGAGGATCCCGTCGGCGACCTCGAAGACGGTCTCGGTGATCCAGTCGCCGTCGTCGGCGCCGCGCTCGACCGCGACCTTCTCGTCGTCGAGCACGTAGTAGTAGGCCTGCTGGGCGGCTTCGAGCTGCCACGACTCGCGCGCGCCGACGGCGTAGAGCGAAAGCTGGATGTCCTCGCGCAGCTGGGGCGCGGACTTCGGGCGGCCGGTCTTGTAGTCGATCAGCTCGAAGCCGCCGCCGGGCAGCTTGTCGACCCGGTCGACGCGCCCGCGCAGCAGGTGCGGGCCGAGCGAGAACGCGAACGCGCGCTCGAACCAGACCGGCTCGGCGTCCTCGCCCTGGAAGCGCTCGTGGTAGCGCAAGAGCGCGTGGGTCGCCTTCGCGCGCAACTGGCGCTCCTCCTCGGAGTCGCCGAAGCCGCCACGGTGCCAGCCGGCCTCCAGCAGCCCGAGCAGCTCCGGCAGCGATCTGGCCGCGCTGCCGCCCTGGTGGAAGCGCTCGAGCACCTGGTGCACGAGGATGCCGAAGCGCTGGTTGAGCGTCGGCTCGGACGGGATCTTGAAGACGCGCGCGAACTTGTACTTCAGCGGGCAGGTGCGGTAGGTCTCGATGTCGCTGGCGCTCAGCACAAGCCCGTCGCCGCGCCGCGGCAGGAACTGCTCCAGCGACGGCTCCGAGCGCTGGGCGACGGCCCGTGAGCGCAGCTTCTCGTCGCGCTCGGCGTCGAGCAGGTACTCGTCCAGCGCCGACGTGTCGAAGATCTCGCGCTGCTCGGCGGTGGCCGCCTGCAGCAGCCGCGCGTTGACCTCCGGCAGCGCGTCGGCGACGGACAACGAGCCGTCGCGGGTACGCTCCATCAGCGCCGACAGCTTGAGCACCTCCAGGTAGCGCACGACCGCGTGCGAGACGTCGAGGTCGGTGTCGAAGCGCAGCTCGCCGAGCCGCCCGCCGACCTGCGCGACGGTCGTGAGCAGCTCGTCGCGGAGCAGCCGGAACGTCGACTGGAGCGTCTCCGCCGGCCCGAACAGCTCCTCGTCGCGCGCCTCCCACTCGCCGCCGACGGCCGTCCGCGCCTGCTCCACGAACGGCGACGGCTGCTGCGTCGCCCCGCGCTCGGTGACGGCCGGGTAGGCGAGCACGAGCCGGTGCCGCGCGCGCGTCATCGCGACGTGCAGCAGGCGCCGCATCTGGCCCACGTGGACGGCCTTGGAGTCGGGCGGCAGCACCTCCTTGATCAGCGCATCCGGGATCGGCTCGAGCGCGCGCTGGCGCGGGCCGGGCATGCGCGCCGCCATCAGGCCGAGCACGTAGACGTGGTCGAACTCGCGCCCCTTGGCGGCTTGCATGGCCATCACCTGGACCCCGCGCGGCCGATCGCCGGCGACGGCCTCCTCCTCGCGCAGCCCTGCGTCGGCGACGGCGGCGATCGAGCGGGCGAACTCGCGCGCCGTCGCTTGCGGGGAGCGGCGCAGGTAGTCGGCGGCCAGCTGACCGAACTTGGCCAGGTTCACGAGCCGTTCGACGACTTCGGTCGAGGCGGCGAACAGCAGCTGGCGGCGGAGGCCGAGCCGCTCGATCAGGCGGTGCACGTAGAGGTCCGGGCGCGTCGAGTCGAGCGCTCCGGCGGCCGAGCGGTAGAGCTTCAGGAACGCCGCGATGCGCTCGCGCGCCTCGGGCGGGATCTGCGGCGACTCCAGCGCCGCGCCGAGCGCGGCGACCATGTCGAGCTTGCGCCGGCGGGCGATCTGGGTGCAGCGGGCGATGTCGATCGCGCGCAACTCGACCGGCGGGCGGGCCAGGGCGCGCACGACGGCGCCGGCGTCGCCGGGGTCGACGAGCAGCCGCAGCCACGCCAGCAGGTCGCGCACCTCGGCGCGCTGGAAGAACGCCGCAGCGCCCGTCAGGCGATACGGGACCGCGCGCTCCTCGAGCGCCGCCGCGACCGCCTGGCCCTCGCCCTTGATCGAGCGCACGAGCACGCACACGTCCTCGGGGGTGACGTCGTCGCGCGCGACGATCCGCTCGATGTCGGCGGCGACGGCCTGTGCCTGCGCGCGCTCGGTCGCGCAACGCCAGAACGCGACCTCGCCGGCATGCGGCGCGGGAGCGGCGCTGCGCTGCTCGTCTTCTTCGACGACCGCCCGCGCCGCGGTGACGATCTGGCCGCCGCTGCGGAAGCTCCGGCCCAGGCGCACCACTGCGGCGTCGGGCCACTCTGCGCGGAAGTCAGCGATGCTCTTGGCCGCGGCCCCGCGGAAACGATGGATCGACTGATCCTCGTCGCCCGCGACCGTGACGTTGCCGTGCTCGGCGACCAGCAGCCGCAGCAGCAGGCCCTCGGCGAAGCTGGTGTCCTGGAACTCGTCGACCAGCACGTGGTGAAAGCGTGCGGCGAGGCGCGCGCGCACGTGCGGCTTGGACCGCAGCAGCCCGAACGCGTGCAGCACGAGGTCGCCGAAGTCGAGCGTGCCGGCATCGGCGAGCATGCGGTCGTGCGCGGCGTAGATCGCGGCGAACTCGCGCTCGCGCGCGGCGCGGGCACGCTCCACCTCGCTCTCCTCGGGCAGCTTGGCCGCCCAGGCGGCGTAGTCGCCCGCCGTGATCAGCTCGTCCTTCAGGCGGTCGATCCGCTGCACGATCGAGCCGAGCAGCCCGCTCGGCCGGCCGCGCAGGTCGTGCGACGCGAGCGGCAGCTCGTCGATCCGCTCGAGCAGCATCGCGAGCCGGTCCGAGGCGGTGACGGGAGTGGCGAACGGGTCGACCCCGGCCTCGAGCGCCTCCTCGCGCAGCAGCCGCGCGCAGAAACCGTGGAACGTCGTCGCTGAAAGCTCCTCATAGCCGGCGGGCACGCGCTGCTCGCAGCGCGCGCGCAGGTCGTCGGCGGCGCCGGTGGAGAACGTCAGCGCGAGGATCGCGTCCGCCGGGGTGCCCTGCTCGACCAGCCAGGCGAAGCGCTCCACCAGCGTGTGCGTCTTGCCGGTGCCCGCCGCGCCCAGGATCAGCAGCGGGCCGGCGGCATGGGTGACGGCCTCGTGCTGCGCGGTGCTCTCGCCGGTCACGGGCACCTCCGTAGGATAGGGCCGGTGAGCGCCCCGGCACCGGACTGGCTGGGCGCCGCGCGCGCTGCCACCGAGGACTTGCGCGGCGTGCTCGCCGCCGCGCCGACCACCGCTCAGCGCGCGCGTGAGACGGGCACGCGCGGGGAGGGCGGCGATCGCACGCTCGAGATCGACGCCGCCGCGGAGCAGGCCATCTTCCGGCAGCTGGAGGAACTGCACGATGACGGCGCTCGCTTCGCAGCGGTCAGCGAGGAGCGCGGGCGCGTGGACTTCGGCTTCTCCGCGCGCGCGCCCGCGTTCGTGGTGATCGATCCGCTCGACGGCTCGCGCAATGCCAAGCGCGGCCTGTCCCACTTCGCGCTCTCGCTGGCGGTCGCGCACGGCGACACGATGGCCGACGTCGAGTTCGGCTTCGTGTACGACTTCGGGCCCGGCGAGGAGTGGGTCGCGTGGCGCGGTCGCGGGGCCCAGTTGAACGGCGAGCGGCTGGATCCGGCCATGTCCGAGCGGCGTGTGCGCGGGAAGCTCGAGCTGCTCGGAATCGAGTCGGCCGATCCGGTGTGGGTGCGCGACGCGGCCGACGCGCTCGCCGCGACCGCCCACCGCCTGCGCGCGGTCGGCGCGATCGCGGTCTCGCTCTGCCAGGTCGCCGCGGCGCGGCTGGACGGGATGGTCACGTTGCGCCGCTGCCGCGCGGTCGACGTCGCGGCGGGGCAGCTGATCGTGCGTGAGGCCGGTGGGCTGGTGGCGTTCCCGGCGTGCTCGTCGCCGCTCGGGGCGCCGGTGGCGACGATGGAGCCGGTGTCGCCGGTCGTGGCGGCGCGCTCGCCAGAGGGATTGCGCTCGCTGGCGGCGATCCCGGCCAACGGCGGGCATTGAGGGCGGCGGGCTCGGGTGCCGTGGCGGCGAACGTCGATCCTTACCGGTCATAGCCCCGACTCCCGGACGTTCGCCGTCTTCCGCGCGGAATCGCGGCGGTCCCGGGCGACTTGACCTCCCATGCGCGGGTCAAGTCGCCCCGCGCTTCCGCGGAAGCGCCTCTCCGATCCGTGCCCCTTCTCAATGCCGCAGTTGACGTTGACGTTGAGCCACCACCCGCGCCTGCCACCATGGACACGATGGTCGACTGGCAACTCGCAGGAAAGGTGGCGGAGGGCGTCGCGGCGCTCCAGCCCTCCGGTGACGCGGCTCCATTCCAGGCGCTGGTGCGCCCGGCGGACGAGGCGGAGCAGCTCGTATCCGGATACACCGGGCTCAAGCCGCTCGCCGGCGCGCTGCCGGTGGCAGAAGCCGTCGACCGTGCGGCGTGGATCGAGGCGAACCTGCGCTCGATGCGTGGCGTGCTCGACCCGGCCGCCGCCAAGGCGGCGGAGCGGATGGGTGCGCTCGGCGGCGTCATCGGCAGCGCAGCAGGGGCGGTGCTCGCCGTCGAGGCCGGCGCCATCTCCGGCTTCCTCGCCGGCCGTGTGCTCGGCCAGTACGAGTTCCCGGTGCTCGACGCCGAGGCTCCCGCACGGCTGCTGTTCGTCGCGCCCAACCTCGGCCATGCCGCCGGCACGCTCGACGCGGAGGCCGACCAGCTGCTGCACTGGGTCGCGCTGCACGAGATCACGCACGCGCTGCAGTTCGGTGGCGTGCCATGGCTGCGCGGCCACCTCGCGGGCATGGTGCTGGAGCTGACCGAGGCGCTGGACATCGATCCGACCAAGCTGTTCAGCGGGCCTCCCGGGTTGGACGACCTGCGCGGTCTGCTGGAGACCGTCCGCGAGGGTGGACTCGCGGCAGTGGTGCTCGGCACCGAGCGGCGCGCGCTGATGGACGGCGTGCAGGCGTTCATGGCTGTGCTCGAGGGCTACGCCGAGCACGTGATGGACGTCGTCGGGGCCGAGGTGATCGACGATCTGCCGCGCCTGCGCGCGGCGCTCGAGCGTCGCCGGGCGGACCGCACGGGGCTGCTGCGGCTGTTCGAGAAGCTGATCGGCATGGACATGAAGCTGCGCCAGTACGAGCAGGGCAAGCGCTTCTGCGACGGCGTCGTCGAGCGCGCCGGGCATCGCTGGGCTCAACCGCGTCTGGGAGAGCCCGGACAGGATCCCCACGCTGGCCGAGCTCGACGATCCGGCAGCGTGGCTGGCGCGCACCGAGCCCGCCGCGGCCTGAACGGCGACCTCGACCTCCGGTCCACACGGCTCGCTGCAGGCTCCGACAGCCCGTCGAAGCGCGCCGTGCCCAAGCCGGTGACACTGAATGCGGCGGACGAACGCACGTTCCGAATGTCACAAAGTACTCGGCCGTGTTCTCCGCATTTTCACGTGCCTTTAGCCGATCCATGTAACAAGGAGGGAAGCCCGGTTTACAAACAGGTGTTCGACGAAGAACCGGCTAAAAGTGCTTAGTTCTAAGTTCGATACACTGACCTGAGCAGTATCCGGAAGGGGCTGATCACCAAGATGGCTGAGAACACCACCACATCCACGACCTCCAAGGCGACCACGCCGTCGAAGCGCGCGTCCGCCGCACGCAAGACGAGCGCACGCAAGAGCGCCGCGACCCGCGCCGCAGCTCGCTCCACCGCCAGGTCGACGCCGACGTCGACGGCCCGTCGCAGCCGCACGATCGCCGCGAACGAGACGCGCGAGGCCGCCACCGCCGGCGTGCGCGCCGCGCGCACGACCGCGCAGCAGGGCCGCGACGCTGCCGAGCGCGTCACGCGGACCACTGCCGTCCAGAGCCGCAGCGTCGCCGAGCGCGCAGCGCTCGTCACCGTCGGCGCGACGCTCGAGGCGCGCGACCGCGCCGTTGCGCTCGTGACCGAGTTGCGCGACGTGACGACGAGCCGCAAGGGCGCCGAGCGGCGGATCTCCAAGCTGGAGCGCCGCGGCACCACCGCCCGTACCCAGCTCGAGCGCGACGTGCGCAAGGCACGCGCCCGGCTCGAGCGCATCGCCGGCAGCGCCAAGGAGCGCGTCACGGCGATCGCCTAGCAGCGCCTGATCTTCCCCCGGCGCGCCGACGGAGAGCGGTGCGCGGGAAAGGTTCGCCGGCCTCATACCCCGCCGGCGGATGTAGTACCTCTCCTCCCTCAACCGCCGCCGTGCCCTCGGGCACGGCGGTGGTGCTTAACGCCTGCGACAATGCCCCACATGCCAACGAGAGACCAGATCCTCGAGGCGCTGAAGGTCGTCATCGACCCCGAGCTGCGGCGTGACATCGTCGAGCTCGACATGGTCCGCTCGATCGCTATCGACGACAGCGGCACCGTCGACGTCACGGTCTCGCTCACGACCCCCGGCTGCCCGATCAAGAACCACTTCGAGACCGCGGTGGCGAGTGCCGTCCGCGCGCTCGACGGCGTGACCATCGTCAACGTCGGCTTCGACGTCCTGTCCGACCAGCAGAAGGCCGGGCTCCAGCGCAAGCTCGGCCGTCCGGGCGGCCTGCCCGAGGGCGCGCTCGCGCAGGTGTCCGACGTGCTCTGCATCGGCTCGGGCAAGGGCGGCGTCGGCAAGTCGTCGCTCACGGTCAACCTCGCCGTGGCGCTCGCCGCCGAGGGCAAGCAGGTCGGCGTGCTCGACGCCGACGTCTGGGGCTACTCGATCCCGCGCATGCTCGGGCTCGGCGCCGAGCGGCCGAAGATCTCGGCCGAGCGCAAGATCCTGCCGCTCGAGGCGCACGGGTTGAAGGTCATGTCGATCGGCTTCTTCCTCGACGAGGACGAGGCGGTCGTGTGGCGCGGGCCGATGCTGCACAAGGCGCTGACGCAGTTTCTCGAGGACGTCGCGTGGGGCGAGCTCGACCACCTGCTGATCGACCTGCCGCCCGGCACCGGCGACGTCTCGATGACGCTCGCGTCGCTGTTGCCGCAGGCCAAGTTCGTGATCGTCACGACTCCGCAGCCGACGGCGCAGAAGGTCGCGCGGCGCTCAGCCCAGATGGCCGACAAGGTCAAGCTGGAGATCGCCGGCGTGATCGAGAACATGGCCGGCTTCACGACTCCCGGCGGGCGAGCGCTTCCAGCTCTTCGGCGAGGGCGGCGGCCAGCTGCTGGCGGACGAGATCGACGTCCCGCTGCTGGGCAAGGTTCCGCTGACGATGCCGCTGCGCGAGGGTTCCGACAGCGGCATCCCGCTGATGATCTCGGACCCCGGCGACCCGGCCGCTCAGGCGATCCGCCAGGCGGCGCGCGGGATCATCGCGATGTCACCGATCGCCCTGCCCGTCCTCCAGGCCCCCTCGCCCGCTGCGGCGCCGCAGCCGGTCGGGATGAGCCTCCCGATGGCGTGAAGGGTCGGCCGGCTCAGCTCGCCCTACTTTCCTGCGAAGTACGCGGCGTTGCGCTGCGCGAACTCGGCCCATTCCTCGGGGAGCTGGTCCTCCGCGAAGCAGGCGTCGACCGGGCAGGCCTCGACGCAGGCGTCGCAGTCGATGCACTCCTCCGGGTCGATGTAGAGCATCTCGGTCTTGTCGTAATCGGGCTCGTCGGGCGTGGGGTGGATGCAGTCGACCGGGCACACCTCGACGCACGAGTTGTCCTTGGTGCCGATGCAGGGCTCTGCGATCACGTAGGCCATGGCTGGTCTCTCAGGTTCGGGTGCGCAGCAGGGAGCGAGCCCGGCATTCTAGGCTCCGCGCTCGTCACACGCGCTCGGCCAGCGCCGGGCGGCGGTCGGCCCACGGGCGCGCCGTCTCGATCTGCGCCGCGACCTGGAGCAGCGTCTCCTCGCCGAGCGGGCGGCCGACGAGCTGGACCGCCGTCGGCAGCCCGTCCTCGCCGAACCCGATCGGAACCGAGATCGCCGGCTGTCCGGTGACGTTGAACAGCGGCGTGTACGGCGCGAACGTGCCGGAGCGGCGCAGGTCGTCGAGCGGCTCGGAGCCGCAGCCGTGCAGCTCGCCGATCGGCAGCGGCCGGGAGGCGAGCACCGGCGTGAGCAGCAGGTCGTAGTCGGCGAAGAAGGCGACCGTGCCGCGCGCCAGCAGCTGCAGCTGCGCCAGCGGCGGTCAGGTAGCTCGTCGACGGCAGCGCGCGCGAGACCTCGAGCAGCGCGCGCGACATCGGCTCGATCTCGTCCTCGTCGGGCGGGCGCCCGGCGAGTCGCTCGCCGAGCCCGATGCCGAGCGCGATCGCCGGGCCGAAGACCTGCAGGAAGATCTCGAGCGACTCGGGCGGCGGCAGCGGCGGCGCATCCTCGACGACCTCGTGCCCGAGGTCGCGCAGCAGCTCCGCGGCCGAGTGCAGCCCGTGCACGACCTCCGGATCGGCGTCGACGTCGAGCGCGTTGGCGAGCGTCATGGCGATCCGCAGCCGGCCGGGGTCGCGGCGCATCGCGAGCGCGTAGGGCTCGAGCGGTCGCGGCGCCCACGTCGCGTCGCCCGGCTCGTAGCCGGCGAGCACGTCGAGCAGCAGCGCCGTCTCGGCGACGGTGCGCGAGAGCACGCCGTCGGAGACGAGGAACGAGTCGCCCAGGTCGGGCCCGCGCGAGACGCGCCCGCGGCTCGGCTTGAGCCCGACCAGCCCGCAGCAGGCGGCCGGGATCCGCAGCGAGCCGCCGCCGTCGTTGGCGTGCGCGATCGGGACGAGGCCGGCGGCGACCGCCGCCGCGGAGCCGCCGGACGAGCCGCCCGGCGTGCGCGACGGGTCCCACGGGTTGCGCGTGGGACCGCTGTGGCGCGGCTCGGTCGTCGGCAGGATGCCGAACTCGGGCATCTTGGTCGCGCCGATGATCACGAAGCCCGCCTCGCGCAACCGCCGGACGAGATACGCGTTGTGCGTCGGCCGGTGCCCGGCGAGGAAGCGCGAGCCGAGGTTCATGCACAGCCCGGCCGCGGCGACGTTCGACTTGACCGCGATCGGCACGCCCGGCGAACGGGCGCTCGTCGCCCGGCTCGATCGCCGCGGCCGTCGGCCAGCGCGCCGCTCGGCGTCGAGCTCGACGAAGGCGCCGAGCTGCGGGTCGATCGCCTCGACCCGGCGGATCGCGGCCTCGACGGCCTCACGGGCGCTGAACGAGCCGTCGCGGATTCGTGCGGCCAGCTCCGTGGCCGACAGGAAGGCGAGCGCGTCCATGCGGTGCGGGACACTAACGCCGATCCGCCGCCCGCGTACCTGCACCGCTGCGTAGGCTGCGCGCCCATGAGCGAAGTTCAGTCGGGCCTGGAGGGCGTCGTCGCCTTCGCGACCGAGATCGCGGAGCCGGACCGGGAGGGCGGGGCGCTGCGCTTCCGCGGGGTCGACATCGAGAACCTCGTCGGTCGCGTGCCGTTCGAGCAGGTCTGGGGCCTGCTGGTGGACGGCACGCTGGAGCCGGGCCTGCCGCCGGCAGAGCCGCATCCGCTGGCGATCCGGTCCGGCGACCCGCGCGTCGACGTGCAGGCCGCGCTCGCGCTGCTCGGCCCCGAGTGGGGCTTCCGCGCGCTGATCGACATCGACGACGCCCAGGCGCGCGATGACCTCGCGCGCGCCTCGGTGATGGCGCTCTCGTTCGTCGCGCAGTCGGCGCGCGGCGCCGGCCGGCCGCCGGTGCCGCAGCGCGAGATCGACGCCGCGACGTCGATCCCCGAGCGTTTCCTGATCCGCTGGCGCGGCGAGGCCGACCCCGCGCACGTCAAGGCGATCGACGCGTACTGGATCTCCGCGGCCGAGCACGGCATGAACGCGTCGACCTTCACCGCCCGCGTAGTCGCCTCGACCGGCGCGGACGTCGCCGCCGCGCTGTCGGCCGCCGTCGGCGCGCTCTCAGGTCCGCTGCACGGCGGCGCGCCGGGCCGCGTGCTGAAGATGCTCGACGACGTCGAGCGCGACGGGCGATGCCGAGCGCTACGTCAAAGCGCTGCTCGACCGCGGCGACCGGCTGATGGGCTTCGGCCACCGCGTGTACCGCGCCGAGGACCCACGCGCACGCGTGCTGCGCCGCACGAGCAAGGAGATCGGCTCGCCCCGCTTCGCGGTCGCCGAGGCGCTGGAGCGGGCGGCGCTGACCGAGCTGCAGGCGCGCAAGCCCGATCGCGTGCTCGCCACCAACGTCGAGTTCTGGTCGGCGGTGGTGCTCGACCACGCCGACGTGCCCGCCGACCTGTTCACCAGCCTGTTCACCTGCGCGCGCACCGCCGGCTGGTCGGCGCACGTGCTCGAGCAGAAGCGCGAGGGGCGGCTGATCCGCCCGTCGGCGAAGTACGTCGGCCCGCCGGTCGCGCCCGCTCCCGGGCCTGTCTGTCCGATGACCAACGGCATCGAGGTCGACGGTCTCGTGCGCGAGTTCAAGAACGGCCCGCGCGCGGTCGACGGGATCGACCTCGAGGTCGCGCCGGGCGAGATCTACGGCTTCCTCGGGCCCAACGGCGCCGGCAAGTCGACGACCGTGCTGATGCTCACGACGCTGCTGCCGCCGACCGCGGGCACGGCGCGCGTGGCGGGCCACGACATCGTCCGCGAGGGCGCCGGCCGTGCGGGCGGCGATCGGCGCCGCGCTGCAGGAGGCGGCGCTCGACCCGCTGCTGACCGCGCGCGACCACATGCGCCTGCAGACGACGCTGCAGGGCGCTCCCGAAGGCGCGAGCGGCGCGCGCGCGGCGACGAGCTGATCGAGCGCGTCGGGCTCGCCGACGCCGCCGACCGCAAGGTCGGCGGCTACTCGGGCGGGATGAAGCGGCGGCTGGACCTCGCGCTGGCGCTCGTGCACCGGCCGCGGCTGCTGTTCCTCGACGAGCCGACGACCGGGCTGGACCCGTCCAGCCGCGCCGACCTGTGGAAGGAGGTCGCGCGCCTCGCGCGCGACGAGGGCGTGACGGTCTTCCTCACCACGCAGTACCTCGAGGAGGCCGACGTGCTCGCCGACCGCGTCGGGATCATCGACCACGGGCGGATCGTGGCCGAGGGCACGCCGGAGGCGCTGAAGGCGGAGATCGGGCGCCCGTCGGTCGAGGCGGTGCCGGCCGACCGCGCCGACCGCGACGCCGTCGCCGCGGTGCTCGGCCCGCTTCGGCGCGCCGGTGGCCGCGTCGCCGGGCGCCGCCGCCGTGCGGCTCGAGTCCGGCGAGGACCTCGCGACCGTCGTGCGCGCGCTCGACGCCGGCGGCATCCGCGTCGCCGACCTGCAGCTGCACCAGCCCTCGCTCGACGACGTCTTCCTCGCCAAGACCGGCCGCAAGCTCGAGGCCGGCGAGGAGGAGCAGCCGGACGAGCCCGACGAGGTCGCCGCGTGAGCCTGCTCGGCGCAGGGCGCCGAGATGGCGCGGCGCTCGGTGCTGCAGACGCTGCGCCAGCCGGCGATGGTGATCCCGCCGATCGTGTTCCCGCTGATCCTGATGGCGGTCAACGTCGGCGGGCTGCAGGCGGCGACGAACCTGCCCGGCTTCCCGACCGACGACTACCTCAACTTCGCGATCGCGTTCCCGTTCATCCAGGGCTCGCTGTTCGCCTCGATCAACGCCGGCTCGAGCCTCGCGCGCGACGTCGAGACCGGCTTCCTGAAGCGCCTCGCGCTGACGCCGATGCAGCGCGCGCGCGCTGCTGCTCGGCAACCTCGCCGGCGTGATGACCGTCGCGCTGATCGTCGGCGTGCATCTACCTCGCGGTCGGGTTCGCGGCCGGGCTGCACTTCGAGGCCGGCGCCGCCGGCGTGCTCGTGCTGCTCGTGCTGGCGCTGCTGATCGCGCTGGCCTTCGCCTCGCTCGGCGCGCTGATCGGGCTGCGCACCGGGCTCGGGCGAGGCGGTCCAGGGCGTCTTCCCGCTGTTCTTCGTGCTCGTGTTCCTGTCCTCCAACGCGCTGCCGCGCGAGCTGATCGAGCAGGACTGGTTCCGGACGATCGCGACCATCAACCCGGTCTCCTACCTGTTCGAGGGCCTGCGCTCGCTGGTCATCTTCGGCTGGGACGGCGAGGCGCTGGCGCTCGGCTTCGGCGTCGCGGTCGCGATCTCGCTGCTCGGCGTGCTCGGCGCGGCGCGCGGCGCTGCGGACGCGGCTGGTGCGGACATGAGGCGCTTCGCCGACGTCACCGCGGGCCGTCGCCTGGCGCTCGATCCACCGCTTCGTCACGAAGCCGCAGTTCCTGCTGCCCTCGCTGATCTTCCCGCTGTTCTTCTTCGTCGCCTTCGCGGGCGGGCTCTCGAACGTCGGCAACGTGCCCGGCTTCGACTTCCCGTCGGGCTACACGGCGTTCCAGTTCGTCTTCGTGCTGCTGCAGGCGTCGGCGTTCGGCGGCGTGTTCACCGGCTTCTCGATCGCGGCCGACTTCGAGTCGGGCTTCTCGCGCCGGATGATGCTGGCGGCGCCCAACCGGCTCGGGCATCCTCGCCGGCTACGCGGTCGCGGCGATGGCGCGCGCGGTGATCGTCGGCGTGCTGCTGTTCGCCGTCGCGCTGGCGACGGGGATGCAGGTCGACGGCGACGGCGTCGACCTGTTCGGGCTGATCGTGCTCGCGCTGCTGGTGAACCTCGACGGCGACGCTGTGGGCCGCCGGCGTGGCGATGCGGCTGCGCACGATCCAGGCCGGCCCGGTGATGCAGATGCCGGTCTTCATCCTGCTCTTCCTCGCGCCGGTGTACGTGCCGCTCGCCCTGCTGTCGGGCTGGATCGAGAGCGTCGCGCAGCTCAACCCGTTCACGGCGCTGCTGGAGGGCGGCCGCGACCTGATCTCCGGCGGCGACGTGCGCGCGGTGGCTGCGTCTACGGCGTCGCGCTGCGTGCTGCTGGCGGCGTTCGCGGTCTGGGGCGTGCGCGGGCTGCGCCGCGCGGAGGCGGCGGGCTGAGAGTCCTGATTCGAATCAGCACACTAGGTCCCCTCGACGAGGATCAGCTGCGTGGTCGACGCGGCCTGCCGCATCGCCTTGAGCGGCGCGTACTCGATCCGATCCGTACCAGGCGCGGGCCGCGGCCGGCGTCCGGGAACTCCATGATCACGCAGCGCTCCCACGGCCACGGGCCTTCGAGCACCTCGACGGCGCCGCCGCGAGCGAGGAAGCGCCCGCCGTGGTCGGCGACGACATCGGTGTTGCGGCGCCGGTACTCCTGCATGGCCGCGTCGTCGGTGAACGTCCCCGGCGTAGGCGATCACGTAGGCGGGCATGCGCTGAAGCCTGCCACAAACGGCCTGCGGGCCCGGCTCCGCGCCGGGCCCGCAGGAACGTCTAGTGCCCGTCGTGATCGTCGCCGTCGCGGTGCTCCTTGCCGCCGATCTGGCCGCGGATCTCGCCGCCGGGCCGTCCGTCGGTGTGGACGTTCACGTAGGTGGCGCCCGCGCGCAGCGCGCTCACGAGCTCGTCGAACTCGCCCGGCCGCGATGCCCTGCGCCGGCGCGCGCGCCGGCGCTCACGTCCGCCGGCGTGATCGTGCCCGTCACGGTGCCGCCGCTCGGCGGGCACGCCTGCGTCCCGGCCGGCGCCGTTGCCGCAGGTTCGAGCACAGGAAGACGACGATCGGCGCCGTTGTTGGTCCGCTGCTCGAAGTGGATGTGTGCCTGCGTGGCGTCGCCGTCTCGAGCTCGGCGTAGCGCAGCTCGTAGGCGATCTCGTCCGCGCTGCGGCTGATCCTCGCCTGGAAGCTGCCGACCCCCGGTGTCGAGATCGCGGCAACCTCCTCGTAGCCGGTCAGCGACGTCCTCAGCTTCGGCGCCGCCGCCCGCCACCGCCGCAGCGGTCGTCACCGCCACCCCGATCACCGCGACGCCGACGGCCAGCTTCACGCGCACCCTGCTCATGCCGGACCTCCCCTCGTGGGTTGCTGCCGGGCGCTACGCAGCGCGGCGCGATTCGGTTCGGAAACGACGAAGGGCCCGGCGCTCGCCGGGCCCGCTCGGGGTCCTTCAGGAGCGCGGAGGCGCCTCCTTACATCATGCCGCCCATGCCGCCCATGTCGGGCATGCCACCGCCGCCGCCGCCATCCTTCTCGGGCACCTCGGCGACGATCGCCTCGGTGGTGAGGATGTTCTTGGCGATCGACGCCGCGTTCTGCAGCGCCGAGCGGGTGACCATGGCGGGGTCGATGACGCCCGCGGCCACGAGGTCGACGTACTCGCCGGTCTGCGGCGTTGAGGCCGTGGCCCTTCTTGCCCTTGCGCACGTCGTTGACCACGACCGAGCCCTCGAGGCCGGCGTTCTCCGCGATCTGGCGGAGCGGCTCCTCGAGCGCGCGCAGCACGATCTTGGCGCCGGTCTTCTCGTCCTCGTCGGTGATCGCGTCGAGGTTGATCGCGGCGGTCGCCTCGAGCAGCGCGACGCCGCCGCCCGGCACGATGCCCTCCTCGAGGGCCGCGCGGGTGGCCTGCAGCGCGTCCTCGACGCGGTGCTTCTTCTCCTTCATCTCCGTCTCGGTGGCCGCGCCGACCTTGACGACGGCGACGCCCCCGGACAGCTTCGCGAGGCGCTCCTGGAGCTTCTCGCGATCGAAGTCGGAGTCGGTGTTCTCGATCTCCGTCTTGATCTGGTTGATGCGGCCCTTGATCGCGTCGGACTCGCCGGCGCCGTCGACGATCGTCGTCGTGTCCTTCGCGACGACGATGCGGCGGGCGCGGCCGAGCTGCGAGATCTGCGTGTTCTCGAGCTTGAGGCCCATCTCCTCGGTGATGACCTCGGCACCCGTCAGGATGGCGATGTCCTCGAGCATCCGCTTGCGGCGGTCGCCGAAGCCCGGAGCCTTCACGGCGACGCCGGTGAAGGTGCCGCGCAGCTTGTTCACGACGAGCGTCGCGAGCGACTCGCCCTCGACGTCCTCGGCGATGATCAGCAGCGGCTTGCCGGACTGGATGACCTGCTCGAGCACCGGGAGGATGTCCCGGACGGAGCCGATCTTGGAGTTGGCGATGAGGACGTAGGGATCCTCGAGCGTCGCCTCCATGCGGTCCTGGTCGGTGACCATGTAGGGCGAGATGTAGCCCTTGTCGAACTGCATGCCCTCGGTGAACTCGAGGTCCATGCCGAACGTCTGGCCCTCCTCGACGTTGACCACGCCGTCCTTGCCGACCTTGTCGATGGCGTCGGCGATCACGTCGCCGATCTCCTCGTCGCCGGCCGAGATCGTCGCCACGCGGGCGATCTGATCCTTGCCGGAGATCTCCTTGGACTGCTCGCCGATGTGCTCGACGACCGAGTTCACGGCGATCTCGATGCCGCGCTTGAGGCCGAGCGGGTTCGCGCCGGCGGCCACGTTCTTCAGGCCCTTGCGGACGATCGCCTGGGCGAGCACGGTCGCGGTCGTCGTGCCGTCGCCGGCCACGTCGTTGGTCGCGGTCGCGACCTCGCGCACCAGCTGGGCGCCCTGGTTCTGGAAGACGTCCTCGACCTCGATCTCGCGAGCGATGGTCACGCCGTCGTTCGTGATCGTCGGAGCGCCGAACTTCTTGTCGAGGACGACGTAGCGGCCCTTGGGGCCGAGCGTCACCTTGACGGCGTTCGCGACCGCGTCGACGCCCTGCTCGAGCGACTTGCGCGCGTCGACGTCGTACTTGATCTCCTTGTGTGCCATATCTGTTCTAAGCCTCTTTCTAGCCCTGGACCTTGGCCAGGACGTCTGACTCGCGCAGGACGAGCAGCTCCTCGCCGTCGATCTTGATCTCGGTGCCGCCGTACTTCGAGTAGAGGACCTCGTCGCCCTCGGCCACGTCCAGCGGGACGCGCTGGCCGTTGTCGTCGAGCTTGCCGTCGCCGACGGCGAGGACCTTGCCCTTCTGCGGCTTCTCCTTCGCGGTGTCGGGGAGGACGATGCCGGATGCGGTCGTCTGCTCCTCCTCGACCGCCTTGACGATCAGCCGATCGCCGAGGGGCTTGAGCTTCATCTGTGTGAACCCTCCGTTGCGCTTTTTGGCACTCCAGCCTTGAGAGTGCCAACCTCTGCGCGGGCCATTCTACGACGGAAGCCGCGATCGTCAAGGGCGCGTTGGCACTCTCGTGACACGACTGCCGAGCGACTCGGGGTCCAGACCCGTTCAACCCGCTGCGCGAACGTGCCGATACCCCGTGCACGATGCGCACGATCGGCTTCCGCAGCAACATCCTGTTCGCGATCGCCGCCGCGTTCGGGATCATCGCCGCGCTCGGACCGCCCGTGGTACGGGCCCGCGCCGGCCGGCGAGGCGGATCTGGCGGGCGGCCAGGTGCCGAGCACGATGGAGAACCTCTTCAACGGCATCGGCCGGGCGTTCTCGAGCGACGGAGGGACGACCGGCTGGACGGCGCTCGAGACCGCGGACACGCTGATCGCCGGCCTCGCGATCGCCACCGTGTTGCTGCTGGTGCTGACGCTCGCGCCGCCGTTGCAGCTCCACGTGCAGGCGCTCGCCCGCTGGACGCGCGCTGGCGACCTTCGGCGTGATCGCCGTGAAGCTGTTCGACGAGCCGGGCGCGAGCGCGCTCGACCGAGCCGCGCCAGGGCCTGCTGATCGCCCTCGGCTGCGCCGCGGTGCTGGTCGCGAGCGCGATGACGCTGGTCACCGCGCCGACCCGGCGGCGCCGCGCGACGGACCACCGCTACGTCCCGCCGCCGCCGCGCCGGCAGCCGACGCGGACAGCCCTGCACCGGCCGCGCTCTAGTTCTGAGCGCCGCCGACGCCGCGCAGGCGGTCCTGCAGGTCCGGCGGGTTCTCGACGATCTGCGAGAAGCGCACGACCGTGACGGTGTCCTCGAGCGAGACCTCGCGGTCGTAGATCTGCTGGAGGAAGTTGACGAGCTCCTCCGTGCGGCGGAACTCGGGGTTGTCGTGCTCGATGTCGCGCGGTGAGAGGTCCTTGACGCGCTTGACCTCGACGTTGTCGATGACGGCGTGGAAGAGCTTCTCGCGCGGGGAGTACTGACGCCCGACGGTGACCAGGACGACCTGGTTCTTGCGGTACTTGTGGCGCTTGTCGCCGAGCCGGATCGTCGCCGTCTTGCGGCCCCGCTTCATCTGATCCGCGAACACCGTGGAGAAGAAGTTCAGCACCTGCATCGCCGCGGACCCTACTCGTTTGCAGCCAGGACCGACAGTGCCCGCTCGATCATCGCGCGCTCGCCCGGGTAGCTCAGCCGACGGCGCGCCTCCGCCAGCGGCATCCAGCGCGCGTCGTCGACCTCGTGGTCGTGGTCGGCCGTGTCGCCGGACTCGAACTCGCACAGGTAGAAGTGCACCGTCTTCGCGACGCGGCGCCCGCCGCGGCGGTAGCGATAGTCGACCTGGCCGAGCCGCCCGCGCACCGTCGCGGTGATGCCGGTCTCCTCGCGCACCTCGCGCGCGGCGGTCTGCTCGGGCGTCTCTCCAGGCGTCGCGCCCGCCCTTCGGCAGGCTCAGCACGCGCCGGCGCCCGCGCGGCACGATCACCATCACGTCCGCGCCGCGGATCACGACGCCGCCGTAGGAAACCTCCTGCTCAGCGGGCATCGAGCAGGATTCTGGCATGCAGCGCCCCGGCTCAGACGGCGTCGAGCGCGTGCTCGCGGCGGCGGCGGCGCGACCAGCGCGCCGCAACCGCGGCCGGTGCCGCGAGCAGCGCCAGCGGCAACGCGACGGCGAGCACGATCAGGGCGACGCCGGCCGCGACCTCGAGCACCCGCAGCGCATCCTGCGCGGCGTCGCCCGGCGTCCAGTGTCGTCCTCCTCCTCGGGCACGGCGACGCTGCCGTCCGCGACCAGCATCACGGTCGACGCTCGAGAACGCCGCCCGGTTGTTGACGCGGCGCACGCCTGCCCGTGCCCGCTCGATCTCGCGCGAGACGATCCTCAGGCGCGTGCGGATCGCCTGGGTCGCGGTCACCGTCGTGGCATCGGCGAGCTGGCGCAGCAGGCTCGTGCGCTCCGTGCGCGCATCCTTCAGACGGCTGCGGGCGGACACGACCGCGGCCGTGATGTCCTGCGAGCGCTGCGAGCGCTCGCGCACCTTGCCCAGCCGGGAGAGGGCGGCCATCGCGGCGTCGAGGTTGCGGGTCGGGATGCGCAGCTCGAACGTGCCGTCGCCGCCAGCCGCGGACGAGTTGACCGTCGAGGAGACGACGAAGCCGCCCTGCCGGCGCGTCACGTCCTGGATCCGCGCGCTGACGTTGTCGATCTCGCGCGGACGCGCGGCCAGGGTCAGCGAGGCCGACCGCTCGATGCTGCGGCGCTCGCGCCCGTCCGACCCAGGCGAGCCGCTGCCGGGATCGGGCGGCACGCTCGTCGGCGGCAGCGGCTCGGCGGAGCTCGTGACCGCATCGTCGCTGCCCGACGACCGCCCGATCTCGGGCACGGCGGCGTCGGGCGCGGCCTGGGTCGCCCCGCCGTCGAGCGCGGTTTCGGCGCAGTGCTGCCGCCGGCGGACTCGGAGCTCTCCTGCAAGCCGCCCCCGCCGCCGTCGTCGCTGCCGAACGGCGCACCGGCGACGATCACGACGGCGATCACGATCGCCGTCGCCGTGCCGAGCGCCGGCGCGCTGAGCAGCGGCGTCCACCAGCGCCGCGCGGACGCACGGCGGCGCGGTTCCCGCTCCCGGAAACCGCGCGCCAGCTGCTGATCCAGTTCGGCGGCGAACTCCACGCCCGGCTCAGGGCGCTGCTCGCGCAGCAGCAGCGCCAGCTCGCCCAGCTCGGTCAGGTCGGGCGCCACGCGGCGGCCCGCCAACGCGTCGTCGAGGGCGGCGAGCTCGCGCTCGACGTCCGGAGTCGTGTCAGGCATGCTCGACGGCCTCCCGCAGCTTGGTCATGGCGCGGTGCAGCTGGGTGCCGGCGTTCGAGACGCTGACCCCGAGCACCGCGGCGATCTCGGCGTTGTCCAGTCCGGCGTGGAACTTGAGCGCGATCAGCTCCCGCTCACGCGGTTCGATGCGGGCCAGCGCGACGCGCACGGCGGCACGTCGCAGCGCGGTCTCCGCGGCATCCTCCGGCGCGGTCGCGCCGGTGTCGACGGGCTCGGCGGCGAGCGCGGCGGCGCGCTTGCGCCGGCGCAGCTCGTCCAGGGCGGCGTTGCGGGCGATGCCGAACAGCCAGGCCCGCTCCGAGCCGCGGCCGGGTTTGTAGGTGCGCTGCTTGCGATAAGCGCGCTCGAAGGCGGCGGCCGTGACGTCCTCGGCGGCGGCACGGTCGCGCAGCAGCGTCGCCACGTAGGCGTAGACGTCGTCGCGCGCCGATCGGTAGAGCGCCTCGAAGTCCAAGGCCAGGCTGGACGTCCGGGTTGGCATCTCGGCGGTCAACGTAGTGGTCACAACTGGTACTACGGCGCTGCGCCCGATCCATCACACGCGCTTGCAAACCCGCAACCAGCGCGCTGCTCGCCGGTTGAGGGATGCAGAATGCGCTGCGCCCTCCTGCTCCTGGCGACCATCGCCGCCCTCGACGGTCGCTCCGACCGCGGCGCTGTCCGTGGGCGCGCCGCCGCCCGAGCCCTGGGCGACCGTCAACCGCTGCGACACGACGGCGTACCCGGACCAGATCGGCATCCGCGCGAGCATGCCGGGCAGCACGCGCCGGGCGGGGATGCTGATGCGCTTCCGCGTCCAGTACCAGGACGGCGCCGATTGGCGCACGGTCGCCGGGGCCGACTCCGGCTGGAGCAGGATCGCCAGGGCACGGCGCGGCGAGCACGACGCCGGCTGGACGTTCGGATTCGACGCGCCGGCAGCGGGCGGAGCGCTGGTGCTGCGCGGGATGGTCAACTACAGGTGGCGTCGCGCGGGACGCATCGTGCGGCGTGATCGCCGGCTCACCGAGGCCGGCCATCCCGGCACGGCGGGCGCCGATCCGGACGACTTCAGCGCCGCGACGTGCGCGATCGCCTGACCATCACCTACTGATCGAACAGCCGCGGGTCGTTCGTGATCACGCCCGTCACGCCGAGCGCCTCGAGTGCGCGGATCCGCGCCGGATCGTCGACGGTCCAGACGTACAGGTCGCCGCCCGCGGCGCCCAGCGCCCGCACGAGCCGCGGCGTCACCAGCCGCCAGTGCGCCATCAGCGCGTCGCAGCGCCCCGCCCGCACGTGCGCCGCGGCGATGCTCGGGAGCCGGCGGCGCATCCACAACAGCAGGCCGGTCGCCGGGACGATCGTCGCCTTCGAGGGGTAGCCGCGCCGCAGCCGCGGCACCGACCAGCCGAGCCGCAGCTCCGGCTCGAGCTCGCGCAGCACGACCAGGCTGCGCATGTAGAGCGTCGACACGATCGTCCGCTCGATCAGCCCGTGCCGGCGCAGCGCTTCGACGACGCGCCGCTCGTAGCCGTGGAACTTGAGGTCGACGTCGAGCTCGATCGAGGCGAACTGCGACGAGGTGAGATGGGCGAGCCCCTGCTCCAGCGACAACGAGGCCGGCGTCACGTGCTCGGGCTCGTGGGCCAGCACCAGCTCGGAGCTGTCGGGCGCGCGCAGGTCGCGCGGCAGCACGTCGAACTCGATCATGTCGACGGTGGCGGCGAGCGCGGCGTCGAACGAAGCCGTGGTGTTGCCCGGCGCGATGTGGTCGGCGCCCTTGTGGCCGACGCGCCGCAGCGTCACGTCTGACATGCCGGGCACCAGTAGGTCGTGCGGTTGTCGTCGCCCTGGCCGCGCGAGCGGATCAGCGAATCCGGGCCGCAGCGCGGGCACGGGCGTCCGGCCGCGCCGTAGATGCGCCGGAAGCGGTCCTGCTTGCCGTCGAGCGCCGAGCGCTGCATGCGGGGCCGGCAGGCGAGCACGATCGCCAGCGCCTCGTCGTCGGAGACCGCGCCGGCCGCCCGCCAGGGATCGATGCGGGCCTCGAAGCAGCCTTCGCACTTCCACATGTTCCCGATCCCGGCGATCGTGCGCTGATCGAGCAGCGCGTCGCCGATCGGGCGCGTCGGGTCGTCCTCGCGCAGGCGGCGCAGGAAGCGCTCCGTGTCGAGCTCGGGCGCCAGCACGTCCGGTCCGAGCCGGCTGAGGCGCTGGTCGAAGCGCGTGCGCGAGTCGGTCATCAGCTCCAGCACGGGCCCGTTGAGCTGCCAGACGGTGCGCTCGCCACGCCGCAGCGTCAGCCAGACCGCGCGGGCGGGGCGGCGGCCGGCGTCGAGCACGCGCCAGGCGCCGCTCATGCGCAGATGCGAGTGCACGGTCAGGCCGCCCTCGAAGCGGATGAAGAGGTGCTTGCCGTGGGCGTCGACGGACGTGACGGCGCGGCCGGCAAGGCGCTCCTCCCAGCGCGCGCGGGCGAAGCGCGGGTGCGGGGTGGACAGCGCATCGGGCACGTGGCCCGCCAGCACCGGCCGGATGCGGTTCGCCGCGTAGTGGATCGTGTCGCCCTCGGGCACTCTGTTGAGGGTAATCGCCGCTCGCGGCTCAGCCTTGAAGCAGCGCTTCGAGCAGCCGGCGGATGCGCACGAAGGTCGCTTCGCGCAGGCGCCCGGCGCGGTCGGCCGCCGTGTGGCGGAGCGGGTTGTCGGGCACGCCCAGCTTCGCCGCCGCAAAGCCCGCGAGGTTGAACTCGCGGTGGTCGGAGTTGCCGCTGCCCTCGTCGGCGACCCAGCGCACGCCCAGCCCGCTGCCGGGCGCCGCGGCGAGCACTCGCCGCTCCAGGCCGCGCCGTGCCGGCGACCGCAGCCACATCGCGCGGCCGCGCCCGACCTCGTCGAGCGAGAGCGCCCAGCGCAGGTCGCGAGCGCGTCCGCTGTTGCGGACGCGGCGCACCAGGGCGCTCGCGCCGAGGTGGTCGGGCTGTTCCGTGTAGATCCGCTCCTCCGCCCCGGTCGCGACGAGCCAGACGTCGCAGCGCGGCTGCAGCGCCGCGAGGCCGGGCGCGAGCGCGACCAGCGCGCCGACACCTGACGCGTTGTCCTCCGCGCCGGGTGCAGGCGGCACGGTGTCGGTGTGCGCCATCACGACCCAGAGGCAGTCGCGCGGGCCGGCGAGCACGCCGATCACGTTGCGCGAGCGCGGCTTGCCGGGGACCGCGAAACGGTCGTACGCCACGGCCAGCCCGGCATCGCCGAACACGACCGCGACGCGCCGGTGCGCGCGCCGCTCGGCCGCGCCCCCGGCGGGACGCGGCCCGGCCAGCGCGAGCGAGCGGGCGAACGTGTATCCCGGATCGTCGGCTGCGCCCATCAGCGCGAGCGTGGCGGCTGCCGTGGCGAGCATCGCTCCACACGGTAGGCCGCGTGCTCACCCCGTCGCGAGCGAGATCATCGCGATGCCCCCGAGCACCGCCGCGACGCCCGCCGCGCGGGCGCGGCCGAGGCGCTCGTGCAGCAGCGTGCGGGCCAGCAGCACGGTCGTGAGCGGATAGAGCGAGGCGAGCACCGCGACGGCCGCGCCGGTGCTGCCGGCCGCCGCGCCCGCGTAGGCGAGGTTGGCGAGCACGTCGAGCGCGCCCAGCGCTCGCCAGGACGGCGGCGTCGTTGCCGCGCGGCGGCGCGCTCGCGCGCCGCCAGACGAGCACCAGCGCGAGGACGGGGACCGACGCGAGACGACCGCACAGCACCGCCGCCGGCCCGCCGGCCTCGCTCGCCTCGCCCAGTCCCACGAGGAACAGGCCGAACGCGAGCGCAGCGGCCAGCCCGTAGCCGGCGCCGCGGACCAGCCGGCGGCTCTTCGCGTCGCCGGCGGTCACCGCGGAGCCGATCACGGCGAGCGCCATCCCGCCCGCCTCGAGCATCGCGACGCGCTCGCCGGCGCCGACCGCCACGCCGACGGGCAGCACCGCGGTGAGCGCGGCGAGCGGCGCGACGGCGGACATCTCCCCGACGGCGAGCCCGCGGAAGAGGAAGGCGAAGCCGAGCAGCTCGAAGAGGCCCGCGCCGGCGCCGAGCGCGGCCACCTCGGGCGCGGGGAGCTGCGCGCCGGTCGCGAGCCAGGCCGTGGCGGCGATGCCGAGCCCCGCGAGCTGGGCCCAGAAGAGCACGGCGACGACGGGCAGCCGCCGGCTGGCGACGCCGCCGAGGAAGTCCGAGGCGCCCCAGGCGATGCTGGCGCCGAATGCGAGCGTCAGCGGGAGCATCCGCGCGCGGCGCCGCGGGCGACCACACCGAACGTCGCGAGCCCGTCCGCCGAGCCGCGCACCATCCCGCCGCCGGCGACCACCGCGCGCTAGCAGCGCGACCACGTCCGGCTCGAGCAGCTCACCCGGCAGCACCGCCGGGATGCCCGGCGGATAGGGGCTGAGCGTCTCGGTCGCGATCCTGCCCACCGCCGCCTCGGCCGGGACGCGCTCCTGCGGCGCCAGCCACGCCGCCCGCGGCGTGCAGACCGCCGGGCCGGGGCGCACCGGCGCGAGCGGCCCGGCGCGCCGGACGTCGAGCGGGACCGTCCAGAGCGTGTCGAGCAGCGCGTCGACGAAGCGCTCGGCGAGGCCGAGCTCGCCGTCGGCGATCCCCAGCACGGCGACGAGCAGCCGGTCGGTCGCGAACTCGAGCTCGATCCCGTGGCGCTCGCGCAGCGCGCGGAAGACGGCGCGGGCGTCGCGGCCGCTGTCGTGCAGGTCGACGGTCAGGCGCAGCGGGTCGAAGCCATGCACGCCGGGCGCGCCGACGAGCTCGTCCCCGAGTACGCGCACGCCCGGGATCGAGGCGAGCCGGAGCGCGGGCGGCCGCCGCGGCGTGCAGCGTCGCGTCGAGCAGGCGCTCGCCATGCTCGACCGCGCGGGCACGCGCAGCGTCGAGCGACGCCAGCGCCAGCGCGCTCGGGGACGTCGACGCGCACAGGCCGAGCGCCTGGTCGATCGCCGCGGCCGGCAGCCGGCACTCGGCCTCCGGTCCCTGGTGCAGCATCGCCGACCCCGACAGGCTGCCGAGCGACTTGTGCGTGCTCGAGACGACGAGGTCTGCGCCCGGCGGCGATCGCATGCTGTGGCAGCGCGGGATGGAATGGCAGATGCGCGCCCCAGGCCTCGTCGACGACCAGCGCGGCGCCGTGCTCGTGCGCGATCGCCGCGAGCGCCGCGACGTCGGGCATCGCGCCGTGATACGTCGGCGCCACGACGAATGCGGCGCGCGCGCCCGGCGCGGCGCTCAGGGCAGCGTCCAGCGCCGCGGGCGTCACGCCGTGGGCGACGCCCGCCGCGTAGTCGACCTCCGGCGCCAGCCAGTGCGGTGCGACCCCGGCGGAGATGAGGCCGGAGACGACGCTCGAGTGAACGTTGCGCTGCACCACCACCTGGCGTCCGCGCGCGGCGCGCAGCGCCAGGCAGGCGGCGAGGTTGCCCTGGGTCGCTCCGTGCGGGAGGAACCAGGTGCGGCGCGCGCCCCAGGCCGCCGCAGCGGCAGCCAGCGCGCGCTCGAGCGGGGTCGGCGCCGAGCCGCTGTCGACGCCGCCGATCAGCGTCGGCAGGTCGAGCGCGAGCGCGCCGCCGAGCAGGTCGACCAGCGCGTCCGGCGCGGCGGAGCCGCCCTTGTGCCCGGGCACCGTCAGCCGCACCGGATCGCCCGCCGCGTAGGCCGTCAGCGCGTCGAGGTATGGCGTTTCGGTGCTGCCTTCGAGCACCGTCCGCAAGGCGGCCGGCTCGAGCAGCATCGTCAGCGGCTCTGCGCGCGCCGCTGACGCGGCGGGCGCGTCAGGAGGCGCCCTGCCGCCGCCGCGCGCCGGATGCGGCGGGGGAACCGCGAGCCGCGAAGGAGTTCGCGGCGGGCGCGCGGGGCGGTGGGCGCTTGCGGGCGACGCTTTGGGGGGCGCGCCAGCAGCTGTGCCATCTGGGGTGAGAAAAGCATCAGTTGCCTCCTGGATGACCGCGGGGTGCGGCCTGGAGGAAATCTCCCGCGCGGCCCACCGTTCGGACATCCGCCCTCGGGGTGAACCGGGTCACCCCGCAAACCCGGGGGCCCCGCGGGGACGCTTTAGAGTTCGCCGCCCACGCCGGTGCCCGACGATCCCCCCAACCGCTGCCCGAGCTGCGGCCGCGCGCTCGCCGCGGGAGCGACGGAGTGCCTTGACTGCCTGGCTGTGCTGGCCGGCGAAGTCGGCCGAGTACCGACGAGGTCGGCCGAGCGCGCCGCGCTGGCCGTGACGGCCGTCGGAGCGGCGGACGCTCCCATGCGGCTGATCGCGGAGCGCTACATGCCGCAGCGCCTGCTCGGGCGTGGCGGAGCGAAGGAGGTCTGGCTCGCCCACGACCTGACGCTCGATCGCCCGGTCGCGATCGCACGCGCCAGGGCGGGCGCCGCCGGCGCCGAGGCACGCGAGCGCATGCGCCACGAGGCGCGCCTGATGGCGCGCCTGGGCGATCACCCGCACGTCGTCACGGTCTACGACGCCGTCGAGGACGACGGCGCGCTGCACATCGTCGCGCGCTTCATGGCCGGCGGCTCGCTCGCGGACCGGCTCGCCACCGCCCCGGGCGGCGGCCTGGAGGTCGCCGAGGTCCTGCGCACCGGTCGCGCGCTGGCCGACGCGCTTGCCCACGCGCACGCGCACGGCGTCGTCCATCGCGATGTCAAGCCCGACAACGTCTGGCTCGCCGCCGACGGCAGTGCGGGGCTCGGCGACTTCGGCATCGCCATCGGCGCCGGGGAGCCCGAGCGCGTGAGTGCCGCCACACTCGGCCGACTTCGTCGGCAGGCACAGGCGGGCACGCCGTACTACCAACCGCCCGAGCAGGCTGCCGCCGAGCCGCCGCTGCCCCAGTCGGACCTGTACTCGCTCGGCGCCACGCTATGGGAGCTGCTGTGCGGACGACCGCCGTTCCTCGGGACCGACGGTCCCGCGCTGCTCGCCCAGCACCGTCACGCCGAGCCGGAGCCGCCGTCGCGGCACGCCCCGGGCGTCTCGCCCGAGCTCGATGCACTCGTGCTGTCGCTGCTGGCCAAGCGCCCAACCGATCGTCCGGCTGACGCGGCGGGCGTGCGCGATGCGCTCGACCGCCTGGGCGGCGCGCCGAGCGCTCCCGTCGCCGCGGTCGCCCCCGACCGCGATCCGCTCGTCGGGCGCGAGGCCGAGCTGGCCGGCGTGCGCCGCGCGCTCGCGGCGGCCCGCGCCGGGAACGCACAGGTCGTGGCCGTGGGAGGCGAGCCGGGGATCGGCAAGACGCGACTCGTCGACGAGGCCGCCGCAGAGGCCGGGGCGGGCGGCGCCGCCGTGGTCCGCGGTCGCGCCGGGGAGGAGTCGAGCGCGTATGGCCCGTGGCGGACGGCGCTGCGCCCGCTCGTCGCCGCTGCGTCCGGCCTGCCGGCACACGTGCTCGACGAGGTCCGGCGCCTCACCGGCGACGGCCGCGTGCCTGTGCTTGCCGACGAAGTCGGCCGAGTGCCTGTGCTTGCCGACGAAGTCGGCCGAGTGCCTGTGCTTGCCGACGAAGGCGGCCGAGTACCGGCCGTCGCGGCGAACGGCGACGGCGAGGAGGCGCGGCTGCGCATGCTCGATGCAGTCGCGGAGCTCGTGCGCGGCGCCGCGCGCGAGCGCGAGTTGCTGATCGCGCTAGAGGACGTTCACGCCGCGGACCGGTCGTCGCTGGTGCTGCTCGGCCACATCCTGCACGCGGCGCCGGAGGCGCGGTTGCTCGTGGTCCTGACCTACCGCAGCGCCGAGGTGGGCGTCGGGCACCCGCTCGCGACCCTGCTGGAGACGATCGAGCGCGACCGCCGGCTGACGCGCTTGGCGCTCCACGGCCTGCCCGAGGCAGCGGTGGCCCGCTTCCTGCCGGCCGGCGGCGCCGTCTCCCCCGCCACGCTGCAAGAGCTGCACGCGCGCACGGCCGGCAACCCGTTCTTCCTGCGCGAGCTGGTGCGGCTGCTGGCCGAGCGCGGCGAGCTCGGAGGCGACGGTGCAACGCTGCCCGCGGTGGTGCCGGAGCGAGTCCGCGAGGTGGTCGGCCGGCGGCTGGAGCCGCTGGCGGGCGGGACGCGCGAGGTGCTGGCGATCGCGGCGGTTGTGGGAGGCCCGTTCACGATCTCGGGTGTCGCCCGCGTCGGCGCGCTCGACCGCGAGACAGTCGCGCTGGCGCTCGAGCCGGCGCTCGCCGGCCGGCTGGTCGAGGCGCGCGCCGACCTCCCCGGTCGCTTCGGTTTCCACCACGCGATCGTGCGCGACGCCGTCTATGACGAGCTCGCGCCGGCGCTGCGTGCGCGCCTGCATACGGCGGTCACCGCCGTGCTGGAGCAATCGCTCGCGGCCGGCGGCGAGGCGACCGCGGCCGAGGCCGCGCGACACGCGCTCGCCGGCGCGCGCTGCGGGGCCGACCCGCAAGCCGCCTGGGAGCTCGCGCGCGAGGCCGCGCGCGAGGCCGCCGGCCTGCAGGCGCACGCGGAGGCGGCTGGGCACTACGCCGACGCGCTGGAGGCGCTCGAGCTGGGCGCCGAGGCGACTGCGACCGAGCGGCTTGAGACGACGCTCGCGCTCGCGGCCGCAGCCTTCGCCGCGGGCGACATCGAGGCCGCACGCGAGCGCTTCCGCACGGTCGCGCGCGCCGCGCGGCGGGCCGGCGCCGCGGAGCTCGAAGCGCGCGCCGCGATCGGGTTCTCGGAGGTCCAGCAGTACGGCACGATCGACGCCGATGCGATCGCGCTGCTGCAGGGTGCGCTCGACGCGCTGCCGCCCGACGACAGCGCGCTGCGAGCGCGCGCCTCCGCGCTGCTGGGGCAGCGGCTGGACCCCGTCTCCGACCAGGCGCGCCGGGAGTCGCTGCTCGACGCGGGTATGGCGATGGCACGCCGGCTCGGCGACGACCGGGCGCTCGCCTCGGTGCTGTTCGCCGCCGCGCTGGTCAACTGGCCACCCGAGCGCGCGGGCGTGCGCGCGGCCGCCACCGAAGAGGCCCTCGGTCTCGCCGTGCGCGGCGCCGACTTCGCCGCCGTGTTCTGGGCCAGGACGCTGCGGCTGCGCGACGCGCTCGAGGCCGGCCGGATCGATGTCGTCGACGGCGAGCTCGAACAGCTTGCGCGACTGGCGGCCGAGAGCCGGCGCTCGTACTACCGCTGGTGCCTGCTCGTGCTGCAGGCCGCCCGCGCGATCTTCGCCGGTCGTCTCGCCGAGGGTGAGCGGCTCGCCGAGGAGGCGGTGGACGCTCAACCGGCGCCACGGCGACGACGCCGACCAGGAGCACACGGTTCAGCGACTGGCGCTGGCGCTGCTGCGCCGGCGCCCGCAGGATGCGCCGCTGGCCGCGCTGCGCGACTATGCCGCGCGCTACCCGGCGCTGCCGGTGTGGCACGCGATGCTCGCCCAGGCGGAGCTGCGGCGCGGCGCGGGCGGGACGCGTGGCAGCCTGGAGACCTGTGCGCGCGACGGCTTCGCGGCGATCCTGCGCACGCCGGACTGGCTGTGCGGGCTCGCGCTGCTGGCCGAGCCCGTCGCGGCGCTCGGCACGGCTGAGCAGGTGGAGCGCCTGGCCGAGGCGCTGGCGCCCCACGCCGCGCGCAACGCCGTCATGAACGACGCGTGGGCCGCGTTCGGCCCGGTCGCGCGCCCGCTCGGCCTGCTGGCCGCCGCCGCCGGCCGGCACGAGGCGGCCGGGCGAGCACTTCGCGCTGGCGGTCGCCCTCGCGTCGCGCTGGCGGGCGCCCGGCTGGGAGCTCGCCGCGATCGCCGACTGGCTGGCCGCGGGCGCCCCAGGGGGCGCCCCCGACGCGCTGCGGTCGCGCGCGCTCGAGCTGGCCCGCTCGCTCGAGCTGCCCTGGATCGCCGCCGAGCTGGCGGCCCCTCAGACGACGACGCCGTAGCTCTCGACCGTCGCCTGCGCGAGGTAGCGCCTCGGTCGCGACGGCGTAGCCGCCGCTCGCCCCAGTCCTCGCCCCAGCTGCAGCGCACGAGGAAGCCGCCCGGCCCGTAGCCGACGAGCGCCGCGGCGTGGTTGAACGACGCCGAGGCGGCGTCGAACGCCTCCAGCAGCGGCGCTCCGCGCTCGAACCCGCGGTCGACGCCGACGACGATCAGCACCGGGCCCGTGCTGGTGCGATCCAGCGGCGCCAGTGGCCGAACCAGGCCGCGGGCTCCTCGCTCGGGGTCGAGCCGGTAGTAGTGCGTGATCCGGCGCTGCGCGGCCGAGCGCCGTAGAAGTGCTCGATGTCACCCGGGTAGAGCCCGCCCTGCCAGCGCAGGTCCTGCTCGAGCGCCGCGCCGAACGTGCGCGCCACGTCGAGCGCGCTCTTGACGTCCGTCATCCCCTGCTCGAGGAACGTCGTCGGATGCCACGCCGGCTCGCCCTCGACCTCCGTCAGCTTGGCGCGCATCTCCTTCGCCGCCATCCACATGAAGCGCGGCGAGAGCCGCTCCTCCTCCGCCAGCCGCGCCCGCGCGCACGAGCTGGCGCCACATGACCGAGTCCGCGAGCGCCCAGCCGACGCACGAGCCGGTCCGGCCCTGGTCGCCGACCGTGTACCAGGGCGCGCGCAGGTCGAGCCGCTCCGGCGGCTCGACCGCGTGCAGGTGGCCGGCCGCGGCGGCCGCCGCCGGGGTGTGGTCCTCCTCCCGGCCGGGCGACGGCCCGACGTTGAGGATGCGTTCCGGCGGCTGGCTCGCTACGGCCGCCACGAGCCGACGTCGGATGTGCGGATCCGGTCGGCCTCGCGTGCAGCCGCGCGCTGGTAGTCGCCGGGTCGCCGAGCTTCTGCTTGAGCCACTCGTGGCTCGCGATCGCCTGCGCGAAGTCGCGCGCGACGCGCTCGTCGACCGTCGGGTCGTCCGGGTCGGTCGCCGCCTCGACCTTGCGTCGAGCAGCTCGAGCAGCTTGTCCTCGCCGGCGTCGTCGTAGCCGTCCCAGAGGGGGGGTGGGGCAGAAGGCATGCGGAACGCTCCTTGTCGTTGGTCGGCCGTGACTCTATGGCCTGAACCACTACAGTTGCGTCGTGACGGACGCCCTGGGACTGCACCGGCGCACGCCCGCCGAGCTGCAAGGCGGTGATCGCCGCCCAGCGCGCCGGCCTGCCGTTCCTCGAGTACCGCGACGGCGACGACGCGCAGCGGATCGTCGCGCTCGGGCCGGAGCGCGACCGGCTCTCGATCGGCCGGCTGCCGGGCTGCGAGCTGCCGCTGACCTGGGACACCGAGGTGTCGCGCGCGCACGCGCTGCTCGAGCAGGCCGGCGGCGCCTGGACGATCGAGGACCGCGGCTCGTCGAACGGCACGCTGGTCAACGCCGCGCGGATCACCCGCCCGCACGTGCTGCACGACGGCGACGTCGATCCGCGTCGGCCGCACCCAGTTCATCTTCCACGCCGCCGGCGGACGACGACCTGCGCCGCACCACGCCGGCGCTCGACCGCGTCGCGCCCGAGCCCGACCGAGTCGCAGCGCAAGGTGCTGGTCGAGCTCTGCCGCCCGGCGCTCGAGCGCGGCGGCGGCGCCGCGTCCAACCGCGAGATCGCCGAGGCGCTGTTCGTCAGCGTGGAGACGGTCAAGACGCACATGCGCGCGCTGTTCGACGCCTTCGACGTCGGCGACGTGCCGCAGTACCACAAGCGCACCGAGCTGGTGCGCCGGGCGCTCGAGACCGGGCTCGTCATCGCGTCCACGACCTCGAGCGCTGAGGCCGCTATGATCTCAGTCTCCCCGACTGAGATCTTTGCTGATGCAGCTCGACCGATTCACACAGAAGTCGCGCGAGGCGATCCAGGCCTCGATCTCGCTCGCCGCCGAGCGCAAGCACGCGCAGGTCGCCCCGATCCACCTGCTCGCCGCGCTGCTGCGCTCCGACGACGCGCTCGTGCGCCGGATCCTCGACCGCATCGGCGCGTCGTCGACGCCGACGTCGACGCCGCGCTGGCCGCGCTGCCGACGCTCGCGCACCGTCGCCGAGCCGACGACCGACCCCGACGTGCATGGCCGTGCTGCGCGCCGCCGAGCACGAGGCGCGCGAGATGGCGGACGAGTTCATCACCACCGAGCACCTGCTGCTCTCGCTCGCCGGCCACAACTCGCTCCGCCGGCGAGGCGCTGCGCGCCAACGGCGCGACGAAGCAGGCGATCGCCGAGGTCGTCGCGCAGATCCGCGGCTCGCACCGCGCGACGAGCGAGAACGCCGAGGAGCAGTACGAGTCGCTGTCGAAGTTCGGCAACGACCTCACGCGCGCCGCCGAGGAGGGCAAGCTCGACCCCGTGATCGGGCGCGACGACGAGATCCGCCGCGTGATCCAGGTGCTCTCGCGCCGCACGAAGAACAACCCCGTGCTGATCGGCGAGCCCGGCGTCGGCAAGACCGCGATCGTCGAGGGGCTCGCGCAGCGGATCGTCTCCGGCGACGTGCCCGAGTCGCTGCGCGACCGCAAGGTGATCGCGCTCGACATCGGCGCGCTGCTCGCCGGCTCGAAGTACCGCGGCGAGTTCGAGGAGCGCCTGAAGGCCGTGCTCAAGGAGATCGCCGACGCGCGCGGCGAGGTGATCCTGTTCATGGACGAGCTGCACACGATCGTCGGCGCCGGCGCGGCCGAGGGCGCCGTCGACGCCGCCAACCTGCTCAAGCCGATGCTCGCCCGCGGCGAGCTGCGCGCCGTCGGCGCGACGACGCTCGACGAGTACCGCAAGCACGTCGAGAAGGACGCCGCGCTGGAGCGCCGCTTCCAGCCGATCAACGTCGGCGAGCCGAGCGTCGAGGCGACGATCGCGATCCTGCGCGGCCTCAAGGAGCGCTACGAGGCGCACCACAAGGTGACGATCACCGACGCCGCGCTGATCGCCGCCGCGACGCTGTCGGACCGCTACATCTCCGACCGCTTCCTGCCCGACAAGGCGATCGACCTGGTCGACGAGGCCGCCTCGCGCGTCTCGATCGAGATCACCTCGATGCCGACCGAGATCGACGAGGTCGGCCGCCGGATCAAGCAGCTCGAGATCGAGCTGGTCGCGGTCGAGCACGACGAGACCGCGGTCGAGCGGCGCGACCGAGATCGAGCGCGAGCTGGCCGACCTGCGCGAGCAGTTCGCCGGCATGAAGGCGCAGTGGGAGCGCGAGAAGGCGCAGGCCGAGGGCCACGGCAAGCTGCGCGAGCGGCTCGACGCGGCGCGCGTCGAGCTCGACCGCGCCGAGCGCGAGCTCGACTACCAGCGCGCCGCCGAGCTGCGCCACGGCGAGATCCCCGACCTCGAGCAGCAGCTCGCCGAGGCCGAGGCGCGCGCCGACGACGCCGAGGTCGAGCCGCCCGTCTACCTGTCCGAGCGCGTCGACGCCGACGAGATCGCCGACATCGTCGCGAAGTGGACCGGCATCCCCGTGAGCCGCATGCTCGAGGGCGAGGTCGAGAAGCTGATCCACATGGAGGAGCGCCTGCACCAGCGCGTCATCGGCCAGGAGGAGGCCGTCGTCGCGGTCTCCAACGCCCTGCGCCGCTCGCGCGCCGGCCTGCAGGACCCCGACCGCCCGATCGGCACGTTCCTCTTCCTCGGCCCGACCGGCGTCGGCAAGACCGAGCTGGCGCGCGCGCTGGCCGAGTTCATGTTCGACTCGCAGGACGCGATGGTGCGGATCGACATGTCGGAGTACATGGAGAAGCACTCCGTCGCGCGGCTCGTCGGCGCGCCGCCCGGCTACGTCGGCTACGAGGAGGGCGGGCAGCTGACCGAGGCCGTGCGCCGGCGCCCGTACTCCGTCGTGCTGCTCGACGAGATCGAGAAGGCGCACACCGACGTGTTCAACGTGCTGCTCGCCGTGATGGACGACGGCCGGCTCACCGACGGCCACGGCCGCACCGTCGACTTCAAGAACACGGTGCTGATCATGACCTCGAACATCCCGGGCGGCCGCGCGGGCGTGGAGGACTACTTCAAGCCGGAGTTCATCAACCGCCTCGACGACATCGTCGAGTTCGACTCGCTCACGCGCGAGCAGCTCGGTCAGATCGTCGACCTGCAGGTCGCGCTGCTGATCGGGCGCGTGTCCGAGCGCGGCGTGGCCGTCGAGCTGAGCGACGCTGCGCGCGAGCTGCTCGGCGACATGGGCTACGACCCGACCTACGGCGCGCGCCCGCTCAAGCGCGTGATCCAGAAGCAGCTCGTCGACCGGCTCGCGCTCGGGCTGCTGCAGGGCGACTTCGCGAGCGGGCGACCGCGTCCTCGTCGACGCCGACGCGGGCGAGCTGACGCTTCGCGCTGCGCCTAGCGCGGTACCAGCCTGAGCCGGATCCCCAGCCGCACGTAGACGAACGTCGCCGCCCGCGGATCGACCAGCCTGCGCGACTGGTCGAACTGCAGCACCCACCGGCCCAGCCGCGGCTTGCGCACCGGGAGCTGGCGCCTGCGCTTGCTGAAGCCGCCGCACGTCACCGGGCCGGCGCGCCATCGCGCACGGTCTTGCGCAGCTTTCCCTTGCGCACGTAGTGCAGATAGACCGGCTTGTCCTCGGTGAAGCCGAGGCCGTCGAAGCGGACCTGGCTGTCCGGGCGCGCCGAGCGCGGCGTGACGGTGACGTCGAGCGCCGCGCTGCGTGGCGGTCACCGAGACCGTGTTCGCAGGGTTGCCCTGCTCGGTCAGCGTGATCGTGAACTCGCCGGCTTCCCGCCTTCACGAACGGCGCCGGCACGGGAGCCATCGGCAGCGCGCCGGAAGGCCCGACCTGCAGCGCCTCGCCGCCGGGGAACGGCTGCCCGTCGAGCGTCAGCGTCGACCCGCGAGTTCGGCGTGAAGCCCGCCGCGACGATCTGCACGCCCTCCTGCCTGGGCGGCTCGTCCGCGTTCCTGGCCGTCACGTAGCACGGCTTGAGCGGCTGGATCGCCGGCGCCGCGTGCGCGGCGGCGGGCAGTGCGAGGGCGGACAGCAGCGCGCCGGCGCCGGCGAATGAGCGTCGGAGCATCCGAGCGCACTGTAACCCGCGCCGGAGTAGATACGGTGAAGCCTACCTGCCCCGCGCGATCGGAGCCCTGATGCCGACCTACATCATGCTGTGCACGCTGACCCCCGAGGGCGTCCAGACGATCAAGAACAACCCGGCGCGGATCCGCGAGGTCAATCGCGAGGTCGAGCAGCTCGGCGCGGCGGTCAAGGCGCAGTGGGCGACGCTCGGGCCACTTCGACTTCATCAGCGTCGTCGAGGCGCCCGACGAGAAGACGATGGCGCGCGTGTCGCTGGAGCTCGGATCGCGCGGGACGGCGCGCTACGAGTCGCTCTCCGCGATCCCGATCGACGACTTCATCGGCTCGATCTGAGCGCATGAGGGTCCTCGTCGTCGGCTCGGGCGGGCGCGAGCACGCGCTCGTGCGCTGCCTGCTGCGCTCGCCGCAGGCGCCCGAGGTGCTGTGCGCGCCCGGCAACGCCGGCATCCGCCGCGACGCGCGCCCGCTCGACGTCGGCGCCGACGACCCCGCGGCGCTCGCCGCGCGCGGCGCGCGACGCGGGCGTCGACCTGGTCGTCGTCGGGCCCGAGGCGCCGCTCGTCGCCGGGCTCGCCGACGCGCTCGCCGCCGCGGGCGTGCGCTGCTTCGGCCCGCCCGCCGCGGCCGCGCGGCTGGAGGGCTCCAAGGCGTTCGCGAAGGAGATCATGGCGGCGGCCGGCGTCCCGACGGCGGCGCATCAGGTGGTCGGCGGCGTCGAGGAGGGGATGGCGGCGATCGCCGGCTATCCGGCCGTGATCAAGGCCGACGGGCTGGCCGCGGGCAAGGGCGTCGTGATCGCGGCGGACGCGGGCGAGGCGCGCACGGCGCTCGAGGACATGCTCGTCGCGCGGCGCTTCGGCGACCAGCCGGTCGTGGTCGAGGAGTTCCTGGCCGGCGAGGAGCTGTCGCTGCTGGCGCTGTGCGACGGCGAGCGCGCGGTCCCGCTCGCCCCCGCGCGCGACTACAAGCGGATCGGCGACGGCGACACCGGCCCCAACACCGGCGGCATGGGCTGCTTCTCGCCGGTTCCCGGCACCGACGCGCTGGTGGACGACGTGATCGCGTCGGTCCACCAGCCCGTGGTCGAGGAGCTGGCGCGGCGCGGCACCCCGTTCCACGGCGTGCTCTACGCGGGCCTGATGCTCGGCGAGGACCGCCCGCGCGTGCTCGAGTTCAACGTCCGCTTCGGCGACCCCGAGACGCAGGTGGTGCTGCCGCGCCTGCGCTCGGACCTGCTCGCGCTGCTGCTCGCCGCGACCGAGCCGGGCGGCCTCGCCGGCGTCGAGCCCGAGTGGGACCCGCGCGCGGCGGTCTGCGTCGTGCTGGCCTCGCGCGGCTACCCGGCGCAGCTCGTCGTCGGGCGATGTCGATCGACGGGCTCGACGACCTGCCCGGCCGGCATCGAGGTCTTCCATGCCGGGACCGCCGAGCGCGACGAGCGAGGTCGTCACGGCGGGCGGTCGCGTCCTCGGCGTGACCGCGCTCGGCGAGGACCGCGCCGCCGCCCGATCGGCCGCGTATGCTGCCGCCGACATGATCAGCTTCGACGGAGCGCAGATGCGCAGCGACATCGCGTCATGAGCGAGGAGGTCGGCCACGCCACGCCCGCGCAGGGCGCTCCCGAGGCGCTCAGCCGAGGCGGACCCGAGCGAGGCGTTCGCCGAGATGGAGGTCGACGCGCCGCGGGTCGGCATCGTGATGGGCTCCAAGAGCGACATGGCGGCGATGGAGGCGGCCGAGCGCGAGCTCAGCGAGCGCGGGATCGGCCACGAGGTGCGCGTCATGTCCGCCCACCGCGACCCCGACGTCGTGGCCGACTACGCCCGCAACGCGAAGCTGCGCGGCCTGCGCGTGATCATCGCCGGCGCCGGCCTCTCGGCCGCGCTGCCGGGAGTCGTCGCCGCGCACACGTCGCTGCCCGTGATCGGCGTCCCGCTGACCTCGTCCAAGTCGGTCGCGGGCGGCCTCGACGCGCTGCTCTCGATCGCCCAGATGCCGCCCGGCGTCCCGGTCGCCTGCGTCGGGGTCGACGCGGCGCGCAACGCCGCAGTGCTCGCCGCGCGCATCCTCGACATGGGGGCGAAGTCCGGTCGGACCGACACGGATGTCTGGCACGGCGATCGAACGCGGTCCGGATGCCCGCGAGCGCTCGATCGAGCGCTACACGCGGCCCGAGATCGGCGCCGTCTGGACCGACGAGGCGCGCATGACCGCGTGGCGCGACGTCGAGGTCGCCGCCGCCGGCGAGCTCGACGGGCCCGACGAGGCGGAGCTGCAGGCGATCCGCACGGCGACGTTCACCGTCGAGGCGGTCAACGAGCGCGAGCAGGTGACCGACCACGACGTGGCCGCCTTCGTCGACGTGCTCGGCGCGTCCGCCGGCGAGGCCGGGCGC
Organism: uncultured Solirubrobacteraceae bacterium; assembly: GCA_963721315.1. Classification (GTDB taxonomy): domain Bacteria; phylum Actinomycetota; class Thermoleophilia; order Solirubrobacterales; family Solirubrobacteraceae; genus DASQMT01. Next base: position 429,254 of record CAVRIU010000003.1, read on the forward strand.
TGGATCCACTACGGCCTGACCTCCTCGGACGTGCTCGACACCGCGCTCGCGCTGCAGCTGCGCCGCGCCGGCGACGTGATCGTGCCCGCGGCGCGCGCGCGTCGCCGCGGCGCTGGCGGAGCGCGCGCGCGAGCACGCGGACACGGTCTGCGTCGGCCGCACGCACGGCGTGCACGCCGAGCCGACGTCGTTCGGGCTCAAGCTGGCCGGCTTCGCGTTCGAGGCGCACCGCAACGCCGAGCGGCTCGAGCGCGCGTTCGCCCAGGCCGCGACCGGCGCGATCTCCGGCGCGGTCGGCACCTACGCGACGCTCGGGCCGGACTACGAGCGGCGCGTGCTCGCACGGCTCGGGCTCGCCGCCGAGCCGGTCTCCACGCAGGTCGTCCCGCGCGACCGCCACGCCGAGCTGGTGCAGGCGATCGCGCTCGCGGGCGCCGGGCTGGAGCGCTTCGCGACCGAGATCCGCCACCTGCAGCGCACCGAGGTGCGCGAGGTCGAGGAGCCGTTCCGCGCCGGCCAGAAGGGCTCCAGCGCGATGCCGCACAAGCGCAACCCGATCACGACCGAGCGCATCACCGGGCTCGCGCGCGTGCTGCGCGGCTACGCCCAGGCGGCGGTCGAGAACGTCGCGCTGTGGCACGAGCGCGACATCTCGCACTCCGGCGCCGAGCGCGTGATCCTGCCCGACGCGACGATCGCGCTCGACTACATGCAGCACCTGACGCTGCGGGTCGTCGACGGGATGGTCGTGCACCGCGAGCGCATGCTCGCCAACCTCGAGCTGACCTGCGGCGCGCTCTTCTCCCAGCGCGTGCTGCTCGCGCTCGTCGACGCCGGCATGGCGCGCGACGACGCCTACCGCACGACGCAGCGGCTCGCCCAGCAGGCGTGGGACACGCAGACGCCGCTGCGCTCGCTGCTCGCGGCCGAGCCGGACGTGCAGCTCGACCTCGACGCCATCTTCGACTCCGGCCACTACACGCGCCACGTGCCCGAGGTGCTGGCGCGCCTGGAGGAGATCCCCCGTGCCTGACCTGCTGATCTACGGCGCCCCCGACACGTCGCCCGACCTGTTCCACGCGATCCCGGTCGGGGATCGTCGACCCGTTCCTGTACGCCGAGGCGGACGGCCGCCGCGTGGCGACCGTCAGCGTGCTCGACGCCGACAAGGTCAGCGCGCTCGGGATCGACGTGCTCGACCCCTCGCAGCTCGGCGCCGACGAGCTGCTGGCCGACGGCGTCAGCCGCCACGAGCTGGACGCTCGAGATCGCGCTGCGCGCGTGCCGCGAGCTCGGCCTGGAGCGGGCGATCGTGCCGCCCGAGTTCCCGCTCGCCGTCGCCGACCACCTGCGCGCCGGCGGCGTCGTGCTCGACGTCGACCCCGAGGCGTTCGTGACTGCGCCGGCGGGCGAAGACCGACGGCGCAGCTGGCCGGCATCCGGCGCGCGCAGAAGGCCGCCGACGCCGCGATGGCGCGTCGCCGCGGACCTGATCCGCGAGCTGCGCCCGGGCTCACGTCCGAGGACGTCCGGGCGGCGATGACGCGAGCGCTGCGACGAGCACGGCTGCGACCTGCCGGGCGACGTGATCGTCGCCCACGGCGCGCAGTCGGCCGACGGGCACGAGTCGGGCCACGGCGCGCTGGCGGCGGGCGAGCCGGTGGTCGTCGACATCTGGCCGCGCGACCGCGAGTCGCGCTGCTGGGCCGACATGACGCGCACGTTCGTCGCCGGCGGCGGGACGCCGGACGCCGAGCTCGCCGAGTACTGGCGAGCTGACGCGGGCGTCGCTCGAGCTCGTCTACCCGGAGGTGCGCGACGGCGCCGACGCGCACGCGATCTTCCGCCGCTCCTGCGAGCCGTTCATCGCGGCCGGCAAGCCGACGCAGCTGACCAAGCCGGAGGGCGAGGTGCTGCGCGACGGCTACTTCCACGGGCTCGGCCACGGCGTCGGGCTCGAGGTCCACGAGCGCCCCGGCCTCGGCCGCGCGCCGGACACGCTGCGCGCCGGCGACGTGATCACGCTCGAGCCCGGCTGCTACCGGCAGGGCTACGGCGGCTGCCGGCTCGAGGACCTGGTCGTCGTGACCGGCGACGGCTGCGAGATGCTGACGGATTTCCCGTACGACCTGTGAAGTAGCCTGGCGCGGCGTGACACTCGAACTCCTCGCCAAGGGCAAGGTCCGCGAGATCTACGAGCTCGGCGACGACCTGCTGATGGTCGCCTCGGACCGCATCTCGACATACGACGTCGTCCACCCGACGGAGATCCCGGACAAGGGCAACGTGCTGACCGGCGCTGTCCGTGCTCTGGTTCGACCTGACCGCGGACGTCGTCCCGAACCACCTGATCTCCGCGACCGACGGCGTGCCGGCGGAGCTGCGCGGCCGCGCGCTGCGCGTCAAGCGCTTGCAGATGCTGCCGGTCGAGTGCGTCGTGCGCGGCTACATCACCGGCTCGGGCTGGAAGGACTACCAGGCGACCGGCGCGGTCTCGGGGATCGAGCTGCCGGCCGGCCTGCGCGAGTCCGAGCAGCTGCCGCAGCCGATCTTCACGCCGTCGACCAAGGCGGACGAGGGCCACGACGAGGCGATCGACATCGAGCAGGCGGCCGAGCTGGTCGGCTCGCGCGAGCTGGCCGAGCGGCTGCGCGACGTCTCGATCGCGGTCTACGAGACGGTCGCCGCGCACGCGCGCGAGCGCGGCGTGATCCTCGCCGACACGAAGTTCGAGCTCGGCTTCGACGGCGACGGCACGCTGACGCTGGGCGACGAGGTCTGCACGCCGGACTCGTCGCGCTTCTGGCCCGCCGACCAGTACGAGGTCGGCCGCGGCCAGCCGTCGTTCGACAAGCAGTACGTGCGCGACTGGGCCGCGGGCACCGGCTGGGACAAGGCGCCGCCCGCGCCGGCGATCCCCGACGACGTCGTGGCCGCCACGCGCGAGCGCTACGTGACCGCCTACGAGAAGCTCGCCGGCGAGCCGTTCTCCGCCTGGCTGGAGCGCACCGCGGCGTGAGGGCGCGGGTGCTGATCCGGCCCAAGGCCGGGATCCTCGACCCGCAGGGCCAGGCGGTCGAGCGCGCGCTGCCCGCGCTCGGCTTCGACGGCGTGCGCAACGTGCACATCGGGCGGCTGGTCGAGCTCGACGTCGAGGACCCGGCGCAGCTGCCGGCGATGTGCGAGCAGCTGCTCGCCAACCCGCTGGTGGAGGACTACGAGATCGTGGGCGCGCCGTGAGGTTCGGCGTGATCCAGTTCCCCGGCTCCTGCGACGAGCGCGATGCGCTCGCCGCGGCCGCGCGGGTCGGCGACGCGGTGCTGCTCTGGCACCGCGACCCGACCTGCACGGCGTCGACGCGGTGATCGTCCCCGGCGGCTTCTCCTACGGCGACTACCTGCGCGCCGGCGCGCTCGCGCGCTTCTCGCCGATCATGGTCGAGGTCGAGCGCTTCGCCCGCCACGGCGGGCTGGTGCTCGGCATCTGCAACGGCTTCCAGGTGCTGTGCGAGGCGGCGCTGCTGCCGGGCGCGCTGCTGCCGAACACGTCGCTGCGCTTCGTCTGCCGCCAGGTCGCTGCTCGACGTCGTCAACGCGGACACGAAGTGGACCGGCGCGTGCGCGCGCGGCGACCGGCTCTCGATCCCGGCCAAGCACCAGACCGGCCGCTACTGGGCGCCCGACCCGGTGCTCGACGAGCTCGAGGCCGAACGGCCAGGTCGTGCTGCGCTACGCGACCGGCAACGGCTTCAACGGCTCCGCGCGCGACATCGCGGGCGTCTGCAACCGGGCCGGCAACGTCGTCGGCCTGATGCCGCACCCCGAGCACGCGGTCGACCCGCTGACCGGCTCGGCCGACGGGCTGGCGGCTGTTCGAGTCGGCCGCGCTCGTCGCCGCCTGATGACGCCGCCACGCCGAGCTCGGGCTGACCGACGGCGAGTACGACGCGCATCGTCGCGCTGATCGGCCGCGAGCCGAACGAGGTCGAGCTGGCGATGTTCAGCCTGATGTGGTCCGAGCACTGCGGCTACAAGCACTCGCGCCAGCTGCTCGCGCTCGCTCCCGACCGAGGGGCCGCGCGTCGTCATGGGACCGGGCGAGAACGCCGGCGCGGTCGACGTCGGCGGCGGGCATGGCGTGCGCGTTCAAGGTCGAGTCGCACAACCACCCGAGCGCGGTCGAGCCGTTCCAGGGCGCCGCGACCGGCGTCGGCGGCATCCTGCGCGACGTCTTCGCCGTCGGCGCGCGCCCGATCGCGGTGCTCGACTCGCTGCGCTTCGGCGAGCCGGGCGAGTCCGCGCGCTCGCGCTACCTGCTCGAGCGCGCGGTCGCGGGCATCGGCCACTACGGCAACTCGATCGGCGTCGCGACCGTCGGCGGCGAGATCTACTTCGAGTCCGCCTACGAGCAGAACTGCCTCGTCAACGCGATGTGCCTCGGCCTGATCGAGACCGAGAAGCTGATCCGCTCGGCCGCCGCGGGAGTCGGCAACGTCGTCGTGCTGTTCGGCGCGCGCACGGGCCGCGACGGGATCGGCGGCGCGTCGGTGCTCGCCTCGGCCGAGCTCGGCGAGGCGGACGCGGCCAAGCGCCCGACCGTGCAGATCGGCGACCCGTTCGAGGAGGCGAAGCTGCTCGAGTGCTCGCTCGAGCTGCTCGAGCGCGGGCTGCTGGTGGCGCTGCAGGACCTCGGCGCGGCCGGGCTGACGTCGTCCGTCGGCCGAGATGGCGGCGAAGGGCGCGGTCGGGCTCGACCTCGACGTCGCGAAGGTGCCGCTGCGCGAGGCCGGCATGGAGCCGTTCGAGATCATGATCTCGGAGTCGCAGGAGCGGATGCTCTGCGTCGTCGAGCCCGAGCAGGTCGCAAGCCGTGCTCGACGTGTGCGCGAAGTGGGAGGTGCAGGCGACCGCGATCGGCGTCGTCACCGACTCCGGGCGGCTGCGCGCGCTGGTCGGCGACGACGGTCGCCGGCGACCTGCCGGTGCCGGCGCTGGTCGACGAGTGCCCGGCCTACGACCTCGCGCCGGCGCGCCCGACGACGCCGCTCTACGACGGCGCCGCCGCGGGTGCTGGACGACGACGCCGGCGCCGGACGAGACGCTGCTCGCGCTGCTCGGCTCGGCCAACCTCGCGTCGCGCCGCCCGGTGTTCGAGCAGTACGACTGCATCGTCGGCTCGCGCACCGCGCGCCGGCCCGAGCAGGCCGACGCCGCGGTGCTGATGCTCGACGCCAACGGCGAGCGCGCGCCGGCCGGCGCTCGCCGTCTCGATCGACGGCAACGGCCGCCGCGTCGCCTGCGACCCCTACCGCGGCGCGGTCGAGGCGGTGCTGGAGTGCTCGGCCAACCTCGCCTGCGTCGGCGCCGAGCCGCTCGGGCTGACGAACTGCCTGAACTTCGGCAACCCGGAGAAGCCGCACATCGCCTGGCAGCTGACGCCGCGCGGTCGCCGGGCTCGGCGACGCCTGCCGCGCGCTCGGCGTGCCGGTCGTCGGCGGCAACGTGTCGCTCTACAACGAGGGCGGCGGCGGCCCGATCCTGCCCACGCCGGTGGTCGGCATGGTCGGCGAGCTGCCGGACGCGGCGCGCGCGGGCCGGCTCGGCTTCGCGCAGCCGGGCGACACCGTCGCGCTGATCGCGGCGAGCGGCTGGGCGCCGTCGCTGACGCGGCTCGGAGCTGGCGAAGCTGCGCGGCGAGGCGCCCGCGGGCGAGCTGCCCGCCGCCGACCTCGGCGAGCTGCGCGCGCGTCCACGCCGCGATCCGCCAGGCCGTGCGCTCGGGCGCGCTGCGCTCGGCGCACGACGTGGCCGAGGGCGGCCTCGCGGTCGCGCTGGCCGAGTGCTGCGTCGCCGCCGGGCTCGGCGCCGAGGTCGACCGTCGACACGCGACGAGCGACGCGCTGTTCGGCGAGGGCCCGGGCGCGTTCGTCGTCTCCGGCCCGCACGACGCGTTCGCCGCGTTCGGCGCCGCCGCCACCGTGATCGGCACGTCGGCGGCGACGAGCTGCGGATCGCCGGCGTGCTCGCCGTGCCCGTCGCCGAGCTCGCCGGCGTGCACGCCGGCGGGCTCGCGCGCGCTGCATCGCGCTGAGCTCACGCGGTCAGCTCGCGCCGCCATCTCGTCGAACACGGCGACGTAGGCGTCGATCGCCTCGTCGGTGTGCGTGACCGACAGCGTCCACTCCTCCTCGCGGCCGGGCGTCATGAAGATGCCGCGGTTCATGTTGAACAGCCAGGCGAGCTCGGACAGGTCCTTGTCCTGGTTGGCCTTGAACGTCTCGTAGTCGATCATCTTCGTGGTCGAGAACGTGACGCAGCCCTTGCCGGCGATGCCGATCGCGTAGCCGGGGAGGTTGTACTTCTCGACCACGCCCTGGCAGCCGGCGAGGATGCGGTCGTTGAGGCGGTCGAGGTGCGCGTAGGCCTCCGGCGTCAGCACCTCGAGCAGGTTCGCGCGCACCGCGGCCATGCCGAGCGGGTTGCCGTTGTAGGTGCCGACCTGGTACGACGCTGCCGTCCTCGACGACCGTGAAGACCTCCTCCGAGCCGCCGATCGCGCCGGTCGGCACGCCGCCGCCGAGCGCCTTGGCGAGCGTGACCATGTCGGGCTTGACGCCCCAGCGCTCGGTCGCGCCGCCGGCGGCGATCGTCAGGCCGGTCTTGACCTCGTCGAAGATCAGGACGATGCCGTGGCGCTGCGGTGATCTCGCGCACCGCCTCGAGGTAGCCGGGCTCGGGCAGCACGATCCCGAGGTTCATCATCGCCGCCTCCATGATCACGCAGGCGGGCTTGCGGCCCTCGGCGTCGAGCTGGCGATGCGGCGCTCCATCGCCTCGGCGTCGTTGAACGGGACCGGGACGGTGAGGTCGACGACGGCCTGCGGGATGCCCGCGCCGTAGGCGAGCGAGGCGAGGTTCTCGCGGATCGCCGATCTTGTCGTACTCGACGCCGATCGAGACCATCACCGCGTCGTGGTGGCCGTGGTAGGAGCCGAAGATCTTCATGATCGTCTCGCGCCCGGTGTAGGCGCGCGCGATCCGGATCGCGTCCATCGTCGACTCCGAGCCGGAGTTCGTGTAGCGCCAGCGCGGCAGGTCCCAGCGGCGCGCCAGCTCCTCGGCGACGACGACGGCGTCCTCGGTCGGCGCGGCGAAGTGCGTGCCGAGCGCGTAGCGCTCCTGCAGCGCCTTGCCGATCGCCGGATGCGCGTGGCCCTGGACCATCGCGCCGAAGCCGTTGTGGAAGTCCCACATCTCGTTGCCGTCGACGTCCCAGACCTTCGGGCCGACGCCGCGCTCGAGGTAGATCGGCCACGGGTCGCGCAGCTGGTAGGAGGACGCGACGCCCGCGCTCAGCACCTGGTTGGCGCGGCGGAACATCTCGCCCGAGCCGCTCGTGCGGTCGTTGAGCCGGCGCTCCTCGCGCTCGATGAGCTCCTGGATGCGCTGACGGTCCAGCGTGATGGGGGTCGTGACGGCCATGGTGCTCTCCTCGTGACGTGTCCGCACGAGAGGGTAACGGCCGTCGCCAACGGTCGGCGCGCTGTGGACGCGCGCCGCGCGGCGAGCCGGCGCCGGATCCGGCGCTATCCTGGCGCCTCCGTGTTCGAGCTCCGCGACGGACCTCGCGACGAGTGCGGCGTCTTCGGCATCCACGCCGCGGGCTCGGATGTCGCGCGCCTCACCTACTTCGCCCTCTACGCCCTCCAGCACCGCGGGCAGGAGTCCGCCGGGCATCGCCGCGTCCGAGGGCGGCCACATCATGGCGATGCGCGACAAGGGCCTCGTCAACCAGGTCTTCGACGAGCAGAAGCTGCGCGCGCTGCGCGGCGACATGGCGGTCGGGCACGTGCGCTACTCGACCACCGGCGCGAACTCGTGGGAGAACACGCAGCCGGTCTGGCGCGCCGACCGGCGCGAGGTCGCGCTCGCCCACAACGGCAACCTCGTCAACGCGGTCGAGCTGCACGCCGAGCTGCGCGCGGCCGGGCGTCACCTTCCGCTCGACGTCGGACTCCGAGATCATCGCCGCGCTGCTCTCCACGCATCCGGCCGAGCGGATCGAGGACGCCGTCGCCGACGTGATGGCGCGGCTCGAGGGCGCCTACTCGACCGTCGTGATGACCAAGGACCGCGTCGTCGCCTTCCGCGATCCGGCCGGCATGCGGCCGCTCTCGCTCGGCATGCTGGGCGACTCCTACTGCGTCGCGTCCGAGACCTGCGCGTTCGACATCATCGGCGCGCAGTTCCTGCGCGACGTGCAGCCGGGCGAGGTCGTGTCGCTCTCGGGCCGCGGGATCGAGACGCGCATGGCGGTCGAGGGCGCGCGGCGCGCGCTGTGCGTGTTCGAGCACATCTACTTCGCGCGCCCCGACTCGCGCCTCGGCGGCCAGGTGCTGCAGGTCTCGCGCGGGCGCATGGGCGAGATCCTCGCGCGCGAGGCGCCGGCCGACGCCGACCTCGTGATCGCGGTGCCCGACTCCGGCAACCCGGCCGCGCGCGGCTACGCGCGCGCGAGCGGGCTGCCGCAGGACGACGGCTTCGTCAAGAACCGCTACGTCGCGCGCACGTTCATCCAGCCCGGCCAGGAGCTGCGCAAGCACGGCCTGCGGATGAAGTTCAACCCGCTGCCCGAGATCGTCGCCGGCAAGCGGCTCGTCGTCGTCGACGACTCGATCGTGCGCGGCAACACGACGCGCCAGATCGTGCAGATGCTGCGCGACGCGGGCGCGCGCGAGGTGCACATGCGCATCTCCGCGCCGCCGATCCGCCATCCCGTGCCACTACGGCATCGACATGTCGACGCGCGAGGAGATGATCGCGCACGGCCGCACCGAGGCCGAGGTCGCCGCCGAGCTGGGCGCCGACTCGCTGGCGTACCTCTCGCTCGAGGGCGTCTACGAGGCGATCGAGGGCACGCGCGACACGCACTGCGACGCCTGCTTCTCGGGCGAGTACCCGCTGGCGAACACGGGCGAGTCGCAGGGCAAGGACGCGTTCGAGCTGCCGCTCGCGCCGGCTTAGCGCGTCAGCGCGGCCAGGAACAGCTCGAGCACCCGCAGGTACTCGTCCACGTCGTCCGCGGTGTGCGCGAACGACGCCGCCGGCCCGGCGCCCGCGATCGCATCCCAGACGCCGCGGTTGGCCATGTAGAGGCGACGCAGGTCGATCAGCTCGACGTCGAGCGAGCGCTCGGCTTCGACCGCGTCGCGCGGCAGCTCCGGCTCCAGGCAGTAGCCGGAGCGGCCGCCGAGCCGGTGCGCGCGCCAGGGCAGGCCGTGGCGCGCGGCCGCCGCCTCGATCCCGTCGGCGAGCTGCTCGCCGAGCGCGGCGGCGCGCTCGAACGCCGCGGGCGTCTGGATCTCGCGCAGCGTCGCGCAGGCGGCGGCGAGCGAGAGCGGGTTGGCGTAGGTCGTCCCGCCGGTGGCGAGCCCCGGCGCTGCCGACGTAGGTGTCGCGGTGGCGCTCCATCCAGTCGCGCAGGTCGTCCGTCATCCCGTACGCGCCGATCGGGATCCCGCCGCCCGTGCTCTTGCCGAGCGTGATCAGGTCGGGCTCGAGGCCCCAGGCGCGCGTCAGCCCGCCGTAGGCGAACGTCTGCGTGTGGGTCTCGTCGAGCACCAGCAGCGTCCCGTGCGCGCGCGTGAGCGCGCGCACGCCCGCGTGGAAGTCGTCGGCCGGCAGCACGACGCCGATGTTCGTGAGCGCGGGCTCGGTGATCACGGCGGCGACGTCTTCGCGTTCCAGCACGCGCTCGAGCGCGGCCAGGTCGTTGAAGCCGACCACGCGCGTGTCGGCCGCCGCGCGCGCGTTCACGCCGAGCAGGTTCGGGCGGGCGGCGCGCTCGTCGCCCTCGACGAGCGTGTCGTCGAGATGGCCGTGGTAGTGACCGCCGAAGACGACGATCGTCGCCCGGCCGGTGCGGTGGCGGGCGAGCCGGATCGCCTCCGCGTTGGCGCCCGAGGCCGACAGCGTGAACTGCCAGGCGGGCAGCCCGTAGCGCTCGCCGAGCAGCTCGGCCGCGTCGATCGCCTCCTCGACCGGGAGCAGGAACTGGAGCCCGCGGCGCGGCGCGCTCGGCGATCGCCTCGAGCACGGCCGGCGGCGCGAAGCCGCAGGTGGCGCTCAGGTCGGCCTGGTTGAAGTCGACGTAGGTGTTGCCGTCGACGTCGGTGAAGTAGCAGTCCTCGCCGTGCGCGACGAACAGCGGCGGGTGGCCGTAGAGCCCGACCATCCACGCCATCGGGACGCCGTCGGGCATCGAGCGGCGAGCGCGCTCGGCGAGCTCCGCGGAGCGCCGCGTACGGCTCTCGAACTGGCCCTGCTCGCCCGCGCGGAGGGTCCAGATCGCCTCGCGATCGATCGTCGCAGCCGACATTGCAACAAGAGTGTGCCGGACCCGCGGTGGCGACCGGAGCAAGGTCTATGGTCGTCGGCCCGTGCGAGCCCCACTGGTCACCGATCCGCTGATCGCCCCGGCCCTGCCGGGCCTCGGGCCCGAGCCGCCGCGACCGTTCGCGCGTGCCGCGCGAGCCGGTCGCGGCGCTGCACGAGGTGTTCGGCTTCGCTCGCTTCCGGCCGGGCCAGCACGAGGCGGTGGAGGCCGCGCTCGCCGGGCGCGACGTGCTGGTCGTGATGCCCACCGGCTCGGGCAAGTCGCTCTGCTACCAGCTGCCGGCGCTGATGCGCGCCGACCTCACGCTGGTCGTGTCGCCGCTCGTGTCGCTGATGCAGGACCAGGTCGACGCGCTCGAGCGCGCGGCGCCCGGCGTGGTCGCGCTCGTCAACGCGCAGCAGGACGCGGCCGCCAACCGCGCGGCGGTCGAGCGCGCCGTCTCGGGCCGCGCGCGGCTGCTCTACGTGGCGCCGGAGCGCTTCTCCTCGCCGGGTTTCCTGGAGCGGATCCGGCAGGCGCGGATCGGCCTCTTCGTCGTCGACGAGGCGCATTGCGTCTCGCAGTGGGGCCACGACTTCCGGCCCGACTACTTCCGCCTGGCCGACGCAGCGCGCTGGCTCGGCGCGGAGGCGATCGTCGCGTCGACCGCGACCGCGACACCGCAGGTGGCGAACGACATCGTCGCGCGGCTCGGCCTGCGCGAGCCGGTGCGCGTCGCGACCGGCTTCGACCGCCCCAACCTCTCGTTCGTCGTCGTCCCGTGCGCCACCAAGGAGGCAGGCCATCGCGGCATCGCCGCGGCGCTCAAGCAGCCGGACGCGCTGCCGGCGATCGTCTACGCGGGCACGCGCGCGGAGTGCGACAAGCTCTCGGCGCGGCTGGCGCAGGAGCTCGGAACGACCGTGCTCGCCTACCACGCCGGGCTGCCGCGCGAGGCGCGCGCGGAGGCGCAGCGTCGCTTCATGGGCGGCGAGGTCGACGTCGTCGTGGCGACGAACGCGTTCGGGATGGGCGTCGACAAGGCCGACGTGCGCACGGTCTGCCACGAGGCGGTGCCGGGCTCGATCGAGGCCTACTACCAGGAGGCCGGCCGCGCCGGGCGCGACGGCAGGCCGGCGCGCTGCATGCTGTTCGCGTGCGCGCGCGACAAGGGCCTGCACGTGTTCTTCATCGAGCGCTCGACCGTCGAGGAGCCGGCGCTCAAGGCCGTCGGGCGCGCGCTGACGGGCGGCGCCGCGCAGTTCAGGGTCCCGGTCGAATCGCTGGCGCGGCTCGCCGGCTGCGACGAGGAGGCGGTGCGGGCGATCGTCGGCCACCTCACGCGCGTCGGCGTGATCAAGCCGGCGCCGTCGTCGCCCGACGTCATCGCGGGCCAGGTGACCGGGCCCTGGGACGGCCGCGCGCTCGCGCTCTGCAGGTCGGCCGCCGCAGGAGGGCACGCGCGCGCGCTGGCGCCAGTACCGCGCGGTCTGGTCCTGGGTCGAGGGCTCCTCCTGCAGGCGCGCGGGGATCCTGCGCCACTTCGGCGACCGCAACGCGCCGGCGGCGGAAGGCCCGTGCTGCGACGTCTGCGATCCCGAGCTCGCGCCGCCGCCGCCGCAGGCCGATCGCGCGGGCGAGCGCGGGCAGCGCCAGCTCGCCCAGCGCCCGATCGCCGCAGGCGCGATCGCCGAGCTCGACGAGGCGATCGTCGAGGTCGTCGCGCTGGCGCGCCCCTCGCTCGGACGCACGCGCGCGGTCGAGGTGCTGCGCGGCGGCCGCTCGAAGGTGCTGCTCAAGCACGGCTGGGACGGGCTGCCGCATTACGGCACCTTCGGCCATCTCAACGGCCCGTCCGTGCTCGAGCGCGTCGACGCGCTGCTCGCGGCCGGCACGCTGAAGTCCAGCGGCGGTCACTACCCGGTGCTGGAGGCCGCGTGAGAGCCGCCGCCGCCGGCTCGGAGACGACCCCGGCGACGCCCCCGAGCTCGCGCGGCTCCCGGTCGCTGCTGGTGGACGGGTGAGGATCGGCGTCCTCGCCTCGGGCGAGGGCACGAACCTGCAGGCGATCCTCGACCGCGTGCACGGGCGCGACGGAGTCGAGGTCGTCGCGGTCGGCTCGGACAAGCCGCGCGCCCCGGCGCTGGAGCGCGCCCGCGCCGCCGGCGTGCCGGCGCGCGCCTTCGAGCAGACCGACCGGCGCGCGCGCGACGCGGCGATGGCCGACTGGCTCGAGGCAAGCGGGCGTCGAGCTGGTCGTGCTCGCCGGCTACATGCAGCTGCTCGACGCGGCCTTCCTCGCCCGCTTCCCGCGGCGCGTGATCAACGTGCACCCCGCGCTGCTGCCCGCGTTCCCGGGCATCGGCGCGGTCGAGCAGGCGGTCGCGCACGGCGTGCAGGTCTTCGGCGTCACGGTCCACTTCGTCGACGAGGGCGTCGACACCGGCCCGATCATCGCCCAGCGCGCGCTCGAGCTGCCCGGAGCCGGCGACACCGCGACGGTGCGCGCGGCGCTGCGTCCGCTCGAGCACGACCTGCTGTGCGACGTCGTGCGGGCGATCGCCCGCGGCGACGTCGAACTCTCTGGCGGCCGCTGTATCGTGCGCCCGGATGACGCAGCCGGGTGATGTGCGCGTCCGCCGCGCGCTGCTGTCGGTCTCCGACAAGCGCGGCGTCGTCGACTTCGCGCGCGGCCTGGCCGGGCTCGGGATCGAGCTCGTCTCGACCGGCGGCACGGCGCGCGAGCTGAGCGAGGCGGGGCTCGAGGTCCGTGCGATCGAGGACTTCACCGGCTTCCCGGAGATCATGGGCGGCCGCGTCAAGACGCTGCATCCGAAGCTCTATGCCGGCCTGCTGGCGCTGCGCGACGACCCCGCGCACATGGTCGCCGTCGAGCAGCACGGGGTCGAGCTCGTCGACCTCGTCTGCGTCAACCTCTACCCGTTCGAGCGCACGGCCGGGCGGCGCGGCGCGACCGAGCACGAGGCGATCGAGAACATCGACATCGGCGGCCCGACGATGATCCGGGCGGCGGCGAAGAACTTCGGCTTCATCGCCGTGGTCACCCGGCCGGAGTCCTACGACGCCGTCCTGCAGGAGCTGATCGACGCCGACGCGAAGCTCTCGCTCGGCACGCGCGAGTCGCTCGCCGCCGAGGCGTTCTCCTACACGGCGCGCTACGACGCCGCGATCGCGCGCTGGTTCCTCGCAGAAGCAGGAGGACTTCCCGACGGTGCTGATGTCGGCCTACGAGAAGGTGACCGACCTCGCCTACGGCGAGAACCCGCATCAGCGCGCCGCCTACTACGCCCAGGTCGGCGCGCGCATGCACGTGCTCTCGAGCGTCAAGCAGGTGGCGGGCAAGGACCTCTCGTTCAACAACGTGCTCGACCTCAACGCCGGCCGCCTGCTGGTCGAGGAGTTCAACGTCCCGGCCTGCGCGATCGTCAAGCACAACAATCCGTGCGGCGTCGCGATCGGCAGCTCCGGCCGCGAGGCCTACGAGCGCGCGCTCGCCTGCGACCCGCAGTCGGCGTTCGGTGGCGTCGTCTGCCTCAACCGCCCGATCGACCGCGCGCTGGCGGAGCAGGTCGCTGGAGCAGTTCTGCGAGGTGCTGTTCTCGCCCGCACTACACCGAGGAGGCGCTCGAGCTGCTCGAGTCCAAGCCGAACATGCGCATCCTCGAGGACAACGAGCGGCGCCGGTTCGACATCGCCGAGCGCGACCTCAAGCGCGTGATGGGCGGGCTGCTCGTGCAGGACCGCGACATCGACCTCGAGGACCGGTCGCAGATGGAGGTCGTGACCGAGCGCAAGCCGACGGAGGCCGAGTGGGGCGAGATGCTGTTCGGCTGGAAGGTCTGCAAGCACGTGCGCTCCAACGCGATCGTGCTCTCGCGCGAGCTCGCCACCGTCGGCATCGGCGCGGGGCAGATGAGCCGGGTCGACTCGGTGCGGCTCGCGGTCGAGAAGGCAGGCCGGACCGGCCTCGACCTGCACGGCGCGGCGGTCGCCTCGGACGCGTTCTTCCCGTTCGCCGACGGTCCGCGGCTGGCGGTCGAGGCCGGCGTGACGTCGATCATCCAGCCGGGCGGCTCCAAGCGCGACATGGAGGTCGTCGAGGCGGCCGACGAGGCCGGGATCAGCATGATCTTCACACACCGCCGCCACTTCAAGCACTGACCCAGCGGCGCGTTCTCGTCGCCGCTGCCGGCGTCCTCGGGGTAGGTCCGTGCTGGCGCACTGTCCCTACCCCTGCGTCCTTGGCAGCGACGACGATCGACGCGGTCTGGTCAGTGTTGGCGCGCTGCCTCAGGCTCGAACTGCCGGACTCGCTTTCCTGGCGCGTTCGCTCCTCACGGCCGGCTAGCCTGCCGGCATGGACGCTCGCTCAGTCACGCGCCTGCTCGCCTTCGGCCGGCTCGCGCTCGGCGCCGGGCTGATCGCCGTGCCGGGAAGGGTCGCGGGCGGCTGGGTCGGCGGTGTCGCCGACAAGCCCGAGGGCCAGGTGCTCGTCATCGGCCTCGGCGCGCGCGACGCGGCGCTCGGCCTCGGGGCGCTGCGCGCGCTCAGCGCCGGCCACGGAGCGCCGGACTGGATCCGCGCGGGGATGGTCGCCGACGTCGCGGACCTCGTCGCCGCGGTGAAGGCGCGCGACAGCCTGCCGCCGCTGGCGATCCCGGCGGTCGTCGCGCTCGCCGGCGGCTCGTTCGTGCTCGGCGCCTGGCTGCAGTCCGCCGTCGACTGACGCGCGCGCGCCGCTCAGCCGCGCCGTACAGCACGCGCGACCAGATCGTGTGCAGCGTGCGCGCGACGACCGCACGGTCGGCGGCCGGCTCGCGACCGAGCGACAGCGTGAGGTAGCGCTCGTTCATCCAGACGAGCGCCTTGGCCGTCTCGCGCGCGTCGAGCGGCAGGATGCGTCCGGCGGCGATCTCCTGCTCGATGTGCTCGGCGGTCACGTCGACGAAGCTCGTCACGAGCTGCCCGTAGGCCTCGTCGACGTCCGGGTCGTCGGCGGCGGCATCGGCCAGCGCGCGCAGCACCGGCCCGTGCTCGGCGAACACCGCGACGATCCCCTCCGTCGCCGCGCGCGCGAGCTCCGGCCCGTCGCCCTCGCCGGTGAACCAGCGGTCGGCCATCGTGAACAGCTCGCCGCCGATGTGCTCGACGACGCGCAGCACGAGGTGATGGCGGTCGCGGAAGTAGACGTAGAACGACGGCCGCGACAGCTCCGTCCGCCGCATCACCTCGTCGACGGTCAGCTCGCGGAACGGCCGCTCGCGCAGCAGCGCCTCGGCCGCGGCGATGATCTCCTGCTCGGCGACCTCGGGCGTCCGCCGGCGCCGGCGCCGCGGCTCCGCCTCGGAGGGGACTTTGACGCCCACGCGCTGAGCCTACTCGCGGCGACCCTAGAATGACCCGCGCTGCGCCCCCATGGTGTAGCGGTCAGCACGGCGCCCTTTCACGGCGTAAGCGGGAGTTCGACTCTCCCTGGGGGTACTGCCGGAGCGATCACGTGCCGCCCCGCCGGCATCGACCGGCCGGAGTGGCTCGACCTGTGAGTGGGCCGTCTGGGACTCGAACCCAGAACCACGGGATTAACCTGCCGCACCGGCTTTCACCGGCCACCCGCGCGCCGTGCGCGGGCTTGCGGTCTGGACCATCTCTTCACCCTCGGCGGTGCCCGTTAGGGTGGGCGGCGTATGGCCTCTGAGGGCTCTCCCGCACCGCGGGGTTGCCTGCTGATCGCCCAATCCACTGGGATTTTCACCGGCTGACCCGGTACCCAGGGCTCTAAGGGGGTTCCAGCAAATAGCCGCCGACGTACTAGCGGTTTCCCGGCTAGCGCTCCTTCCAGAAGTCCCTTGCTCTGCCAATTGAGCTAACGGCCCGTGCTCGTGCGGGAGTCTAGACCGCGCGGCGCGCGCTAGACCGACGCGGTCAGGCCGCCGTCGACCAGCAGGGTCGTGCCGGTGATGTAGCTCGCCGGCGCCGAGCAGAGGAAGACCGCCGCGGCCGCCATCTCCTCGACCGTCCCGAGCCGGCCGGCCGGCACCGAGTCGCGCGCCGCGTCCTCGGCCGCCTCGCGCGAGCCCGCGTTCGCGAACGCGCGCTCGGTCGCGATCCGGCCCGGCAGCACGGTGTTGAGCGTCACCCCGTCGGCGGCGACGCGCTTCGCGAGCACCTTGAACGCCGCGATCAGGCCCGGGCGGTGCGCGTTCGAGAGCTGGATTCCCGGGATCGGCTCGCGCACCGCGCTCGAGGCGACCGCGACGCACGCGACCCCAGCCGCGCTCGCGCATGCCCGGGCAGCAGTCGCTCGAGGAACGCCATCGGCGAGAGCACGAGCGTGCGGTGCGCCTCCTCCCACTGCGCGCGCGAGAAGCCGAGCGGATCCGCCCCGGCGGGCGGCCCGCCCGTGTTGGCGACGTAGATGTCGATCGGCACCGAGCGCCGCCTCGACCTCGGCGATCACGCGCGGGCACGGCGTCGAGGTCGGCCGAGTCGAACACGATCCCGTGCCCGCCGATCCGGCCGGCCGCCTCGCGCACGCGCTCGCGCGTCGCGCGAGGCGACCGCCACGCGCGCGCCCTCGGCGGCGAGCCCCGCGGCGATGCCGAACCCGATCCCCTTCGACCCGCCGGTGACCAGCGCGACCTTGCCGTCGAGCCCGAGGTCCATCAGCCGGATGATGCCAACACCTCACACGTCTACGATCCGTGCCGACCAGGGCGGTTAGCTCAGCTGGTCAGAGCGCCTGCCTTACAAGCAGGAGGTCCCCGGTTCGAGCCCGGGACCGCCCACCTCATGTTTCGCCTGCTGGAGCGCCACTTTCACGCGTTTCAGCAACGTGTCGGCTTCGAGCAGTGACAGCGCACTTCGCCCACTAGTGCCATTGGTGCCCGATAGATGGCACGACAGCGCGTGATCTCCGGTTGTTCCCGGGCCTGGTCTCGTCTCCACGAGGCGACCAAGGCATGTCGCCACAAACCGCTCTGTGGCTGACAGCGCCGATGGATTCAGCGCCCATGCAACACGCTCGGAGATCGTGTCGAAGGCCGTAACTCTGGTGCTCGATAGATCCCGCAGAACCTGCCCGCGACCCGAGTTGTCGACGGAAACCGAAGCGTCAGCTGTTGACGCGGCCTTTGCGCCGGAGGGCGATGGAGGTTCGTCCCTCACGCGCGGGCCTTAGCGGACGACCGCCACAAACGTGTCACGGCGCCGGCTTGAACTCGACGTCGGTTCCGACGCCGTCGCCGAGGCGAGCTGATTAGCGCGCCGCAAGCCGGTATCGATCGGGCGGCGTCTTGCTCATGCCAACGCATCCGGAAAGGTGGAGTTGATCTGCGCGAGCAGTGGGAGCAGAACGCGGACCGTCTCGACGAGGTCGGGAACGAGGTCTGGTCCGGCCGCAACGGCAGCTGTGCGAGGCCAGGCGCGGCGCAGGTGGTACGACAGCTTCTCCCAACTCGGATCGGCGTCGTCTCGCCAGCCTGCAGCGAGTGCCACCAGCGGCTTCCCGGCAAGATCGCCGATCGGTTGGCGATCGGCCGGTGCGAACACCTCCTTCTGCCACCACGACTTCTTGCCGGCGTTCTTCTGAGCGTAGTTGTACGGGCGGCGGCGGAAGACGGCCAGTTCGAGACTCTCGAGGGCTTCGTCCGACCGGACGTGCCCGTCGGGGGCGAGCCATGCTTCAAGCAGCCAACATCGACGCTGGTACCGGCCGCGCGTTGACGGAGACCTACACCTGATCGCGCCGGGCGAAAGCGGCCGCCAGTGCCAGCGGCGCTGGTGAGCGCGAGTCCGCGACGACGAGCGTCCTCGCGCTTAACGGAGATTGCGTGCGCAGGAATATCGGCGTAGGGTCGTTCGCCTCTCGGCATGACCTCAGTCTGCCCGCAGATCCGCGCCCCTCCCTCGGCCTTCCGTCCGCAACAACTTCTCAAGAGGGAGACTCATCATGCGCAGAGCATTCATTCTGCTCGCTACCACCACGCTCGTGTTGGGAGCTGCGAGCTTCACTTTCGCGAGCGCGTCCAACACCAAGTCACGGGCCCACGACCAGTCCCGGGTGCTGAAACTCCGAGCGATCGACGTGGCCTCGCAGTTCATTGACTTAGGCGCCGAGGGATACAGCCAAGGCGATCAGAACGTCTTCACCTCCGACCTCTTCGCTGAAGGCCGACGGGTTGGCTACGACGGCGGCACCTGCACCGTCGTCCGCGTCAACGACGACGGCAGCTCTGTCCTGCAGTGCCTTGGCACGAACCGCCTGCGCGGCGGGCAAATCAGCGTACAGGGCTTCGTCGATATCTCGGCCGAAGGTGCGCTGCAGCCCTTCAAACTCGGGATCACGGGGGGCACGCAGCGCTATCACAAGGCGCATGGCCAGGTGGTGGGCAACCCGATCAGCGAGACCGAACTCGACCTTAGGTTCCATATCCGCTGAGGCTCCGGCGGGTGTCGGCGCGGCGCGTCGGCACCCGCCCGTGCTTACCGCCTGATCCGGTAGTTCCTTGGCGCGAGACCGCCCCGTTTGCATGCAAGTGCAGCAGTCGCGGCTGCGACTACCTCGCTGCCGGTTCCAGGCGATTGCAAGCGAGTTGACTTCGGTCATGCCTATGCACCACGTGGTGGTCCGGTGGATTGCGTGGCGCTGGGCAATCGGTCCCGGGCAGGAGCGCCTGAGTCCGGCCGGGAGGCCCTCGCCTACGCCTGCACATGGGCGTGGCGCGGCTCGGTTGTCGTCCCCTCACCGGCACACATCACCGAACCCGTGTTACGGGCACACCGCCCTCGGCCCATATCCCCCCGACGCAGCCGTCGGTGGCCTGCGACTGAGAGACCTCCCGGGAGCGGCAGCCGCTCGGCTGCCCCCCGGCCGCCGTCCAGCTCCCACTTTCACTTGCGTGGCGTCGCGGCCCCGCGAGTAGTTACGGCGCAACGCTCGACCCGCTAATCGAGAATTCGCTGCAGTCGCAGTCTTCGCGCACATGATGTTCGGTTCGCGGCCGCTTGTCGGCGAGCAGTAGACCGCCCCGGGCTCGCCTCCGCCATCGACGGTGACCCGCGCGCCCTCGTTCATCCCGTCCTCATCGACCCGGCTCTGGACGCATCGGCTCCGTCGGTCAAGGCGCCTGCTCGCGAATGCTGCGGCGCCCGTCGTAGCTCCCCCATCGGAAGCCGGTGTCGTGCGGCTCGGGTGGCAGCGGCGAGCGCGGGAGCTCATCGGCGTCGCGTTGCAGGTTGTACGCCACGGGCGCCAGGTCGTTCGGCCCGTCGGGGTGGAACAGCGATGCGAGGTACTGGAGCTGCCCTCGTCCAGGACCCTGCTCGAACATGCCCCCGCCGTAGGCGCCGATGCCCTGCGCCTCGCAGTAGTCGTAGGTGTCGAACAGGCGGCGGACGCTGCCGAAGCGGGCAGGCTTGAGGTTCAGGTGGCGGGGCGGCCAGGGCAGGGCCTCGATGTCGCCGACCGACCCGATCGGCACGTCCCACGTGATCCGATCGCGGTGCCGGTCGAGCAGCGCGGCGGTGTCCTCCGTCAAGGCGGGGTCCTCGATCCATGCCTCGGGCAGGGCCTCGAACACGCGGCGGTACAGCTCGGGCTCCGGCTCCATCGCCACCGTCGCGTTGTGGTAGAGCCCTTTCATGTCGACCACGTCGACGCCGGCGAGCGACACCAGCTCCGCGAGCAGCTCGCCGTCCCAGCTCGGCACGGGATCGAGCTTGAACCGGAGCGTCGGAACCACGCCGCGCAGCGCGCGGAGCGAGGCGACGCGGGCGGCATCGTCGATCCGCGTGGACACGACGAAGGTCACGGGCTTCGCGTCCCGGCCGAGGGCGCTCAGGAGCGAGAGTCCGTTCTGGCGGAGCGCGAGGTCGAGCGCGGCGCTTTCGAACGCCCACCGGCGGTAGTGGCGTGCGCTCTCGCGGATCGGCTCGACCGGGAACAGATCGGCCAGTCCCAGCAGCGTGGAGAACTCGTCGAGCGTGCGCCGCCCGCGGAGCCACGCGAGGTCGCCCGCGCGGCGGAGCTGCTCGATCTGGTCGATCTGGTCCCAGGTGATGTCCTCACCCTCGCCCTCGTGGCCTCCTCCCGACAACCGGACCACGATCGAGACCTTGGTGAAGCCGCTCGAGGTGTCGCGCACCAGTGGCACGAGCTCGCAGCGATCGATGAGGAGGGGCAGTTCGGCGACGCGCGCGTACGTGGCGTCGAGCTGCGGGTCAGGCACGGCGCGAGCGTACCCTGTTAGCTTCCGCGCATGGCCACCCGGCGTGCGCTGCTCCTGATCGCGGACATCGGGGGCTATACGGAGTACATGCAGTACCACCGCAGCATCCTCGGGCACGCGGAAGCCGCCACGAGCCGGATGCTCGACAAGGTGGTCGGTGCGGCGCGTGGCTTCGACCTGGTCGAGATCGAGGGCGACGCGGCCTTCGTGTCCCGCGAGATCGAGGGGATGGACGGGCCCGCGACGCTCGCCACCGTCACGCAGGCCGCGATCGCCATGCACCGTGCGTTCCACGAGCAGCGCCGGCTGATCGAGCTCAACATGTGCCCGTGCGGGAGCTGCACCCAGACGAGCGCGCTGAGGCTGAAGTTCGTGGCGCACGTCGGCGAGGTCGCGACGCAGACGATCAAGCGCCGGCGCAAGCTCGTCGGCATCGACGTCATCTACGTCCACCGCCTCCTCAAGAACCCTGTCCAGGTGCCGGAGTACGTCCTCGTCTCCGAGGAGCTCTACCGCGGCGGCGGGACCGCACCGTCCGAGCCGGCGATGCAGGAGCTCGCGCAGGAGCTCGAGGGCATCGGCCCGGTGCGGACCTACTTCATGGACGTCGGGGACATCGCCGCGCCGCTCGCTCCGCTGCCGGATCCGTCATGGCCCCGGCGCATCGGCGGCACGCTCGGCATGGTCGGGCGGGGCCTGCCGTACATCGTCCGCCGGCGGCAGGTTACGGCGTCGGCCGGCTGACCTCCTCGGCGGCGTCGCGCGTGGTGAGCAGGGCGACGACCTCGCGGCCCGCCGTCGCGCTCATGGGGTACCCGGTCACGGCGGTCAGGAAGGCCGGGCGCTCGACGACGCCCACGCACAGGGGCTCCTCCCCGGACGCGAGGATGGTGGCCGTTCGCGGCCGGTCGTCGAGGAGGGCGATCTCGCCGAATCCCGCGCCGCGCCCGAGCGTGTTGACGACGCGTCCGTCACGGACCACGTCCGCACGACCGGACTCGACAACGTAGAACCGGTCCCCCGCATCACCCTGCGCGAAGACCATCTGCCCGGGCGCGAACTCGGCACGGTCGAGCCCGGCGCCGAGCTGCTCGATGGTCGCCGCCGGGAGGACGGCGAGCATCGGCACCGCGCGCAGGATCTCGATGTCCGCGTCGCGGATGCGCATCCGGCCGTCGAGCCGGCGCAGCGTGGTCCAGCTCGCGGCCAGGGCCGCGGGCGCCAGGAGGCCGACGACGACGAGCGCGGGGCGCAGGCCGAGTCCCTCGATGAGGACCGGCGCGAGCAGGCCGCCGAGCGCGACCCCGAGCGTCAGGATCG
The DNA here is from genome assembly GCA_963721315.1 of uncultured Solirubrobacteraceae bacterium. Taxonomy (GTDB): domain Bacteria; phylum Actinomycetota; class Thermoleophilia; order Solirubrobacterales; family Solirubrobacteraceae; genus DASQMT01. The sequence continues at coordinate 451,195 of CAVRIU010000003.1, forward strand.
CCTCGAAGCCGGCGAACATGCGCGCGAGGACGGCCTCGTCCGTCATCCGGGCCAGGATCGTGAACCCGCCGACGTCGATCAGCGCGTTGCCGACGCCGACCAGCCCGAGCAGCACGATCGCCGCCGCCTGCTCCGGGAAGGCGCCGATGAGCGCCAGCGGCGCGCCGAACAGCGCGATCCCGATCCCGAACCAGGTGGCGAGCCCGCCGCGCCGGACCAGCGTGAATGCGAAGAGCGAGCCGAGCACGCCGCCCGCGCCGACGGCCGCGTTCAGGACGCCGACACCCGCGTCGCCCGTGTCGAGCAGGTCGATCGCGAGGACGACGGTGAACACGGTCAGGCACCCGCGCGTGATCGTCTGGACGACCCCGAGCCCCGTGACCAGCGACAGCGCGCGATCGCCCGCGATGGTCGCGAAGCCCCGGACGACGTCGCGGCCGGCCGATCCGCGCCCGTCGTCCGCCCGGGGCGGCACGTCGTAGGGGAGGGCCACGACGACCAGTCCCCCCAGCAGCGACGCCGCTGCGCACGCGGCGAAGGCGGTGGCCGGCCCGCTCGCGGCGAGGAGCACGGCCGCGGCCACCGGACCGCCGAGGGTGGAGAGCGAGTCCAGCATTCCGCGCACCGCGTTCGCGCTCGTCAGGTCCTCCGGGGATTTGGCAAGGGCGGGGAGCAGGGCCGAATGCGCCGGCCGGTAGACCGCCACGGCAACCGTCGCGACGATCGCGAACGCGTACGTCGCGGCCACGGGGCCGCCGGTCGCCGTCACGACCGCGGCACCCGCGAGCATCGCGCCGCGGACCACTCCGATGCACGTCAGGACCCGCTCGCGACGAACCCGGTCGGCCAGCGTCGCGAGGAACGGCGCGAGGAGCGCGGCGGTCGCCATGCGGGCCGCGGTGACGACGCCGACCGCGGTGACGCCGCCCTCGCCGTACGCCACGACGGCGAGCGAGACCATGAAAGCGCTCTCGCCAGCCCACATCGCGGCGAACGAGATCTGCGCCCGGTGGAGCGGCCCGCTGGACAGCGCGTCGAGCACCCCCGCCCGGAAGCGGCGTCTCGAGGAGCGGCGGGTGAGCACGGCGCGACTATCGCAGGGCCCGGGCCGTGCGACGATCGGACCGGCCCGGCTCACTTCGTCACGGAAGCGATAGCCGGCGCGGCTTGTGCCGTCGAGCGGTCGTGCGTCACCGGATCGTCGAGTTCGAGCCTAGCCCAGCCGGACTCGCACGGCCGGCGACGGACGTGCTCGCAACGGACCGCGTTAGTTGCCCGCCCGCGACGGCGAGCCGGTCATTGGGCACAAGCCGCGGGCTAGTGCCCGAATCCCGGTACAACGCCTGTGATCCGCAGCAATCCGTTCGGATGGAAAGGGCTGCTCATTCGGCGCTACGCCACGGTGTAGAGCCAGTTTCGCGCATTGCGCGGCCGTCGTTTACAAGCAGGAGGTCCGCGGTTCGAGCCCGCGACCGCCCATTTCGATTCTGCCCTGTGACGCGATCTGCGCGAGACCGCTGCATTCGGGCGGTGACCGCTGCCGTGCTGTGCTCGTGCGTCAGGGCGTCAGCAACGCGTTCGATCTCCGCTTGCCATGCCATCGCTGAGAGTGCGAGGATCGTCCGGTCGACGAGAGGAGACGGTGATGTTCGTCCGTGTGGTGCGGTTCACCGATGTGACGTCGGAGCGGGTGGAGTCGCTTGGCGCGAGGATCGACGAATCCGGCCCGCCGCCCGGGGTGTCGATCAAGAAACTGCAACTCGTCTTCGACGAAGAGCAGGGCACGGCCGTCGTTCTGCAGTACTTCGACACCGAGGAGAACTTGCGCGCCGGGGCCGACACGTTCGCCGCGATGGATCCGTCGGAGACACCTGGCAGCCGCGCCTCGGTGGACATGGGCGAACTGAAGGTCGAGCGCGAGCTCTAAACCGCGGTCGTGGTTGAGAAGGGCGAGTGTCGTTGCCGGCAGGGCGTGCAGCAGCGCTTGCGATGCCAACGCTGAGAGCGTGAGGAAGTTCAGCGATCGACGAGAGGAGACGGCCGTGCCTGGTGTGGAATCGCGCGACTTCGATTCGCCTGACGAGACAAGAACGCCGCACAAGACGCGGGTGGATGTCGTGCGTATGGGCACGACGACAGCCGCACGTCTGACTTTCGAGCCGGGGTGGCGGTGGTCGGAATGTGTTAGGCCCGTGGCCGGAACTGAGAGCTGCCAGGTTCGCCACGTCGGCGTTGTCCACTCCGGCCGGATGACCGTCGGGCACGAGGACGGCACCGAGATCGAGATCGGCCCGGGCGAGGCGTACGTCATCGAGCCTGGGCACGACGCGTGGGTACTCGGCGACGAGCGGTTCGTCGGATTCGAGTTCGAGTCCCGATCGGCGGAGGAATACGCGAAGGGCTGAAGCAAACGTCCCGCTGGCCTGACGCCGTGCCGCGCGTGCGATCGCGGCGGTGGCGCTTTTCACGTGCCTGGCGCATGCCGGGGTCGGCTCGCCGCCGGTGGGATATGGTCGCCGTGAGGAAGCGATGGGCCACCGCCAGGAGAACGACTCGCATGAGTCTCACGAGGCGAAGCGCCGCGAGCTCGCCCACGCATACGCCGCTGCGGTGCTCCGCGGCGACGAGGTCGCGGCCGAGATCGCGATCCGCGAGGCAATGGAGGCCAAGCTGAGCACGGCGGAGATCGATGACGAGATCATCGCCCCGGCCCTATGGTTCGTTGGTGAGCTTTGGGAGCGAGGCGAGATTTCTGTCGCCGACGAGCACATCGCGACCGAAATCTCGATCCGCGTGCTGGCGCTGCAGCGTGAGGCACAGCGCCTCGTACAGGCTCGGGGTGGCCACCAGGTCATGCTCGCGGCGCCTGCCGGCGAGTTGCACGTCGTCGCGCTGCGCATGATCGGCAACCTGCTCCGCGACGCCGGCTACCGCGTGATGATGCTCGGCGCCGACGTGCCCGCCCAGGCCCTCGCCGCCTCGGCGAGTCGCCACGAGCCGGACGTGATCTGCTTGAGCGCGACGATGCCCGGAGGCGGAGACAACACGCTGCTTGCGATCCATGAGGTGCAGCAGCAGTGGCCCGCAGCGGGGTTCGTGCTCGGCGGCAGCGGCCTCGCGGCGCGGATACGATCGCGGCCGGGTATCGAGGTCTGCCGGCGCGTCTCCGAGGTGGTGGAGGCTGTTGACGCAATAGTCAAGCGCGCGGACCTGAACTAGTGGCGGACCTTAGGTGCGCCCGCCAGCCGCGCAGCAGTGGACAACACGAAGGGGCGCACGACGGACAGCGCTAGTTGCCCGCCGGGTATCCGCAGCAGTCCGTTCGGATGGAAAGGCCGCTGATCCGGGGCTATTGCGCAGCGCGAAGCCAGTTTCGCGGACTATGCGGCCATCCTGACAAGCAGGAGGTCACTGGTTCGAGCCCACACCGCCCACTCATAGGTGCCGTGACGCAGTGCCCGCACGGTGTAAGAGGTCGCGTGACGATGCTCGACGACACCAAGGTGCGCATGGCGGTTCCGGTGACGGTCGGCACCGTGATCGTCGGCTCGTTGTGCCTGCCGAGCGTGCTCGCCGGCGAGGAAGCCGGTTACCGGCCGAGACTGGTCGGCGCCGGCTTTCTGCAAAGCCCGTACCGGATGCTCGCGCTCGCCGGCATCCGGACGCAGGTCATCGCCTGGCTCATGCTTCTCGGACTGCTGGTCGCCGACACCGTCTATTGGACTGTTCGCCGCCGGCTCGAGCTCCACCGGCGGGCTGGTCTTTCTCTGGCTGATCCCCGCCCAGTGGGTGCGTGCAGCGGGTGCTCGCAACCTCAGGGGTGATAATCGCGGGCTCTGCCGGTAAGCCGAGCAGGGGCAGTCAGGCTGTATCCGCTGCGCAGTTCAACACTCTGGAGGTCACGTCACTCGTGCGGTTGTTGGGCGCCGCTGGTCGCGGCAACAAGGAGGCCACCCCCGTCGGCCGCGTGAGTTCCGCCACGCACGACGGCTTCTGGCGACGCGCGCTCGAGCTCGCCGTCCTGTGCGCCTTCGCCGTCGCGCAGCCGCTCTTCGACCTGCTGGGCAGTAATCCGGAGTTCTTCGCCGTGCGCGGCTCGCCGAGCAGCGACATCGTGCTCTTCGCGGTCGGGCTCGTGCTGCTCCCGCCGCTCGTGCTCGCAGGCGCCGAGGCGCTCGTCGGCCTGGCGGGCCCGCGCGCGCGGGTCGCGGCGCACGCGGTGCTCGTCGCGCTGCTGGGCGCGCTGATCGCGATCCAGGTGGTCAAGCGGATCGGAGCGCTGCCGGCTGGGCTCGACCTCGCGATCGCACTGATCGCGGGGCTGGCCCTGGCCTGGAGCCTGGTGTTGCGCCGCGCGCGCGTCGCGCGGACGTTCATCACCGTGCTCTCGCCCGCTCCGCTGATCTTCCTCGCGCTCTTCCTGCTCGGCTCCGGCGTGACGCAGCTGGTGCTGCCCGAGCGGGCGGAGCCGGCCACGGCCGGCGTGCGCCCGGGCGCCCCGGTGGTCATGGTCGTGTTCGACGAGCTCCCACTGACCTCGCTGCTGCGCAGCGACGGCCGCGTGGACCGCGTGCGCTACCCCAACTTCGCCAGGCTGGCCGCGCGTTCGACGTGGTACTCCCACACGACGACGGTGTTCGATTTCACGACGCGGGCCGTGCCCGCGATCCTCGACGGGCGCCGGCCGCGCGAGGGCTCGCTTCCCACGGCGGCCCAACACCCGCGCAACCTCTTCACGCTCCTCGGCCGGTCCTATCGCCTGAACGTCGCCGAGGAGGCCACCCACCTGTGCCCGCGGTCGCTGTGCCCGAACGCCGTGCAGCCGAGCGTCGGGCGGCGACTGCGCTCGCTGGGCTACGACTCCGCGGTGGTCTACGCCCACCTTGTCCTGCCGGCGACGCTCGAGGACATCCTGCCCTCGATCACCGAGGGCTGGGGCGACTTCCACGGCGGCGACGCGGGGGGTGCCGCGGTGCTCGAGCTGCTGGGCGGCGGCGGACGCGCGGCGCGCTTCGAAGCCTGGGTGCGCTCGATCCGGCCCTCGTCGCCGGCGGCGCTGAACTTCAAGCACGTGCTCCTGCCGCACGTGCCCTGGCAGTACCTCCCCGACGGCCACGGCTATGGCCGCCGCGGAGGCCGCCCCGCCGGGCTCACCGGCCCGGAGGCGGCGGAGGACCCGTTCCTCATGCTCCAGCGATACCAGCGGCACCTGCTGCAGCTCGGCTTCACCGATCGGCTGCTCGGCCGGCTGATCGACCGGCTGCGCGAGACCGGGCTGTGGGACCGCGCGCTGGTGGTCGTCACCGCCGATCACGGTGTCTCGTTTCGCGCCGGCCAGGCTGACACGCGCGCGGTCACGCCGGCGAACGTCGAGGACATCGCGCCCGTGCCGCTCTTCGTCAAGGCGCCAGGGCAGCGCAGCGGCCGCATCTCGACCCGCCCGGTGCAGACGATCGACATCCTGCCCACGATCGCCGACGAGCTGGGCATCCCGCTGCCGTGGCGCGTGGACGGGCGCTCGACCAACAGCCCGCAACCAGCTGGACGTCCCGCGGTCGACATGCTGTCGCGAGCGGGAGCGCCGCTGCGGCTCGGAGCCGACGAGCTCGAGCGCCGGATGCGAGCGGCGCTTGCGCGCAAGGTGCGCTATTTCGGCTCGGCCGGCGGCGGTCCGGGCCTCTATGCCGTCGGACCGCACCGGGAGCTGCTCGGGCGGCCGGTGAGCGGACTGGGGGCCGCCGACCCCGACGGCGCTTCGGCGTCACTCGACGCGGCGTCCGAGCTGGCCGACGTGGACCTGCGCGGGGAGCTGCCCGCGCAACTCACCGGACGGATCTCCGGTGCCAGTCCCGGCCGGCACGACCTCGCGCTTGCCGTCAACGGGCGTGTCGCCACCGTCTCGCGCTCCTTCCCGTGGGAGGGAGAGGAGCGCTTCTCGGCATTCGCCCCGCCGGAGGCGTTCCGTGCCGGGCGCAACATCGTCGAGGTCTTCCTCGTGCCGCCCTCTGGGCCGCCCCTGCGACTCGGCGGCAACTCCTGACGGCGGCTCAGCTGCGCGCGGACGGCGCGGAGACGTCCCGATGCTCCGCCGCCGGAAGCGACTCGGACGTTCGCGGGAGCGGCACGGTGGGCGTCGCGGGTCCATCCCATCCGCTCGTCCCGGCCGCACGGGCCTCCCGTCTCCGGCTGCGGCCCACACCGAGATCGAAGCCGCTGAGCGCGGCGGCCAGCACCAGCGCGGCGGCGCCCATGACCACGCCCGCGAGATCGTCGAGCACGTAGTGCCAGCCCAGGTAGATCGTGTTGGTCAGCGTGACGGCGAACCAGATCCACAACGCGATCTTCCACGGTCTCGCGAGCCCCACGACGTGGGCCGCGAGCGCGGCGGTGAAGCTCATCGAGATGTGCAGCGAGGCAAAGCCCGCGATGCTCTGTGGAGTCCCGGTCGCGGGGTCGCGGAGGAACTCGAGCCGCTGGTCGAGCAGGATGTCCTGCAGGTGCGTGACCTCCGAGATGGGGAGGTTGGCGAACGCGGTCGGGTCGGCGTACACGGGTCCCAGCGAGGGCAGCAGGAAGTAGCTCGCGATGCCCAGCCCCCAGTTGATCGACTGGGCCGTCGTGTAGAAGAGGCCGTCGTACAGGTCGCGCGAGAAGACCAGCGCGAGGCCGATGGTGAGCGGCAGGAACAGGATGAAGGACACATACGCCGCCGAGAGGAAGTGCGTCTGGACTCCGGTGCCGAGCAGGCTGTGGATCAGCGCCGCGGGATCGTTGCCCCCGAACAGGCTGCGATCGAGCTCGGCCAGCTGCCGGTCGAAGAGCTCCCCCGGCCTGAGCAGGGGAACCACGCTCTTCAGGTTGCGGTAGGCCATGTAGGTCAGGTAGAAGGCGACCAGGGCGCTGCCGACGGCAAGTCCCCGGCGCCAGGTCCAGCGCTCGCGCCGTACGCGCCGCAGCGCCGCTCGCGATGGGAGCAAGCTGCCCGGGGAACGGCCGGCGCGCACTGCGATGTCGAGCCCGACGAGCATCAGCACCCCGAAGCCCACCAGCGCCAGGTACAGCGCCGCGACGTGGTCGGGGTCCCGGAGCGGCAGCCCGACCGAGTCGGTCGCCAGCAGCGCTGCGACGACGGTGACGAAGGCCACAAGCGGGCCGGCCATCATGGCCCGCCAGGGACGCGCGCGCGACTCCGGCGTCACGTCGATGCAGCCTGTTCTGCGGACAGCCCTCGCGCGGTCCGCGGGTCCACGCCCGTCAGGCCGCGGGCCAGGAGGATCGCCAGCGCGCCGAGCACGAGGCCGGCAAGGTCGTCGACGACGTAGTGCCAACCGAGGTAGATCGTGGCCGTGGTCGTCAAGCCGAACAGCACCCACGCGCCGATCCGGACGGGCCGTGCAAGTCCCAGCAGATGTGCTGCCAGCGCAGCGGTGAAGAAGAAGGACACGTGCAGCGACGAGAACGCCCCGATGCTCTGCGCCGTGCCGGCCACCGGGTCGCGCAGGAACTCGAGCCGCTGGTCGAGCAGGAGATCCTGCAGTTGGGTGACGGCGGAGGTCGGGAGGTGCGCGAAGGCGGCCGGCTCCGCGTAGACGGGTCCCAGGGCCGGCAGGAGGAAGTAGCTCGCCGCGGCCAGCAGCCAATTGATCGACTGCGCGGTCACGTAGAGAAGTCCCGACTGCAGATTGCGGGAGAACACGAGCGCGAAGGCAAGCGTCCCCGGGATGAAGGCGAACAGGAGCATGTACGCACCCGAGAGGAAGTGAGTCTGGGCACCGGTGCCGAGCAGGTCATGCACGAGCGCGGCGGGATCGCGGCCGCCGAACAGGCTGCGATCGAGATCGGCCAGGTCGCGGTCGAACAGGTCCCCCGGCCTGAGCAGGGGAACCACGCTCTTGAGGTTGCGGTACGACAGGTAGGTCACGTAGAAGCTGATCAGCGCGCTGCCGACGATGACCCCGCGCGACAGCGTCCAGCGCTCGCGCCGGACGCTCTCGATCACCGCGCGCGACGGCCGCCACGTGCGCGCACGCCGACCGGCCCGGACCAGGACATCGAGCCCGATCAGCACCGCGACGAGGCAGAGCACCACGGCGAGGCGCCCGCCGGCGACGTGGTCGGGGTCGCGCAGCGGCAGCCCGGCCGCATCCGTCGTGAGCAGCGCCGCGAAGACCGCGACCGTCGCCACCACGGGTCCCGCGATCAGCATGCGCCGGTGAGATGGCTGCTTGCCTCCAGCAGGAGCCACCACGCCCGGTTCGGGCGGCGGCGGCAGCGCAGGTATCCGTGCGTATGACTTCGATTCGACCGTCATCGATACGCGCACGCACCAAGTCGGTGTTGTGGAACGAGGACAGACCGCGCGTCAAGCGATCTCGCAGATCGACTGGTCCTCGCCGATCTCCAGGGCACGCGCCAGAAGGCTACCCGACAGGCGCTAACACGAAGATTTCGATCTCGAGGTCGGGTCCGACGTGGCTGTTGGAGATGAACGCGGTGACGTGGCGTCCTGACAGGCGCTGGACCTCGGCGATGAACTTGTCCTGCATGGCGTCCTGGAACGCGCTGCGGGTCTCCTGGACGACCGTGTGACGCTGAAGCTCGATCATCGTCTTCTCGACGTCGGTGTAGACGCCGCCCATCACGCAGGCGAGCAGGTCGCCACCCATCAGCTGGGTCTTGACGGTCGCGGGGGCGCGGTGGTGGTATCGCTCATGCAGCGCGGCCATCGAGTCGCTCACTGCGACAAGCAGTGCATCTCCGGTCAGCGGCGGGGTGGAGGCCGGCATCGCGGCCCTCCTATCTGGCTCTTCGAGACGGCGCGCGCGAGGGCATGAGCGGGTGCCGACGGGAGCGATTTCAGCACGTCAACCGTAGCGTGCTCGGGTAGCATCGGATCAGCGAGGGCGCAACGACGAACCAGAAGGGGCGCAGGAGATGGCCAGTCCGACTCGCGAGCGACAACGAGACGGCGCAGTGCGCACAGCGATCTCCGCCGGGATGGTGGGATTGCTCAAGGAGTACTACGGGGTGGGCCCGACGCAGGCCAAGACCTACTTCGACGACGATTTAGTCGTGTGCCTGCTGCGGGGCGGGTTCACGCGCGTCGAGCAGACGTTGCTGGAGGGCGGCCGGACGGCGGCGGTGATCCAGCAGCGGATGGAGTTCCAGGAAGTGATGCGCAGCCGGTTCGTCGAGGTCATCGAGAGCGCCACCGGCCGCCGGGTGCTCGGGTTCATGAGCGGCAACCAGCAGGACCCCGACATGATCTGCGAGGTCTTCGTGCTCGCTCCCACCGATCTCGTCACGGGAGACGAGCTGTCACGCCAGGTGTTGAGCCGTTCCTAGGGCGGAGCATCGGACATCGGTTGGCTGCTCACGCTCATGGGCGTGGATCTCGTGGTGGAGCTCGTCGATCAGCCACCGTCGGGCGAGAGCCCGGCCGCCTCCACTCCCACCGCACCCGCGGCGAAGGCGGCTGCGGTCTACGAGTTGTTCCCCCACGGCGTCTCCGCCTCACCGCCGTACTGAAGACCGCCGCCGGCTCTAGGCGCAGCTGTAGCGGTACTTGGAGGATCTCATCCGGTCGGTCTCGGCGATCGCCTGGACGCGACTGCCGTCGAGCAGCCGGAACGCCGCCTTGAACCGCTCGCTCAGCGGATAACCGAGCCAGATCGGCACGAATTGCGTCTGGACGTCCTCGTCGCGGTTCGGGATCGGGACCACCTCGGCGGTGCCGGGGAGCAGCGCATCGCCCGCGCCGGGGTCGTAGAGCCCGTACTGCAAGAAGGGCCGCTTGTCGCGGTAGCCCTCCAGGTGGATCTCGAGCCAGACGACGTTGCCGACCTCGCGCCGGTCCTCGGGGTCGGGCCACTCGCTTCGCATCTTGCGCGCGTACTCGACGTGCGGGATGCGCGCGTTGATGTCGCGGACCTTCATCGAGGCCATGGCCGCGGGCGTCTGGTGCACGCCGACCCCGGGCACGAACTGCACCGCGATCCCCGCGATCGCACCGAGGATGCCGACGACGGTGGCGACGGTCTCGAGCGAGCCGCGCGCGTAGCGCCGGCGCCGCAGGCCGTAGGCGATGGCGGCGACGACGAGCGCCCCGGCCGCGATCACCAGCACCAGCCAGCCGAGCGAGTCGCCCTTGCTCCCACCGATTGAGCCCGGCAGGCCGAGCATCCTGCTGGTCGGCGGCGGGGTGCCCTTGCAGTCCGTCGCGGCTTCCGAGCGCTTGGCCGCGGGCGCCTGGTCGGCCGCATTGCCCCAGCCCGGCTGCTGGATCGTTTCGTCGGAGACGGTGTCCTCCTCGCCCTCCGGGGTCGTGGCGTCCGCAGGGTCGATCGGGGTCGCGGACGTCGGCTCGTCTGCCTGCGTCCCGCTCATCTCCTCGCTCAGTGCCGGGTCGAACCGATCACCTTCGGTGATCAAGGAGTCTTGAGCGAGGGCCGGCGCGGTCAGCGCGCAGAGGAGCAACACCACGGCGAGCAACAGACCCTGGCCGGCGAAGCGAGCAGATGTGACCTGCATCGCCTCCGAAGCTAGGGGCGCCGGAGGTCTCGCGCGTCAGGCTTAGGGTGGATTCTGATCATCCCGGAGCCTCACTCACGGTCGCCGGCACGAAGGCCGCGTTCTCGGCGTCGAGCGTGCGCAGCGCCCTGACGCAGTTACGGCCGGACGACTTCGCGGCGTAGAGCGCGCGATCGGCGCCGCGCACGAGGGTCTCGGCGTCGGCCCCGTCCTCCGGGAAGACGGCCACGCCGAAACTGGCCGACGGCCTGTGGCCGGCGCCGAGCACGTGCAGGCGGGCGATCGCCTCGCGCAGCTTGTCGCCCTTCTCATGGCCGTAGACGTCGTTGACGTTCTTGAAGTGTCGAGGTCGAACAGCGCGACGGCCAGCGGCGTGACGCTCGGTTGTCGCTGTTGTTGCGATTGAGCACCGTGGCCGAGCCGCCGGGCAGCGAGCGCTCGAGCTGGCGCTTGAGCATCCGCTGCGCCTCGCGCTCGCTGGCAGTGGACCCCGTCGCTGCTGACTCCGATCAGGCTTGCCTGCTCGGCCAGGAACTGCGGTGCGGCGGCGCTGAACGCCAGCATCTCGGTCGGGCAGACGAAGGTGAAGTCGGCGGGGTAGACGACGAGCACCAGCCAGCGCCCGCGGTAGTCGTCCAGCGACACGGGTTGGTCGAGGTCGGCGCATCGGCACCCCGTCGCGATGCCTGAGCCCACAGGGTGACTTTCGCCACGCCAATGGGGGTTGCACGGATCGTCGCGCGGTGGGAGATTTTCCAGCGTGACCGGCGGCGCGCTGTTGCAGATACAGATCGGCGAGGCGGAGGACACCGACGCCGACGAGCTCGACGACGCCACGGGTCGCCTGCGCGAGGAGCTGCTGGAGCTCGACGTGGAGGCGGTCGAGCGCCCGTCCGCCGGTCCGGCACCCCCCGGCTCGCGCGGACTCGAGATCGCCGCGCTCGGCACGCTCCTGGTGTCGCTCGCCCACGAGGCGCTGCCCGTCGTCCTGGCAGCGGTGGGGCGCTGGGTGTCGAGCCACGGCAGGCGCAGCGTGACGATCGAGCTCGACGGTGACCGCATCGAGGTCAGCGGGGCGTCCGCGGAGGACCAGCGCAGACTGATCGACGCGTTCGTGGCCCGTCATGCAGGAGGAGACGAGTGGAAGGCCGCTACGCGCTGATCGTCGCCAACGGCGGCTATCAGGACCCCAAGCTGAGCCGGCTGCGCTCTCCGGCCACCGATGCGAGCGAGCTGGCGCGCGTTTTGCAGGACGCGGAGATCGGCGCCTTCGAGGTGGAGCTGTCGGCCGACGAGCCCGAGCACGTGCTCCGGCGCCGCGTCGGGCGCTTCTTCGCCGACCGCAAGCGCGACGACCTGCTGCTGCTGCACTTCTCCTGCCACGGGCTGAAGGACGACAGCGGCCAGCTGTACTTCGCGGCCGCCGACACCGAGGTCGAGCACCTCGAGGCGACGGCGATCTCGGCGGAGTTCGTCAGCCGGCAGATGACGCGCAGCCGGTCGCGCAAGGTCGTCGCGCTGCTCGACTGCTGCTACAGCGGCGCGATCGCGCGCGGGCTGCAGTTCCGCGCGGGCGCGGAGGTCGACGTGGAGGACCACCTCGGCGGGCACGGGCGAGTGGTGATCACCGCCTCGAGCGCGATGGAGTACGCCTTCGAGGGCGACGAGCTCAGCGGCGAGGGCAAGCCGTCGGTCTTCACGACTGCGGTCGTGCGCGGGCTGGAGAGCGGCGAGGCCGACCGTGACCAGGACCGCCTGATCTCGGTCGACGACCTGTACGACTACGTCTGCGAGCAGGTCCGCGAGGTCACGCCGCACCAGCGGCCGAACATGCTCAGCCACCTGGAGGGGGCGCTCTACATCGCGCGCAGCTCCTACGTCGCCCCGGTCGCGCCGGCCCCGCTCCCGCCGCCGCTGCTCGCCGCGATCGACAACCCGCTGGCGGGAGTGCGCAGCGGCGCGGTCGGCGAGCTGGCTTCGCTGCTCGCGCACGGCGATCCGGGCACGGTCGCAGCCGCGCGGGAGGCGCTGACGCGGCTTGCCGGCGACGACAGCCGGCGGGTCGCCGCCGGCGCCGCGGAGGCACTGGGCGGCGCGGCGTCCCCCACGAGCCCGCCGCTGGCGGCGGCGGCAGCGGTCGAGCCGGTCGCGGCGCCGCCCGCGCAGCCGCCGGCCACGAGCGCCGCGTCACCGTCAAGCCGGCGGCGAGCCGCCCGCGCGAGCGTCGCGGAGTCGCCGGCCGCGAGCGTCGCGGAGCCGCCGGCCGCGAGCGTCGCGGACCCGCCGCCAAGCCCGGCGGTGCAGCCGCTTGAGCCCGCGGTCGAAACGCCTGCGGCACGGGCTCCCGGCCGCGCGATCGCGCTCGCCGCGCTCGCCCTGACCGTGCTGGGAGGACTCGGCGTAGCCGCCGTGGCAGCGACTTCGTGGGATGCGAGCTACATCGGCTGGTCCGAGGTCGCGGTGGCCGTCTGCGGGCTGATCGCCGTTGGCGCGGCTTTGCGTCGCTACTCGGAAGGCGTGACGCAAAGGCCGGCGCTCAGCGCGGCGATCGTGCTCGGCGGCGGATTCTCGCTCGGCGCCGCCACGGCGATCGCCGGCTTGGAGAACAACCATGGCGAGGGGGGCACCGAAGGGCCGGTGATGCTCGCGGCCACGCTCGTGCTGCTCGGTGGCGTGCTCGGCCTCGACCGGCGGGCCCAGGCGAAGCCGCCCCGCTGGGCCGCCGCGGTGGCGATTCCCGCCGCCGTCCTGCCGCTGCTCGGCGCTCTGCTGCCGTGGGTGTACGACGCGAGCATGCACTACCGGCTTGAAGCTCCGCTGGAGGGCATGATCTGGCTCGCCGTCGCCGCCGGGTGCTTGAGCGCCGTCGCCTACGCGATCCCCGGCGTGCGGGCGCCGCTCTCCCCGGCGGTGCCGCTGCTCGCCGCCGGCAGCTTCCTGCTCGGAGCGATGGTCGTGATCCTGCAGCTCGCCGACTCCGTGGACGACCCGTTGGACGCCGGCGTCTGGCTGATGGCGGCCGGCGCCCTGGCCACGACCGTCGTCGCCACGCTCCTGGCCGTCCGCAGGCCGCCCGGCTGAGATCAGTGGTGATCGGTGCCGGGATTGCGCTCCCGCACCGCCACCTCGCCGATGTACTCGGCGATCTCTCGCTCTGCCTGCTCGAGCAGCGCGCGGCCCTTCTCGACCGTGGCCGAGGTGGCGTCGCCCGTCACGCCGGACTCGGTCAGCGCGCTCCAGTGCGGGGTGAAGGCGAGTGGGCCGTCGGCCCAGTCCATCCAGGCGTGCTTCGTGTAGGAGCCCGGGATCTCCGCGACGGCCTTGTCCATCTGGACCAGCGCCGGCTCGATCGCGAGGTAGAGCGAGGTCTCCAGCTCGCACGCGTGCGCCATCCCGCCGCGCTGCGTCGTCCGGATCTGCTCGAGCGCCCGCACCGACTCCTCCGAGGTCAGGTAGAAGCTCGACATGCAGACCGCGTCGCGGTGCTCGACGTTGAGCAGCCGCGCCGCAATGTTGACGAGCGGGGAATTCGAGCCGTGGCCGTTGACGATCAGGATGCGCCGGAAGCCGTGGTGTATCAGCGAGCGTCCCTGGTCGAGCAGCGACTCGACGAACACGTGCCAGCGCAGCGTCACCGAGCCGGGGAAGTCCATGTGGTGCGGCGTGTAGCCGTGGACCTGCGTCGGGAACAGGAGCGCGCGCGCGGCGCCCTGCGCGTTGAAGCGCGTTATCGCCCCGGTCACGACCGCCTCGACCAGGCGGACGTCGGTGTCGATCGGCAGGTGGTACCCGTGGTCCTCGAGCGTCGCGGCGGGGATCACGACCACGATGTCGTCGCGCCGTCCCAGCTCGCGCAGCTCGAGCCAGGTGTGCTCGCCGTAGCGGAGGCGCGGTAGATCCGTCATGTCGGGCGTGGGTGGCATCGAAGGAGATTTGAAGCAGTGCTTACCGTGATGTAGCTTGACTTCAATGCGGTGCGTCGCGGGGCTCGCGCTGTGACCAGCCTCGACGCCGAGGTTCGACAACGGCTGGGCCTGCACCTGCGCCGGCTGCGTCAATCGCAGGGGCTGACCTTGACTGCGCTGGCGGGCGAGGCCGGCGTGACGGCGTCCGCGCTCAGCCAGATCGAGCGCGGCGCGAGCGAGCCGTCGCTGGGCACGCTGTGGCGGCTCGGGCACGGCCTCAACGCGTCGCTGTTCGACTTCTTCGCGGCCCAGGAGGCGCCCACCGTCGACGTGACCCGTGCAGGCGACCGCACGATCGTCGATTTCGAGCGCTTTCGCTACGAGGTGATGGCGCGCAGCGCGCAACGCGGCATCGATCTCTTCACACTGCGCCTGCACCCCGGCGAGGGACCGGTGCGCGACCCGATCGGGCACGCAGGGCGAGGAGGCCGGCGTCGTGCTCGAGGGCTCGATGGAGGTCATCGTCGCGGGAGTGACCCATCGGCTCGGGCCGGGCGACGCGATCTGGTTTCTCAGCTCGCAGCCGCACACGTTCGTCGCGCTCGACGGAGAGCCGTGCCTGAGCGTATGGGCGGACACGATCCCCGACCACGCGCAGCCCGGCGGCTTCGGCTCGCTGCTCGGCGGGGTCGCGACGCACACCAACGGGGCGCCGGCGAAGCGTGCCGATGCGCTCGCGGTCGCGCGGGAGCTGCCGCTGGACGCGGACTACCTGCGCGAGATCGTCGAGCAGCTCGCGGGGGTCGGCTCGAGCCCGCTCGGGTTCCGCACGACCGGGACACCGGAGGACCGCGAGGTCGCCGCGTTCGTCGCCGAGCAGATGCGCGCCGCCGGGCTCGCCGATGTCGCCGTCGAGCAGGTCGAGGTCGACGGCTGGCGCTTCGAGGACGCGCGCCTGGAGACCGGCGACGGCTTCACGGCCGTCGGAGCGGCGCTCGGCGGCGCGCCCGCCACCCCGCGGGCCGGCGTTCGCGGCCGGCTCGTCGACGGCGGCGGCGGCGGGCGTCGCGCGCTCGACCGCCTCGACGTGCACGGCGCGATCGTGCTGCTCGACTGGCGCAAGGGACCCGCCGGGCCGAGCGACGTGGGGCTCGAGCTGGGCCTGCGCGGGGCCGTCGGCGTTGTGGTCGCACCGGCGGAGGGCGGGCCGTACTTCCAGGCCGAGGGCGCGCTCGGCACCTTCGACGGCCACTGGCACGCCGGTGCGCCGCCGATGATGACCGTGCGCATGGAGGACGCGGGCGAGCTGCGGCGCCGGCTCGCGCAAGGCGCGATCGAGGTGACGCTGACCGTGCGCGTGGAGGTGACGCCGGGTGCGGCGGGGAGCAACGTCGCCGGTTATCTCCCCGGCGAGCGCGACGGCCCGATCGTCGTCGGCGCGCACCACGACGGCTGGTTTCGCGCGGCGTTCGACAACGCGACGCGGCGTCGCCGCGATGCTCGCGATCGCCCGCGCGCTCCAGGCCACCGGGCTACAAGCCGCGCCACCGGATCTGCTTCACCTCGCGCACGGCCGAGGAGTTCGGGCTGCTCGACCGCGAGTTCGACTGGTGCGTCGGCGCCTGGCGCCAGGTGCACGTGACGCATCCGCAGTGGGGCGAGCAGGCGCCCTTCCACCTCTGCATCGACGCCAGCGGCAACCCGGACCTGCGGCTCCTGCTGCAGACGCCGGTCGAGCTGACGCGCTGGGTCCGCCGGGCGGCGCGAGCGGGGGCGGCGGAGGGCTGGCTCACCTCGGGCTGGCGCTCCGGGCCCCCGACGACCGGGACCGAGCAGTGGCCGCTGCTGGTGTCAGGCGTGCCCGGCGTGGCGGCGTTCAACTGGGAGACGTCGTTCGCCCGCAGCATCTACCACACGCCGCTCGACACGCCCGCGGTCGTCGACTTCGAGCACCTGGCGCGGCTCACCCGCTTCTACGCGTACCTGCTGCTCGACGCCGACCGCGATCCCGACGGGATCCTCGACCACGCCGCACGTGGCCGCCAGCTCGTCCGCCGCGCGCAGGCGCTCGGAAAGACGCGGCGACGCGCTTGCAGAACGCCGCGCAGGGCTCACGGCCGCAGCGCACGCGGGCGCCACGCGTTCACGGCCGTCGGCCGGGCGCTGCACGCGATCGCCGTCGAACGGCGCGACCGGCTATCCGCACGAGCAGGCCGAGGCCGACGTCGCTGCCCTGGCGGCGGCGCTGGCGGCGCTGGCCGCGGATGACCGGCGCGCCGCGGCCCGCCAGCTCGCGAAGGTCGGCGAGAATGCGCTCGCATCGCACCTCTCCGAAGCGGCCTTCGCGCGCCACGCCGATCGGCGCCTGCGCCAGCACGCGGACGACTCATGGGCCGCACACAGCCACCTGACCGCCTCGCCGCGGCTCTGGCGCGAGCTCGCCACGCTGCGCGGCGAGCCGGGGGCGCGCCCGCTCGGCCCCTGGCTCGAGCGCTCGCTCAAGCAGCACCTCGCGCGTTCGCGCGCAGAGCTGGACAGAAGAGTGAACGCGATGGCGCGCGCACTCGAACCGACACAGGTACCCGGGAGGTCCCAATGAAGCAGCGCATGCTGGTCGCCGGACTCTGGCTGGTCGCGCTCGCGCGCGCTCGCGGCCGGCTGCGGCGGCGACGACGACGACGGTGGTGGCGGGAGCGACTCCGGCACCCCGGCCGAGACCGCGGAGGGCGACCACCGCGGCGGCACGCTGACGATGCTCT
Source organism: uncultured Solirubrobacteraceae bacterium (assembly GCA_963721315.1). Lineage (GTDB taxonomy): Bacteria > Actinomycetota > Thermoleophilia > Solirubrobacterales > Solirubrobacteraceae > DASQMT01. Next base: position 468,389 of record CAVRIU010000003.1, read on the forward strand.
GGAGCGCCCCCGGCGCCTCGATCGACACCGCGATCGCGTACGACGCCAACTGGCAGGTCCTGCGCATGACGAGCGACGGCCTGCTGGGCTACAAGCAGGTCTCCGGCCCGGAGGGAACAGAGCTGGTCCCGGATCTGGCGGAGGCGATCCCCGAGCCGACCGACGGCGGCAAGACGTACGAGTTCAGCGTCCGCAAGGGCATCCGCTTCTCGACCGGCGACGAGGTCAAGCCGAGCGACTTCACCTACACGCTCGAGCGCCTGTTCAAGGCCGCCGGACCGGGCGGAGGCTTCTACTCCAGCCTGATCGGCGCCGACGCCTGCGCCGAGAAGCCCAAGACGTGCGACCTGTCGAAGGGCGCCGTCGCCGACGACGCCGCGGGCACGCTGACGTTCAAGCTGACGGCGCCCGACCCCGACCTGCTGCAGAAGCTCGCGATGCCGTTCGCCTTCGTCGTCCCGAAGGGAACCCCGAACGAGGACATCGGCACGGATCCGCTCCCGGCGACGGGCCCGTACATGATCGACCGCTACAAGCCCGACACCGAGATGGTCTTCACGCGCAACCCGGAGTTCGAGGAGTGGTCGGCCGAGGCGCAGCCGGCCGGCAACCCGGACGAGATCGTGATGAAGATCGGGCTACCGCTCGAGGACGCCACGACGCAGATCGCGCAGGGCCAGGCGGACTGGATGTACGACATCCCGCCGGCCGACCGGCTCGGCGAGATCTCGACGGAGTACGAGGAGCAGGTCCACATCAACCCGGGCCCGCAGGTCTTCCACATGGCGCTGAACACGAACGTCGCGCCGTTCGACAAGGTCGAGGTCCGCCAGGCGCTCAACTTCGCCGTCGACCGCGACGCCGTGATCAAGATCTTCGGCGGCCCCGCGCTCGGCACGCGCGACGCTGCCAGATCCTGCCGCCGGACTTCCCCGGCTACGAGCCCTACTGCCCGTACACGAAGGACCCGGGCGAGGAGTGGTCGGCGCCCGACATGGAGAAGGCCAAGCAGCTGGTCGAGCAGTCCGGCACCAAGGGGCAGAAGGTCACGATCATCAGCACGAACGACGAGACGACGAAGGCGATCGACCTCTACTTCGTCTCGGTGCTGCGCGAGCTCGGCTACGACGCCGGCATCAAGAGCCTCAACGGCGACGTCCAGTACGCCTACGTGCAGGACTCGGGCAACAAGGCCCAGATGAGCTACAGCTACTGGTTCCCGGACTACCCGTCGGGCTCGAACTTCCTCAACGTCGTGGTCGGCTGCGACGGCTTCACCGCAGAACAGCACGTCGAGCCCGAACCTGTCGGGCTTCTGCGACCCCGCGATCCAGGCCAAGACCGAGCAGGCGCTCGAGCTCGAGCAGACCGACCGCGACGCCGCGAACGCGCTCTGGGCCGAGGTCGACAAGGAGACGACCGACGCCGCGCCGTGGGTCTCGCTGTTCGTCGGCAACCGGCTCGACTTCGTCTCCGAGCGGCTCGGCGGCTACGAGTTCAACTCGGCGGTGACGGGCGGCTTCATGATCCAGAAGGCCTGGGTGAAGTGAGCCGCGACCGCGCATGAGCGCGATCGCCGACGGCCCTCGCGTCCGTCGCGGAGCCGGCTCCGCGCGGGCGCAGCCGTGGCGGCTCGCGCTCGCGCGGCTGCGCCGCAACCGCGGAGCGATGGCGTCGGCGATCGTGCTCGCGCTGATCGTGGCGGGCTGCCTCGCCGCGCCGCTGTACGCCGAGCACGTCGCGCGAGACCGATCCGCTGGCCTCCAACATCAACGGCACGACGACCGTCGACGGCAAGACGGTGGACGTCGTCGCGCCGAACGCGTCAGGGCTCGGCTCCACCCCGCTCGGCCCGACGCTGGAGGGCCACTACTTCCTCGGCGCCGACAGCCAGGGGCGCGACGTCATGGCGCGGGTGCTCTACGGCGGCCGGGCTTCGCTGCAGATCGCGCTGATGGCCGCGCTGCTGACCGCGCTGTTCGCGACCGCGCTCGGCCTCGTGAGCGGGTTCTACGGCGGCCGGGTCGACGCGCTGATCTCGCGCTTCCTCGACCTGATCTGGGCGTTCCCGGTCTACCTGCTCGCGATCTCGCTGGCGACCGTGCTGCTGGTGGCGGAGGGGCTCGAGCTCGGCCCGGTGACGGTCGACGCCGGCAGCCTGTGGCTGCCGACCGTGATCATCGGCCTGATCTACGTCCCCTACCTTGCGCGCCCCGTGCGCGGCGAGACGCTCTCGATCCGGCGGCAGGAGTTCGTCGAGGCCGCGATCGCCCAGGGCACGTCGAACGTGCGGCTGGTGTTCGGCGAGCTGCTGCCCAACGTCGCCCCGGTGATCATCGTCTTCATGCCGCTGATCGTCGCGACCAACATCCTCACGGAGTCCGCGCTGTCGTACCTCTCGATCGGCGTCCAGGCGCCCGACGCGAGCTGGGGCAGCATCGTCCAGGACGGCCAGAGCCTGCTCTACACGCGGCCCTGGGTCTCGATCGCCCCGGGCATCCTGATCGTGCTGACGGTGCTGACGCTGAACGTCATCGGCGACGGGGTGCGCGACGCGCTCGACCCGCGCGGGCGGTTGCGCGTGCGGCGGCGGGCCGGCCCGGCGTGATCGCGTTCGCGCTCCGCCGGCTCGGCTCGGCGCTGCTCGTGATGCTCGCGCTGAGCGTGCTGGTGTTCCTGATCTTCTTCGCGACGCCGGGCATCGACCCGGCGCGCAAGCTGGCCGGCAAGAACCCGACGCCGGAGACGATCGCGGCGATCAGGGCGGAGTTCGGGCTCGACCGCCCGCTGCCGGTGCAGTACCTGACGATGATGGACCGCCTGGTCGTCTCGCGCGATCTCGAGTCCTACTCGAACCGGGGCGTCGAGATCCTGCCGCAGATCGCCCGTGCCGCGCCGGTGACGCTGTCGCTCGTCGCCGGCGCCGCGGTGCTGTGGGTGGTCGTGAGCGTGCTCATGGGCGTCGCCGCGGCGGTGCTGCGCGGACGCGTCTGGGACCCGCTGCTGATGATGCTCGCGCTCGTGGCGATGTCGATGCCCGTGTTCTGGCTCGGGCAGGTCGCCAACCTCTTCACCCAGGACCGCTGGCACGACACGTTCCTGTTCAGCTGGGTCCCGCCGCTCGGCTACACGCCGCTGACCGAGGACCCGGTGCTGTGGTTCAAGCACCTCGTGATCCCGTGGGTGACGCTGGCGATCCTCTATATCGGGCTCTACAGCCGCGTGCTGCGGTCGGCGCTGATCGAGACGGAGAGCCAGGACTTCGTGCGCACGGCGCGCGCCAAGGGGATCTCCGAGCGGCGGGTGCTCGCGCGGCACACGCTGCGCAACTCGATGATCAGCTTCGTCTCGCTCTTCGGCCTCGACCTCGGCGCGCTGGTCGCGGGCGGCGCGCTGCTCACCGAGGTCGTCTTCGGGCTGCCCGGGATCGGTCGCCTGACCTACCGCGCGCTCGCCGGTCTCGACCTGCCGGTGATCATGGCGACGGTGCTCTACGGGGCGTTCTTCGTGGTCCTGATGAACGCGCTGGTGGACATCCTCTACGCGCGCCTGGATCCGCGCATCCGGGAGGCGTGACGGTGCCCGGCCCGCTGCTCGACGTGCGCGACCTGCGCGTCTCGTTCCACGGCGACGCCGGCACGGTGACGGCCGTCGACGGTGTCTCGTTCAGTCTCGCCGAGGACGAGGTGCTCGGCATCGTGGGCGAGTCCGGCTCGGGCAAGAGCGTCTCGATGATGAGCGTGATGCGACTGCTCGACGAGCGAGGAGCCGAGGTGTCCGGCTCGATCGAGTTCGGCGGGCGCGACCTGCTGCGGCTGTCGCAACGCGAGATGCGCAGCGTGCGCGGCTCGCAGATCGCGATGGTCTTCCAGGACCCGATGAGCTCGCTCAACCCGGTCTACCGGGTCGGCTGGCAGCTCGCGGAGCAGATCCGCGAGCACGAGCAGCTCGGCACGCGCAGGCGCGCGCGACCGCGCGATCGAGTTGCTGTCGTCCGTCGGCATCCCCGAGGCCGAGCGCCGGATCGACGACTACCCGCACCAGTTCTCGGGCGGCATGCGCCAGCGCGTGATGATCGCGATGGCGCTCTCCTGCCGCCCGCGGGTGCTGATCGCCGACGAGCCGACGACGGCGCTGGACGTCACGATCCAGGCGCAGATCCTCGAGCTGATCGAGGCCGGGCGCACGCAGACCGGCGCTTCGGTCGTGCTGATCACGCACGACATGGGCGTGGTCGCGGGGATCGCCGACCGGATCCTCGTGATGTACGCCGGCCGCGTGATCGAGCAGGGCCCGACGCGCGCGGTGTTCAGCGATCCGCTGCATCCCTACACCTGGAGCCTGCTCGGCTCGATCCCGCGGCTGGACCGCCCGCGGCCGCGGCGGCTGACCGCGATCCCGGGCGCTCCTCCCGCCCCGACGGGCCCCGCCGCGACGGGCTGCGTGTTCGCGCCGCGCTGCCCGCACCGCTTCGAGCGCTGCGACGAGCTGCCGCCGCTGGCCGCGAAGCGCGCGCCGGGCCATCTCGACGCCTGTCACCTGCCGCTGGAGGTGCGGCGCGAGCCTGCGCGCAGCGCCGGGGCGGGTCGCGTGAGCGAGCGCGGCGACGGTGCTGCTCCGCGCGACGGACGTGCACAAGCACTTCCCGGTGCGCTCGGACGGCATCCTGCGGCGCGCGGTCGGGAGCGTGCGCGCGGTCGACGGCGTCGACCTCGAGGTCCACGCGGGCGAGACGCTGGGGCTCGTCGGCGAGTCGGGTTGCGGCAAGTCGACGCTGGCGCGGCTGCTGTTGCGGCTGATCGACCTGTCCGCCGGCACGATCGAGTTCGACGGCCACGAGATCTCCGCGCTGGGCCCGCGCGCGCTGCGTCCCCTGCGGCGCGACATGCAGATGGTCTTCCAGGACCCCTACGCGTCGCTGAACCCGCGCAAGCGGATCGGCGAGAGCATCGGCGCTGCCGTTGCGCGTCCACCGCGCCTGCCCGCGCTCGGAGGTCCCCGCGCGCGTGCGCCAGCTGCTCGGGCTGGTCGGCCTGGCGCCCGAGCACGCCACGCGCTACCCGCACGAGTTCTCAGGCGGCCAGCGCCAGCGCATCGGCATCGCCCGGGCGCTCGCGCTGCGGCCCAAGCTCGTCGTCGCCGACGAGCCGGTGTCGGCGCTCGACGTCTCGATCCAGGCGCAGGTCGTCAACCTGCTGCAGGACCTGCAGGAGGAGCTGGGAACGACCTACGTCTTCGTCGCCCACGACCTCTCGGTGGTGCGCCAGGTGTCAGACCGCATCGCGGTCATGTATCTCGGCAAGCTGGTCGAGGTCGGGCCCGCCGAGTCGCTCTGCGCGGCGCCCGTGCATCCCTACACCGAGGCGCTGCTGTCCGCGGTGCCGGTGCCGGATCCGGGCGTGGCGCGGCGCGAGCGGATCGTGCTCGAGGGTGACGTCCCGAGCCCGCTCGCTCCGCCCCCGGGCTGTCGCTTCCACACCCGCTGCCGTTACGCCACCGCGGTCTGCGCGCGTGAGGAGCCGCCGCTCGTGGACGCATCGCGACGGGCATCTCGCCGCGTGCCATCACCCGCGCGCGGCGTGAACGAAGTCAGCTCAGCGCGGCGACGAGCTTGTGGTGGCGCAGCTCTTCGGGCGGCGGGCCGTGCAGCGTCCAGTGACCGTTGTCGCGACGGCTGATCGCCCCGGAGCGCGTGAGCCCGCCCATCGCGGTCGTGACCGACTGGCGGCGGGCGCCGACGAGGTCCGCCAGGCGCTGGTGGCCGAGCGGCAGCGGGACGACGATGCCGTCGCTGTGGACGCGGCCCCAGCGCTCGGCCAGGTGCCAGAGCGTCAGCAGCAGGCGGTCGTCGACGCGCTGGTGGTGCGCGATCGCGAGCGCGACGGCCAGGTGGTGGGCGCGCCTCGTGCCGCGGTTGAACAGCTCCAGCCCGAGCTGCGGCCAGGGAACGAGGCGCTGCACGAGCTGATGGTCGAGCACGGCCAGCCGGCTCGGCTCGAGGATCGTCCAGCCGACCTCGGCCTGGACGTGGGAGCCCTCGTCATCCCACTGCCACGGGCGCATCACGTCGCCGTTCCCGACCAGCTCTACGCAGTGACGGCCGAGCACGTCGACGGTGCGGCTGAGCAGGCCGTCGATGATCAGGAAGCCGCGATGATGGGCGGCCGGCTCCAGCGCCGCCTCGGCGTCCCACTCGCCCGGCGACAGGCGCTGGACGCGCGTGAGCGCCTCGTGCCGCGCCCGCTCCAGCTCGCCCGCGTCGAGCAGGTCGGCGAGGTCGGGATCGGCGTCGACGATGCTGATCAGCTGCTTGCCGGGTTCGCGTCACACGGCTCCTCTACCCGCCATCAGGCCTCGGGCGTGCATCGTCAGCACGCGGACGTCGTCGCGCCGACCCGGATGCTGCTGATCGCGAGCGGCCGGCCATAGTTCCGCGGTCGAACGCTACCAAAGGAGCTCCATCTCTCATGTCACCGCTTCGAAGGACCCCGCTGTGATCGGCCACCCGCCACGGGCATTCGGCGTCACCGGCGTCGAGCTGCGCGGGGCGCCCGGAGTCGCCGTCCACGGCGAGGTCGACGTCGACGCCGTGCCGCGGCTCGTGGCGGCGCTCGACGAGGCGATCCGCGCGAGCAAGGGCGCGTTCGTGATCGATCTGTGCGACGTCGAGTTCCTCGACTCGGCCGGCCTCAGCGTGCTGCTGCGGGCGCGGGCCATGCTCGGCCGTGAAGAGCGCCAGCTCGCCGTCGTCTGCCCGCCCGGCCCCGTGCGCCGCCTCTTCGAGATGGTCGGCATCGCCGATCTGCTGATCCTCTTCGGCTCACGCGAGGACGCGGCCGCGGCGCTCAAGCCGGCCGACTAACCTGCCGTGGCTCCCGGATGGCCTCCTACGCGGTCAACAAGCAGGCGGTGGCGCGCGCGCGGGCGCTGATCGACGCGCGCCAGTACGTGCTCGACAGCGACTGGGGAGAGTCCCAGCCGCGCGCCGACGACGAGAACAAGTTCCTCGAGTCGCACTCCTGGGACGAGTACGCCGAATGGCATCTGGGGCTCACCGAGGGCGCCACCGACCAGACCAAGGCGAGGTACGCGTTCGTCTACGGCGACTTCCGCCGGATCCACCGGAAGGGCCTGATCGCATGTCACTTCCGCGCGGCGGAGTGGCGTCACAAGGAGATCGAGCTCGCCGCCCACGAGCTGCTGCAGCAGCTCGACGCGGCGAGCGGATGAACCCGGCCTATGCCGCGGCGCCGGGCAGCTGCGCGACGGCGGCGGGCAGGCGGCGGTCGAACAGATCGGCGACGGCGGGCGCGGGCATCGGCCTGGCGAAGTAGTAGCCCTGCGCGTGGACGCAGCCGAGCCGCGCGAGCTCGTCGGCCTGCTCGAGCGTCTCGACGCCTTCGGCGACGACGTCGATCTGCAGGCCCGCGGCCATCTTGACGATCGCCTCGACGATCGTCCTGTCCTCGGTGCTGGTGTCCATCGCGGCGATGAAGCGGCGGTCGATCTTGAGGCCGTCGATCGGGAAACGCCGCAGGTAGGCGAGCGACGAATAGCCGGTGCCGAAGTCGTCGAGCACGATCCGCAGCCCGAGCGCCTTCAGGTCGGCGAGCGTCTGCGACGACGCCTCCGTCTCGGCGACGAGCACACCCTCGGTGACCTCGAGCGTCAGCAGCGCAGGATCGAGCCCGGACTCCGCGAGCACGGCCGCGACCATCGCGACGATCGCCGGCGACGTGACCTGGCGCGGCGACAGGTTGACCGAGACGCTGAGCGGCCGGCCGCTGCGCGCGGCGTTCCAGTGCGCCGCCTCACCGCATGCGAGGCGCAGCACGTGCTCGCCGATCGCGAGCACGGCGCCGCTCTCCTCGGCGATCGGGATGAACTCGTCGGGCGGGACGAGTCCTCGCTGCGGGTGGTTCCAGCGTGCGAGCGCCTCGACGCCGACGACCTCGCTGCCGGCGAGCGTCACGATCGGCTGATAGTGGGCGATCAACTCGTCGCCGGCCTCGAGCGCCCGCCGCAGGTCGTTGCCGACGCGCAGCCGCTCGCCGGCGTGGCCGCGCATGACCGCGTCGAAGAGCTCGTGGCCTCCGCGCCCGTTCTCCTTGGCGCGGTACATCGCCGCGTCGGCCTCGCCGACGAGCTCCTCGGCCGTCGTCGTGCGGTCCTCGGCGACCGCGATGCCGACGCTGGCCGAGACGAACTGCTGGGTCGTGCCGAGCTCGAGCGGGCGCGCGAGCGCATCCGTCATCCGCTTCGCGATCTCGAGCGCCATGCGCCGGCGCTGGTCGAGGTCGTCGCAGATGATGCAGAACTCGTCGCCGCCGAACCGCGCGACCGTGTCGCCCGGGCGCAGCGCTTCGGACAGTCGCCCGGCCAGCAGGCACAGCAGGTCGTCGCCGGCGGTGTGGCCGAGCGAGTCGTTGACCAGCTTGAAGCGGTCGAGGTCGAGGAACAGCACCGCGACCGACGTCTTGCGGCGCGCGGCGTGGTTGAGCGCCAGCGTCAGGCGGTCCATGAACAGCGTGCGGTTCGGCAGGCCGGTCAGCGGATCGCGCAGTGCCTGGCGCTGCATCTCCTCCTCCGAGTGGCGGCGCTCGATCGCGTCCGCCAGCACGTTCGCCGTGGCCTCCAGGAACGCGATCTCGTCGGCGCGAATGGCGCGACCCCCTCCGGGCGCATCGATCCGCAGCTCACCGAAGGCCGCCTGCTGCGGGCCGATCGGCACGCGAGGCCGTCGATGGCGCTGGAGCCCTCCCCCAGCGGATGGGTGTCCTGCGACGCGGCGATCGTCGCGCTCAGGTCGGCGCCGAGCACGGTCCGTCCCATGCGGACGGTCTCCTGCAGCAGCTCGCGCAGGCCCTCGCCCTCCAGCGCGAGCCGGCCGAGCCGCGCGACGGCGGTCTGCTGGGCGAGGTTGCGCTCGAGCTTGGCCTCGGTGCGCGCGATGCCCTCGCGGGCGTCGTCGAGCGCCTCGGCCGCGCGGCCGACCTCGACCTGCATCAGGTTGAAGGAACGCGCCATCTCACCGATCTCGTCGCGCGAGCGCACGTCGACCGGAACCACGTCGACGCGCGCCCTGGCCGCTTCGAGGTCGCCTGTGCTGAGCGCGCGCATCGCGCGCGTCAGGTCGGCGAGCGTGCCCGAGGCCAGGCGCGCGGCGGCGTCCGAGACCTGCTGCACCGCCTGCGCGATGATGCCGGGGAGGATCAGGCCGACGGCGATCGTGAGGATCGCGACGACGACGAAGATGTCCTGCAGCAGCGTGATGAGCGCGGGATTGCCGGCCTCGACCGAGTGGATCGCCAGCAGATAGCCGCCGCCGTCGAGGGCCATGACCGCGATCATCGCGCCGGTGAGCTTGAGGCCGAGCGAGCTGTGCAACCCGGGGAGGCCTTCGCGGCGGCGGTCCGTGACGCGCCGCCAGGCGTACAACGCCGAGCCGGCGTAGGCCAGCGCGAGCGAGAGCAGCACGGTCGGCAGGCCGAACTGCTCGAAACCCAGCAGGGTCGCGACCAGCCATACGAAGCCCGCCCCGACGCCGAGCACGATCGTGCCGCGCGGAGCGCGATACGGCCGCGCCCGCTCTGGCTCGTTGCGGCGCAGCAGCATGACCGCGACGGATGGCAGGCTGATGCCGATCAGGTAGGTGAAGTTGGCGGCGGCGATCATCCACGTCGGCACGCCGATCGCGAGCGCGCCGATCGCCAGGCTCGCCGTCAGCACGGTCGCGACCCACGGCACGTCGCGGCGGTTGCGCAGCGCCCAGGTGCGCGGGAGCAGCCCGTCCTCGGACAGCTGTGACAGCGTTCGCGATGCCCCGGCCAGCGGCTGCAGCGTGCCCATGAACATGTTCGCGATCAGGAACCAGATCGCCGCCGCCTTGGCGCCGCCCGCCAGCAGCGGGGCGAAGGTCGGGCCGAGCGTCCGCATCAGCTCGCCGCCCATCGCACCGGGTCCCACGGAGCCGAGCCACACCAGCGGGAGCGCGACGAAGAACAGACCGGCCATCACGGCGCTCGCGAACATCGCGCGCGGGACGTTGCGCTCCGGATCCCTCGTCTCGCCGACGTGGCAGGCGGCGGCCTCGAAGGCGGGCGCGGCGAAGCCGACGAGGTAGAGCCCGGCCATCGCCGAGGTGACGACGCCGAAGAAGCCGTCGAACGGCGTGTCGAGGCTGAACGACACCGCGCGCTGGTAGTCCACCGTGCCGGCGAAGATCGGGATCACCGCGGAGAGCAGCGCGAGCGCCGCCGCAGCGCTGGCGACGGGGATCGCCACGCGCGTGACGGTGCGCACGCCGAGCAGGTTGATCCCGGCGAAGGTCAGCACGACCGCGATCGCGAGCGGGGTGACCGGGATCCAGGGCAGGTACCACTCGTGCAGCGCGGTCGCCGAGAGGATCGCCGTGAAGCCGCAGGTCGGGACCCAGCCCCACCAGTAACAGACCCCGGTGAGGTTCGCGAGCACCGGGCTGTAGGGGCGGAACGCCTCGGCGCAGGTGGCCGCGATGCCGCCCACGCGCTTGGGCCACATCAGCACGAGCTCGAGCCAGCCGGGCGCGGCGGCCCAGCCGAGCAGCACGCCGACGATCAGGATCGGGATCGCGCCGCTGCCCTGTGCCGCGATCAGCGCTCCGACCAGGAAGACCATCTGGTTCGAGCCGCCCATCGCGAGCGCGGTAGTGCCGAGCCACCCGATCGTGCGCGGGTGCTCGCGCGCACTCAGGTTGGCCGTCGCGTCCATATCAGCAATCTCGGCGGCACGGCGCCGGGACATGAGCGCCGCCCGCCGGCGGCTGGATCGCACGCGCTGCGGGGCCACGCGGCGCTCAAGCTGGCTGCTGCGATGCCGATCCTCTGTCCCAGTGTCTCGTCGCGCGCTCAAACGCATCACGCTCACGCGGCGCCGGCGCCGGTCGCCCTGACGCTGGGAATCGTCCTCTGGCTGCTGGCGGTCGCCGGGGTGGCGTGGGGCGTCTACGACGTCCAGCGCGACAGCCGCGCGCAGATCGAGCAGCGGTTCGGGAGCCGCGCGGACATCGCCGCACGCTTCATCGAGACCTACGCGGAGGAGCAGCTCGGGCGCCAGCAGGCCCAGGCCGCCGCGCAGCTCACCGGATGCACGGGTCACGCGGCGCGACTTCGAGGGCGTAGTCGCCGGCAGTGGCTATCAGGCGGCGATGCTGACCGACGCGCGCGGGCGCGTGCTCCAGGTCTTCCCGCCCGCGCCCGGTCTGATCGGCCGGCCGATCGGATCCAGCCAGCCATACCTGCGCAGTGCGCTGGCCGGCACGTCAGCGGTGTCCACCCTCGTGGCCCCGGCGGCCGGCGGCGCGTCGATCGTCGGCTTCGCGACACCTTTCCCCACGCCGTTCGGCCGGCGCGTTTTCAGCGGCGGCTTCGACATCGAGCGCGGCCCGCTCGCGGCCTATCTGACCAGCGTCACGCCGATCAAGCCGAGAGCCGTCGACCTGCTCGATCCCGACGACGCCGCGATCGCGACGGCGCGCGGTCCGCGCATGAGCGCGCTGCCCGAGACGGCGCCCGCAGATGGACGGTCGCATGACCGCAGCGTGACCGTCGACGGCAGCTCCCTCCGCAGCGTCGAGCGCCCCATACCCGGGACGCCGTGGCGCCTCGTCGTGTCCGTGCCCGAGGCGAGCCTCTACGCCGCGCTGTCCGGAGCGGGACGCTGGATCCCCTGGGGCGGCCTGGCGATCTTCGTGCTCGCCTCGCTGCTGGTCGCCGGGCTCGTCGCCCGGCTGCTGAAGACGCGCACGGCGCTCGTCGGCGATATCGCCATGCGCGAGCAGGTCGAGCTCGAGCTGCGCGATGCCCAGGCGCGCTTTCACCGAGCCTTCGACGAGGCGCCGATCGGCATGGCGCTGGTCGATCTCGATGCACTCTGGAGGCAGGTCAACCGGGCGCTGTGCAAGATGCTGCGCTACACCGAGGCAGAGCTGCTGACGCGCACGCGCGCGCAGCTCACGCATCCCGACGACCTGGCCGAGGACCTCGCGCAGGTCGGCGGGCTGGTGTCCGGCGCGATCGACCACGTCGAGTTCGAGAAGCGCTTCATCGACAGCGCCGGCGAGATCGTCTGGACGCACGTGTCGCGCTCGCTCGTGCGCGATGCGGCCGGTAGCCCGCTGTACTTCATCGCCCAGATCCAGGACATCTCCGAGCGCCGGCAGTTCGAGGCCAAGCTCTCGCACCTGGCCGACCACGACCCGCTCAGCGGCCTCTTCAACCGCCGCCGCTTCGAGCAGGAGCTCGCGCGCCAGGTCGCCTACACGGAGCGCTACGGGACGCCGGCGACCGTGCTGATGCTCGATCTCGACAACTTCAAGTACGTCAACGACACGCTCGGGCACGCCACCGGCGATGAGTTGCTGGTGCGCGTCTCCACGGCGCTCGTCGACCGGCTGCGGGAGACCGACATCATCGCCCGGCTCGGCGGCGACGAGTTCGCGATCATCCTGCCGGAGACGGATGCGGCGGCGGCCGAGCTCGTCGCCGGCAACCTGCTCGAGACGATCAAGCACGATGGGGTCGTCCTGCACGAGAGCCGCGCCATCCAGGTGACCGGCAGCATCGGCATCGCGCCGATCGAGACCGGCGTCGCGCTCACCCCGGCCGAGCTGCTGATGAACGCCGACGTGGCGATGTACGACGCCAAGGAGGCCGGACGCGGCCGCTTCGCAGTGCATGACCCGCTGGCCGGCGGCGGCCGCCTCACCGACACGCTCTCCTGGGCCGAGCGGATCCGCGGCGCGCTCGACGACGACGGCTTCGTGCTCTACCACCAGCCGATCATGGACCTCAAGCTCGGCCAGGTCACGCGCCACGAGCTGCTCCTGCGCATGATCGGCCCGGACGGAGAGCACGTCCTGCCGGCGACGTTCCTCTACATCGCCGAGCGCTTCGGCCTGATCGCCGAGATCGACTCGTGGGTCGTCCGACAGGCGGTCGCGCTCGTCGCCGGGCAGGAGCGGCTGGGCCGGCGGCTGCAGCTCGACGTCAACCTGTCGGGCCTGTCGTTGACGAGCCCGGAGGTGATCGCGACGCTCGAGCGCGAGCTCGAGCGGTCGGCGATCGATCCCGCCTGCCTCACGTTCGAGATCGCCGAGGCGGCGGCGATCGTGAACATCCAGAAGGCCCGCGGCTTCGCCGAGCGGGTTGGCGAGCTCGGCTGTGGCTTCGCGCTGGACGACTTCGGGGCGGGCTTCGGCTCGTTCTACTACCTCAAGCACCTGCCGTTCGACCTGCTCAAGATCGACGGCGAGTTCGTGCGCCACCTGGGCGAGTCGGTCAAGGACCAGCTCGTCGTCCAATCGCTCGCCACGATCGCGACAGAGCTGGGCAAGCAGACGATCGCCGAGTTCGTCGAGGACAAGGAGACGCTCGAGCTCGTCCGCTCCTACGGCGTCGACTTCGCCCAGGGATTCGGCGTCGGCCACCCCGAGCCCGTCTCGGAGTGGCGCATGCTGGAGCCCACCGGGAGCAAGGCGACCGTCAGCGCCTCGTAGTCTCTACGCCCAATGGGCAAGTCGTACTCGCAGCGGGCGCGCGGCGCCGCTCGGCGCCTGCGGCGCAGGCTCGCCGGGCCGGGCGCCGCCGAGCTCGAGGCGGAGCTGCGCGCCACCAAACGCAAGCTGCGCCGGACGCGGGCGGAGCTCGAGCGCGCACGCGCGCTGCTCGTCCCCGCGCTGCCGGCGCCCGTCGAGCAGGCGATCGCGCGAGCGCGCGTCGGAGCACCTGACGTACCTCAAGGAGCACAACCTGCGCGAGCTCGCGTCGATCGTGATCGCGCTCGATCGCGACGAGCGCGAAGGCCTGATCGTGGAGGCCGGCACCGCGCGCGGCGGCTCGGCGATCGTGCTGGCCGCGGCCAAGGCGCCGGCGCGGCCGATGAAGGTCTACGACGTCTTCGGGATGATCCCGCCGCCGGGCGAGCACGACGGCGACGACGTGCACCAGCGCTACGAGACGATCGCGGGCGGCCGGGCCAGAGGCGTCGGCGGCGAGACCTACTACGGCTACCGCGACGACCTCTACCGCGAGGTGACCGAGTCGTTCAGCCGGCTCGGCGTGCCGGTGCAAGAGCACAACGTCGAGCTGATCCAGGGGCTGTTCGAGGACACGATCGAGCTCGACGAGCCGGTCGCCTTCGCGCACCTCGACGGCGACTGGTACGAGTCGACGATGACCTGCCTGGAGCGGATCGCGCCGCTGCTGGTGCCCGGCGGGCGGATCGTGCTCGACGACTACGGCAAGTGGTCGGGCTGCCGGACCGCCGTCGACGAGTACTTCGCCGGACGCGAGGGCTTCCGGCGCGAGCAGCGCGCAAAGCTGCACGTGGTCCGTGCTTAGGGGACGGCGGGAGCGCCGGGCGCGCGAGCAGTGGGCCTCCAGCGCGCCGGCCGACCACGTCCGCTCCGGCCTCGCGACGGCTCCCGCGGAGACGCTTGGCGAGGTTCGCCTGCTGGTCGCCGAGGACCCCGCGGGGGTCCCGGCGGAGAGCTGGTACGAGATCCTCGCGGCGGTCTTCGGCTACGGCGACCAGGAGCTCGCCCGCGAGGTGTTCGCGGTCTTCTCGCGCCGCGTCGGCGACGACTCGCCGCTGCGGCTGCAGCGCGACTCGCTGGCGCCTTGGGTCGCCGCCGACGCCGACTCACCGACGGCGCCGCCGCCGGCGGGCGGGCGGCGCAGCCTCGCGATCATGGACTACGGCCATCCCGGCGTGAACCGGGCGTCGGCGAACATCGGCGACCACATCCAGAGCATCGCGATGCTCGGGCACCTGGTCCGCCATGGCGGCGTGCGCCTGCACGGTGATCCACAGCTCGTCGAGCTGCTCGCCGAGCTGGGGCGCCGCGTGCGGCCCGAGCGGCGCCGCGACGACGTCGAGGCGGACGTCGAGGTGATGACCGTGCACCGCGACGCCTCGATGTACCAGGAGATCCCCGAGGACACCTGGGTCCTGTGCTTCGGCTGGTACATGCACGCGCTCTTCAAGCTGCGCCATGGCTTCCCGCTGCACCGCAACCTGCGCCCGATCTTCGTCTCGTTCCACTGCAACAAGCGCAGCCTGCTCACGCCGGCCGCGATCGACTATCTGAGGCGCTACGGGCCGGTCGGCTGCCGCGACTGGACGACGGTCTACCTGCTGCTGTCGTGCGACGTGCCGGCGTTCTTCTCGGGCTGCGTCACGACGACGATCGACACCGTCTTCCCGGACCTGCCCGCGCCGCCGCCGGCGGACGCGCCGGTCGCGTACGTCGACATGCCCGCCGACTCGGTGCCGGCCGGCGCGGTGACGTTCGCGCACTCCAGCGGCGCGGTCCGGCGGCGCTCGTTCGTCGCCAACGCCGGCCGCGCGCTCGAGCTGCTCGACACCTATCGCAGCCGCCACAGCGCGGTCGTCACGTCACGCCTGCACTGCTACCTGCCGGTCAGGTCGATCGGCATGCGCGCGCAGTTCCGGCCCAAGAACCGCTCGGACATCCGCTTCGACGGGCTGCTCGACATCGACGACGAGGCCTTCGACGCGATCCGCGTGGGGCTGCTCGAACGGCTGGAGCAGGTCCACACGGCGATCCTGACCGGACGGCCGGAGGCCGAGGTCTACGCGCTCTGGCGCGAGCTGACGGCGGCGGACGTGAGCGCCGCGCAGGAGCGCAGGATGCGCCCGCTCGCGCTCCCGCCGGTGGCGCCCGAGATCGGCCAGAGGATCGCGCGCGCGGTCGCGCGGACCGTCACGCACGGCAGCGTCGCGGATGCCGCCGTGCACTGCGCGGTCGTGCTGCCGCGCGGCGGTGGGCGCGCGCTGCGGACGCTGGCGACCGCGTTGCGCGAGCATTCCTCGCGGCCGCTCCACCTCTGGATCCTCGCGCGCGCCGGCACCGGTGGGGTGGAGCGGCTCGCGGCGCAGGTCGCCCCGACCGGTTGCAGCCGCGTGCCGATCCGCGGGCTCGGGCGCGCTCGCCCGGCTGCGTGCTGGCGGACCTGCTGCCGGATGTCGACCGGCTCGTCGTGCTGCCGCTGCGCTCGGCTGCTGCCGGCGACGTCGCGCAGCTGGCCGCGCTCGATCTCGGCGCGCACGCGTGGGCGGCACCGCGTGCGGCCGGACGGGGCGAGCGGCTTCGGCGTGATCCACCGCGCCGCGGCGCGGCTCGGCGATCGCGACGGCGCTGCGGCCGAGCTGCGCCGCACGGCGCACGCGCGCCACCGCTTCGACTTCGACGCGTTCTCCGCCGACGTGCTGGTGCTCGACCTCGAGCGCATGCGCCGCGAGCGCTTCAGCAGCGCGGCGCTGCCGCTCGCGCAGGAGTTCGGCCTGCGCGACTCCGAGGTCCTGCACTATCTCGGCGGGCCCGATCACGCGACGGTCCCGGAGCGCTTCGCCGCCGCCTTCAGCGCCCCGCCGGACGCCTGAGCTCGCCGCCCGCGAAGCGCGCGACGTCGGTCTCCCAGGACGAGTTGCTCCACGTCAGTCGCAGCCGCAGGCGAGCGTCCGCGGGCGGGAGCCCGACGACCGCGCGCAGTCCGAAGCGCTCGCCTGCCGGCTTGACCGTGAGCGGCAGCTCGGTCACCGCGCCGCTCTCGTCTTCGACCCAGGCCAGCTCGAAGCGCGACGGCGTCGTGCCGGGACGCGCGGCTGTCGCCGTCGACCCGCAGCTCGCCGGAGAGATCGAGCACGTCCGGGCGTACGCCGCAGGAGCCGGGCGAAGCGGCTCGCGGTCGTCAGGCGCAGCCGGCTCGGCTCGAAGCTCACGTCGTTGATGCGCGTGCGCAGCGGCTCCTGCTCGACGGTCGCGCTGAGGACGCTCGCCCAGTTCGCCACGAACTGCTGCGGCCCGGAGCGCTCGGCGCGCCGGCTCGCGGCCGCGCTCATGCGCTGCACCAGCTCCGGCGAGCGCAGCAGCTCGATCAGCGCTGCGCGAGCAGCTCGATGTCGCCCGGCGGCACGAGGAAGCCGTCGACGCCGTCGCTGATCTGCTCGCGCGGCCCGTACCTGATGTCGTAGCTCACGACCGGGCAGCCGCGGCTCATGCTCTCGAGCGTCGCCAGCGGATAGCCCTCGAACGAGCTCGTCATCAGGAACGCGCTCGACGTCCACAGCGCCTCGCTCGCACGCGGGTCGAAGCCGCGCAGCTTGACCGACTCGTTCAGCCCAGTCGACTCGATCTCCGCCGCGAGCCGCTGCTGCTCGCTTGCCGGCGCCGTAGATGTCCAGGCGCGCGCCGGGCACCGCCGCGACGACCTGCCCGAACGCCCGGATCGCGTGCGTCAGCCGCTTCTGCTTCTCCAGCCGCGCGACGATCGTCACGCGGTTGGGGTCGCGCTGCGCGCGCTCCGCCGGCGGGGCGGGCATCACGACCGGGTTCGGGACGACGAACATGTTGCTCGTGCGGCCGCGGCGCTCGGCGATGTCGTCGCGCTGGCGCTCGGTCAGCGTGACCATCGCGTCCATCCCGTCGATCCGGTTCAGCACGCGCTTGTAGACCGGGTCCGAGGTCGGCGAGTCCCAGCGCCGCGGCGGCGCGCACGTGGATGTTGTGCATCAGGTAGATCAGGTGGATCCGGCGACCGCGGCATCGGCGACGAGGTGCGGAACGACGAAGCGCGAGTCGATGAAGACGAACGCGCGCTCGTCGCCGGCGACGAGGTCGCGGATCCAGCGCCGGAAGAACTGCCCGACGGATCCGAACTCGCCGACGACCGCTCCGTCGGCGCCGATCCGCTGGATCCGCTCGGCCAGCACCACTTGTGCGCCGAGGCTGAACCGGGGATCCGCAGGTACGGCGAGCCGTCCTCGCGCAGGTACTCGATAAGCCGGCGCTGCTCGTCCGGGCAGCTGGTAGATGACCCGCCACGGCGCTCCGTCGGGCGTCGCTGCTCCTCGCGGAGCCGGTGCGCGGCTCAGGTCCTCGAGCTCTCGCCGGTCGGCTCCGTCGTCGCCCCAGCCGTCGCTCGCGGTAGTGCTCGTAGATGTTGAGCAGCCGGCATGTCCTCGAGCAGCAGGCCCTGCTCGAGCAGGCTGCTCGCGTCGCCGCTCGTCGTCGGGCACCGGGCCGAGCGTGAGCACGTCCGGCCGCACGCCGCCCTCGCGCGCGAAGATCCGGTTGCGCATCAGCAGCGCGCGCGTCTGGCCGCCCGCGTGCGCGGGCACGGCGAACGCGCATGACAGGTAGCGCCCCTGCGGCAGCTCGGTCGGCATCATGTGGGAGCGCAATGGTGGCGAAATGAGCTTCCCGGCGGCGGCTCGCGCGGCGCTGGGCGATCGCGCAGCTGCGCCGCAACATCGGCAAGGCGACGACCGCGATCCGCGCCAAGCGCGCCGCCGCGGTGGCCGAGCTGGACGACTGGGAGGCGCTGCGCGACGCCGGCGCGGCGATCAAGGAGCGCGCGATGGCGACCCTGCCGGAGCAGCTCACGCGCCTGGAGGCGAGCGTGACGCGCGCCGGCGGGACAGGTGCACTGGGCGCGCGACGGCGCCGAGGCGAACGCGATCATCGCGGGCATCGTGCGCGACCACGGCGCGCGCGAGGTGATCAAGGTGAAGTCGCTCGCGACCGACGAGATCGGGCTCAACGAGGCGCTCGAGCTGCGCGGCATCGCGGCGATCGAGACGGACCTCGCCGAGCTGATCGTGCAGCTCGACGACGACGAGCCGTCGCACATCCTCGTGCCCGCGATCCACCGCAACCGGGCCGAGATCGCGGCGCTGTTCGAGCGCACGATCGCGCAGGGGCAGCAGCTCGGGCTCGAGCCGCGGGCGATCGCCGAGGCCGCGCGCCGGCACCTGCGCGAGAAGTTCCTCTCCGTGCCCGTCGCGATCAGCGGCGCGAACTTCGGCGTCGCCGAGACCGGCTCGATCGGCGTCGTCGAGTCCGAGGGCAACGGTCGCATGTGCACGACGCTGCCGCAGGTCCTGATCACGCTGATGGGGATCGAGAAGGTGCTGCCCGAGTGGCGCGACCTCGAGGTGATGCTGCAGCTGCTGCCGCGCTCCTCGACGGCCGAGCGGATGAACCCGTACACGTCGATCTGGAGCGGCGTGCGCGACGGCGACGGTCCGCGCGAGTTCCACCTCGTGCTGCTCGACGCCGGGCGCACCGACGTGCTCGCCGACGCGGTCGGGCGCCAGGCGCTGCACTGCATCCGCTGCTCGGCCTGCCTGAACGTCTGCCCGGTCTACTCGCGCGTCGGCGGACACGCGTACGAGTCGGTCTATCCGGGCCCGATCGGCGCGATCCTGACGCCGCAGCTGCAGGGGCTCGAGAACGCGCCGACGCTGCCGTGGGCGTCGTCGCTCTGCGGCGCCTGCTACGAGGTCTGCCCGGTCAAGATCGACATCCCGACCGTGCTCGTGCACCTGCGCGGACGGGTCGTGCGCGAGGCGAAGAGCCGCTGGAGCCCGGAGCGCGTGGCGATGGACGCGCTGGCGCGCGTGTTCCGGTCGCGCGCGCACTACGAGCGCGCGCAGCGGATGGCGCGGCTCGGCAACGGCCCGCTCGCGAAGCTGCCCGAGTCCGCTGAGCGGCTGGACGACGATGCGCGATCTGCCCGAGGCGCCGCAGCAGACCTTCCGCGACTGGTGGCGCGGGCGCGAGGCGAGCCCGGCGAGTCCGGGCGCGGCCCCGGCTGCCGACGCGGCCCCTTCGCGGCGCGTCCCTCGCGGCGCGGCCGCCTGACCGCGCGCGAGGAGATTCTCGGCTCGCATCGACGCGGCGCTCGGGCCGGGTCGTCGCCGTGCCCGACGTGCCGCGCGAGTACCACCTGCGGGCTCCGGCGCGGCGGCCGGGGGACGAGGCGGTCGTCGCCCGCTTCTGCGAGCGCGCCGCCGAGTACCGCGCCACGGTCCGGCGGGTCGCCGCGGACGAGTTGGAGGACGCGATCACCGCCGCCTGTCGCGAGCACGGCGCCAAGCGGCTGGCGACGCCGTCCGGGCTGCCGCATCGACGCGCCGGGCGTCGAGCTGCTCGCCGACGACCCGCCGATCGCGGCGCGCGACCTCGACGCGCGTCGACGGCGTCCTGACCGGCTCGCGCGCTCGCGATCGCGGAGACCGGCACGATCGTGCTCGACGGCGGCGCCGAGAGCGGGCGGCGCGCGCTCACGCTCGTCCCCGACCTGCACGTCTGCGTCGTCGACGCCGCGCGCATCCACGCCTCGGTCCCCGACGCGATCGCGGCGCTCGCGCGCCGCCGCCGCCGAAGGCCGGCCGCTCACGTTCGTCTCCGGGCCGAGCGCGACGTCCGACATCGAGCTCGAGCGCGTCGAGGGGGTCCACGGCCCGCGCGAGCTCGTGATCCTCGTCGTGGGGTGATCCGCGGCGTCGGCGAACGTCAACGGCGGCATTAAGGGGGAGGGTTCGGTCGCGGCGGCGGTTTGCGAGCCGGTCCGCCGGGCGCCTTGACGTCCGCATGGGGAGGTCAAAGCGCCCCGCGTCCCGCCAGGATCGCCGGCGCACGAGCGGCGAACGTCGAAGATTCGGGGCTATACCCGGTACGGATCGACGTTCACCGCATCGGCGCGCGCCGCCGCCGACAACTCGAACCCGTTCCCTTTACTGCCGCCGTTGACGTTCACCCGCGTCGACGGCGGGCGCCGCTCCAACTCGAACACTCGCCGCAGTGGACGTTCAGCCCGCGCAGCACGCCGGCCACGCCCGCGATCGCGTCCGGGCCGATCCCGCAGCAGCCGCCGATCCCGCGCGCGCCGTGCTCGCGCCAGCCCGCCACGACCGGGGCGGGAAGCCGTCGACGCCCGCTCCGCGCCACTCGTACGCGTCGCCGTCCCAGGTCCGGCCGTTGTTCGGATAGACGAGCAGCGGCAGGTCGGTGCACGCGCGGCGGCGCGCTCGAGCAGCGAGTCGATGTGCTCGGGCGGCGTGCAGTTGACGCCGACGCGCGACGATCGCCGCGCTGCCGGCCGCCAGTCGCGACGGCGTCCTCGATCGGCGTCCCGTCGCTCAGCCGCTCGCCGTCGCGGCAGCAGAACGTCATCCAGGCCTCGACGCCCGGGAACTCCGCGAGCAGCTCGACCAGCGCGGCGCACCTCGATCGCAGCGACGGGATCGTCTCGAGCGCGAGCAGGTCCGGGCCGGCGTCGAGCAGCGCCGCGATCCGCGGGCGATGAACGCGCCGCGATCTCGCTCCACGGAAGTCGTCGCCGTAGTCGCCGGTGTACTCGGAGCCGTCGGCGAGCATGACGGCGAACGGTCCGACCGACGCGGCCACGAGCCCGCCCGGCCGAACGGCGTCGCGTGCACGCTGAGCGAGCTCGACGCTGAGCCGCAGCAGGCGGGTGGTCTCCTCCGCGCCGATCCCGGCAGCGGCGAAGCCCTCGTAGGTCGCGTGGTAGCTCGCCGTGATCGCGACGTCGGCACCGGCCTCGAAGTAGGCGCGGTGAACGCGCCTCGATGTCCCGGGGCGGTCGCGCAGCAGGCGCGCCGACCAGAGCGAGTCGCCGAGGTCGTGGCCGAGCCGCTCGAGCTCCGTCGCCAGCCCGCCGTCGAGCACGACCGGGCCGCGCTCGAGCATCGCCGCGAGCCCGGCCGGGGTCACCCGCGCGCCCCGTCGCGTGACCGACTCTGCCGCGGCGGCGACGGCGGTCGCCACCGCCGCGCGCAGCTCCTGCCCGCGCGCCAGCTCGGTGGCCAGCACGCCGTTGAAGACGTCGCCTGCGCCGGTGGTGTCGACCGCGCGCACGGCCGGCGCGGCGATGCGCTCCAGTCCGCGTCGTCCACGACCAGCGCTCCCTGCTCGCCGAGCGTGACCACGACCGAAGCACCGGTCCGGGCCGCCAGCGCCCGCGCGGCCGCCTCCGGATCGTCCTCGCCGCTCAGCTCCGCCGCCTCGCTCCGGTTCGGCGTGAGCAGCGGGCGGAACTCGCGCAGCTCGGCCTCGAGCGGCCGCGCCGGCGCCGGGTTGACGACGAGCGCGCAGCCGGCGTCGCGCGCCAGCCTCGCCGCAGCGAGCACCGGCTCGTCGAGCAGCTCGAAGCTTGCCAGCACGCAGCCGGGAGTAGCGGCGGCGCCGGCTCCGGGCGTTGCCGCGTCGGTCGAGGACGGCTCCCCGGCGGCGCCCGCGGCGCGGACCTGCTCCGCCGTCACCTCGTGGTTCGCCCCCGAGGCGACCGCGATCTGGTTGTCGCCCGCGCTGTCCACCACGATCAGCGCGACCCCGGTGGCCACGTCCGCCAGCCGTGCCACCGCGCTCACGTCGACGTGATCGGCGCGCAGCTCGTCGAGCGCTTCGTCGCCCGAGCTCGTCGTCCCCGACCGCGCCGACGAGCGTCACCGCGGCCCCGGCGCGGGCGGCCGCTACAGCCTGGTTGGCGCCCTTGCCGCCGCCGCTGCGCTCGAACCGGCCGCCCGCGACCGTCTCACCCGGCGCCGGAAGGCGCTCGGCGTGCACGACCATGTCGATGTTGATCGAGCCGACGACGATGACGCGCGGTTGCGATGCCGAGGCGGCCATGGGCGGTGAAGCATCCACGAGCCGGCCGCGATCGTCCAGCCGTCTACGCTGGAAAGCCGCATGAGCACCTCCGAATCCAGCGCAGCGGCCGTCGAGGTGCGCGACCTCGTGCGCGAGTTCAAGGGCGGCATCCGCGCCGTCGACGGCCTCGACCTCGACGTCGCACCGGGCGAGATCTACGGCTTCCTCGGTCCCAACGGCGCCGGTAAGACGACCCTGGTCCGCATCCTCACGACGCTGCTGCGGCCGACCTCCGGCTCACGCCCGCGTCGCCGGCCACGACGTCGTCGCGGACGCCGACGCGGTGCGGCGGTCGATCGGCGTGGCGCTGCAGGAGGCCGCGATCGACCCGCTGATGACCGGGCGCGAGCTGCTGCGGATGCAGGGCGCGCTGCACGGGCTGCGCGCAGCGGCCGCGCGCGAGCGCGCGGTCTCGCTGCTCGCGCGCGTCGGCCTCACGCAGGCCGCCGACCGGCGCGTCGGCGGCTACTCGGGCGGGATGCGGCGGCGGCTGGACCTCGCGCTCGCGCTCGTGCACCGGCCGAACGTGCTGTTCCTCGACGAGCCGACGACGGGCCTCGATCCGACGAGCCGCGGCGCGCTCTGGCGCGAGGTGCGCTCGCTCAACGACGAGGGCACGACCGTCTTCCTCACGACGCAGTACCTCGAGGAGGCCGAGCAGCTCGCCGACCGCGTCGGCATCATCGCCGCCGGGCCGGCTGGTCGCCGAGGGCACGCCGGACGTGCTGAAGGCGCGCATCGGCGAGCCGATGCTGCACGTCGAGCTCGCGGAGGCCGACAGCGCCGGACGCGCGCGCGAGGCGCTCGCCGGCCTCGGCAGCGTCGAGCCGGCGGACCCGGGCAGCGCCGACGCGCGTGGTGCTGCGCACCGCCGCCGGCAAGGCCGCGATCGGACCGGTGATCCGCGCGCTCGACGAGCACGACGTGGTCGTCGAGTCCGTCGAGGTCGAGAACCCGACGCTCGACGACGTCTTCGCCGCCGTCACCGGCTCGCATCTCGAGGGAGCCGGCGCGGTCGAGGCCGCCGCGTGAACGCCGGCGCGCGAGGGGCGCGTCGTGCTCGCGCTCGGCCGGCGCTCGCTCAGCGTCCAGTTCCGCCGCGCGCAGCTGCTGATGCCGACGTTCGTGCTGCCGCTGATGCTGCTCGCGGTGATCGCGAGCGGGACGAGCGCCGCGCAGGACCTGAGCGAGTTTCCCGACGTCGCCTCCTACCTCGCCTTCATCGTCCCCGGCACGATCATCCAGGGCGCGCTGCTGGCGGGACTGACGAGCGGCACCGCGCTGGCGGCCGACATCGAGTTCGGGTTCTTCGACCGGCTGCTGGCGGCCCCGGTGCGCCGTACGAGCCTCGTGATCGGGCGCCAGGCCGGCACGCTCGGCCTGTCGGTGCTGCAGACGGTCTTCTTCCTGCTCGTCGCGCTGATCTTCGGCGCCCACTTCCCCGGCGGCGTCGGCGCGCGCGCTCGCGGCGATCGTGCTCGCCGCGATCACGGCGGTCGGGATCGGCGGCATCGCAGCGGCGATCGCGCTGCGCACCGGCTCGCTGGCGCTGCTGCAGAGCATCTTCCCGTTCGTGTTCGTGCTGCTGTTCACGGCGCCGGCGTTCTTCCCGCGCGAGCTGCTGACGCCGGTCCTGCGCGACGCCGCGGTGTACAACCCGCTGACCTACGTGGTCGAGGCGGTGCGCGGGCTGCTCGCCGGCGACAGCGCGCTCGGCGACCCCTGGGCGGGGCTCGCGGCGGCCACGCTGCTCGCGCTCGCGACCACCGCCCTGGCGACCTTCGCGCTCGCCCAGCGGCTGCGCACGCTGTGAGCGCGCGTCCCGGGCTCGCTGCCGGTCGCGTTCGCGCTCTGGCGCCGCTCGCTCAACGAGGTGCTGCGCGTGCGCGGCGCGCTGCTGCCGGCGACGATCGCGCCGGTCGTGTTCCTGCTCGGCATGTCCGGGCAGTTCGGCCGCCTGACCGGGCTCGACGGCTTCCCGACCGATTCCTACCTGTCCTGGATCGTGCCGCTCTCCTGCCTGCAGGGAGCCGGCTTCGCCGGTGCGGCGACCGGCTCCAACCTGGCGCGCGACATCGAGCAGGGCTGGTTCGACCGCCTGCTGGTGGCGCCGGTGTCGCGTCCCGTGCTGCTGCTCGGCCCGATCCTCGGCGCCGTCACGCGCTCGCTCGTGCCCGCGACGGTCGTGCTGGTCGTCGGCCTCGCGCTCGGCGCGGAGCTGCCCGGCGGCGTGCCCGGGCTGATCGCGCTCTACGTCGCCTGCGCGGCATTCTGCGCGGTCGCGGGACTGTGGGGCGTCTTCATCGCGCTGACGTTCCGCACCCAGCAGGCCGGCCCGCTGATGCAGCAGGGCGTCTTCCTGGCCGTCTTCCTCTCGACCGCCTACACGCCGGCGGTGCTGCTGCGCGGCTGGCTCGCGAGCGCGGCCGAGTACAACCCCGTCACGCAGGTGCTGGAGCTCGCGCGCCAGGCGACCGTCACCGGGATCGAGCCGAGCCTCGCCAACACGCTCCCGGGATTGCTCGCGCTCGCCGGCATGGCCACCGCGCTCGGCGGCCTGGCGCTGTTCGCGCTGCGCCGCATGGGCCGCTAGGAGGAGCCGAAGATGCGATCGACGACGCGGGCCGCGGCGTGCCCGTCGTCGAGCTCGCAGAACGTGGCCGTGAACTGCTCGTAGCGGCCGGCGTACTCGGTCCGTACGCCATCGAGCTCGCGCAGCGCGTCCGCGAGCTCATCGGTGGTCTTCAGCAGCGGGCCGGGCGCGATCTCGGCGAGATCGACGTTGAGCCCGCGGATGCGGTTCGCGTAGGCCTCGAGGTCGTAGGTGAAGAGGAGCATCGGCCGCCCCGTGCTCGCGAAGTCGACGATCATCGAGGAGTAGTCGGTCACGAGCACGTCGGCCGCGAGCAGCAGCTCCGTCCCGTCCGGGTAGCTCGAGACGTCGCGCACGAAGCCGTCCGGCTGCGCAGGCACGGGGTCGATGATCCGGTGGTGCTTGCGCAGCAGGAGCACCGTGTCCTCGCCCACCGCCGCGCGCAGCCGCTCGAGGTCGAGCTGCAGGTCGAGCCGATGGCGGCCGCGCCGGTCGACCGCCTGATCGCGGTAGGTGGGCGCGTAGAGCACCACGCGCTTGTCCGCGGGCAGGCCGAGCCGCCGCGCGCAGTCGCGCCGAGCGCTGATCGCGATCGGCTCCGGCCAGCATGTCGGTGCGCGGATAGCCGAGCTCGAGCAGCTCGCCCTCGATGTCGTAGGACCTGCGCAGCACGGGCGTCGAGAAGCGGTTGGGCGACACGACGTACTGCCAGTTGGCGACCTGACGGCTCCAGCGGCGCCGGTAGCGCTGGGTCGCCCGGCGCATCTCGACCATGTCGAGTCCCAGGCGCTTGAGCGGGGTGCCGTGCCAGGTCTGCACGCACACCTGGTCGGCGCGGCGCGTGAACCACTCGGGGAAGTGGTCGTTGGCGATCAGGTAACGCGCCCGCGCCATCAGCTCGTAGTGCTCGCGGCTGCCGTCGCGCACCGCCGTCGCGGTCCCGGGCACGCGGGCTGCCTGGTCGCGCACGATCCAGAAGTGCTCGAGCCGCGCGTCGCGCCCGACCAGTTCCTCGTGGAGCGCGCGCGGGCCGTCGGAGTACTCGCGGCCGCGGAAGCTCGAATAGACGACGGCGTCGCGCAGCGGCTCGCCGCGGCGGGCCCGGTGCGACAGCTCGAGCAGCCGGCGCTGGTGATACTGGCCGCGCTCGTCGTCGTCGAGGTCGCGCTGCACCACGAGCGCCGCGCAGTCGTCCTCCGCCGCCGCGAGGCGGAACGGCTTGTGCTCGATCGTCGTCGCCAGCGGCAGCCGCTCGATCAGCCGCGGCGCCAGCATGCAGCGGCACCCGTGCGGCGCCCGGATCGCCCGCCCGGCGCAGCGACAGCAGCCAGGTGCCCTCGGCGAGCGGCAGCGACCCGGCAAGCGAGGCGACCGCTGCCGGTGCGAGGCGGGCGGTGAAGCGGCCGTCGTCGCGACTGACGCCGAACACGTGCTCCTGCCGCGGTGTCCTGCTCGAGCAGCACGAGCTCCACCGCGCCCGGCGGCGCGGGCAGCTCGCCGGCGAGCTCCAGCTCACCGGCCTCGGCTCCAGGCCGCGTGGTCGGCGATCGCGCGCGGGCTGCGCTCGATCAGCGCCGCGGAGCCGCGGCGGTTGCGCTCGAGCGTCAGCTCGCGCCCTCCCGATCGCCAGGCGACCCCGACCGCCGAGTCCGCGAGCAGCACCCGCATCCGCTGCCCACCCGCGAGCGCGCTCAGGTCCCATTCGGCGGACCGCGAGCTCGCCCAGCGGGAGCTCGGCGCGGAACGAGCGGCCGTCCAGCGCCAGCGCGGACTTGCGCCTGGCCAGGTCGCTGCGCCGCCTGAGCTCCAGCTTGGCGCCGGCCGGCGCCGACCGGATGTCGCCCGTCAGCTCCAGCACGTCGCCCGCGACCCGCGCGCCGCGCACTGTCGCCCACTCGGTGCGGACGTCGAGCTCGACCCCGTCGGCCTCGGTCGGCAGCGCCGCCACGACGGCGTCGTCCGCGACCGTCAGGTCCACCGCCCGCAAGCGGTCGGGCGACGTCGACGACGAAGCGCATCCGGCGCCGCCGGATGCCGCCGGCGCTGACGGCGACGTAGAGCTCCCATGCGCCTGTCTGCCACCTGCCCGCGCGGCGCAGCGCGCGCGGGTCGAGCGTCGCCTCGAAGCCCGACCAGCGCAGGTCGCGCACAGGCTGGCGGCTGATCGCCGTCGCATCGGGCCGCTCGACCGCCGTCGTCTTCAGCCGCAACGGGGCGAGCTGCAGCCGGATACGGCGCAGCCGCCCCGGGCGCAGCGCGCTGACGCTGACCCGCTGGGAGCCGCGGAGTCGGTGCGCCGATGCCGCTGACGTACGCGAAGCCGCTGACCTTGAGCAGCTCACCCTCGCGCCGCAGCTCCTCCACGTGCGCGACTCCGGGCAGGTCCGCGTTCTTGAGCCGGTAGACCGACGCCGGGACCTGCAGCCGCTCGTCGCCGCGAAAGGGATAGTCGCCGTACCACCTCCGCCGGACCCGCACGGGCGCCGATCCCGCGAGCGCCTCCTTCTGGAACTGCAGCACCTCGAGCAGCTCAGGCATCAGGCGCCGGCGCACGAGGTGCCACTTGAGCCGGTCGATCGCCGGCAGGTCGTCGTAGATGCTCGCGTCGGCACCGTCGAGGAACGTGTTGACGCGCTCCAGGAACAGCTCGCGGTAGTCGTCGTCGGCGATGTCGAGCACGTTGAGGTGCAGCCTCAGGTCGTCGGCCACGAGGCTCTCGTCGTACCAGCGCTTGGCGCGCGCCGGCCCGTGATCGGCGAGATGGCGGCGGACGTCGCTCGACCGCCGTCATGCCGGTCGAGCAGCGCGCGCTGCTCGAGCCGGCGCTGCGTGATCGACAGCTCGCCGCCCTCGCGGATGCGCCACAGGTAGACCGGGTCCGCGATCACGTCGACCGAGCGCGCGGCGAACTGCGCCGGCACGACGACCGGGATGTCCTCGTGCAGCATGCCCTCGGGGAAGCGGTAGCCGTTGCTGTCCCAGAAGGAGCGCCGCCAGAGCTTGTTCCAGGCGGTCCGGTCGGCGATCAGCGGCCGGAAGCGCGTCACGTGGGTCTTGAGCTGCGTGCGCGCGAACGTCTTGGCGAGGAACGCCGACTGCGACGTGCCCCAGCGCGTCAGCCGGTGCACGTTGCCGGTGGCGAAGTCCGACCCGGTCTGGTCGAGCGCGCCGAGCAGCAGCTCGTAGGCGTTCGGCGGCAGCACGTCGTCGGAGTCGAGGAAGGCGATGAACTCGCCGCCCGCGGCGTCCGAGCCCGTGTTGCGCGCGGCGCTCAGGCCGGCGTTCTCCTGGTGCACGAGCCGGAAGCGCCGGTCGCGCTGCGGCGTACCCGTCCGCCAGCTCCGCGCTGGCGTCGGTCGAGCCGTCGTCGACCATCACGACCTCGAGGTCCTCGACCGTCTGCGCGCGCGACCGAGTCCAGGCAGGCGGCCAGGTAACGCTCGACGTTGTAGATCGGCACGACGACGCTGATGCGCGGCATTGCGCACCATCCTATGAGCGCGATCTGCCTGTTACGGTCCGGCCGCGTGGCGGTGCACTTCATCCACATCGGCAAGACCGGTGGGACCGCGATCAAGCACGCCCTGCGACCGCTGCGCGGGACCGAGACCCCGTTCGGCCCGATCGCGATCCACAAGGGCCACCAGTTCAGCCTCGCCGACGTGCCGCCGGGAGAGTTCGCGATCTTCTGCATGCGCGACCCGATCGCGCTGTTCGTGAGCGCGTTCGACAGCCGCCTGCGCAAGGGGCAGCCGACGTTCTTCTTCGAGTGGACGCCGGCCGAGGCCGAGGCCTTCGCGCGCTTCCCGACGGCACAGGCGCTGGCGCTGGCGCTGGCGCAGCGACGACCCCGAGGTGCGCCCGCACGCCGAGGCCGCGATGCGCGAGATCCGGCACCTGCGCGGCATCCGCCGCGCGCTCGGCACGACCCGCGACGTGATCGCGCGGCGCAAGCAGATCGCCTATCTCGGCCGCCAGGAGACGCTCGACGCCGACTGGCAGCGGCTGCGTGCGGCGTTCGAGCTGCCCGACGACGTCGAGCTCCCCAAGGACCCGAAGAAGGCGCATCGCCGCGACCGCTCCGACGCGCCCCCGCCGCTCGACGAGGCCGCGCGGGCCGCGCTGCGCCAGTGGTACTGGCGCGAGTACGAGATGCTGCGCGTCTGCGAGCGGCTGCGCGCCGCGAACGGCTGGAACGGCGAGTCGCCCCGGCCACGGCTGGCCTGGAGCCTGGCGCTGCGGCGCTACGGCGGCTCGCTGCGCCGGCTCGCGCGCGCCTGATCAGGCCGCCTCGTCCTGCCTCCTCCTCGTCGTCGGGCGACCACGAGCGCTCGGCGGCCTCGCCGGAGAGCCACGACGCGATCGCCTCGCCGACCGACAGCGCCGCGAGCATGCCGGCGGCGACGAAGAAGCCGGCCCGCGCCGCGCCGGCCGCCGCCGAGCGCCGTGCAGGCGATCAGGCGGCCGTCCCAGCCGCCGCCGATCGCGCCGAGCCAGCGCGGCGGCGCGGCGCCACGCCGCGCGAAGCGGTAGGCGAAGTCGTAGTGGCGGAAGGCGATCGCGCAGAGCAGCGCGAAGACCGCGGGGTAGGCGGCGGCGCCGGCGACGGCCGCGATCCAGAGCAGCGCGCCGTACTCGATCAGCACGCAGCAGCGGCGGCGAAGACCCAGCGCAGCCGGCCGCGCAGCCCGCGGCTGCTGGACGCGCCGGCGGTCAGCACGACCCAGGCGACGACGGCGCACGCGACGCGGCCACGACGCGCCGCCGCCGGCGACGGCGGCGGCGAGCGCGAGCGCCAGGCCCGCCGCCCCGACGAGCGCCACCGGCGGCACGGGCAGCCCGCGCGCGACGCGGCCCGATGGCGAGCGCGACCGGGCCGTCGTCGCGGTAGGCTCAGCGAGCACGCCGTCGGCGTCGGCGCCTGCTCGCAGCGGCGGTCTCGCGCCGCTCGCCCAGCGAGCGCGTCAGCTTGCCGACCGCCGTGTAGGCGGCCGCGACGCCGCCCCAGACGAGCAGCACGACGAACGTCACGCGCGCGTCGAACAGCGCGGCGGTCGAGCGAGATCGTGGCGAACCGCTCGCCGATCGGGAAGACGACGATCCGCCTGAGCCAGCGCACGGCGGGCGCGCCTTCCGGCTCGTCCTTGGCGCCCGCGTCGAGCAACTTCGAGCGCTTGCGCGGCGGCTCGTGCATGCTCGAGCGGATCACCTCGTCGCGCGCGGCGTTGAACGTGAAGTCGGCGGCGTGGCGCGCGGTCTGCAGCGCCAGGGCGACGCCCGCCAGCAGCCAGACGTCGTCGCCCGCGTGCGTCGCGCCGAGCGCCAGCCCGGCGTAGACGGCGTACTCCTTGGCGCGGTCGAAGATCGAGTCGAGCCACGCGCCGAGCCTCGTGAACGTGCGCGTGTAGCGCGCCAGCTGGCCGTCGACGCAGTCGAGCGTGAAGGCGACCTGGAGCAGCAGCGCGCCGGCGATCATGCCGGTCCGCTCGCCGGTCGCGAAGGCCGCCGCGGCGAGCACCCCGACCGCCATCGAGAGGGTGGAGACGCCGTTCGGAGTCCAGCCGCGGCGGGCGGCCCAGCGCGCGATGTACTTCGAGTACGGGCTGACGAAGAACGTCGTGAAGAAGCCGTCGGTCGCCTTGACGGCGGAGTTGAGCAGCGCCTTCTCCTCGTCGTAGCCGGTGATCTCCGTGCTCGCCCGCTCCAGGTCGGCGGGCGCGAGCGGCCGCGCCCAGTACAGCCGCCGCAGCCGGCTCGTGCCGACCGGGACACGCGCCACTACGAGCGCGCGCAGCAGCAGCGCGGTCGCGTCCTCGCGGCCGGCTGCGAGCCGGCGCTCGATCTCGGCAGCGTCCACCACGGTGGACCCGCTGCTCCCCGGCGTCCGCGCGCGCGCTGCAGCGCGTCGTGCCACTGGCGGGCCTTCAGCTCGGACGCGCGGCGCCAGTCCTCGGGCAGCCCCGGCTCGAGCAGCGTGCCCAGCTCGGTCGCCGCGTCGCGCAGCTCGCCGCGGTGGACCGCCGCGACCTTGACGACGCCGAGGAAGCGCTCGGTCGCGTCGGTGAGGTGGTGGTAGCCCGTGCCGGCGTTGAGCACGGAGTTGCGCAGCGACTGGAGGCCGAACGCCGCGAAACGTGACGCGCGCCACTGCGTCACGAGCACGCCGGTGGCGACGCGCGGGTCGGCCACCAGCCCGGCCAGCGCCTCGCCCTGCGTGAGGATGTCCGCGTTGGCGATCACCAGCGGACCGGTTCCCGCCGCGGCGATCGCGGCCACCGCGCGCATGTCCCCGGCGAGGTCGTCCGATGCGTGCAGCTGCACCGGCAGGGAGGCGGTCGCGAGCCGCAGCTGCTCGGACCATGCCGGGCGCGTGATCACGTGCGCGTCCGCCGCTCCGAGCTGCGTCGAGCTGGGCGAGCAGCCGCCCCACGAGGGTCGTGTCCTCCCACGGCAGCGCCGCCGCCGGGCCGCCGGCGCTGTCGCTCGCCGTGGCCAGGAGGATCGCCGTCGGCGCCGGTAGCTCGCTCACCGGCCGCGCAGCGCTCGAACCCGGGCGCGCGGCTCGCCGAGCGCGCGCCGCAGCCCCTGGCGCAGGCGCAGCGGCAGGCGCCGGGCGACGCGCACCCGCAGCGAGGTCGGGGCACGCTTCGAGCCGCCGCCGCCCGCGGCGCCCCGGCGACCGCGCCGGCGCGCGGCCGTCACGGACGACTGCGCGATGTCCTCGGCCTCCTGGTAGAGCTGCTTGAACGCGGTGCGCGCCCCGTCGAGCCCGGCATGGGCCGCAGGCGCGTCGCCCCCCGGCTCGGCGAGCGGCTGCACCTGGCGCCAGACGTCCTCGGCCAGCTCGCGCACGCGCTCGGGCACGTCGAGGTCGTCCCAGCGCACGCGGTTGCGGTGCAGCGTCGGGTCGACGAACTCGTCGACGCGGGCGGCGCGCGCGGGATCGATCGTCCGCAGCAACGGCAGGTCGAGCAGCTCCCCGAGCCGCGTCGCCTGTCCGCGCCAGTCGGTCAGCAGGTCGTCGTAGCGCACGAAGGCGCGTTGCGTGCCGCGCGTCGCGCGCTCGGTCTCGAGCGTCACGTTGAGCCACGCCGCGGCGCGGCTCGCCTCGCTCTGCCAGGTGCCGTACGAGGTGCGCGCGCTGGTCAGGGTCTCGGCCGGGTGGCGCAGCATCGTCACGAACGAGGGCGTCACGCCGAGGTCCGCCGCGCAGCGCATCCACAGCGGCAGGAACCAGACGGTGCGCGGGTCCTTGACCACGACGGCGTCGGCCTCGCCCAGCTGTCCCGCGAGCCAGTCGCGCAGCGTGTCGCGCACCGGCCGGGTGCTCGCCGGCGCGGGCGGCCGGCTCCCAGGCGCCCGGGCGCGAGTCGTTCACCGTGATCTTCTGCGCGCGCAGCAGCCCGGCCTGGAAGTCGACCACCCAGCGCGGCTCGCCGAAGCCGCGCGGATTGGTCGAGTTGGCCTTCACCTCGGGCCGCGGGATGTGGAACCCGAGCTGGCCGAGGATCCCCGCGAGCAGGCTGGTGCCGCTGCGGCCGACGCCCACGACGAGCACCAGCGACCGCCCGTCCTGCCGGCTCATCGCACTACCGTCGGCACGGGCCGGCCGGCCTGCGCGCGGCTCTCGGGCCAGACGCGCCGGACCACGCGCTCGGCGGCGCCGCCGTCGTCGAGCGCGCAGAAGCGGGCGCGGAACGCCGTCCGCGCCTGAGCCGTCGTCGGCGCCGGAGCGCAGCGCCTCGACCAGCTCGGACTCCGAGCGCGCGACGACGCCGGGCGGCTCCGCGAGCAGGTCGAAGTAGGTGCCCCGCAGCGCACGGTAGGCGTCCCAGTCGGGCGCGTGGATGACGATCGGGCGGTCGAGCACTGCGTAGTCGAACATGATCGAGGAGTAGTCCGTCACGAGCACGTCCGCCGCGAGGCAGAGCTGCTCGACCGACGGGTGGGCCGCGACGTCGCGGATCCGTCCCTCGCGATGCAACCTGCGCAGGAGCGGGTCGCTGTCGTAGAAATAGTGTAGGCGCGCCATCAGCACGTAGTCCGGGCCGAGCGCCTCGGCGACCGCCGCCACGTCGAGCACCGGGACGTAGCCCTCGACGTAGTCGCGATGGGTCGGCGCGTAGAGGACCGCCCGCTGGCCGGGCCCGATGCCGAGCTCCGCGCGCACCCGCGCGACCTGCTCGTCGCCGGCGAGCGCCAGCACGTCGTTGCGCGGATAGCCGACCTCGAGCGACTCGTACGCGGTCGGGTAGACCCGCTCCCACACGAGCGTCGAGAGCTCGTTCGACGAGACGCTGAAGTCCCAGCGCGCGCAGCGGCGCATCAGCGCGGCGAAGTCCATCCGTCCCCCCGCGCCCGCCGCGTGCTGCAGGTCCAGGCCCATGTGCTTGAGCGGCGTGCCGTGATGCGTCATCACGTGGACCGTGCCCGCGCGCTTGACCAGGTGGTTGGGGAAGTTGACGTTGTTGACGAAATACTGAGCGCGCGCGATCACGTCGAAGTACTCGCGCGACCCGGCCACGACGTGCTCGACATCCGTCCGGGAAGCCGGCGCGCGCGCCGGGCTTGACGACCCAGACGCCGCGCATGCCCGGCACGAGCTCGCGCGCCTTCTCGTAGATCGCGCGCGGGTTGCACTGGTAGCCGCGGTACCAGTAGGCGGCGAACACCGCCAGATCCGGGTCGATCGGCTGCTTCAGGCGCGCGCGGTAGTGGCGCTGGAGCCCGCTCCGGCGCGCGCGCCGGACCGCGCGGCGAGCGATCTCCGCGGCAGCCGCGCGCGGGCGCCGCGCCGCCTCGCGCTTGGCGAGCGCCGCCTTCGAGCAGCTCGAACGCCCGGTAGGCGTCGCGCTGCGACGAGCCGCGCGCGCAGCTGCGCCGTCCGGCCGGCCGGCGCCGGCTCGTCGCCACGGCGATGGCGCTCGTAGGACTCCGAGCTGCGGTGGAAGAACTCGCGCCGCGCGCTCTCGGGGACGCGCCGCAGCAGCGCGAGCTGGTGGCGCAGCATCG
Organism: uncultured Solirubrobacteraceae bacterium; assembly: GCA_963721315.1. Classification (GTDB taxonomy): domain Bacteria; phylum Actinomycetota; class Thermoleophilia; order Solirubrobacterales; family Solirubrobacteraceae; genus DASQMT01. The sequence goes on from CAVRIU010000003.1 coordinate 502,510, forward strand.
ACTGCGCGACGAGCCGGCGGCGCGCCTCGGGCACCGCGTGGGCGTCGGCGAAGTCGAACACCGCCTCGTAGCAGCCGAAGACGTCGAACGGCGTGCCGGCGGTGAGCCGGTCGCGCACCGCGTTGCCCGGGCGCTGCCGGACGTAGCCGACGTCCGCGGATGCCGCGATCGAGTCCGCGGCGAGCAGGGCGGGCCAGGCGACGGGCAGCTCGCCGTGCTCGCCGTCGCCGAAGCGCAGATCGAGCTCGCGCAAGAGCGAGCGGCGCAGCACCTTGTCCCAGACACGCGGTGCCGCCGCCGCCAGATCGGGGTGCTGCTCGAGCGGCCCGGGGCCGCGCTCGGCGGCGCGCGCGAGCGCCGCCCGCTGCGGCCCGGGACGGCTGCGCCCGAGCGCGTCGGCGACCGCGTGGTGCACGAGCAGGACATCGGGCGAGCCGGTACGCAGCAGCTCCGCGATGCCGGCGAGCGCTCCCGGCGCGACGCGGTCGGTCGTCTCCACGAACCACACGTGCTCGCCGCCGACCGCGTCGAGCGCGAGGTTGCGCGCCGCACCACGACCGACTCGCTCGGGCAGGTGGATCACCCGCATCGCGGCGTGGCGCTCGGCGAGCTCGTCGAGCAGGCGCGGGCCGTGATCGGGCGAGGCGTCGTCGACCGCCAGCAGCTCCACGTCGGTGAACGGCTGGTCGAGCATCGCTGCCACGCACCGCTCGAGGTGCGCCTGCTCGCGGTGCACGACCAGGACGAAGCTCAGGGCGGGCATGTCGCTGGCAAGCTACAGCGCTCATGGTTGCGCGGACCTTTGCCGACGTTCCGGTGCTCTGCGGTCACCGCGGGCGCGGCGCCGGGATCGTCGACGGGCACCGCGAGAACACGCTCGCGTCGTTCCTCGCGGCCGTCACCGCCGGCCTGCGCTGGGTCGAGGTGGACGTGCGCGTGACCGCCGACCGCACGCTCGTGGCGAGCCATGACCCCGTCGTCGCCGACGGCCGGACGATCGCCAAGCTGACCGCGGCGGAGACGGATGCGCTCGGGCTGCTGCGGTTCTCCGACCTGCTCGAGCAGCTGCCCGCGGAGGTCGGGCTCGACGTCGACGTCAAGACGTCGCTGCGGGACGCGCTGCGCCCGCGCGGCCAGACGACGGCGGCGCTGGTGGCGGACATGCTGGCCGGCGCGCCGCAGCGCGACGGGTTGCTCGTGACCAGCTTCGACCCCTCCGCGCTGCTCGTCGTGCGCGAGCGTGCGCCGCAGTTTCCGGTGGGGCTGATCACGTGGACCCGCTTCCCGCTGCGCAAGGCGATCCCGGCGGCGGTCCACCTCGGCGCGTCCGTCGTCGTGGCGCACGTCGGGTCGTTCGAGGCCGGCGAGGCGGCGACGGCGGTCGACGTCGCGCACGAGGCGGGGCTGCAGGTGGCCGTCTGGAGCCCGCTGGCGGCGGACGTCGAGCCGCTCGTCGCGGCCGGCGTCGACTGCCTGATCGTCGACGCGGCGCCGGTACCCTGAGGACCGTGGCGGCCATGCGAACCGCGGACGCGGGTCGGCAGTCGCGCCGCCGCCGGATGCTCGGAGGGACCGCTGTCGCGCTGCACCGGATCGCCATGGCGCTGGCGGCGGCCACTCTGCGGCCGCGCGCGGCCGCTGCGCCGTCGTCCGCGGTGCGTGTGCTGCTGCTGCACGCCTTCGGGCTCGGTGGGACGGTGCGCACGAGCTTCACGCTGGCCGAGGGTCTGTCCGAGAGCCGCCCCGTCGAGCTGGTCAGCGTGATCCGGCGCCGCGACGCGCCCTTCCTGACGCCGCCGCCGGGCGTCACCCTGGCGGTCGTCGACGACCAGCGCCCCGGCGCACCCCGCGGGCCCGCGGCACGCCTGCTGGCGCGCCTGCCGAGCCTGCTCGTGCATCCCGAGGACTACGCGTACCCGTACTGCAGCCTGTGGACCGACGTCGGCCTCGTCCGTCACCTGCGAGCGATCCGGAGCGGTGTGCTGATCACGACGCGCCCCGCGTTCAACCTGCTCGCGGCCCGGCTCACGCGGCCTGGGGTCGTCACGATCGGGCAGGAGCACATGAACTTCCTCGCGCACCGCCCGCGCCTGGCCGCCGACATGCGCTCCGGCTACGGTGGGCTCGACGTGCTCACGGTGCTGACGCAGGCGGACGAGCGCGACTTCGGCGCGGCGCTCGCAGAGACAAGGGTGCGCGTCGTGCGGATCCCGAACGCCGTGCCGCAGCTCGACGGCGGGCTCGCCGGCCTCGACGGCAAGCTCGTGCTCGCCGCCGGGCGGCTGGAGACGCAGAAGGGCTTCGATCTGCTGATCCGGGCGTGGGAGCGCGTCGCCGCCGCGCACCCGGACTGGCGGCTGCGGATCTACGGCTCCGGCCCGCGCCGCGCCGAGCTGCGGGCGCTGATCGATCGGGCGCGGTCTTGAGCAGTCGGTCGCCCTGATGGGCCGTACGCGGCGCATGGGCGAGGCGATGAGCAAGGCCTCGCTGTTCGTCTTGAGCTCCCGCTTCGAGGGCTTCGGCATGGTGATCGTCGAGGCGATGAGCAAGGGGCTGCCGGTCGTGAGCTTCGACTGCCCGCGCGGGCCGGGTGAGATCCTGCGCGACGGCACCGACGGCATCCTCGCTCCGCCCGGCGACGTGGATGCGCTCGCGCAGGGCATGCTGGAGCTGATCGAGGACGCCCCGCGTCGCCATGCGTACGGTCGCGCGGCGCGCGAGAATGCGCGGTCCTACGCCGCCGGCCCGATCGCCGAGCGCTGGGAGGAGCTGCTGCGCGCGGCGGCGAAGACGTGAACCGATGAGCTCGACTCCGATGATCGGGATGGTGCTGGCGGCCGGCGCCGGCCGGCGGCTCGCGCCGTACACCGACACGCTGCCCAAGACGCTGGTGCCGGTCGACGGCGAGCGCACGATCCTCGACATCGCGCTGGCCAACCTGAAGGCGGCCGGGCTCGACGACGTGGCGATCGTGACGGGCTACGCCGCCGGAGCCGTCGAGCAGCGCAAGGCGGGGCTCGAGCGCGAGCACGGCGTGACGCTCGAGCTCGTCTTCAACCCGAAGGCCGAGGTCTGGAACAACGCCTACTCGCTCTGGTGCGCGCGCGCGCTGTTCTCCGCCGGCGTGCTGCTCGTGAACGGCGACACGGTGCACCCGCCCAGCGTCGAGCGGACGCTGCTGGCGGCGCGCGGCCCCGACATCCTGCTCGCGCTCGACGACGTCAAGCCGCTCGGCGAGGAGGAGATGAAGGTCGAGGTCTCCGGCGACGGCCGCATGACGCGCATCAACAAGGCGCTCGACCCCGAGACATCCCAGGGCGAGTACATCGGCCTGACGCTGATCGAGCCCGCCGCCGCCGATGGCCTCGCCGACGCGCTCGAGGCGACGTTCCGGCGCGACCCGCAGCTGTACTACGAGGACGGCTTCCAGGAGTACGCCGACCGCGGCGGACACGTCGGCGTCGCGCCGATCGGCGCGGTCGAATGGGCCGAGGTCGACGACCACGCCGACCTCGCCCGCGCACGGGAGATCGCGTGCCGCTGCTGACGCGCATGATCGGGGCGCCGCTGTTCGTCGACATCGGCCCCGGGGCCGTCGCGCAGCTCGCGCCGCTGCTCGCGGACCGGCGCATCTCGGCCGGCGGGCACGTCGCCGTCGTCGTCGGCCCCGGGCTCGGCGAGGAGATCGCCGACGCGCTGCGCCCGGAGCTCGAGAACGCCGAGTTCTGGACGCTCGCCGACGGCGGCGTCGACGAGGCCAATGCGCTGGCCAAGCGCCTGCGCGGCGGCTTCTACGACGCGCTGGTCGGGATCGGCGGCGGCCGCACGCTCGACGTCTCGAAGCTCGCCTCGACGCTCAGCGGGCTGCCGATGGTGGCGGTCGCGACCAGCCTCGCGCACGACGGCATCGCCTCACCGGTCGCGTCGCTGGAGGAGGGCGGCCGCAAGGGGTCCTACGGCGTGCAGATGCCGATCGCGCTGGTCGTCGACCTCGACTACGTGCGCCGCTCGGATCCCGGCATGCGCCGTTCGGGCATCGGCGACGTGATCTCCAACCTGTCCGCGATCGCCGACTGGCGGCTCGCCGGCCGCGAGCGCGGTGAGCCGGTCGACGGGCTCGCCGTCACGTTCGCGCAGACCGCGGCGAAGGCGATCCTGCACCGCAGCGACGGGATCGACGACGAGGACTTCCTCGTCGCGCTCGCCGAGGCGCTGGTGCTCTCGGGCCTTGCGATGACGACGGCGGGCTCGAGCCGTCCCTGCAGCGGCTCCGAGCACGAGATCCTGCATGCCGTCGACCACCTCTTCCCCGGCAGCGCGCGTCACGGCGAGCTGGCCGGCGCCGCGACGCTGTTCACCGCGTTCCTGCGCGGCGACGACGCGATGGCGGCGGCTGTCGACGCGTGCCTGTCGCGCCACGCGCTGCCACGGCTGCCGGCGGACCTGGGCCTGAGCGAGCAGCAGTTCACCGAGGCGGTGCTGCACGCGCCGGGAACGCGGCCCGACCGCTTCACGGTGCTCGAGCAGCTGGCGCTCGACGAGCGGGGGGTGAGCGAGCGTGTTCGCGCCTTCGTCGACGCCTTCGATCGCTGAGCTGCGCGCCGTGACGCAGCCCGCGTCGCTGTTCGAGCGCAACAGCGGCGAGCACTGGGCCGGGCGGCTGTACGTGCGCCGGCTCTCGCCCTACCTGACCCGGCGGCTGCTCGACACGCGCGTGACGCCGAACGCGGTCACCTGGGCGATGGTCGCCGCCGGGCTGCTCGCGGCGGCCGTGCTGACGCTGCCGGGCGTGCTCGCGGCGCTGGTCGCGGCGCTGCTGATCCAGGGCCAGATCCTGCTCGACTGCGTCGACGGCGAGCTGGCGCGCTGGCGCCGCCAGTTCTCGCCCGCCGGCATCTACCTCGACCGCTTCGCCCACTTCCTGACCGAGACCGCGCTGCCGATCGCGCTCGGCATCCGCGCCGACGGCGGCTGGGATGAGCTCGGCGGCTACACGTCGCTGGGCCTGCTGGCGGCGGTGCTGGCGTTGCTCGTGCGGATGGAGATCGTGCTGGTGCACGTCGCGCGCGCGGAGTCCGGCAGGCCGCCGCTCCAGGACACCGCCGCGGCCTCGGCGCCGCGCGCCTCGCCGCTGCGCCGGCTGCGCCGCGCGCTCGGCCTGTTCCCGTTCTTCCGCGCCTTCGTCGCCGTCGAGGCGACGCTGCTGGCGCTCGCCGCGGCGCTGCTCGACCTGGTGCTCGGGGATCTGGCGGCGACGCGCGTGCTGGTCGTCGCGCTCGTGCCGGTCGCGGCCGTGACCGCGCTCGGCCGGCTGATCGCGATCCTCGGCTCCGAGCGGCTGCGATGACCTTCGGCTGCGTCGTGCTGACGGCCGGGCGCCGCCCCGACGACCTGCGCGCGGCGGTCGCGTCGCTGCAGCGCCAGACCGGCGTCGAGACCGACATCGTGGTCGTCGGCAACGGCTGCGAGCCGGAGGTTCCCGAGGGCGTGCGCACTGTGGCCCTGGCGGTCGACGAGGGCATCACGACCGGCCGCAACGCGGGCGTGCCGCACGTGCGCGGCGAGCTGCTGTTCTTCCTCGACGACGACGCGCGCATAGCCGAGCCGGACGCGCTCGCGCGCGTCGCGCGCCTGCTCGCGGCCGACCCGCGGCTGGCGCTGGTCCAGCTCGGCCCGCAGGCGCTGGACGGCGGCCGCGCGCAGCCGCGACTGGGTGCCGCGGCTGCGCGTCGGCGACCCGCAGCGCGCGAGCGAGAGCACCGTCGTGTGGGAGGGAGCCGTCGCGATCCGGCGCGCCGTCTTCGAGCAGGTCGGCGGCTGGCCGGCCGACTTCCGCATGGTGCACGAGGGCGTGGACCTCGGCTGGCGCATCATGGACGCGGGCCATCGCATGCGCTACGCGGGCGACATCGCCGTGCTGCATCCGTCTCCGTCCGGACGCCCGCACGGCTACTCCTACTATTTCGGGGCGCGCAACCGCGTCTGGCTCGCGCGCCGCCACCTGCCGCTGCCGCTGGGCGTCCTCTACGTGATCGCCTTCGCGCTGCGCACCGCGCCCCGCATGAAGTCGCGGCGGGCCGTGCAGGACGCGGCGCGCGGGTACCGGGACGGGCTGCGCGGGCCGGGCGGCCGGCGCAGGCCGCTGAAGGCACGCACGCTGCTGCGGATGACCCGCGCAGGGCGACCGCCCATCATGTAGTGAACGAGCGACACCGACCGTGACCACAGCCGCCCAGCCACAGCCACACCACCGCGAGAACGACTTCGCCGAGCAGCACCACGTCTACGAGCCGCACCTCGTCGGGCTGCCGCCGCTCGGCCAGTACCTGCGCGAGGCGTGGCGGCGGCGCTCGTTCGCGCAAGAGCTGGCGCGCACCAAGCTGCGCTCGCAGAACTTCAACACGGCGCTGGGCCAGCTCTGGCTCGTGCTGAACCCGCTGCTGCTGGCCTGCGTCTACTTCATCCTCGTCGACATCCTGCGCGCGGGCGGCCGCGACGAGGACTTCTTCGCGCACCTGATGGCGGGGATCTTCGCCTACTACTTCGTCTCGGGCGCGGTGCGCAACGCGACCAAGTCGGTCGTGGGCGGCGGCCGCCTGATCCTCAACACCGCGTTCCCGCGCGTGCTGCTGCCGCTGTCGGCGGTGATCATCGCGTTCAAGCGCTTCCTGCCGACGGTCGTGATCTACGTGCCGGTGCACCTGGCGCTCGGGCTGCCGACCGGGCCCCAGCTGCTGTGGTTGTTCCCGCTCGTGGGGCTGCTGGTGGTGATCGCGACCGGGCTGTCGATGATCGTCGCCGCGCTGCAGGTCTACTTCCGCGACCTCAAGAACTTCATGCCGTACCTGCTGCGCGTCTGGCTCTACGGCTCGCCGGTGCTCTACTACGCGAGCGAGATGCCCGAGCAGTACCGCTTCCTGCTCGACGTCAACCCGCTCGGGCAGCTGCTCGCGGCGTGGAGCGACCGTGCTCGACCAGGGGCAGGCGCCGACGAGCCACCAGCTGCTCGTCGCCGCCGCGTGGGCGTTCGGCTTCCTGATCGTCGGTTTCCTCTACTTCGTCTCGCGGGAGCGTGATTTCGCTGTCCGCCTCTAGCGCCCCCAGCATCGTCGTCCAGGACGTCTCGGTCACCTACAAGACGACGCTCGAGCGCCGCCCGACGCTGCGCAGCGCGATCTCGCGCCTGGGCCGGCGCGAGAAGGTCGTGCGCGAGATCGAGGCGGTCAAGAACGTGTCGTTCGAGGTGCCCGGCGGCACGGTGCTCGGGGTCGTCGGCGCCAACGGCGCGGGCAAGTCGACGCTCGTGCGCGCGATCGCCGGCATCCTCCCGCCGACAGCGGGGCGGATCGACGTGTTCGGCCGCGTCAGCACGCTGCTCGCGCTCGGCGTCGGCTTCAACCGCAGCCTGACCGGGCGCGACAACGTGCGGCTCGGCGGCCTGGCCGCCGGGCTCGAGCGCGACAAGCTCGAGGAGAAGTACGACGAGATCGTCGAGTTCGCCGAGCTGGGCGACTTCATGGACATGCCGATGCGCACCTACAGCTCGGGCATGTACGGACGGCTGGCGTTCTCCGTCGCGGTCAACATGGATCCCGACATCCTGCTGATCGACGAGGCGATGTCGGTCGGCGACGCCCGCTTCCGGCGCAAGTCGGCCAACAGGATGCGCGAGCTCTGCAGCCAGGCGCACACGATCGTGCTCGTGAGCCACGCGCTCGGCAGCGTGCGCGAGCTGTGCGACCAGGCGATCTGGATGGACCACGGCGTGCTGCGCATGTGGGACGAGCCCGAAGCCGTGGTGGACGCCTACACGGAGTTCCTCGAGGTCGGCCAGGACGCCGTCACGCTGGAAGACGTGTGAGGCAGTCCGGCGCGGCGACGACGCGCCAGACCGAGTTGCGGTAGAGCTCGCGGTAGCCCGGCGGGACCGTGACGTCGGGGAAGTTCTCGGAGTAGTAGCGGCGCGCGAGCGGCACGCGGCGCGGCAGCAACAGCAGCTCGCGCAGCGGGCTCGAAGCGGCCGCGATCGTCCCGACCGAGCCCGGCGCGGTGCCGAGCCAGTAGCGCAGGTGCGGGATCGGGCGGTGGTCGGCGCTCGAGATCCGCCCGCCGCACGCGGCCAGCGCCGCGCGCACCTCCGGCGCGCGCGCGGCCGCGCGCAGCTCCATGTAGAGCGCCCGGTCGCGGTCGAGGCGGCGGTCGTTGTCGGCCAGCAGGCCGATGTGCCAGGGCAGGTAGGCGAGCGAGAGCAGCGGCGCAGAAGATCGCCGATCGCGCGCCACCTGCGCCGCGCGACGGGATCGCTCAACATCAGCCAGCCGCACACCGCCAGCCCGTAGAACAGCGCGAGCAGCACCGACGGCGTGCGCACGTAGCGGCTGATCAGCGGCAGCCCGAAGATCGGCCCGGCCATGAACACCAGCGTCATCGCCGCGACGACCGCGAGCGGCAGCAGCGCCGGGCGGCGGCAGTAGCGCCAGGCGAAGAAGAGGCCGATCGGCAGCGCGAGCACGAGCGGCTCGCGCAGCGTGGCGCCGAAGTACTTCAGCGTCCAGTAGGGCGCGTCGACGAGATCGCGGCGCCGGTCGACCGCCTCGGCCAGCTCGGCCGTGCCGTGCAGCGAGTGCAGCGGGTCGCCCGTCACGAGCAGGTCGCCCGCGGCCCACAGCAGCGGCGCCACCGCGGCGAGCCCGCACAGCAGCAGGCGCCGGCGCGGCTCCGCCGCGGGCCACATCCACAGCACGTAGAGCCCTCCCAGCACCCAGGCCTCGGGTCGCATCAGGCCCGCGAGCGCAAGCAGCAGGAGCACCGCCTCGCCGCGCCGCGGGCGGCGCGCCTCGAGCAGCACCGCCGCGACGATCAGCACCGCGAACGCGGTGTCCTGGTAGCCGATCAGCGCGTCGCGCTCGAGCGCCGGCCGGGTCAGCACCACGAGCGCGGCGACGACCCCGACCGCCGGCGCGAACAGCTCGGCGCCGAGGCGGTAGGTGAGCCACACGAGCAGTCCGAAGCTGAGCAGGATCAGCCACAGCATCAGCTGGTCGCCGCCGTCGCCGAACGGCGTGGCCAGCACCGAGACGGCGGTCTCGAGCGGGTGCGGCGTCGGCGCGAAGCCCGCCTCGTAGTCGGGCGTCAGCCCGCGCGTCAGGTCGCGCGCCCACAGCAGCGCGTAGCGCGCGTCGTGGTTGATGTACCACGGGTCGTAGACCAGCCGCAGCACCAGCGCGACGCCGACGATCGTGATCGCGGCCGGCAGCGCGCCGGGAACGCGCCGCGGCGGGCGAGCAGTGCTGGACGCTGCCCCCGCGGGCGAGGAGGCCGTGGCCATCGGGCGCGTGACGATAGCGGGGGCCCGGGCGCCGGGCGAGCGCTGCGATCGTGAAACGCACGCTGCGAAGCCGGCCGCCGGTCCTACAGTGGCGTGACATGCGAATCCTCGTGATCGGCGCCGGCGGAGTCGGAACGGCGGCGGCCGCGATCGCGCGGCGGCGCGACTTCTTCGAGCGGATAGTGCTCGCCGACCTCTCGCTCGAGCGCGCGCAGCACGCGCTCACGCTGATCGGCGACGACAAGCGCTTCGGCGCCGTCGCGCTCGACGCGTCCGACGCCGACGCGATCGCCGAGCTGGTCGCAGGCCGAGCGGATCGACGCGATTCTGAACGCCTGCGATCCATGGCTGAACCCGCCGATCTTCGCCGCCGCGGGGCGTTCGGGATGCACCTACCTCGACATGGCGATGACGCTCTCGCAGCGCCATCCGGAGCGGCCCTTCGAGCTGCCCGGCGTGATGCTGGGCGACGACCAGTTCGCCGTCGCGGGGGAGTGGGAGGCCGCCGGCCGGCTGGCGCTGTGCGGAATCGGCGTCGAGCCGGGCCTGTCGGACGTCTTCGCCCGCTACGCCGCCGACCACCTGTTCGAGCGGATCGAGGAGGTCGGCGTGCGCGACGGAGCGGATCTCGTCGTCGAGGGGCTCGCGTTCGCGCCGACGTTCTCGATCTGGACGACGATCGAGGAGTGCCTGAACCCGCCGCTGATCTGGGAGCGCGAGCGCGGCTTCTACACGACGGCGCCGTTCTCCGAGCCCGAGCTGTTCGAGTTCCCGGCCGGCATCGGCGCGCTCGAGTGCGTCAACGTCGAGCACGAGGAGGTCGTGCTCGTGCCGCGCTGGGTCGACTGCGAGCGCGTGACGTTCAAGTACGGGCTCGGCGACGAGTTCATCGGCGTGCTCAAGACCCTCGCGCTGCTCGGGCTCGACTCGGTCGAGCCGGTGCGCGTCAAGGGCGTCGAGGTCGCGCCGCGCGACCTCGTCGCCGCCGCGCTGCCCGATCCCGCCACGCTCGGCGACCGCATGACGCGGCCGCACCTGCGCCGGCACGCTCGTCACCGGCACCGGCAAGGACGGCGCCGCGCGCGCGGTCTACCTGCATCACATCGCCGACAACGAGGAGACGATGCGGCGCGACGGCGTGCAGGCCGTCGTCTGGCAGACGGCGGTCAATCCGGTCGTCGCGCTCGAGCTGCTCGCGTCAGGCGTGTGGCAGGGCGCCGGCGTGCTCGGCCCCGAGGCGTTCGACGCGGTGCCGTTCCTCGACCTGCTGGCCGAGCACGGCACGCCGCACGCGATCGACGAGCGCGATCCGGCGCATCCCCTGCGCGCCGGTGGGTAAGCATCCGTACATGCCCACCAAGAAGGAAGATCTACCCGGCACGCTGAAGCGATCGCCCGCGAAGGCGCAGCGCACCTACGCCAAGACGCTCGACTCGGCGGAGGAGACCTACGACAGCGAGGCGCGCGCGCACCAGGCCGCATGGTCGGCGGTCAAGCACTCGTTCGAGAAGGTCGGCGACCACTGGGAGAAGAAGGACGAGAAGGGCCCTTCGGACCCGCAGTCCAAGCAGTCGAGTGCCGCCAAGCGCAGCCGGCCGCGGAAGACCCACGGCGGCGTCGACGTCGAAGCCAACACGAAGCAGGAGCTCTACGAGCGGGCGAAGAAGGCGGGCGTCGACGGCCGCTCGCGCATGACGAAGTCCGAGCTGGCCGACGCGCTCGCGCGCAAGCAGGGCTAGCGCCCTTCGGCGCAGGCGAGAGCCCGGCTCTACCCGCGCGCCGGCGCGTCGAAGAACGCGCGCACGGCTCCGCCGGGCGCAAGCCAGCGCGCAGCAAGCGCGTGCGCGCGGTCCGGCTCGCGGTGAAACAACCCCACGCGGACGGCGAAGATCGTGTCGAAGCGCCGGTCGCCCAGATCGAGCTGCTCGAGCGTCGCGACGAGGAACTCGGCCCTCCCGGCCGCCACGTGGCGCGCGTTGCGGCGCGCCGCCGCCGCGATCATCTTCGGCGAGCGGTCGACGGCGGTCAGGCGCCCGCCCTCCAGACGCTCGCACACGAGCGTCGCCGCGACCCCGTGCCCGCAGCCGATCTCCAGCACGCGCGCATCCGGGCGGATGCCCAGCCCGTCGACGATCGCCCGCAGGCGGTCGCTCACGGCGTGGGGCCGGCGGACTCCTCCCGGGGTCGCCGCCGCGGCCGCTCCTCGCGGATGAAGCGGGTCGCGATCGTCAGCAGCAGGTGCGCCACGCCGAGCACGATGAAGAACGCCGTGGCCGTCCCGTCGTCGGAGAAGCCGAGCAGGAACGGCGCCGCGATCAGCGCGATCGCCAGCACGTAGTCGAGGATCACGTGCGCCTGCACCGGGATCGACTTGATCAGGCCAGTGCTCATCGCCGTCGACGCCGCGATGATCAGCACCAGCACGCCCGCGACGATCGATGCCGCTGTGGCCGCGTCGGAGTCGAAGTCGAACAGGAACGGCGCGACGATCAGGAGGACCCCGGCCGCGTACTCGATGATGCCGTGAGCGAACGCCGGCACCGGGCCCTGTTTGAACATGTGCTCCGCCTACCCCTGTGGCTCAGCCGAAGAAAACCTCGGCGGTCTCGAACAGCTTCGGATCCAGCAGCTTAGGCGCGACGAGCGCCTCGGCAAGGGGAACACGCACGATCTCCGTCCCGCGCAGCGCGACCATCTTGCCGAAGTCGCCCTCGCTGGCGGCGTCGATCGCCTCGACGCCGAAGCGCGAGCCGAGCACGCGGTCGTAGGCGCACGGGGTGCCGCCGCGCTGCACGTGGCCGAGGATCGTCATGCGCGCCTCGAAGCCGGTGCGCTGCTCGATCTCGCGCTCGAGCTGGATCGCGATCCCGCCGAGCCGCACGTGGCCGAAGGCGTCGGTCGTGTCGAACTCCTGCGCCAGCTGGCCGTCGCTCGGCGTGGCGCCCTCGGCGACGACGACGATCGAGAAGTTGCGGCCCTGCGCGTGCCGGCGGCGCAGCCGGTCGCAGACCTCGTCGATGTCGAACGGCCGCTCGGGCACCAGCACCACGTCGGCGCCGCCGGCGAGGCCGGAGTAGGCGGCGATCCAGCCGGCGTGACGGCCCATCACCTCGACGACGATCACGCGGTTGTGCGACTCGGCGGTCGTGTGCAGCCGGTCGATCGCGTCCGTCGCGATCTGCACGGCCGTCTGGAAGCCGAACGTGAAGTCGGTTCCCGCGAGGTCGTTGTCGATCGTCTTCGGCACGCCGACGACGTTCACGCCGGCCGCCGAGAGCTTGCCGGCCACGCCCAGCGTGTCCTCGCCGCCGATCGGGATCAGCGCGTCGAGCTCGAGCGTGCGCAGCGACGCCTGCGACGCGCTCGAGCCCGTTCTCCTCCTTGAAGACGTTCGTGCGCGACGTGCCGAGGATCGTGCCGCCACGGTGCAGGATCCCGCTCGTGCTCTGGTGCGTGAGGTCGATCGCGTCGGCCTCGAGCACTCCCGCCCAGCCGTAGCGGAAGCCGACGAACTCGTGCTCGTGGGTGTTGATCCCCTTGCGCACGATGGCGCGGATGACGGCGTTGAGGCCGGGGCAGTCGCCGCCGCCGGTGAGCACTCCGATGCGCATTTCGCGCGGCAACCTACCCGAATCGGTCTGGCCGACGCAAAGGCCACGAGGCGCGCCGGCGCCTCGTGGCCTGTCGAGCTCGCCGAGCCCCTACGCCTTCGCGCCCTCCAGCTGCGGCTCGTGGCTCGAACTTCGGCAGCCAGCTCAGCCGCTTCGGCAGGTACCAGTTCCAGTCGCCGAGCAGCTTCATCGTCGCCGGCAGCAGCACCGCGCGCACGATCGTGGCGTCGATCAGCACGGCGACCGCGAGGCCGACGCCCATCTGCTTGAACTCGAGCATGCTGAGCGTGGCGAAGATCGCGAACACGGCGATCATCACCGCGGCCGCGCTGGTGACGACGCCCGCCGTGCTCTTGATCCCGTGCGCGACCGCGCGATCGGTCGACATGCCGCCGTCGTACGCCTCGCGGATCCGGCTGAGGATGAACACGTGGTAGTCCATCGAGAGGCCGAACAGGATCACGAACAGGAACAGCGGCAGCCATGACGTGATGCCGCCGACCGACTCGTAGTCGAGCAGGCCCTCCAGCCGCCCGTCCTGGAAGACGAGCTTGAGCACGCCGTAGGCGGCGCCGACCGACAGCAGGTTGAGGATGATCGCCTTGATCGGGATCACGAGCGAGCGGAACGTGACCAGCAGCAGGATGAACGCGAGCGTGAGCACGAACGCGAACACGATCGGCAGGTGCGACCGCATCACGTCGTTGAAGTCCTTCGACCCCGCGGTGAAGCCGGTCACGGCCACCTCGGCGCCCTGCAGCTTGCCGACCGTCGCGGGCACGACCTCGCCGCGCAGCACCTCGAGCGAGCGCTCGGACGCGGCGTCGGTGCCGGTGCCCTTGACCGCGAGCGCGACCGTCGCGACCGTCTTGTCGGGGTTGATGTCGACGCTCGTGGGCTCGTCGAGCTGACCGCTCGCGATCGCCTGCTTCTGCAGGTCGGCGATCGCGCCCTGGACCTCGGGCGTCGTGACGTCGTCCGCCTTGATCACCGTCACGGCCGGAACGCGCGCCGCCCGGGAACGCCGCGTCGATGCGGTCGTAGGCCTGCATCACGTCGAGGTCGCGCGGCAGCCCGGTGATGCCGGGGTTGAGCGTGTGCATCGAGAACGCCGGGATGGTCAGCGCGACGAGCAGCCCGCCGGCGACGATCGCGGAGACCAGCGGGCGCTTGAGCACGCGGTCGAGGATCGCGCCCCAGACGCGCGACTCGCCGCGCGTCTTGTGGCGCCGCTTGGCGATCCACGGCACGCGGCCCTTCTCCGTCCAGCCCTTGCGCGAGAGGAACGAGAGCATCGCCGGCAGCACGGTGACCGAGCCGAGCATCGCGACGGCGACGACGAGGATCGTGCCGATGCCGAACGAGACGAAGACCGCGTTGCCGGCGAGGAACATGCCGGCCATCGCGGCCATCACGGTCAGGCCCGGAGACGAGCACGGCGCGGCCCGGACGTGGCCGCGGCCGCCTCGAGCGCGGCCTCCGGCCCGCGCCCGGCGTCGCGCTCCTCCATCTCGCGCCGCAGGTAGAACATCGAGTAGTCGACGCCGACGGCGAGCCCGACGAGCAGCACGACGCTGGACGAGCTCTCTTCGAGCGCGTGCAGCTGGCTGATCGGGCCGAGCAGGCCGATCGTGCCCATCACCGCGGTGGCGCCGAGCAGCAGCGGCAGCCCAGCGGCGACCAGCGCGCCGAACGCGACCAGCAGGATCACGAGCGTGATCGGCAGCGACAGGAACTCGGCCTTCTGGAAGTCCTGCTCGAACGCCTCGCCGATCTCCTTCTCGGCCGACGCGTCGCCGAACTGGCCCAGCAGCACCTCGGGATGCTGCTTCTGCAGCGCGGCGACGGCCGCGAGCGGGGCCTCGACGGCTTCCGGACGCCGTGTCCTCGTCGCCGGGCAGCTCGAAGTTGACGAGCACGGAGCGGCCGTCGTCGGAGACGTTGTCGGCGAACTCCGGCTCGAGCGGGCTCTCGATGTTCTCGACGCCCTCGGTCTGCTCGAGCTTCGCGATCACGTCCTCGACGGCGGCGGTGAACTTCGGGTCGCCGACCTTGAGGCCGTCCTTGCCCTGGACGAGCACGGTCTCGCCGGTCTCGTCGGGGAAGCCGGCGGCCTCGATGATCTGATCGCCGCGCCTGGACTCGCCGTTGCCGGTGTCCTCGTCGGCGAGCGTCTTCGGTGCCGACCATGCCGCCGAGCACGGTGGCGAGGATGACGAAGGCGAACCAGCCGAGGATCGCCTTCTTGCGGTGCTGCGCGCTCCATCTGCCGGCGCGCGCCGCGAAGCTCTGGGACTGCATCTGGGGAGCTCCTCTGGGGAAGTGAGGGGACTTCTGGGGATGATCCGCAGCGTCGCACCTGCTCCCGCCCGCCAATACGGGCTCACCGGCGTCTCGGGGTGCGGACAGCCCCACCCACGCGAAAGGGCCGCGCGATGTGCGCGGCCCTCTCGCTTCGGATATGTGGGTTGTCTAGCGGGCGGGGGCGACCTCCGGCTCGTGCTCGAACTTGGGCAGCCAGTTGAGGCGCTTGGGCAGCCACCAGTTGCGCTCGCCCAGGAGCTTCATCGTCGCGGGCAGCAGCACCGCGCGGACGATCGTGGCGTCGATCAGGATCGCGACGGCGAGGCCGACGCCGAGCTGCTTCATCTGCTGGTCGGAGCCCGTGGCGAACGCCGCGAACGTGACGACCATGACCGCGGCGGCGCCGGTGATCACGCCGGCCGTGCTCTTGATGCCCTCGGCGACGGCCTTCTCGGTGGACATGCCGCGGTCGACCAGCTCGCGGACCTTGCTGAGGACGAACACGTGGTAGTCCATCGAGAGCCCGAACAGGACGACGAACAGGAACAGCGGCAGCCAGGGCGTGATGCCGCCGACCGACGTGAACCCGAGCGCCTTCTCGCCGTGGCCGTCCTGGAAGACCAGCGTCAGCACGCCGTAGGCCGAGCCGACCGACAGCAGGTTGAGGATGATCGCCTTGATCGGCACCACGATCGAGCGGAACGTGACGAGCAGCAGGATGAACGCCATCGCGAGCACGAAGCCGAACACGATCGGCAGGTGCGACTTCATCGTGTCGAGGAAGTCCTTCGACCAGGCGGTCATGCCGCCGACCGCGACCTCGGCGTTCTGCAGCTTGCCGACGGTGGCCGGCACGACGTCGTCGCGCAGCACCTCCAGCGAGCGGTTCGACGCGGCGTCGGTGCCCTTGCCCTTGATCGACAGCGACACCATCGCGACGGTCTTGTCGGGGTTGACCGTCACGCTCGAGGGCTCGGACGAGCTCGCCCGTGGCGATCGCCTTGTCGTGCAGCTGCTTGATCGCGGTCTGGACCTCGGGCGTCGTGACGTCCTTGGCCTTGACGACGACGCTGGCCGGCAGGCTGCCGCCGGGGAACGCGGCGTCGATGCGGTCGAGCGTCTGGATGATCGGCTGGCTGCGCGACATGCCCTCGGTGCCGGCCTCCTTGAACTGCATGCCGAGCGCCGGGATCGAGAGCGCGACGAGCAGGCCGCCGGCGAGCGACCACCGAGACGACCGGGACGGGCCAGGACGCGGGTCAGGATCGCGTTCCAGACGCGCGACTCGCCCTTGTTCTTGTGGCGGCGCTTGGCGATGTAGGGCACGCGGCCCTTCTCGAGCCAGCCCTTCTGGCCGAGGTAGGACAGCACGGCGGGCAGGAACGTGAGCGACCCGATCATCGCGACGGCGACGACGAGGATCGTGCCGATGCCGAAGGACGAGAAGATCGCGTTGCCGGAGAAGAACATGCCGGCCATCGCGGCGATCACGGTGAAGCCGGAGATCAGCACCGCGCGACCCGAGGTGGCGGCGGCGACGTCGAGCGCGGCCTCGGGCGAGCGGCCCTTGTCCTGCTCCTCCATCATGCGGCGCAGGTAGAACATCGCGTAGTCGACGCCGACGGCCAGGCCGATCAGCATCGTGACGATCTGCGACGGCCTCGTGCAGCGGCGCGAGCTGGCTGACCGGCCCGAGCAGGCCCGGTGGTGGCCACGAACGCGGAGATGCCGAGCAGCAGCGGGACGCCGGCGGCGACGGCCGCGCCGAACACGAGCAGCAGGATGATCAGCGTGCCGCCCATCGAGATCTGCTGCGACTTCGCCTCGTCGGCGCGCTCGGTGGCGCCGAGCGCCTTGCGCTCGGACGCGACGCCGTGCTCCTGCACGAGCAGCTCGGGATGCGCCTTCTGGACGGCGGCGACGGCCGCGAGCGGGGCGTCGGCGGCGCGTCTCGAGCGCCTCCTGCTCCTCCTTCGTCTCGGCCTTGCCGGGCAGCGTGAAGGTCACGAGCACCGAGCGGCCGTCCTTCGAGACGGTGTTGGCGCGGTCTTCCGCGTTGAGCGGGCTCTCGATGTCGGAGACGCCCTTGATCTCGCCGAGGCGGTTGACGACGTCCTTGACGGCGGCGGTGACCTCAGGACTGTCGGCCTTGATCGAGCCCTTGCCCTGGATCAGGACGCGCTCGCCGATCTCGTCGGGGTAGTTCGCGTCGTCGACGATCATGTCGTGACGCTTGGACTCGCCGTTGCCCATCTTCGACGACTCGAGGTTCTGCTGGCCGACCTTGCCACCGATCATGGTGGCGAGGACGACGAAGAGGATCCAGCCGAGAATGGCTGTCTTGCGGTGTGTCGCGCTCCATCGTCCGGCGCGCGCCGCGAGGTTGCGGGGTTGCATGTGGGGAAGCTCCTCCAGGGTGAGAGAGAGGACTGCTGGGGGACATGCGCAGAGCTCCCAGCGATCCTCTGTCCGCGCCCATGAGGGCTTCCCTGCGTCCCGCCGGGGGACGCGCACTCGTCCTGCGGTGCGGCCAGCCGCCCCGGACGGGGCGGCTGGCCACGCATCCTCGTTCGTTAGAGAACGAAGATGATCAGCAGGATGATGATGATGAGGAGTGTGCCGATTCCGATGTACATGTCGGCGCTCCTACCCCGGCGAACCGGAAAACACGCGGACGCCTAGCCCTCGCCCTCGCGCATGTCGTCGCTCGGACGTGGCACGGCGCGCCGGACGCGCTCGCAGTCGCCGTCCGGCGCCGCGGCCGTGGCGCCCTCGATCACGTCGGCGAAGTCGAGCAGCGCGACGTCGAATCCGGGGCCGCAGCTGATCACGTCGAGCTCGCCGTCGCGCACGCGGATGCGGTCGTTGCCCGCGGCGCCGCGCACGACGTCGCCGGCGATGTCGCCCGGGCCGGTCACGTCGGTCCTGACCAGCGCCCAGAGCGCGTCGTCGCCGTCGCCTCCGTCGGTCACGTCGCGGCCGTGGTTGGCGAAGATCCGGTCGTCGCCGGGTCCGCCCGCCTGCGTGTCGTCGCCGGGCCCGCCGACCATCCGGTCGTTCTCCGGACCGCCGTCGCTGCTGTCGTTCCCGGGCCCGCCGAGCACGCGGTCGTTGCCGAGCTCGCCGAGCAGCACGTCGCCGTCGGCGCCGCCGGCGAGCACGTCGTGCGCGTCGCCGCCCTTGAGCGTGTCCGTCCCCGCTCCGCCCCACAGCCGGTCGACGCTGAAGCGGTCGCCGACCTCGCTGACGTCGCCGGTCAGGGCGTCGTTCCCGATCCCGCCGAACAGCCGGTCGTTGCCGGCCCGGCCATGCAGCGCGTCGTCGCCCGGCCCGCCCACGAGCCGGTCCTCGCCCGGTCTCGCCGATCGCCGTGTCGTTGCCGGCGGCGCCGCGGATCCGGTCATCGCCGGCGCCGCCCAGGGCGTAGTCGTCGCCGAGACCCAGGAACGCCCGGTCGTTGCCGAGGCCGAGCAGCACCCGGTCGTCGCCGGCATACGCCGAGCACGCGGTCGTCCCCGCCGAAGGCCTGGATCACGTCGGCCTCTGGCGTCCCCCTGAGCCGATTCGGCCCGTCGTCCCCGTCGATCGTCGCCGCCACCGCCGTCGCGGTGAACGTCCCGGCCACTGCGAGCGCAGCGACCAGCTGAACCGGCACACGCCTACGCGTCATACACTTGGGCACGGGGCCCACCTCCTGGCTGTACGGTTGACGCCTCCTGCAAACACGCGCGGCCGGGGCCAGTTGCGGTCACGGCAGCACGGGTTGCCGGTCAGGGGTGGGCCCCTCTGACGCTGCCATACTGTTGCGCCCACGGGGGCGTAGCTCAGTCGGTTAGAGCGCCGGCCTGTCACGCCGGAGGTCGCGGGTTCGAGTCCCGTCGCTCCCGCTCCCGGAAGGTCCTGCAGTCGGGAACTTTCGGCGCCACGTGGTCGTTCAGGCGGGACGGTTCGGGTGGCACACTCTTGGCACAAACGTGTCAGCGGCGCTCGTCGGAGCTCCCGATCGTGCCCTCGTCGCGTTCGGCGTCGAGCGCGTCGAGCCGGCCGGCGATGCCGGCTCCGGCGCCGTCGAGCAGCGCGCCGTAGTGGCGCTCGATCATGCGCACGCTGGTGCCCATCATCGCGGGCGAGCTCGAAGACGCGTCACGCCGGCGGCGAGCGCGTCGGAGGCGAACGTCGAGCGCAGGTCGTAGATCCGGGCCGGGTCGAGCGATCGCCGGCCGCCTCGATCGCGGGCGCCCACTCGCGCCGGCGCCAGTTGTCGAGGTTGAGCAGCCCGCCCTGCGGGTGCCGGGAACAGCAGCGGCGTGTCGAGCCGCGGCGGGAGCGCGCTCGAGCGCCTCGAGCGCGCGGCGGGAGAGCGGGACCTGCCGGCGGCCGCCGTCGGTCTTGCGCGAGCTCGACGATCTCGCCGTCTGAGACGGTGCGCCGGACGGTGAGGACTCCGCGCGCGTCGGTCGACGTCGCGGCGCTCGAGCGCCTGCCACTCCTCGGGCCGCAGTCCGGTCGCGGCGGCGAACACCGGCAGCGGCTGGTACATCGGCGCGAGCTCGGCGCGCGATCGCGTCGACCTCGGCGCGGCGTGTAGGCGCGCACCGCGCGCGGCGAGGGCTGGCGGTTGCGGCCGGCGAGCTTCGCCGGGTTGCGGCTCATGTAGCCCCAGCGGACCGCGGCCTCGAGCGTCTGCCGGAGCGCCTGCACGACGCCGTAGCGGCTGCGCTCGGGGAGCCTGGCGACCAACTTTCGAACCTCCTCACGCTCTGCCGGCCCTGCCACCGAGCCATATAGACGTCCGATCGCGACTACGCCAGAGCGCAGCGTCGACTTGTGCTTTTAAGCCCGGTTCGCTGAGCAGTTGCGGGGCGACGTGGCCGACGAGCTCGGCGATCTCTGCCTCGAGCGCGTTGATGGCTTGGCTGAGTTCGCGCAGACGTCGCAGTTCGTCGCGCGCGATGCGGACGCGCATCGTCTGCTCGGCGCGCGCTAGACGTCGCGCGATGCGGGTGCTCCACTTGCCGTAGAAAAGCGAGCTGCCGGGCAGCTCGAGCTCCGGCCAGAGGTCGTGCAGGTGCCACTGCAGCGTGTTGTTGAGCGCGCAGCGGGTGCGGACCAGCCGCTCGCGATGGTCGACCAGCAGCCGGATGTCGAGCTCCGGTCCGGCCAGCTCGGCCGTCGGCAACGTTTCGATGCCTTCAGCCAGCGCGGCTCGCGCGACGGCGAGCGCGTCGATGCGATCGGACTTGCCGCGCTCGCGACTGGCCCGCCGCGAGTTGGCCATCAGCCGCGTCGGCACCCGCACGACACGTTCGCCGCGCGCGATCAGAAACCGCTCAAAGGAGCCTCGAAGCAGGCGCCGGCGCGCAGCCCTTCAACCGGAGCCCCCGCGGCCGTAAGGGACGACTGCAGGGCGTCAGAGCCGGAGTTTTACAGTGCGGCGCTTGACCGTGCGCGTGCCGGCGGCGTCGACGATGGTGATCGCCAGCTTCGCCTTCACCTTGCGGCCCTGCTTGAGCGCGGTCTTGGCAGCCTTGCGGACGCGCTTGGGCACCCGGAGCTTCATCGTCGCGCTGGTTCCTGCGGCGATCGTCTTGTTGGCGGTCTTCAGCTTGAGACTGCGCGAGGCTGCGGCGCGTCCGACGGTCAGGTTTCCGGTCGCGGTGGCGGTGCAGCCGGCGGCGCATGTGACGTTGATGTCGACGGTCGGACCGGCCTTCTGGACGGGCTCAGCAGACGTCCTCGGTGGCGGCGACGCAGCGTCCCCGGGACTGCCGGGACGCTGCGCGTCGAGGCAGGTTGCAAGGTCGGCGTACGGCTCGAGCTGAATCGTGAGCGGATCCGCCAAGTTGCCGCCGCGCCAGGTGTGCGGTTCGTTCGTCGAATTGCGCGTACACAGGGGTGACTTGACGTTGATGGCGCCAGGGCCGCCGAAGTAGAATTCGCAGAAGGTGAAGGGCTCTAGCAGCGTGCTCGAGCCAAGGACGATCACCAGGTTCATGCCACACCTACCCTGGGCCGTTGCTCCCCTTACGAGCCTGGATTCGAAGCTGCAGGTGCTGGAGTCGTGCACCGCAGTGAAGCCCGTGGGGTACCTGCGCTCGCAGTCCGCTGCGGGATTGGCCTGCTTGACGACCGCGATGCCCTCCAGGAGCCAGGCCGGCGGCTCGTAGGCGGGCACTGTGTAGGAAGGCCCACCCGGAGGTGGCATTGGCGGTGGCGGTGGCGGCGCTTGGGCCGATGCTTCGGGAGCGGCGACAAGCGTCGCGAGCACGACGGCGGAGCAGAACACCTTGGCGGCAGCGCGGCGACCCTGGGCGGCTCGGGACGGGCTCCCGAAAATTCTCCGTCGTCCTGACAACAAGCTGCTCCTCTCGTAAGGCCGGTCGATACACCTAACGGCGCGCCGAGCGAATTCTTTCGGTCGCGGCCAGGACTCACGCTTTCCCTGAGAGCAGCAGTCTCGGTTTTCCGCGGCGCACTACGAGGGCATGTCCGCGTCTCCTGTCAAAGAACCGGAGAATCGCCGGCGCTTGGCACACTCTTGGCACAAACCTCGTGGCGATCGCCGCCGGCACGGTGCGGGGAAGCGGCGCGGATCCGAGCCGGATCGTGGGGCGTTTGCAGGGGTTTGTCGTCGATCGTCGCGGCTCGTCGTTTCGGCCGGTGCGGCCTGTCACGCCGGAGGTCGCGGGTTCGAGTCCCGTCGCTCCCGCTCCCGAGACAAGCAACATTGCCGATTCGCCCGACCAGCGGATTTCCACTTCCGGGCACGGAGCTCGCGACGGTCGCCGTGCCCGCACCCGCGGACGGGCCGGGCAACTGGGCAGGCGCGCCCAGCGCGGTGCTCGACGCGGAGGAGGGCTTCGTGGTCGCGTACCGGACGCGCTCGCCGGCGCAGCGCGGCGCTGCGGTGGTGGTCGCACGGTCAACGGACGGCGAGCGGCTCACGACCGTCGTGGCGCTCGAGAAGTCGCGCTTCGGCGCCGAGTCGCTCGAGCGTCCCGCGATCGTGCGCACGGAGACCGGCCGCTGGCGACTGTACGTCTCCGCGGCGACCCCGGGCAGCAAGCACTGGCGGATCGACGCGCTCGAGGCCGATGACCTCGCCGGGCTCGCAGGCGGCACGCTCCGCACCGTGTTCCCCGGCGATGCGCACACGGGCGTCAAGGACCCGGTGATCCGCCGGGCGGATGACGGCTGGCACGCGTGGGTCTGCTGTCACCCGCTCGACGAGCCGAGGGAGGAGGATCGCATGACCACCGTCTATGCCACCAGCGGCGATGGGCTCGAGTGGACCTGGCGCGGCACGGCGCTCAAGCCGCGGCCCGGCGCCTGGGACGCGCGCGGCGCCCGCCTCACGGCCCTGCTGCCCGACGGTCGCGCCGCCTACGACGGCCGCGCAACCAAGCAGGAGAACTGGTTCGAGCGCACCGGGCTCGCGGTCGCCGGCAGGCAGCCTGGCGGTTTCATCGCGTCCGGTGAGGACGCGGTCGCCGACGTGCGCTACCTCGACGTGGTCCCGTTGCCGGCGGGCGGATACCGGCTCTACTACGAGGCGAGACTTCCCGACGGCAGCCACGAGCTGCGCACCGAGCACCACCCCGCCGCGGTTGCGGAGCCCGAGCAGCTCGCATTTCAGGGATGAACGGACTGCCGGATCAGTTGCCGCGTCAGCTCGCGTGCCTCGTCGATCACGAGGTCGCGATCACCGAGAAAGGCAAGCGTCGTGGCGCCCTCGACGACGAGCGCAAGCCGCATGGCAAGCCGCGCCGGGTCCGCGGCGCCTGCGGCGGTGGCGAGCGCTTCGAGCGCTGCGCGATACCAGCTCTTGTGCTCGTGCGCTCTGTCGGCGGCGACCGGTCCGCCTGCCTGGGGCTCTGCGGCGGCCCGTACGAACCCGCAGCCACGAAAGCGCGTGTCGGCGACCCAGTCGAGCTGCCATTCGACGGCGGCCTCGAGGCGCTTGACCGGTGCGGACGGTGCGAGCTCAAGGGCGGCGACGAGCGATTGGCGGCGGTCGGCGTCGCGCTTGGCGAGCGTGGCACCGACGAGGCCCGCCTTGGACGCGAAGTGGCGATACAGCGCCGGCTTGCCCACGCCGGCGCTGCTCGCGACTGTCTCGACGCCGGTCGTGCCGATGCCACGTTCGTAGAACAGTCGCCCGGCGGCGTCGAGCAGCGCGGCGTGGATCTCCGACGATGGGGCACGAGGCATTGCAGGATAGGTTACCGTACCGTACGGTTACAGAATGATTCGTGACTTCCCTCAGCTGCGTCATCCGATCATCCAGGCGCCGATGGCCGGCGGCCCCTCGACACCGGCGCTGGCGGCTGCCGTATCAGCCGCCGGCGGTCTCGGCTTCGTCGCCGCCGGCTACAAGAGCGCCGACGGGCTGCGCGCGGACATCACGAGGACCAGAGAGCTCACCTCGAAACCGGTCGGCGTCAACCTGCTGGTGCTCGCCGAGACCCCGGTCGATCGCGCCGGCCTCACCGCCTACGCGCATGCGATCGAGCCCGCGGCGCGCCGGCACCGGGTCGCACTCGGCGAGCCGCATTTCGATGACGACGCGCTGGAGGCCAAGCTGGAGGTCATCTACCGCGAGCGCCCGCCGATCGCCTCGTTCACCTTCGGCTGCCCCGCGCCCGCGGTCATAGAGCGGCTGCACGAGCGCGACATCGCCGTCTGGGTGACGGTGACGGAGGTGGACGAGGCACTCCTCGCTGCCCGCTCCGGGGCCGACGCGCTGATCGTGCAGGGAGTGGAGGGCGGTGGGCACCGGGGCTCATTCGAGGACGCCGACGGCTGGGGCGAGGTCGGGCTCCTGCCGTTGTTGCGGCTCGTGGCCGGGACCGGCGAGCTGCCGCTGATCGCCTCCGGCGGAATCGCCGACGGCGCCGCAGTCGCCGCCGTCCTCGCCGCCGGCGCACGGGCAGCCCAGATCGGGACCGCATTCATGCGCTGCCCCGAGGCCGCTACCAGCGATCCGCATCGGGTTGCCTTGACCGGCGCGAGTCCGACGGCCCTCACGCGCGCCTTCAGCGGTCGCCGCGCCCGCGGGATCGTCAACGCCTTCATGCGCGACCACAGCACGCACGCGCCGTCGGCCTACCCGCACGTGCTCCACCTGACTGCGCCTCTGCGAGCGGCTGCGCGCAACGCCGGGGACCCCGATGCGATCAACCTCTGGGCGGGCCAGGCGTACGCCCTCGCCGAAGACCGCCCCGCCGGCGAGCTCGTTCGTCGTTGGAGCGCCGAGGCTCACGCCGCCGTCGAGCAGGCTCGGTCGAGGCTGACCGCGCCCGGCGAGCAGCTGTAGTCCTGTCCGCCGCTCAGACCTCGAGCCGCGACTCCTCCAGGTCGAGCTCGCGCTCGACGCGGCGCATCACGTCGCTCGAGATCTGGCGGTCGTTGCGGAGCGCGACCAGCGCGTCGCGCTGGGCGCTGTAGATCTCGTGCATCATCCGCTGGTACAGCAGCGAGCCCTCCTCGATGCCGTCCTCGTCCTCGATCTTGCCCGCGCGGATCTTGAAGCGGCGCTGGCGGAACTCGTAGAGCCGGCGGACGCGCTCGATGCTGCCGTCGCGGGTCCAGTCCTCGGCGCCGAGCTCGTCGACGCGCTCGAGCGCGGCGCGGGCGATCGCGAGCCGGGCGCGGATCTCCTCGTCCTCCTCCTCGGTGCCGTCGTCGACGACGCCAAGGCGACGGATCAGCCACGGCAGCGTCAGACCCTGCCCCACGACGGTGACCAGGATCAGGGCGAAGGTGATGAACTGGATCAGCTCGCGGCCCGGCAGCGGCGCGCCCGCATCGGTCTCGAGCGGCAGCGCCAGCGCCGCCGCCAGTGAGACGGCGCCGCGCATCCCGGCCCAGCCGGCGACGACGCGGATGCGCCAGGAAGAACGGCGTGCGCGCTGCGAGGCTCGGCGGTCGATCGCCCTGATCAGGAAGGTGACGGCGAAGGTGAAGATGAAGCGCACCGCGATCACGGCCGCACAGACGGCCGCGGCGTAGCCGATCACCTCGCCGGCGGGCAGGCCGCTGAGCCCGTCGACGATCACGGGGAGCTGCAGGCCGATCAGGATGAACAGGGCCGCGTTGAGGAGGAAGGTCAGCACCGACCACAGCCCGTACGCCTGCATGCGGCTCTCGGGCGAGGCGATCTCGGGCGCGCGGAAGCCGAGGTAGACGCCGCAGGCGACGGCGGCCAGCACGCCCGAGACGCCGAGCTGGTCGGCCGGGATGAACGCCCCGTACGCGCTGAACAGCGAGATCGTCAGCTCGGTGTTGGTGTCGCTCACCCGCTTGCGAACCGTCGCGATCACCCATCCGACCAGCAGCCCGATCGCTATGCCGCCGGCCGCCTCGCGGAAGAACTCGAGCACGGCTTCGCCGGCGGAGAAGCTGCCGCCGACCGCCGCCACGACAGCCACCTTGTAGGCGACCAGCGCGGTGGCGTCGTTGAACAGGCTCTCGCCCTCGAGGATGTTGACCATCCGGCGCGGCGCGCCGACCCGGCGCATGATCGCCGTCGCCGCCGCCGGGTCCGTCGGCGAGACGATCGCGCCGAGCGCGAACGCCATCGCCCACGGCAGCCCGATCAGCTCATGGCCGATCACCGCGACGGCCGCCGCGGTCACCAGGACGAGCCCGATCGCGGTCAGGGAGATCGTGCGCGCGTCCGCCCGCAGGGCGCGCAGGTCCGCGAAGAACGCGCCGGAGTAGAGCAGCGGCGGCAGGAAGACGAGCAGCACGAGGTCCGGGCTGAGCTGGATGTCGGGAATCCCGGGCACCAGCCCCAGCACGAGCCCGCCGAGCACCAGCGTGATCGGGTAGGGCACGGTGAGCCAGTTGGCAATCGCGTTCAATCCGGCCGCCGACACGAAGAGCGCGGCGATGACGATCTGCAGGTCGCCCATGCGCGAGATTCTTGCGGGCCGGCGCTCAGTAGGCGGGGACGTCGGGCCAGCGCAGCTCGACGTGATCTTCAGCCATCGCCCGAAGCCGCCAGCGCCGTCGGCAGCTCCTCACGCCCAGCCACGTCGAGCTTGCGGTAGGCGCCCGTCAGGTGCATCTCGACCGTCCGGCGGGTGAGGAACAGGGCTTCGGCGATCTCGCGGTTGCTCAACCCCTCGGTCGCCATCGCCGCGATCCGCCGCTCCTGTGCCGAGAGCGAGTCGACGCCGCTGACGACGGGGCGGCGCGGGCGCGCCCCGGTGGCGCGCAGCTCGTGCAGCGCCCGCTCGGTCTCGACCGACGACCCACAGCGGTTGGCGAGGTCGAGCCCTTCGCGCAGCGGCGGGCGGGCGTCGCGGCGGTGACCCCCGCGCCGCAACGCCGCGCCGAGGTCGATCAGCGCGCGCGTGTGCGCCACCCGCAGCTCGGACGCGGCAAGGACTTCCACAGCCTCGCGGGCCTGCTCGACCATCTCAGCGCTGGGGGCGAGCAGCGCCCGTACGCGGAGGGCCTCGCCGATCGGCTCCGGTGCGCCGAACCGGCGCGCGATCTCGAGCTCCTCCTCGACCAGCTCATGGGCTCGCTCGCGCTCCCCGAGACGCGCCGAGGCGAGCGCGGCGTAGCTGCGCCACATCAGCGCGCAGGGATTGACATACGCGATCGAGAGCGATCGCCGGCCGGCATCCTCGAGGTCGATCAGGGCGGCGGCCGGGTCGCCCATCCGCAGCGCCAGCCGGCCGCGTGACGCGAGCGCCTGGCTGATGCTGAGCGTCGGCGGCACGTCGCCGGTCGGCCAGGCGTCGCGCAGCAGCGCGACCGCCTGCGCGTGCGCGCCGCGCTCGATCTGGACGTCGGTGAGCGCGGAGAGCGCGGCCGGCCGGATGATCGGGTCGTCGGCGGGAAGCAGTGCCAGTGCGGCAACCGCGTCGGACTCGGCGCCACCGAGGTCGCCGATCCATGAGCGGGCGGAAGCGCGCAGGCCGAGCGAGTTCGAGTAGAGCAGCATCGAGCTGCGGGCACGTCCCTCCTCGACCCCGGCCGACCACACCTCGATCGCCCGGTTCAGCCTGCCCGTGAGCGCGATCGCGATCGTGGCGGCCGTCAGCGCGATCGTGGTCGCCGGCGCCGCGAGGGCGGAGTGCTGGGAGCGGACCTCCACCAGCAGCTGTCCGTCTCCCCAGGCCGCCTCGGCGAGCACTGCGACCTCGGCCGCCGTGCGCGCGGTGGTGGCCGCGAACACGATCGCCATCATCGCGAGCAGACTGCGCTCTGCCGCCGTCTCGCCGCGGCTCACCTCTTGCTCGAGCGTCAGCAGGCGCACGAACGTCTCAGCGCTGGGAAGCCCGCCGACGAGGCGCGTCGCCGCGGCCTGGAACTCGAGCCCCAGGCGCAGCTCCCGGTCGAGCTCGCCGGCTTCCGCGAGCAGTTGCTCGCACGCGTCGATCGCTCCCGGCAGCTCGGCGGCGAGGAAGCGCACCATCGAGAGGCCGAGCGCGGCGTGCGCGCGCTCGGCCGGGCCGCTGGAGAGGTGCAGCGCCTGCTCCATCCGCCCGGCCGCCTCGGGCAGGCGGGCGGCCGACTCCGCCGCACCGAGGTCGAGCAGCAGCGAACGCCGCGGCGCGGCGGGCGCCTCCTCGTCGAGCGCGCGGCGGAGGAAGCGCACCGCCTGGTCGGGCGAGCCACGGTCGCCGGCCCGTCGCGCCGCGGCCGTCAGCGCGTCGAGCGCCCAGCGCTCGCCGACCGGTCCGGCTGCGCCCTCGGCGAGCAGGTGGGCGGCGACGCGCTCGCACCGATCCGGGTCGCGCGCCAGCTCGCGCGCCGCAGACAGATGCAGACGGGCGCGCTCGGCCGGCGCGATCGAGTCCTGCAGCGACTGCTGGATGATCGGGTGGACGAACCGCGGCGGGAGGCCGGGATGCAGGAGCCCGGCCGCGATCAACGCGTCCACCGCGGCCCCCGCCCGCGCGCCCTCCATGCCCGCGACCTTCGCGATGTCAGCCAGCGAGGCGTCGTCGCCGAGGATCGACAGCGCCTGGGCGACGACTGCGACTGCCGGTGCGCGCCGGCTCAGCCGGTCGGTCACGAACCGGGCCACGGACAACGGCCCGATCGCCGCGATCGCACCGGCGTCGAGGCTTGCGCGGTCGCCGCCGCGCTCCTCGAGCGCGGCGATCAGCTGGCGCGCGAGCAGCGGGTTGCCGCCGGTCGTCCGGGCGCACTCGGCGCAGACCTGATCCTCCGTCTGCTCGCCGAGGCTGCCGCGCACGAGCTCGGCGACAGCCGCTGGGCTGAGCGGCAGCGGCCGGATCGCCGTCAGCGGCTCGCGCTCCACCAGCTGGGAGAGGGCTGCCGGCGCGGCGGCCGCCTCGCCCGTCCGGACCGCGACGATCAGGCAGGCCGGCAGCTC
Organism: uncultured Solirubrobacteraceae bacterium; assembly: GCA_963721315.1. Lineage (GTDB taxonomy): Bacteria > Actinomycetota > Thermoleophilia > Solirubrobacterales > Solirubrobacteraceae > DASQMT01. The sequence continues at coordinate 531,113 of CAVRIU010000003.1, forward strand.
CTCGATCCGGGCCTCCAGGTAGGCGAGGAAGCGCAGCGAATGCACGTCCGCCCAGTGCGCATCGTCGACGATCAGGGCGAGCGGGCGCTGCTCGGCAAGCCGCGCGCAGAGCCAGTGCAGGCCGTGAAACCGTGCGAACAGGCGATCATCGGCCGCCGCTCGGTCGGGCACGTCCTCGAACAGCGGGCGCGCCAGCCCGGCCGCGCCCGCGAAGACCCGTTCACGCTCGCCGTCCGTCAGCGGCTCGATGCTCGGCGCCAGCAGCCCGATCACGACGCCGAGCGCGAACTCTCGCTCCAGCACCCCGCCGCGAGCGCGCAGGACGGTCATCCGCTCCGCTCTGGCGAGCCCCGCTGCGGCGCGCAGGAGCGAGCTCTTGCCGATTCCCGGCGCGCCCTCGACCAGCACGATGCCGCCGGCGCCCGCTGCGGCTACGCGCAGCGCAGCGCCGAGCTGTCCCAGCTCGGCCTCGCGCTCCAGGAGCTGGGTGCGAGCGCCGGGCTCCGTCGCAAAAGCCTGCGGTGGGTCCACGTAGCGAAGGTCACCACGCGCTCCTTAGCTTGGCAAGCAGATCCTCGCACCCCTGCCGAGGCCAGCAGATCCAAGGAGGCGCCATGCCGACCATCACCGATTGCATCACGCTCCAGAGCAGCTCCACGACGCTCGCGTACCCCACCGGGGACCGCGACTTCACGCTCGCGGAGTTCGACGCTCCGGCCGCCAACCTGGGCGCTCGCGGCGTCCTGATGTTCCGCGTCGTCCCCGTCGTCGGAGACGGCAGCCTCAAGCTCAAGTGGACCCTCAACGAAACCGTCGTCTCGGAGATCACCTACCGGTCGGACATGGGCCGGACATGGCATGAGATCTACGAGAGCGACATCCTCAAGCTGCAGGACAACGAGCTCAAGGCCGAGCTCACGGCCGGCAACGGCTCGCTGACGTTCTCGGACGTCGTCGTCTACTTCCAGGCGAACATCTGAGCCGGTCATGTTCAACGCGCCAAGTGCCCTGCTGCTGGCGCGAGTGGTGAGCGGGGCGCGCGTCCGCGCGCGCCCCGCCCGCGACGCCGCCACGCCGAAACGCGCATCCGCCCGGCGCCGTCGCTGCGCCGACGTGCGCCTGCTCGGCGCCGACACCGAGGTCCTGTGTGCGGACGGACGGTCGCGCCGCTACGTCAACCTCGACTACGCCGCGAGCACGCCGGCGCTGCCCGAGGTCTGGCAGGCCGTCGAGGCGTTCATGCCCTGGTACAGCAGCGTCCATCGCGGCAGCGGGATGAAGTCGCAGGTCGCCACGGAGGCGTTCGAGGGCACGCGCGCCGTGGTCGCGGATTTCGTCGGTGCGCCGTGCGACGCCGAGGTGATCTTCGTCCGCAACACGACGGAGGCGATCAACGTGCTCGCCGCTGCGCTGCCCCCGGGCGCGCGCGTGCTGAGCAGCCCGGTCGAGCATCACGCCAACATGCTGCCCTGGCGCCGCCACGACCTCCAGGTGCTCCCGTTTCCCGAGTCCGCCGACGCGCTGTGCGCGGCCTGCGAGCGCGCGCTGAGCTCGGCGCGACCGTCGATCGACCTGGTGGCGGTGACGGGCGCGTCGAACGTCACCGGCGAGGTGTGGCCGCTCGCCCGGCTCGCCGAGATCGTGCATCGCCACGGCGCGCAGTTGTTCGTCGACGGCGCTCAGCTCGTTCCGCACCGCCCGATCGACATGAGCGCTGCAGGCATCGACTTCCTCGCCTTGTCGGGCCACAAGCTGTACGCGCCGTTCGGCGCGGGGGCGCTGGTCGGTCCCGCCGGCCGGCTCGGCGACGCCGGCGCCGCTGCTGCGCGGCGGTGGCGCGGTCAAGCTGGTGACGCTCGATCACGTCATCTGGGCGGACGCGCCGGAGCGGCAAGAGGCCGGTTCGCCCAACGTCGTCGGAGTCGTCGCGCTCGGCGCCGCCTGCCGCGCGCTGGACGCGCTCGGCATGGCGGCCGTCGCGGAGCACGAGCGGGCGCTCGGCGGACGGCTGCGGCGCGGATTGGCCGCGGTTCCGGGTCTCGAGCAGCTCGCGCTCTGGAGCGGTGACGGCGTCGACCGCGTCGGTGTCGCGAGCTTCTCCCTGCGCGGATACCGTCATCCGCTCCTGGCCGCGATCCTCAGCGCCGAGCATGCGATCGGCGTCCGCCACGGCTGCTTCTGCGCGCATCCGCTGATCGTCCACCTGCTGGGGATCCCGCGACGGCGAGGTCCAGCGGCTCCGCGCCGAGCTGCAGGCAGGGTCTACCCCGCCGCTGCCCGGCGCGGTCCGGGCGAGCCTCGGGCTCGGCAGCACCGAGCAGGACGTCGACCTGCTGATCGGCGCTCTCGACGACATCGCCCGCCACGGGACCGGCGTTGCGCTACCAGCACGTGCACCGAGCGCGACGAGTACCGGCCGTCGGCTGACGGCGCTAGCGCGGGCGGACCCTGAACGACGACCGCGCGAGCTCGGCGTAGCCGTCGTCGCGCATCAGCCGCACGACGTAGCGACCGGGCGGGAACGTCTTGGCGTCGCCGGCGATCGTGGTCGCGCCGGCCACCTTCGCGCCGGTGTAGGCGAACGTGAGGTAGTCGTTGTAGAGATCTTTCGCTCCGGCCTTCCAGACGCCGACCCAGTCGCGCCGGAAGCCGGGCGCGTCGCGCCAGCGCACGCGAATGGGCGCACCCGCGCGGACGCGCTTGCTCACGCGCACCAATGCGCGCGCGTCCGGGCTGACGACCCAGAACGTGCTGCGCGAGCGGACGCGGTCGCCGCGCGTGACGAGCAAGGCGTCGTAGCGCCCGGGCTCCAGCCCGCCCGAGCCGAAGCTGACCGAGCCGAAGAAGCTGGCCTCCTGTGGCGGCAGCGTCATGATCGCGCGGTCGGCCGGCTCGCCCGCGCGCACGATCGCGAGCTGGTCGCTGCCCTCGCCGCGCGGGGCGGCGTAGCGCACGCCGATCGGCTCGCCGCGCACCACGCGCCGCTGCAGCACCGAGGCGAACGGCGACGGCACGGCCGGCGTCAGCCGGACGCTCGCCACGACGGCCCGGTGGTCGGACGGGTACGGATCGATCGGGACGGTCACGTCCGGCGTACCCGGCGGGCCGGCGATGCCGCTGTCGAGCACCTGCACGCCGGCGGAGGCCTCGATCAGGTCGATCCGGTCGATCACCTCGTCCGCCGCCCGGCGCGGGAACGGGTAGCCGAACGTCCACGTGATCCCGGGCGCCGCCACGGGATCCGGGTGCGCGACGCGGTAGGCATCCTGGAAGCCGGCGCTCGCGAGCGCCCTGGTCACCGGCCAGGCGACGGGGTAGCGCACCTCAGGCCGGACGGCGGCGACCGCGGCGGTCCAGTCGAGGTGCGACGGCGTGTTGAAGTCGCCCGTCATCAGCGTCGGCACAGCGCGCCGCCGCAGCGGCTCGAGCGCCGCCAGAGTCGCTCTGATCTCGGGCAGTCGCGTCCGCCGCTCGAGCGCGAGGACGCGCGCGAGCGACCGGCCCTCGCGTACCGCGTAGGGGCCGTACGGGTCGGAGGTGAGATGGACGTTCGCGAGCGCGAAGACCTCGCCGGGCCGGACCTGTGCCAGAACGTACTCGCCGTTCGCCGCGGGCGGGTCGATCAGCGGGAAGCGCGAGACGACGTGCAGGCGGTCGCTCCAGTACGGCCAGCCGAGCGCGGCGGCGACGCGGCGCGTGTTGCCCTCGGCCTCCTGCAGGCCGACGATGTCGGCCCGCGCCGCCTCGATCGTCTCGGTCACCTTGCCGAAGTCGACGACGTCGCCGCCCAGCCAGATGTTGAACGTCATCACGCGGATCTCCGCCGGAGCCGGTGCCGCCGCGGCCGGGCCGGCGGCGACGGCCGCGAGCACGAGCGCGAGTGCCAGCGCCGTGCGGCGCGGAGTCGTCCGTATTGCCACTGCGGCGAAGCCGATCACGGCCCGCCGCGAGTGTCAAGCGCGCCCGCTAGCGCCGTGCCCGGCCCGGACGGCTGGTCCGGCACAGTTGCGTGACGCTCGAGCGATCGTTGAAGACGGGCGCCATGACGCTGCCGGGTGCGGCGTCGTGGGCATGGCCGAGCAGGTGTCCGAGCTCGTGGGTCATCGTGGTGCAGAACATGTTCCAGTCGGCCCGCATGCTCGCCACGGTCGGCCAGGCGCCGCTCGCGGCGAACGAGATCGTGCAGTTGGTGTAGCTGCTCGCCGGGGCGGCCAGGTTGTTCTTCCCCAGCGGCGAGTCGAACGTGACCCATGCGTCGGTGGCCGGACCGAGGCCGGAAGCCAGCGGCTGGCCGGCGAGCACGCGGACGTTGCCGTTGCACGGAGCCGCGCCCCAGTAGCGCTGACCGACGCTGACCGCGGCGGCGAGCGGCGCGAGCGACTTCGCGTTCGGCCGGGCCGTCGTCTTCGCCGCGACATTGGACGTCGAGGCCGCCGGCACGTGGCTTGCCGCGGCGCGCTGCGTGGCATCCGCGGTCCCGGCGAGGCCGAGCGCGGCGGACGAGCGCGGCGGCGACGAGGATGCGGTACGGGGCCATCTGCACAGCGTCGCCCGCGCTGCGCCTCGCGCTGTCACCTGGAAGGGGTGATCTTGGGGGGAGTAGAGGGGTGAGCTACGGGTGGCGCCCGGCTCACCCTCTGGCCGCTGGCTGCCGATGAGACGCGTGACCGGCGCGAGCAGCGCCCTCGCCCGATGCAGACACGCTCACCGATCACCGTCGCAATCGCTCGCTTCGAGGACCTGATCGCGCTCGGGCTGCGCACGCTGCTCGCGGACGACCCGAACGTGTTCGTCGTCGCGCAGGACATCGCCCACGACCGCATCGGGGTGCTGCTGCGCGCGCATCGCCCGCAGGTGCTGATCCTCGACGTCGGCGCGCTGCGCAACCCCGCGGAGGTGCGCAAGCTCAGCATCGAGCATCCGCAGACGCGGCTCGTGCTGCTCGGGCAGGGGCTGTCGACCACCGAGGCGGCCCAGCTGCTCGCCTTCGGTGCCAGCGCGTGCCTCGCGCGGGACACGCAGGCGCGCGACGTCCGCAGCGCGATCCACCTCGCCTCGCGTGGCCTGCAGCTGATGCCGCGCGGCGCCCACGACGCGCACGGTGCACAGGCCGGCGATTCGCTGCTCACCCAGCGCGAGGGCGAGGTGCTGCAGCTGCTGCGCGCATGGCCGCTCGAACGCCGAGATCGCATTGGCGCTGCAGATCGGCGTCGAGACGGTGCGAACGCACGCCCGCAGCATCTTCCGCAAGCTCGGTGTCTCGTCACGGCGTGCTCTGACGGCGCTCCCGACGCCACCTCCCGAACCGCCCACGCCGTCGCGCGCACGGCCCGCGCGCCGCGCGCTCGGCGCCCAGGTCGCACGCGCGGCGCTAGCGCACGATCGTCAGCGGTACTCCGCCGCCGATCCGTCCTGCGAGCCACGTGATCGCGCTCGTGCTGAGCCGGATGCAGCCGTGCGAGACGGCGGTCCCGAGCGCGCCGGCGAGGTTGTCGGTCCCATGCAGCGCGATCTGGCCAGGCCCACCGGCGAACTCCTGCAGCACGGGCGAGCGTGCGCTGGCAGCCAGCGCGAACGGGCCGCCGAGATCTGTGGGTGAGAGCGCGACGGTCTCCTCGATGAAGAAGCGGCCGCGCGGAGTCGGCGTCGACGGGTTGCCCACGACCGCTCGGAAGCGGCGCTCGACGCTCCCGTCGCGGTAGACGCGGACCCGGCGCTCGGAGAGGTCCAAGGTGATGTGCCACGCGGTCGACCTGCTGCGGACCTGCTCGGCCCGGATCCAGCCGCGGTGTCCGTTCGGGCGGCCTGGGAGCCGGACGCGCAGCCAGCCGCCGCCTTCGGTGTCGACGGCAGAGCCGAGCACAGGGAGGACTGTTCGCACGCCCGTCAGCGGACGCCGTACGGCGACCCGCTCGATCCGGCGAGCGGCGGCGTCAGGCGCGGCGCGCGCGACGTGGTCCTGCTTGAGCTCGACGAGCTCGCCATGCGGCGGGTACGTGCGGTTCGGCGGCACGCGCCGCAGCGATCGGCGAAGAGGCAGCTGCCGGCCGTGACGAGCGCCACCGCCGACGCCCGCATCCCCCGGCGTGAGCCGGGGGATCGCGGGACGTCGCCGGAGCGATGGGTCATCCGGTGAACTGCGACGGGCCCTGGCGCGGGCGCAGCAGTGCTGCGGCGCAGGCGCGGTAGTTCAGCTTCCTCGTCTTGGCGGCGGTCGCGTCCTTGAACGTGATCCGTGCCGTGACGACGTGGCGGCCCGGAAGCGCGCGCACGAACACCTTGAACGGGGACTGCTTCCGGCTGGCGATGCGCTTGCCGTCCAGGCGGAACACGACGCGCTTGATCTGGCGACCGAGCGACCCTGCCGCGGAAGCCTTCAGCGCAAGCCCTGGTCCCAGGCGAGCCCGGTGATCCCGGCGAGCCCGGCGAGCCCGGTGAGTCCGGCGATCCCGGGACGCGTTGCAGCCGCGCGGTGCCCCTGCGATTCGAGGCGCTGCCGGGCGGAGCCTGATCGCCCGTGGGCGACCCGTCCGACGTTCCCGGGGCCGGTCGTCCCGTCACCACCAGCGGTTCCCGGGGCGCATCCGGACGTGATGATCGTGTTCGTGTCCAGGTTGACCGCGGCATTGCGGGCGAGCAGGCGGCCGTTGAACGTCGCCGCGGTGTTGGCGGTGATCGTCGTCAGCGCCATCACGGTGCCGACGAACGTCGTGCCGGTGCCGAACGTCGCCGACGAGCCGACCTGCCAGAACACGTTGCAGGCCTGGGCGCCGTTGACGAGCGCGACGCTGGTGCCAGAGCCGCTGATCAGCGTCGAGCCGATCTGGAAGATGAAGACGGCGTTGGGATCACCTTGCGCGTCGAGCGTCACCGAGCCGGCTGACAGCCGCAGTGCGGACGAGGCCTTGTAGGCGCCCGCCACGAACCGCCGGCCGCTCAGCTCGGCCGTCGCCAGCGCCGTCGAGGCTTGTCCTGCCGCGTTGTTGTAGCCGGTGACGAGGTCGTTCTTGGCCCGCAGTGCCGGACCGTCGCTGATGTGCGTGGCCGACGCCACCGGCGCGCCCGTGACCGAGGTGCCCGGGTGCAGCCCGAGCTGCGCGCTCATCGTGGTCGGGCCCGGTGTTCGTGACCGTCGAACCGGCCAGCACCGAGAAGTTCCCGGCTGTGCCGAGCCCGACGGGCGTCGCGGCCTGTGCGGCAGCGGGAATCGCCGCCAGGGCAAGACACGCGGCGACGGCGACGCCGACGCGTTTGACATGAGTCGGGCTGGACATGGAAGTCCCACCTTTATGAGGCGAGCAGCCCCTGCAACGTTCCCCTCCGGGAGCCCGGCTGACTCCGGCGGAGTCCCGTGGCTTTGCGGACCCGCCTCGCGGCGGGGGTGCCCTTGTCGAGAAGGCGTGCTCTGATGTCGGACTTGCATCGCCAGATCTGCGCGGCCGCTTGATCTAACGCGCGTGGACTCGACGAAGAGCCGCCGCTCGTCCATACGTCCAGCATCAGGAATCTGGTCGTTCGGCCTATCAAGTGCCCCCCGGACCCTGCCGAGGGGGCTTCTCACAACCTGATGAGAAAGAGGCCTCAGATGTCATCCAACCCGGCGACCAGGGTCGCCACCCGTACGTTTGCAGGAGCGCTTGCGCTGCTGGCGCTGGCCGCCGGTCCGGCGCAGGCGAACGTCTCCCCGCTGCAGTCGACGATCCAGTACACCGAGGCGTCCAACACGACCTGCGACAAGCCCGCGTGGGCGTGGCCGTACCGGTCGCTCGGCGACTCGCGCACCTACGTGCTCGCTCCCTACGGGTCGTTCACCAACAACGTCGCCACGGGCTGGCAGCTCGCGGGCGGCGCGCGGCTCGCCACGGACGCCACGCGCGGCGTCGGCCTCGCACTGCCGGCCGGCGCTTCGGCGATCTCGCCGGGCATGTGCGTCGACCTCGACTACCCGCACCTGCGCTTCGCGCAGAAGGTCGTCGGCAAGAACGCCGCCGGCCTCGAGATCAGGGCCGAGGTCGTCTACCCGCAGCTCCGCAACCCGGAGTGGACCGAGGTCAAGACGTTCGACGGCTACCAGGGCCAGACGGTCGCCGGTGGCTGGCGCGTGACGCCGGACGTCGACCTCAAGCCGGAGTTCGGCGGACAGGTCGCGGGCTCGCGCTACGTCGCGATCCGCTTCACCGCGGTGCGGAAGTCCAGCACGGCGGCAGAGGTCCGGATCGACGACGTGTTCGTCGACCCGCGCATGCGCTCCTAGCGCAAGCGATCGCAGCAGCCGGAGCGGACATCAGCGTCCGCTCCGGCCGTACCTCAAGTCGCCTCCGCCGGAAACCGATCATCGTCTGAGATGGGACTCGACCCGAGCCTGCGCGAGCAGGAGCAGATCGCAGACGCGCTCAACCGCCACGTCGAGACGCTCTCCCCGGCCGAGCGCCGGGCCGAGTGGATCGTCGGCGGCGGCTTCGTGCTGGCGCTGGCGCTCCTGGTCCTGTTGTTCCCGCCCGCGCGCGAGCAGTGGCACCCGCTGTCGGCGGCCTGCTGCCTGGTCGTGCTCATCGTCGCGCTGCGCGCGCGGTTCGACACGGGCACCGGCTTCACGGTGCCGGTCCAGATCGCCTTCGTGCCGCTGCTCTTCACGGTGCCGCCGGTGCTGGCGCCCGCGGTCGTGGTGCTCGCGCTGGTGATCGCGCACCTGCCCGACGTCGTCCGCGGCGAGCTGCGGCCGATCCGGCTGCTGCGCTTCCTCGGCAGCGCGTGGTTCGCGATCGGCCCCGCGGCCGTGTTGTGCGCCGCAGCTCCCGCGAGCGCAGCTGCGGCGGCACCGCTGCTGCTGATCGCGGCGCTCGCGGCACAGCTCGTCTGCGACTTCGGCGCGTCGGCGGCGATGGAGCTGCTGCTGCGGGGAGCGAGCCTGCGCGAGCAGCTGCGCGAAGCGTGGGTCTACGCGGTCGACGTGGCGCTCGCGCCGGTCGGGCTGCTGGTCGCGTGGCATGTCACCGAAGAGCCCTTGGCGGTGCTGGCCGTGCTGCCGCTGCTCGTGATCCTCGGCACCTTCGGGCGCGAGCGTCGCGGCCGCGTCGAAGGACTGATCGAGCTCAACAACGCCTATCGCGGGACCGCGCTGGTGCTCGGCAACGTCGTCGAGGCCGACGACCACTACACCGGCGAGCATTCGCGCGGCGTGGTCATGCTCTCGCTCGAGATCGGCAAGCGGCTCGGGCTCGACGCCGACCGACTGCGCAACCTCGAGTTCGCGGCGCTCCTGCATGACGTCGGCAAGGTCGCGATCCCGAAGGAGATCATCAACAAGCCGGGCAAGCTCGACCACGACGAGTGGCGGATCGTCAAGACCCACACGCTCGAGGGCCAGCGCATGCTCGACCAGGTCGGCGGCTTCATGAGCGAGGTCGGCAGGATCGTGCGCCTGCATCACGAGCGCTGGGACGGCGCCGGCTACCCCGACGGTCTGATCGGCGACGCGATCCCGCTCGAGGCACGCATCATCTCCGCCTGCGACACCTGGAACGCGATGACCACGACCCGCTCCTACCGCGCGGCGCTGTCCGCGGAGGTCGCCGGGCGCGAGCTGCGCGAATGCGCCGGCACTCAACTCGACCCGGAAGTCGTCGAGCAGGTGCTGCGCGCGACCGCGGCGCCGCGCGCGGCTGCCCAGCCTGTCACGACCGTCGCGGGGGCGGCCGTGCCCGCCCTGCGTGTCGCCCGCTGACGCGCAAGCACGCGTTCTAGCATCCCCCGCCGCCCGTGGACGCCTTCCAAGCCATCGTCCTCGGGATCGTCCAGGGGCTGACCGAGTTCCTGCCGATCTCGAGCACCGCCCACCTGCGGATCGTGCCCGCGTTCCTGGGCTGGGAGGATCCGGGAGCGGCGTTCACGGCGGTCACGCAACTCGGGACGATGGCCGCCGTGCTGCTGTATTTCCGCGCCGACCTGTGGCGGATCGCCCGCACCTGGGTGGCCAGCCTGGGGCGGCCCGAGCTGCGCTCCGAACTGGATGCCCGGATGGGCTGGTACATCGTGCTCGGCACGATCCCGATCGCGGTCTTCGGGTTCCTCTTCGCCGATCAGATCGAGAGCGGCGCGCGCAACCTGTACGTGATCGGGACCACGCTGATAGTGCTCGGCCTCGCTGCTGCTGTACGCGGAGCGGGTCGCGCGCCGCGACCGCATGATCGAGGACATCACGCGACGCGACGGGATCCTGATCGGCTTCGCGCAGGCGTGCGCGCTGGTGCCGGGCGTGTCGCGCTCGGGCGCCACGATCACCGCCGGGCTGCTGCTCGGCTTCGACCGCGCCGCGGCCGCGCGCTACTCGTTCCTGCTGTCGGTGCCGGCGGTCGTGATCTCGGGGCTGTTCCAGCTGCGCAAGATCGGCGAGGAGGGCGGCGCGGGCACGGGCCCGACGATCCTCGCGACGCTGCTCGCGTTCGTGGTCGGCTACGCGTCGATCGCCTTCCTGCTGCGCTGGCTCGCGCACCATTCCACGGCGGTCTTCGTCGTCTACCGGGTCGCGCTCGGCCTGCTCGTGCTGGCGCTCGCCGGCTCGGGCGCGATCGCCTGACCCACCGGCTCGAGCACGGCCACGGCCGCGCGCAGGTCGTGCGTGCCGTGGCCCTCCGCGAAGCCGGCCCGCACCGTCGCCACCGTCGCACGCGCCTCGGCCGCCGCGGCCGGGTCCGCGAGCAGCGCCGCGAGGTCGGTCGCGATCCGCAGCTCGAGCGTCTTGGACCCCTGCTCGCGCGCGACCGCCAGCGCGCGCCGCAGGCAGGCCTCGGCGGCGCCGGCGCGGCCGGCGGCCGCATGCAGCGCGCCGTCGAGCCGGTGCAGCTCGGGCTCGTAGAACAGCGAGCGCTCGCGCTGGGCCAGCTCCAGCGCGGCGGCGACCGCGCCCGCGCCCGCGTCGAGATCGCCGGCGGCGAGCTGCGCCTCGGCGAGCAGCGCCAGGTAATGCGGGTCGTCCATGCGCGCGCCGGTGCTGCGCGAGGCGGCCAGCCCTGCGTTGATCTCGCGCACGCCCTGGGACGCGTCGCCGAGCTGCGCGAGCGCCCAGCCGCGCAGCACGCGTCCCATCGCCTCGCGGTAGACGTAGCCGAGCTGCTGTGCCGCCGTGATCGTCGCCTCGGCCCACTCCAGCGCCGGCCCGGGCTCGCGCCGGCACTGGTGCACGACCGCCATCTGCGCTCGCGCGGTGGCGAGGCTGTAGGCGCGACTCTGGTCGCGCGCCAGCTCGAGCGCGTGCGTGGCGCGCGCGAGCGCGCTGTCGGGCTTGCCGAGGAACCACAGCGCCAGCCCGGCCCAGTCATGGCAGGAGACGCCGGCGTTGTCGCCCAGCGTCGCGGGGAACGTGCTGTAGCCACCGGGCGCCGCGGTGGACTCGAACAGCTCGACGCCGCGCTCGGCGTACTCGAGCGCGCGCGCGAACGAGCCCTGGTGGAAGAGGTTGCAGGCGAGCAGCTCGGTCGTCTCGAGCTCGTGCCCGGCGTCGCCGCTCGGCACCAGCTCGCTGGCATTCGCGCGCCATCGCGTTCGCGCGCGTGAACTCGCCGCGCAGCTCGTACAGCGTCGCCAGCGCGAGCAGCACGGCGACCAGCGGCTCGTTGTCGGACAGTCGTGCCGCGAGCGCGCGGGCGCGCAGCAGCGAGTCCTCGGCCTCCGCGGCCGACCAGCCGCCGGTCGCCACCAGCGCCTGGCCGAGCGACGACAGCAGCTCGACCTCCGAGCGCGTGCGGTCGGAACCCGCGTCGAGCTGTGCCGCGGCGTCGAGCGCCGCACGCAGATGGCGGATGCCCTCGGCATGGGCGTTGCGCCCGAACGCGCGCTCCGCGGCCAGGCGCAGGAAGCGCACGGCGCGCGCCGGATCGCGGCCGGCGACGAAGTGGAAGCCGAGCTCCGCCGCCATGCCGGATGCCGCCATGCCGTAGCTGTCGGCCAGGTGCGCGCCGACGCGCGCGTGCAGCCGCGCACGCGCGTCGGGCGCCAGCAGCTCGTAGAGCACCTCGCGGTGCAGGTCGTGCTGGAAGCCGTGGCCGCCGTTGCGCCGCTCGATCAGCCGGGTGCGCCGCGCCAGCTCGGCGCAGCGCGCGGCGACCGCCTCGCGGTCGCGCTCGAGCACGGCGGCGAGCGTGTCGACCGAGAAGTTGCGTCCGGCGACGCTCGCGACGCCGAGCAGCTCGGCGTCCTCGCCCGGCAGCCGGTCGAGCTGGTCGCGGATGTGCGCGTGCAACGTCGGCGGGACACCGGCTTCCAGCGCCTCCAGCTCGCGCGTCAGCTCGACCGCGCCCGCGCGCTCCACCAGCGCGCCTTCGGCGAGCCAATGGTCGAGCAGGTTGCGCATGAACAGCGGATTGCCGCCCGAGCGGTCACTCAGCACGTCGACTAAGCCGTCGGGCAACGGCGCCGCCGGAAAGCGCGACTCGAGGTGCGCCGCGACCGCCGCCGGCGCCAGCCGGCCGACCGCCAGCTCCTCGCAGAGCCCGCGCACGCTCAGCTCGTGCGCCAGCTCGACGACCGGCGCCGAGCCCTCGGCGCGGTAGGTGCCGAGCAGCAGCAGCCGCGCGGGCTCGCGGCGGCGCAGCAGCGCGGCGAGCAGGTCGAGCGTCGAGTCGTCGGCCCAGTGCAGGTCCTCGAGCACGAGCACGATCGGCACGGCGGCGCAGACCGCGTCGAGCGCCTCGAGCATCTCGCGCAGCATGCGCGAGCGGGTGGAGCCCTGCGCACGCTGCCGCACCGCCTCGGCGCCGGCGTGCTCGCCGAGCAGCCACGGCAGCTCCACGAGCCACGTCGGCGCGCGCTCGGCCAGTGCCGCGATGACCGTCTCGCCGGCAGGGCCGCGCGCCAGCGCGCCGAGCGCCTCGAGCACGGGCATGTACGGCTCGCCCGGACCGCGCTGGGCGAGGCACTGCCCGACGCCTGCCGCCGCGCCGGCGGTCGCCTCGTGCAGGAACGAGTCCACGAGCGTGGACTTGCCGACGCCGGGCTCGCCCCACGCGAGCACGCCGGCGCGGCGTCCGGCGAGCGCCCGCGCCAGCGCCGCGCGCAGCCGCGCCAGCTCGGGCTCGCGCCCCGCCGGGGCCACGGGTTGCGCCGGGCCGGCGGGCGCAGCGCTCGGCGCCGCGAGCGTCGCGTCGTGCTCGAGGATGCGCTGCTCGAGCGCGCGCGTCGCCACACCGGGCGCCAGGCCCAGCTCGCGCAGCCGCCCGGCCAGCTCGCGGTAGGCCGCGAGCGCCTCGACCTGGCGGCCGGCGGCGTACAGCGCCAGCATCAGCGTCGCCACGAGCTCCTCGCGCAGCGGGTCCGCGGCCACCAGCCGGCGCAGGTCGTCGATCGCCTCGAGCGGCCTGCCGAGCTCGACCAGCGCCCGCGCGCGCGTCTCCTCGGCCTGACTGTGCAGGCCCTCGAGCCGGCGCACCTCGGCCCTTGCGAACTCCGCCTCGGCGAGCTCGCCGAAGGGCGTGCCGCGCCACAGCGCCAGCGCGTTGTCGAGCAGTTCGAGCGCGGCGGCGGGCGCTAGTCCAGCGGCAGTGCGCACGCAGCGCTCGAAGCGCTCCGCGTCGACCTGACCCGGCGCCACCGCCAGGCGATAGCCGGCGCCGTCGCGCACGAGCAGCGAGGAGGGAGCGCCACGCGCGCGCCCCGGCTCGAGGAAGGCGCGCAGGTTGGCCACGCGGACGGCGAGCGAGCGCGCTGCCACGTCGCGCGGGACGCCCTCCCAGACGGCCTCGAGCAGCGCGTCGGCCGGCACCGTGCGGCCGGGGTCGAGCAGCAGCCGAGCGAGGATCGCGCGCTCCTTGGCGCCCGGGGGCGAGTTGCCCGCCACCTCGATCGTCCCCAGCACGCGGAACTCCATGAACGGACCTTACGGCAGCCGGCGGAGCGCCGTAAACGTGCCGTAGGGCTCCCGTAGGGCGCTCCCGGACACTCTCCCGAGCTCGATTGGGCGCCCGATTACAGACCGCCCGTCTCCCCACCCTGGCCAACCCCCACAAAGGCCCCCGGTTCCCCGTGTTGCTCGATGCCGATAGTGCAGTCCGCCATCTCGACCGGCTGGTCGCCGCAGCGCGCGCGCTGACCGGCAACCACGCCGACGCCGACGACCTGGTGCAGGAGGTCTACCTCACGCTGCTGCGCCGCCCCCGCCGCCTCAAGCGCGGCTCGGAGATCGCATACCTGATGACGATGCTGCGCAACGCCCAGATCGACCGCTATCGCGCGACGGCGCGGCGCCAGACGTCCGCGCTCGACGAGAGCCCGGAGCTCGAGGACCCGCGCTCGGGCTTGTTGCCCGATCGTGCGCTCGAGCATCGCGAGGTGCTCGACGTCGTGCACGCGCTCGACTCGCCGTTCCGCGAGACCGTCGTCGCGGTCGACGTGCTCGGGCTGTCCTACAAGGAGGCCGGGCAGGCGCTTGGGACGCCGGTCGGGACCGTGATGTCGCGGCTCGCGCGCGGGCGCGAGCGCGTGATCGCCGCGCTCGCGCCGGTGCAGGAGGTTGTGCACGGATAGGGTGCGGCCTCGATGGAGGTCCTGACCGCGGTCGACCGCGACCAGATCGAGGCCCTGCGCGCGAGCGACCAGTTCTTCTGGCTCGACCTGGAGAGCCCTTCCGACGCTGACCTGGTTGCCGTGGGCGAGCTCTTGGGGCTGCACGAGCTTGCGCTCGAGGACACGCGCGAGTTCAATCAGCGGCCCAAGATCGATCGCTATCCGGAGCGCGTGCTGCTGGTCTACTGGAGCGCGCGCGTGACGCCGAACGGGTTGGGCACCGAGCTCGTCGAGGTGCACCTGCACATCTCGGGCGGCTTCCTCTTCACCGTCCGGCGCACCCCCTGCGTCGAGCTCGACGCGCTGCACGAGGCGCTGGCACCGGCGGGCGACGAAGCCGAGGACTACATCCTCTACCGCGTGCTCGACGGCCTGACCGACGCGCTCTACCCGGTCGTCGACCACCTCGAGGGCCGGATCGACGCGCTCGAGGCTGTGGTGCTGCGCAACACCGATCGGCGCCAGCTCGGTGAGATCTACAGGCTCAAGCAGGAGGTCCAGCTGCTCGAGCGCCGGCTCGTCCCGCAGCGCGACCAGTTCGGCTTGGCGACCGAGGCGATCCTCGAGCTGCCGGGCCTCAGCCACGGCACGCGCGCGTATCTGCGCGACGTCGACGACCACCTGACGCAGGTCACGAACGAGCTGTATCGCCAGACCGACGACCTCACCGCGATGACGACGACGTACTTCAACGCGAACTCCAATCGCCTCAACGCGCTCGCCACGCGGCTGACCGTGCTCGCGACGTTCTTCCTCATCTGGACGCTGGTCACGAGCTTCTTCGGCCAGAACTTCCGCTGGCTGACCGACCATGTCGAGTCGCTGCGCGCGTTCCTGATCTTCGGTGTCGGCGGGCTGGTCGTGCCGACCGTCGTCGCGTCGGTCTACTTCTGGCGCAGGCGGCGCGAATGGCTGTGACGCCCAGGCCGGAGCGGCTCGCGCCCGAGACGTTCCGGCTCCCGCTGGAGCGGATCCGCGACGGCTACTACTCCGACGCCTACTTCAACTACACCAAGGAGCTGCTCGAGCTCGAGGGTCGCAGCCCGATCGTCACGATGCAGGTGTTCCAGCGCAAGCAGTCCGTGCTGGGTGGCGTCGACGAGGCGGTCGCGGTGCTCGAGCAGTGCTCCGGGCGCCGGCTTGCCGACGGCGCCTGGGAGAGCGGCTGGGAAGCGCTCGCGGTGCACGCGCTGCGCGAGGGCGACGCGATCGCTCCGTGGGAGACGGTGATGACGATCGAGGGGCCGTACGACCTGTTCGCGCACCTCGAGACGGTCTACCTCGGCTGCTTCGCGCGCCGCACGCTGATCATGCGCAACGTCGCCGAGGTCGTCGAGGCCGCCCGCGGCAAGCCGATCCTGTTCTTCCCCGCGCGCCACGATCACTGGCTCGTCCAGACGGGCGACGGCTGGGCGGCGCACGTCGCGGGCGCGATCGGCGTCTCGACCGACGCGCAGGCCTCGTGGTGGGGCGGGCGCGGCGTCGGCACCGTCCCGCACGGGCTGATCGCCGCCTACGGCGGCGACACGGTCGCCGCCGCGGCGGCGTTCGCGCGGCGCTACGCGCACGACATGAACGTCACCGTGCTGGTCGACTTCGCCAACGACTCGGTCAGCACGGCGCTGGCGGTGGCGCGCGAGCTCGGGCCGGCGCTCTGGGGCGTGCGGCTCGACACGTCCGATCGGCTCGCCGACCGCTCGCTCGAGCGCCTGCACGGCGAGCACGCGCCGAAGGGCGTGGCGCCCGAGCTGGTGCGGCTGGTGCGCGAGCAGCTCGACGCCAACGGCTTCGGCGACGTGCGGATCGTCGTCTCGGGCGGCTTCGACGCGGAGCGCATCCGCGCTTTCGAGGCCGCCGCCGTGCCGGTCGACTCCTACGGCGTCGGCTCGTCGCTGATCCGCGGCGCCAACGACTTCACCGCCGACGTCGTGATCGTCGACGGCAAGCCGTGCGCGAAGGTGGGGCGCGAGTTGCGGCCGAACGCGCGGCTCGAGCGGGTGGTCTAGGGCTCAAGGTCAACTACGGCAGTAAGGGGGACGGGTCGGTATCGGGGTGGCGGTTCGCGCGGGCGGGGCGAATGCGGCGTTTGACGACTTCACGTCGCATAGCGACGTCAACTCGTCGCGCGCCGGGACGTTGACGTCCGCCGACGCCTACACCTCCCCGTGGAAGTACTCCACGTTGCTCGACCGCTCGACCATCACGTTCTGGCTCTTGTCACCCGTGAACACGCCGATCTTGTCGCTGTCCGGGTAGACACTCACCGCCGGGTGCACGACCTCGCTCCACATCAGCACGCGGACTGTGCTGTCGGTGTCGTTGCGAACCTGGTGCGCACCGCCCGGACCGCGCTCGAAGAACACGATCTCGGACTGCTCCAGCGGCTCGGTCCCCTCAGGCGTGCGCAGCGACACCGTGCCCTCGAGCACGAGTAGCCACTCCTCCTCCGCGTACTCGTAGTGGTACGGGCAGATCGACTGCCCCGGCGGCAGCTCGTAGATGCTCGCGCCAGTCCGCTTGGCGCCCAGCTGGGGGCCGAAGCGGAGCATGCCCGCGCGATAGCCCTCGGGGTCGGTCTCGTCGTACTCGACCTCCGCCTTTGCGACATCGACGCGCTGCATCAGCCGAGCGGCGCCAGCAGCGCCTTCTTGCCCTCGAAGGCGAACAGCAGCAGGTCGACCATGCGGAACGTGCTCGAGTCCGGGCCGAGCGTCGGGCGCCACGCCGGGTCGCGCACGATCGAGGCCGAGCTGCCCTCGATCGCGCGGTGGAACGTCTCGGCCACGATCCGCCCGCCGACGCCCTTGAGCTTGCCGCCGTTGAGCTCGGCTTCGCGCAGGATGTAGAACCACAGCGGCGTGTCCTTGAGCAGCGCCTGGCGCTGCGGTTGCGTGAGCGTGCCGAGGTCGGCGCCGTTGCTGCCGTTCTTGATCTGCGTCCTGGTCAGCGCGGTCAGGTTCACGCCCCGGTTCTTGAGGAAGCGGGCCATCTGCTGCCCGGTGGCCAGCCGCACCATCTTGGCCCGCGTCAGGTTGCGGAACGCGAGGTTGGCGCGCTTGTCGTCGAACGGCACCTGCGGCCCGCCGAACGACCCCGCCGGCAGGTTCGCCAGCGGGTTGACGAGCGTCGTGTCGATCCGCATCGCGCGGTTGAACTTGCCCGCCGGCACCGCCAGGTCGGCGCGGCCCGCCTCCTTGAAGTCGTACAACCGGCGGAAGTCGGCGATCCAGTTGCTCGGCAGGCGCTGCTCGCCGGCGAAGTTGCCGCTCGTGCCCGAGAACAGGAACAGCAGGTCGAGCGAGCCGCCGCCGTTGTCGAAGCGCGCGTTCCAGTTGTAGTTCTGGCGCACCATCGCGTGCCCGAGCCGGAACGCGGCGACCGAGAACTCGATCGGCATCGTCGGCACGTCCGTCGGGGTGGCGCCGACCTCGAAGGCCTTGCGGCCGTTGTTGAAGACGTTGCTGAGCACGCCGGGCGCGCAGATCCGCGGTCAGGTAGTCGTGGCGCAGCATCCACTGGTAGTGCTTGGTCGCCAGCTCGCGCGCCTGCGCGAAGCGCATCGCGGGCGGCGTCGCTGCCGGCAGCGTGTCGACGATCCGGTTGTGGAAGCGGATGAACGCGAGGTGCGTGGACGCGACGGCGAGGTTCTCGTCGTTGCGGAAATCGGGGATCACCGCCTTGCGCTTGGCGGCGTTCGTGGTTCCCTCGCCGCGCGGCAGGTCGAAGCCGTCCATCGCGGCGTCGCCGCCGATCGCGACCGTCTTGCCGAGCTTCAGGTGGACGCCGTCGGCCTCGTAGAACCGCGCCGAGCCGGGGTCGAGCGGGCCGGCGCCGTAGAGCGAGTCGAGGTCGAGGCTGGGCGAGCGACCCTGCAGCAGGTCGACCGGCGAGACGTTCTGGCCCAGCATCACCTCGGTCTTGTCGAACGTCATGTCATGGTCGACGAACTGCCCGAGGTAGGTGAACCCGGCCGGCACCTGCGAGGCGCCGCCGCCACCCTCGGTCATCGCGACGCCGGCCTTCTTGCGGGTCGGCTCGGGCAGCTGCCTGCCGGCGCCGCCCGGTCCCATGCGCGAGAAGCGGAACGGCGGCGCGGCGGTGGCCGCGAGCGCGCTCGACACGGCCGCCGGCGCTTTCGTCGAGCAGCCCCTCGCCGAGCACGAAGTAGCTCTCTGAGCCATGCCGTTCCATCCTGCCTCCCGGGGAGAACGCGCTTCGTCGGCACGACCCTCGCACTCCCGAGGGCCGCGTGTCAATGCTCAGGCGATGCTGCCGCCGGCGCGGCGGACCTGCTCGAGCGCTCGCTGCCCGTCGCCGGGCTCCAGCTCGACCGCCCGCACCGCGGTCGAGTCGACCGTCACGCCGAAGCCGCTCGTGCAGCGCGTCGAGCGCCGTGTTGAGCACGCAGTAGTCCGTCGCGAGCCCGGTGATCGTGACTTCGTCGATCCCGTGCTCGCGCAGCAGCTCGGCCAGGCCGGTCGCCTCGAAGCCGGAGTAGCCCTCGGTGGCGGGGTCCTGCCCCTTGTCGACGACGACGTCGACCAGCGCGCGGTCCAGCGCCGGGTGCAGCTCGGCGCCCGGCGTTCCCTGCACGCAGTGCTCCGGCCACGGTCCCGCCCTGGGCGGCGAACGAGCCGTGGTCCGGCGGATGCCAGTCGCGCGTCGCGACGACCAGGTCGAACTCGACCCGAGCGGGCGAGCTGCTCGATCGGCGCGGCGATCGCATCGCCGTCGCGTCACGGCGAGCGCGCCGCCGGGCGTGAAGTCGTTCTGGAAGTCGACGATCAGGAGCGCTCGCGCCACGCTCAGAATCGAAGCACAGCGCCGATCCCGCTGTGCATCACGAGGTCGTCGTGGTGGCGCACGACGAGCACCTCGGCGGACTGCTTGATCGCCTTCTCGAGCGCCCGGTCGAGCTCCGGCGCGTCGAAGTCCTCGGCGAGCAGCAGGATCTCCACGCGCGCCTGCTCGAGCGCGTCCATCACGGCCTCCGGCCCCGAGACGCCGCGATCGCCGCGGCCGATGCCCTGGGCCATGCGGTCGAGCGCCTCGCGCTCGACCGCGGCGACGTGGCGCTCGACGACCTCCGCCGCGGCCGCCTGCACGGCGCCGGCGGAGGAGTTCTCGACGTCGATGCCGAGCCGGCCCGGCGAGCCGCGCGCGCAGGTACGGGTGCAGCCGCTCCTCGACCTCGCCGACCAGCTCGTCGGGCGCGCCGACCACGAGCTGGTCGAACGGGTGGCGCTTGAAGCGCGTGAACAGCGTCGTCGAGCGCGTGGCCGAGATGGTTGAGCTTCTCCTGCTCGACCGAGCGTGCGTAGTTCGACTGCGACCAGCCGCCCTGGTCGTGCTGGCGGTGGGTGTCGCCCTCGATCTGGTCGACCTCCTCGAGCCCGTCGGCCTCGCCGATGAAGATCCGCGCGGTCCTGCGGTTGACCAGCAGCACGCACCAGCGCTCGGTCGAGCCGGTGCGCACGAGCGGCTCGACGCGCGGATGGTCGTCGACCAGCGCGCGCGACTCGATCGGGTGCGGCAGGCGCACGACCTCGAGCAGGTCGGCCGGTCCGCAGGCGAACACCGCCAGCCCGTGCGTGCCGCCGCTCGCCACGTCCGAGCCCTTGAGCACCTCGCGCACGCGCTCGACGTCGGCGCGCAGCGCCTGGCGCTCGTCGGCTCTCCAGGCCCTCGGCCTCGTCGATCTGGTGCGCCGCGGCGGTGACGACGGAGTTGACCTCGGTCGAGCGCGCCGCCGGGGTGGCGAACTCGCTCGGGTCGAGGTTGAAGAAGACGGAGAGGACCAGGCCGCGCTCGGGGCGCACCTCGGCCAGCCGTGCGCAGGCGCCCGCGCGTGAACCTGTCTGCTGCCATAGGGCGCGGCTACCCGGGTCCAGCGGCGTCCGAACCGGCGGCTGTGACGACCCTGAGCGGCCACCCCGCCCGCGCGCTACGGGCCGCTCAGCGGATCGAATGCCGCGATCGCGATCACTCGCGACGGCGAGCAGGCGCGCCGGGCGCTGCGCCGGGCGACGAGTGCGCGATCCGGATCGCGGCGACCGGCGACGTCCACCTCGGGCCGCGCGGGCGACCAGGAGCGCTGGGCGGAGGCCTTCGCCGGCCTGCGCGGCCGCGTCGACCTGGTGCTGCTGGCGGGCGATCTCACCACGCACGGGGAGCCCGAGCAGGCCGCGATGGTCGCCGCGGCAGTGCGCGGCGTCGACGTGCCGGTGCTGGCGGTGCTCGGCAACCACGACTGGCACGCCAATCGCCACGACGAGGTCGTCGCCGCGCTGCGCGAGGGCGGCATCGACGTGCTCGAGCGCGATCACCGCGTGCTCGAGCTGTGCGGGACCGAGCTCGGCGTCGCGGGCTGCAAGGGGTTCGGCGGCGGCTTCGACGGCGCGCACATCCCGGACTTCGGCGAGCCGCTGATGCGCGCGGTCTACGCCGAGTCGATGCGCGAGGCCGACGGGCTCGACGCCGCCCTGCGCGCGATCGCGCTCTGCCCGTTCCGGATCGCGCTGCTGCACTACGCCCCGATCACCGCGACGCTGCAGGGCGAGCGCCCCGACATCTGGCCCTTCCTCGGCACCGACCGGCTCGCGGCGCCGCTGCGCGAGCACCATCCCGACCTCGTGCTGCACGGCCACGCGCATGCCGGCACGTTCCGCGGAGCGCTCGGCGAGGTGCCGGTCTTCAACGTCTCCGTCCCGGTGCATGGGCGAGGACTTCTGGGTGTTCGAGCTGACCGGCGCACGACGGATTCCGTCGGAGGTTCACTAGCCGGGAATAAGCGCGCGGCCTCGTCACGTCCACAGCCTCGATACCCCCGGCATCAAGGAGGAAGCGCTGTGGCAAATCGGAAGCAGAACTCGAGGGCGCGCATCTGCACGCTCGCGGTGGCGGGAGCGGCGACAGCGCTCGCGTTCCCGGGCGTGGCGAATGCGGCGGTGACCTCGTCGGTCGCCGGCGGCGTGCTGACCGTCGCAGCGACCGCGGCCGACGCGATCACGATCAGCTGCAACGGCGGCAACGTGCAGGTCAACGGCGACGATCCCACCGCGGACTGCAGCAGTGCGTCGATCACGTCGATCGTCGTCAACGGCGGCGCCCGGCGCGAACACGATCAACCTCGCCGGCGTGACCACTGCGGCGTTCCCGAACGTCGCTTCGACGACGATCGACGGCGGCGACCTCAACGACACGATCACCGGCAGCGAGCGCAACGACACGATCATCTGGAACCCGGGCGACGACGACGACACCAACGACGGCGGCGCCGGCAGCGACACGATCCAGGTCAACGGCGGCGGCGGCGCCGAGTCGTTCACCGCCAAGCCCTCCGTGACTCCCGGCTTCCAGGTGCGCTTCGACCGCATCGCTCCGGCGGCGAACCCGGCTCCGTTCAACATCGAGATCGTCAACGCCGAGCGGCTCGACATGAACACCGGCGGCGGCGACGACAACTTCCTCGGCGCCGCAGCGCTGACCGGAGTGATCGCACTCGACGTCGACGGCGGCGAGGGCAACGACACGCTCCAGGGCGGCGACGGCGCCGACACGATCGCGGGCGACGCCGGCAACGACACGATCACGCTCGACGACAACCCGCTCAACACGCGCGACGTCGCGCTGGGCGGCGACGGCGACGACACGATGATCTGGAACGGCGGCGACGACGACGACGTCAACGACGGCGGCGCCGGCAACGACACCGTCACGGTCAACGGCGCGAACGCGGCCGAGGCGTTCACGCTCAAGGCCTCCACGACGGGTCACGCCACGTTCGACCGCGCCCCGACCCCGGGCCAGGGCCGTTCAACATCGACATCACCGCGTCCGAGCGGCTCGACATGAACCTCAACGGCGGCGACGACACGTTCGAGTCCGACGCCGGGATCGCGGCGCTCGGGCTGCACGCCGACGTCGAGGGCGCCGACGGCAACGACACGATCACCGGCTCGGACGCCGCCGACCTGATCGACGGCGGCGCCGGCAACGACCGGATCGTCCCCAACGACAACCCGGCCGGCACGCGCGACGATGCGCGCGGCGGCGACGGCGACGACACGATCGTCTGGAACGGCGGCGACGACGACGACCTCAACGAGGGCGGCGCCGGCAACGACGTCTCCGAGATCAACGGCGCGCCGGCGGACGAGCTCTTCACGATCAAGCCGTCCGCCGGCGGCCGGCCGCGTGCTGTTCGACCGGCTCGCGACGCCCGGGCCTGGCCCGTTCAGCGTCGACATCGGCACGACCGAGACGCTGCATCTCCTGGCCAACGCCGGCAACGACCGGATCAAGGGCGCCAAGGGCGTCGCCGGCCGCATCCGGACGATCCTCGACGCCGGTGACGGCAACGACCGGATCAAGGGCACCGACGCGATCGACGCGATCAGCGCCGGCAAGGGCCACGACATCGTCAACTCGATCGACAGGGCCGAGGACACGGTGTCCTGCGACCAGGGCATCGACCTGGCGTTCGTCGACCGGCTCGACTTCCTGCGCCAGTGCGAGCTCGTGATCGGCGGCATCCCGCGCGTCGCGATCAAGGGCACGCCGCAGCTCGACGGCAACAGCGTCGCGTTGCGGCCTCGAAGTGCGTCGCGACCGCGAAGTGCAAGAGCGTCGTCAAGCTCAAGCGCGGCGGGAAGCTGCTCGGCAAGGGCAAGGCCACGCTCAAGCGCGGCGCAGAGCAAGGACGTCGAGGTCGCCCTGAACAAGCGTGGCCGCCGCGTCCTCTCCGACGGCGATCGCGTCAAGGTCCAGGTCGTCTCGAAGGACAAGCGGGGCAACGGCTGGCGCTCCGCGAAGACCGTCCGGCTCGGCTAGAGCTCGAGAACATCCGAGGCTCGCGAGGCCGCCCGGCGACGGGCGGCCTCGCCGCGTTCTGGAGGTGCGAGACTCATGGGTCTATGAGCTCCGACAACTCCTTCGACGCGCGTGCCGAGCTCGAGGTCGGCGGGCAGCAGTACGAGATCTACCGCCTCGAGGCGCTGCAGTCGACGCTTCGACGTCGCGCGGCTGCCGTTCTCGCTCAAGGTGCTGCTCGAGAACCTGCTGCGCAACGAGGACGGCGTCGGGATCCGCCACGAGGACATCGAGGCGCTCGCGACCTGGGACGCGCAAGGCCGAGCCGTCGAAGGAGATCGCCTTCACGCCCGCGCGCGTGATCCTGCAGGACTTCACCGGCGTGCCGTGCGTCGTCGACCTCGCCGCGCTGCGCGACGCGATGGCCGACATGGGCGGCGACCCGTCGGCGATCAACCCGCTCGTGCCCGTCGAGCTGGTGATCGACCACTCGGTCCAGGTCGACGCGTTCGGCTCCGCCCAGGCGTTCCGGATCAACGCCGAGCGCGAGTACGAGCGCAACGGCGAGCGCTACGCGTTCCTGCGCTGGGGCCAGACGGCGTTCGAGGGCTTCAAGGCGGTGCCGCCCGACACCGGCATCGTGCACCAGGTCAACCTCGAGTACCTCGCGCGCGTGGTGTTCGAGAAGGACGGCGTGCTCTATCCCGACACGCTGGTCGGGACCGACTCGCACACGACGATGATCAACGGCCTGGGCGTGCTCGGCTGGGGCGTCGGCGGGATCGAGGCCGAGGCGGCGATGCTCGGCCAGCCGATGCCGATGCTGATCCCGCGCGTGCTCGGCTTCAAGCTCAGCGGCGAGCTGCGCGAGGGCGCGACCGCGACCGACCTCGTCCTGACCGTCACGCAGAAGCTGCGCGAGCACGGCGTCGTCGGCCAGCTGGTCGAGTTCTACGGCGCCGGGCATCGCCAACCTGCCGCTGGCCGACCGCGCGACGCTCGGCAACATGTCGCCCGAGTTCGGCTCGACCTGCGCGATCTTCCCGATCGACGCCGAGACGCTGCGCTACCTCGAGTTCTCCGGCCGCACGCCCGAGCACGTCGAGCGCGTCGAGACCTACGCCAAGGCGCAGGGCCTCTGGCACGACGCCGACTCCGAGGAGCCGACCTACTCCGAGACGCGTCGAGCTCGACCTCGGCGAGGTCGTGCCGTCGCTCGCCGGGCCCAAGCGCCCGCAGGACCGCGTCTCGCTGACCGAGGCCAAGGCGTCGTTCCGGATGGCGCTGGACGGCTTCGTGCCCGGAGGCCGACGGAGGCGACGAGCCGCTCGAGGACATCGTTCCCGGCCAGCGACCCGAGCGACGCCGGACTTCACGAGCACGCGCCATGGCCGGCCGAGGCGGCGGGCTCCGGAGACCGGCGGCGTGCAGGTCGCCGAGCGGGCGAGCCACAAGGTGGCGCTGACGCTGGCCGACGGCACCGAGACCGAGCTCGACCACGGCCACGTCGTGATCGCGGCGATCACGTCGTGCACGAACACCTCGAACCCGTCCGTGATGGTCGCCGCGGGGCTGCTCGCGCGCAACGCCGTCGAGCGCGGGCTGCAGTCCAAGCCGTGGGTCAAGACGTCGCTCGCGCCGGGCTCCAAGGTCGTGATGGAGTACTACGCCGAG
This sequence comes from uncultured Solirubrobacteraceae bacterium, assembly GCA_963721315.1. Taxonomy (GTDB): domain Bacteria; phylum Actinomycetota; class Thermoleophilia; order Solirubrobacterales; family Solirubrobacteraceae; genus DASQMT01. The sequence goes on from CAVRIU010000003.1 coordinate 556,154, forward strand.
GCGAACCTCGTCGAGCCGCTCGAGGCGCTCGGCTTCCACCTCGTCGGCTACGGCTGCACGACCTGCATCGGCAACTCCGGGCCCGCTGCCCGAGGAGGTCTCGGCGATCGTCAACGACCAGGACCTCGCGGTCGTCTCCGTGCTCAGCGGCAACCGCAACTTCGAGGGCCGCATCAACCCCGACGTGAAGATGAACTACCTCGCCTCGCCGCCGCTCGTGGTCGCCTACGCGCTGGCGGGGACGATGGACATCGACCTGCTCGACGAGCCGCTCGGCCAGGACGCCGACGGCGAGGACGTCTTCCTGCACGACATCTGGCCGTCGTCGGAGGAGGTCGGCGCGCGTCGTCGAGGAGGCGGTGCGCTCGGAGATGTTCCAGAAGTCCTACGGCGAGGTGTTCGAGGGCGGGGAGGAGTGGAACGCGCTCGAGGTGCCCGAGGGCGATCGCTACGCCTGGTCGGAGGACTCGACCTACGTGCGCCGGCCGTCGTTCCTCGAGGACGTCCCGCGCGAGCCGGCCGACGGTGCGGACATCGAGGGCGCGCGCGTGCTGGCGCTGCTCGGCGACTCGGTCACGACCGACCACATCTCGCCCGCCGGCTCGATCAAGGAGGGCTCGCCCGCGGCGCTCTACCTCAACGAGCACGGGGTCGAGAAGCGCGACTTCAACTCCTACGGCGCGCGCCGCGGCAACCACGAGGTGATGATGCGCGGCACGTTCGCGAACATCCGCCTGCGCAACCTGCTCGGCGGGCGCGACGACCTCGTCGGCGGCCTCACGCGTGAAGCTGCCCGAGGGCGAGAAGATGCCGATCTACGACGCGGCGATGCGCTACGCCGAGGACGGACACGCCGCTGGTCGTGCTCGCCGGCAAGGAGTACGGCTCGGGCTCGTCGCGCGACTGGGCCGCCAAGGGCACGCTGCTGCTCGGCGTGCGCGCCGTGATCGCGCAGTCGTTCGAGCGCATCCACCGCTCCAACCTGGTCGGCATGGGCGTGCTGCCGCTGCAGTTCGCCGACGGCGAGTCGGCCGAGTCGCTCGGGCTGACCGGCGAGGAGGAGCTCTCGATCACCGGGATCGAGAACGGCGAGGCCAAGCAGGTCACGGTGCGCGCGGGCGAGCAGGAGTTCACCGCGCGGGTCCGGATCGACACCCCGAAGGAGGTCCAGTACTACCAGCACGGCGGCATCCTGCCGTTCGTGTTGCGCCAGCTGCTGGAGCGCGGCGGCGCTGAGCCGGCACCGCCGCTAAGCTCACGCGCTCTCATGCCCGTCCCCGAGGTCCTGCGCAAGCTGCTGACGGCCCCTGGGCCGTCGGGCTACGAGCAGGCCGCCGCCGCCGTCTTCCGCGACGCCGCCGCCGCCTTCGCCGAGGTCAGCCACGACACCGTCGGCTCGACCGTCGCGCGCGTCAAGGGCACCGCCGACGGGCCGCTGCTCGCCGTGATCGGCCACATCGACGAGATCGGCCTGATCGTCCACCACATCGACGACGACGGCTTCCTCTGGTTCAGCGGCGTCGGCGGCTGGGACCCGGTCATCCTCGTCGGCCAGCGCGTCGAGATCGCCACGCGCGACGGCGTCGTGCACGGCGTCGTCGGCAAGAAGCCGATCCACCTGCTCAAGGAGGAGGAGCGCAAGCAGGTGCCCGAGCTGCGCAACCTGCACGTCGACATCGGCGCCGCCGACGGCGACGAGGCGCGCGGCGCGCGTGCGGATCGGCGACGTCGCGGTGATCGCCGGCGAGCCGCTCGAGTACCCGAACGACCGGGTCGTCTCGCGCTCGATGGACAACCGGCTCGGCTGCTTCGTCGCCTACGAGGTCGCGCGGCTGGTCGCCGAGGCCGGCGGCGCGCCCGGCGACGTCGCGGGCGTCGCGGTGACGCAGGAGGAGATCACGTTCGCCGGCGCGCGCACGACCGCCTTCACGCTCGAGCCCGACGTCGCGATCGTCGTCGACGTGACGTTCTCGACCGACGCGCCCGGCTCGGAGGAGAAGGAGCTCGGGTCGCACAAGTTCGGCACCGGCCCGGTGATCACGCGCGGCTCGACGCTCGACCCGCAGGTCTTCGAGCTGCTGCACGCCGCCGGCGAGGAGGCCGGCATCCCGTTCACCGTCGTCGGCCTCGGCGCGCTACACGGGCACCGACGCGGACGCCGTGCACGTCTCGCGCGGCGGCATCCCGACCGGCGTCGTCTCGATCCCGCTGCGCTACATGCACTCGCCGGTCGAGATGGTCCAGCTCGACGACGTCGAGAACACGGCGAAGCTGATCGCCGCGTTCGCGCAGAAGCTCAGCGCGGACCTCTCGTTCCTGCGCTGAGCCTGCCGCGCTCCTGCTGCTCTGGGACATCGACGGCACGCTGCTGCTGCGTGCCACCGACGAGCACGCGGCGGCGCTGCGCGCACGCCGCCGGCGACCGTGCACGGCGTCGACCTCGACGGCGTGCGCGTCGAGGCCGCCGGGCGGACCGACGCGCGCGATCGCGCGCGACCTGCTGCGCGCCGCCGGGATCGCGGACGCGGCGATCGACGCGCGCGCCGGACGAGGTCGCCGCCGCCGCGGTCGAGGCGTACGAGGAGCTGCTGCCCGCCGGACCTCTCGACGTTCGTCGCGCCCGGCGTCGGCGAGGCGCTCGAAGCGCTCGCCGGCGAGCCGGAGCGCTACCGGCTGGCGCTCGTGACCGGCAACCTCGAGCCGGTCGCGCGGCGCAAGCTCGCCAGCGCCGGCATCGGCCACTACTTCGCGGCCGGCCAGGGCGGCTTCGGCTCGGACTCCGAGAGCCGCGGCGAGCTGCCCGCGGTCGCGCGCGCGCGCGCGGGCGGCTGGGCGCGCGAGCGCACGGTCGTGATCGGCGACACGCCGCGCGACATCGCCTGCGCGCGCGTCGACGGCGTGCGCGTGATCGCGGTCGCCACCGGCCCGTTCCCGGCCGAGGCGCTGGCCGAGGCGGACGCCGTCGTCGACGGCGCCCGCGCCGCTGCTGCCGGTGCTCGCGGACTTCGCTACGGCCTGACCACCTGCGCCGAGCCGCCGCCGCGGCGCATCGGCTCCGCCGCCGCGAGCAGCCGGCCGCGGCGGCGGAACTCGATCCCGGTCGCCGCGCCGATCTCGCCGTTGGTCGGCGGCGTGAGCGTCGGCGGTCACGAACACGTGCCCGAACTGCGCCTGCCAGCTCCTGGCCCTCGGGCGAGGCGATGAACGCCGGCTCGGCCTGCGTCGTCGGCGCCGTTGCGCTGCGCCGCGCGCGGCGCGGCGATCGCCTGCGGCAGCGTCTTGCCGAGGTCGAAGCGCTCGAGCAGGATCTGCAGCACGGTCGTGATGATCGTCGAGCCGCCCGGCGAGCCGACGCGCGAGCACCGGGACGCCGTCGCGCTGCACGATCGTCGGCGCGATCGACGAGCGCGGCCGCTTGCCGCCGGCCGGCCGAGTTCGGCCGCGGTCGGCTTCGTGTAGTCGAAGTCGGTCAGCTCGTTGTTGAGCAGGAAGCCCCAGCCGGGGACGACGATGCCGTTGCCGCCGGTCGACTCGATCGTGAACGTGTAGGAGACGACCATGCCGTCGGCGTCGGCGACCGTCAGGTGCGTGGTCGAGCGCAGCGCGCCGCCGCTGCCGGCTCGCCGGCGGCCGACGGCGACCGGTCTGCGCCGCGCGCCGGGTCGATCAGCGCGCGCGCGCTCGGCCGCGAACTCCTGCGAGAGCAGCCCGGCGAGCGGCATGTCGCCGAAGCCGGGTCGGCGAGGAACGCGCCGCGGTCGGCGAACGCGAAGCGCGAGGCCTCGAGGAACCAGTGGTACTTCTGCGTCGTCGAGAGCGTCGCCCAGTCCGGGCGCCTCCTCGAGGATGTTCAGCGCCTCGCCGACGGTCGAGCCGCCGGACGAGGGCGGGCCCATGCCGAAGACGTCGAGCCCGCGGTACTCGACGCGCGTCGGGCTTGCGCTCCGGCGCGGTGTAGTCGCGCAGGTCGCTGCGTCGTCATCAAGCCCGGGACGCCAGATGTGGTCGGCGTCGGCCGTCAGCGGCGGCTGCTGCACGGCGCGCGACGATCGCGTCGGCGAGCGGGCCGCGGTAGAAGCCGTCCGCGCCGCGCCGGGCGATCCGCCGGTAGGCCCGTGCCAGGTCGGGGTTGCGCTGGACGCGTGCCGACGTCGCGGGCGGTGCCGTCGGGGTCGAGGTAGAGCGCGCTCGGAGGAGCGGATGTCGTCGAAGTACGCCGCGTTGTCCTGCGTCTGCTCGTTGAAGGTCCGGTCGATCACGAAGCCCTCGCGCGCCACGCGGATCGCCGCGCCGCAGCGCGCGCCGCAGCGACCACGTGCCGTAGCTGCGCAGCGCGCTGCTCCCAGCCGGCGACGGTGCCGGGCACGCCGCCGAGAGGCCGCTGTAGCGCGCGTCGTCGAACGTGCAGCGGCGTCGCCGTTCTCGAAGAACGAGTCCGGGCGCATCGCGGCCGGCGACTTCTCGCGCGAGTCGATCGTCGTCACCTTGCCGTTCGGCTTGCGGATCAGCATGAAGCCGCCGCCGCCGATCCCGGCCGAGAACGGCTCGGTGACGCCGAGCACGGCGGCGGCGGCGACCGCGGCGTCGACCGCGTTGCCGCCGCGCGCGCAGCACGCGGATCGCCGCGCTGGTCGCGACGCTGTCGACGGTCGCGGCCGCGCCGCCGGTCCCGCGCGCGGTCGGCCTGCGTGCACGTGCTGGTACGGCGCCGCCGCGGCCGCGACCGGCACGGCGAGTACGAAGATGGCTGGCGAGCAGCCAGAGCAGCGTGCGCCTCGGCATTGGAACCCCTCCCGTCGTTTGCCTGCCCGGCGCTCCTACCCCGCGGTACGCGACGGGCACGCGGAGGATGTCGGCGGTGCGCGGCGGCGCCGCGGCGCGCGCGCAGCCGCGTGACGTAGGCGGCGTCGGGCGTCGAGCGCGCGTCGTCCACAGCGTGTCGACGACGCCCGGCGCGGCGCGCGGCGGCAGCGGCGGCCGCCGGCCGCGGTGGCGGTGGCGATGGCGGCCGCGCTCGTGCTCGCGGTCGCGCCGGCCGGAGGAGGGGTGGACGAGCAGGACCGCGTCGGTCGCCGGCGCGGCAGGGGCCAGCGGGCCGATCCGCAGCTCCTGCGTGCGGCCGGTGGCGCGCACGTAGAGCAGCAGCCGCCCGTCCGTCGCCGGGTTGGTGAGCTGCGCGCCCGGCTCCGCGCGCAGGAGCTCCTGGGCGCCGGTCGCGGTGTCGACGCCGATCAGGCGGCTGCCGGCCGGGCCGGCGACGTGGCAGAGCAGCCGCGTCGCCGAGCAGCGCGGGCCGGCCGATCTCGTCCGGCGCCGGCGAGCGCGAGCACGCTGCGCGCGGCGCGCCGCCGGGCGCGACGACCAGATCCGGTCGGTGCCGGTCGCGTCGCGCGTGCGCCAGGCGAGCAGCGCGTCCGACAGCGCGAGCACGCCCGCGCCGGGCGCCGCGTGGCGCTCGCGCCGGCCGAGCGTCGCGGCGTCGGCGACGACGATCGCGTCGCCCTCGCGCCACGCGATGCGGCCGCCGCCGAGCGCGGGATGGCGTGCCCGGCAGGCTCTCGTGGGCGCCGCCGCGCAGCAGCAGCGCCGCGCCGCCCGGCCGCTGCCACGCGATCAGGCCGGCAGCCGCGGTCGGGTCGTACGCGCTGCCGGCGAACAGCGCGTGGCGCTCTGCGCGGCGCGCGCCGGCTCGCTCACGCGGTTCCGAGCGCGAGCGCGCAGGCCGCGAGCGCGACGCGCGTCGAGCCGGCGCAGCCCGAGCAGGATCGCCGGCCGCTCGCACATCGCAGCCGTGATCGCTCCGCCCCGGTCGCTGCCGGCGAACGGCGCGAGGCAGATCACCGGCAGCGCGCGACCGGCGCCGAACGCGAGGCCGATCGCGAGCTCCGAGCGCCGGATCGCCGAGCGCGATGCTCGCTCCCGCCAGCGCCCAGACGGCGAACGAGAGCACGAACGTCGTGAAGCCGAGCCCGAGCAGCACGCCGTAGCCGGCCGCCGCCAGCGGGACCGGCAGCAGGCGCCGCCACGACTCGGGCACCTGGCGGCGGATCTGCGGCGCGATCCGCAGCCCGCGCGCCTCGGCCGCCGCGGCTGCGACCGCCACCACGGCGGCGGCGCCCGCCGCCGCCGGCCCGCCCGCACCGAGCGCCGCGCCCACCAGCGCCAGCCCGCCGAACGTCAGCGCGCCGCCGGCCAGCGCGCCGAGCGCGAACGTCGCGCAGGCCGCCAGCGAGGTGCGCAACGTGCGCGCGTAGCCGTTCGGCGCGAGCGTGTCGACCATCGAGAGGCCGCACGGCGACCACGCGCCGGTCACCCCGGCCGCGAGCGCGGCGACGAGCAGGCAGGCGGTCAGCACGAGCCCTGCCGGGAATGGAATCGGCCCGCGAGCGTCAACAGAAGAACACGACGATCAAGGAAGCCCCGATGCCCCAGCAGAGCGAATCCCCCTTGCGAAACCTCGTGCGCGCGCTGCGCGCCGCGCACCGCCGCAGCGCGGACGAGTGGATCCGGCACATGGAGGTTCCCGTGCCTCCGCGCCGCCCGCTCTAGCCGGCCACCGCGGGTCAGCACGGCACGCTGCTTCCGTGTTCGTTGTTCGCCCCGGCGCCCATCGGCCTACAGCTTGACGAGGCGCGCGGCGGCGAGGCGGCGCAATGAGCCGCTGCGGGCAAGCGCACAGGGGCGCCGTACGGCTGCGCTACGGCTGCGACAACGCAGCGGGCAGCCCTCGGTGCCCCGGAGCCGCTGACCGGCGCCTAGCAGAGCGGCTAGTTTGAAGCTCCCTGCGCGTAGCGTTTCAGGGGCCACTCGGCGGGTTCTTGCCGCCGGTGGCGACGAAGCTCACGCAGTCGCCTTGGTTCTTGAACATCGTGCCGTAGTTCCTCCAGCCGCCGTTCTTGCACTGCTCCTTGTTGGTCGGTACGCACGGGGCTGCTCCGGTGAGATTAATGGTGTAGTCGAACGTGAGGAAGCCGATGCCGTTAGGATCGGGGGTGTCCGCGTCGAGCGAGAAGTTCGCGAACGACGTGATCGCCAGGTAGTAGGTGCCCGCCGGGAAGACGCCGTCGATGCGGCTCTCGAGCGAGGTGAAGTCGTCGTTCTCCGCAACCTCTGTCCCGTCCCCGCGGAAGAGGCCCAGGATTGGATCGCTGCCCGTTTGCGTCTCAGCCGTGAACTGCCCGCCGGACAGGCAGATCTTGTAGAGGTCTCGATCCGACTCCGGGTTTACCGAGCCAGTGATCGAGGTCAGCGGGAACACGTTGGGAACGTTGGCGGTCGCGCGGGTGTCACCCGCGTCGCCGCGCTCGGCGAAGTTCGCGGCGGAGGCGGGCGCGGCGACGCTAAGCACGCTCACGAGCGCGGCAAGGATCGCTGCCCACAGGGAAACTGACGTACGGCGTCCGGGCCGCCTACGGCCGGGCATGCTGGCGTCGCGTGCGCTGTAGCCGCTCGAGGCAGCAGTTCGTCCATCCATGGTGCGTCCTTCCTTCCCTGGCGAACTCGCGCTGTGCGACTGCGCCGAGATAATCTGCAGAACACGCGCGACAGCTCAGGGGCGCTTACCACGTCCTTTAAGCGCGGCATCCTGCGTATGAATGAGTGCCCTGACTCGCAGTGGCCAGAACGCGACCCTAGTCGGCAGAAACCTGAGAACGCAAGGGCTCTTTGGGCACTCCTTACCGTTTTCAGCTTCCATCTGATTGCAGCTACTCTCGGCGGGTCGATCAGCCATCGCATAGCGCCCGCGACTCGCGCTCAGCGGCCAAGGAAGTGCTCGTTGCTGGCCCAAGACTGCTTTGGCGCCAGGGCCAGGCAGCTCGCAGCGTCACCGGCCAGGGATGCCCTCTCGGCTTCGCGTTATCGGAATGGCTACCTGAACAGCGCGCGTGCGAGGGGTTAGCAGGCAATCCCCCAGGGGCTTGCCACCTACCGCGCTTCATCCAGAACGCGGCAAATAACCGCAGGTTTCGTGCCAGGCGCGTCTACAAGTCATCGCGCGCTCTGGGCGCCAGGGCAGGCGGGTCACGGAGAGTGCCCCGCCCACCCCAGCTAGTTCAAGGAACGGATCAGCGACCAGAAAACTGGTAAGGCGCCGCCGCGCTCCGTAGTCTCGCCTACCGCTGGGCGGGTGCACTGCCCCCGAAGTCCCCGCCCAGCTCGCAGCGACACGGCCAGACGCCCTCTTAACCGAATGGCGTCCTCGACGCGACGCGCGTGCGAGGGTGAGCAGGTCGCCCCCCCGGGCTTTCCACCCACCCTCGCGCTGATACAACGGATTAGTGACCGGAAAGCTGCTGCGACGCAAACGGGTTGCCGCTCTACCCCGCTCCCGGCACACGGGCTGCCTGTGCCTGTGGCAGCGCCCGTCCCTGCCGCCGTCGCTCCTCTGCTCGCCTCCCTCCCCTACGTAGTAGGGGAGGCTCCATCGTCCGCCGTCGTCCGTGTCGAGCTCGCCACCGGCTGGGCACCGGTGACCCTGATCCGCTAACCCGAGTGCGGCCCGTTGCCGTTCTGAGAATGATCGTCGCCGTGGTCGATCGTTGTCCTGGCCACGTTGGCCTGTTCCGCCTTCCGCTTGGCGGCGATGCGAGCGTTGAGTTCAGCCATCCGTGCGGTCTCTTGGCGTTCCCGCTCGGCCTCTTCGGTTCGTTCACGCAACGCGCGGAGTTCAACAATCTCGAGTTCCTTTGCCTTGCGCCGCTCGTTAACCCCGTCCGGTTTGACCAGCCACGTCGTAAGCCACGCTACTGGGACCAGTAACACGACGACGACGATGATCGCGATTGCCCATGGGTTGAGTCCGGTGTCAGCGTCAGCACTTGGTGTAGTGGTGACCTCGTCCACCGGCGCTGCTTCCGGAGTTGTTGCCGGTTCGCTCTTAGCCGGTGCAGTCTTCGCGGCCGGTGACGATCGCTGTTCGGGTCTCACGGTCGCGACGGGTGCCAAGACGACGCCCGCCGCACCTAACACGATGAGCACCACGGCCCAGAATTTCAGGCAGCCCCACAGCCAGGCGTAGAAGCGATTCGACATCATCGTTCCGTCGTCTTGGCGGTGTCTCCTGGGCCAGCTTCGCCAGTAGCGCCGCTTCGACGTACTTGGCCCTGGTCGCTAGCCCGCGCGCCTGATCTAACGCGGCTGCTACCTGTGCGTCGAATCGAACTTCCACTCGTACCGTGCGGGCCGAGCGTGCCATTACCCACAACGCTACGGCAATTCCGGTGAAACCGGTATGAACGGGGTTAACGAGCGGCGCAAGGCAAAGGAACTCGAGATTGTTGAACTCCGCGCGTTGCGTGAACGAACCGAAGAGGCCGAGCGGGAACGCCAAGAGACCGCACGGATGGCTGAACTCAACGCTCGCATCGCCAAGCGGAAGGCGGAACAGGCCAACGTGGCCACGACAACGATCGACCACGGCGACGATCATTCTCAGAACGGCAACGGGCCGCACTCGGGTTAGCGGATCAGGGTCACCGGTGCCCAGCCGGTAGCGAGCTCGACACGGACGACGGCGGACGATGGGGCCTCCCCTACTACGTAGGGGAGGGAGGCGAGCAGAGGAGCGACGGCGGCAGGGACGGGCGCTGCCAAGGCACAGGCAGCCTCGTAGGGCGCCGTACGTTGCCCATACGGCCGTGTGGGGCCGCTAGCAAGGTATTGAGGCTCCAAGCAGGGTGGTATCCCTTAGACGGCGTTTTCTCAGTTCCTCTTACCCTATGAAACACGCAGGCGCTCACGTTGGCTCCGGTGTCGCGGCCGGAGCCTTCAGCGTTCTTGGCCAACCGGAGCGGTGGTAGGTTGTATCGCCGGTTTCCATGACGTCCAGCGATCCGGCGATGTATGACAGCGCTCACACAGCCACACGGCCGGTCTCTGCCCACGTCGGATGATCGTGATGTAGCGCAGTTTCGATCGGGAACCGCAGTGCCAACATTGGCCGAGCATGGCTGTACTTCTAGGCACCAGAAGGTCGTCGGAAGCCTGAGGGCAGATGTGGCGGCCGAATCGTCTGGTGTCCGTCTTTGATGAATGACTGCCGACTAGGTAGCTCATCGTCGGGCGTGCCTTCATCTACGAAGAAGTGAGGGTTTGCCTGAATCGCAGGATGGCTCGAACGCAATCTGATTCCGTGATGGATCATGCTCACCGGAACTTCTACGCCATCGCCATGTGTGTGGGCGAGAACACAAACCTGAAGTCCATCGTCAGTCGTTGTCTTGGCCATTGCTGATCTCCTTGTCAATGATTGCGGTTACTTCTTGGCCATCAAGTTCACGCTCACGCAACAGCACATCAGCGAGGCGTTGCACAGCGGCTTGGAAGTCCAGCGTCGACGCGATCCGTTCGGCGTGCTGCTGTGCTTGATTCAGTAGTTCCCAGGCTTCCGCTTCGCTGGCGGTAGAGCTTCGTGCCAGGCGCAAGGCAACAGCGGTGTCGCTTGAGTCCAGCCGAGCGCCAGCGGCCAACACTTCCTCGATGCTCATCACAGGTTCCACAAGGCCTCCGGTACCGGCGTCACAGCCTCGGCAGCGCCACCGGCGAACAGGACGAGTAGAGCGCGGCGCACTTCGTTCCCGCTTGCCGGCAATCCTTCTAGTTCGGTAATACCGCCAGCGCCGTCCTCGATGGCAACCCGCCGCACACCGATGCCCAACAGGTGGGCCATGACGCAATGACCGGCCTCGTGAACGCAGTGGTCGTGGTCGCTTAGTTGTCGGCCAGCCATGCGCTCAGCGACTCGCGCTCCTCAGCAAGGGTCCGCACCCTTGCCGCATCTAGCTGCGCGAGTAGCGCTTCCGATTCTGCAGCCTCGCGCCGCTCCCGGGCGATATCGGGGAACGTCTGCTCCAGGAGCCGGTCTACGTTGCCCCAGAACCGCTCCTGGGGGTCGGCCGGTGTGGGCTTCTCCCGGTGTCGGCGGTCTAGTTCCGCGATGCGGGCAGAGCGGCGCCGCGCCTAACCGCCCACAGCGAAAAGACGGAAGGCACGCGGGGCAACCTCGACGCCGAGGTAGAGACGCTCAAGCACATGGCGGCGCTGCGAGCCGCATGCACTGGCCATGTAATTGGCGCGGGTGCCGACGTGGGCGCGTTACGTACCGCCTTCGCGCGGGTGTTCACCGCGTTCTGGGCCGGACCTGACCCAACCCGCCCAGGCACCTACGTTGTCGTGCCATGGTGCGCGACGACGCCTACGATCCCGATGGCAACCTACGCCGCGTGCCCGTACCGTTCGGCGCGGCCAACAATCAGCACGGCACGCTGCTCTGGAAGTACATGACGCAATACACCTTGCGCTTGTCGTAGCAGTAACCGCGTAGCGCACGGTCACCGTTGATCCGCGTCCGGGCCGGGGAGCAGCAATCGACGAGCTTGCGCACGCGCCCGCCGCAGCAGCGGTACCAGGCACCGTCGACCGCGACCGGGATCCGGCGGGTTGCGCCCGTGAGCATGCAGACCGGCGTGCGCGGCGCGGCCGGAAGCGGCCGGCCGTCGAGGTCGGTGAGCCCGAAGCCGTCCTCGTCGATCGGGCGCCCGCCGGCGTCGATCAGGCGGCCGAGGTCGTCCACCTTGCGACCGTCGCGCGCACGGAGCGGAAACCCGCGGCGGTCGATCCGCGGCAGCCCGGTCGGGTGCGGGCAGCCGTCGGTCGTGAAGATGTGCCCGCAGAAGTGATAGGCCTCGGCGTCGCCGGGCCGGATCACGGCGCCGACCATCCCGGCGCCGGCGGCCGTGGCAGCTGCGCGACCCAGGAACGTGCGGCGCGAGCTGTCGCCCGCCGCGTCCCTTCGCGCGCGCGCCGCCGCGACGATCGAGGCGAGCTGGCGCGCATCGTTGACCGTCCCCTTCGCCAGCGCCACGCCGTCGGCGGCCAGCGCGACCGCGAACGGCGCTCCCGGCACGCGCGCCGCGGCCCATGCTTCGCTGTCCTCGGCCTCGTCGAACCGGCGCACGGTCAGATCGCCGGACGCGAGCGCTGCGGCCGCAGGCGCGAGCCTGCGGCAGAGCGAGCAGCCCGCACTGGTGAAGAGCGCGAGCCGGATGCCGTCGTCGCGCGGCTCGAACCACTCGGCCAGCGAGCTCGGCTGGTCGAGCTCCGGTCCCTCGCCGTCGAGCTCGAGCGCGCCGCGTGGCGCGCCGCGGCGACCGGCGGCGAGCACGATCACCGCCGTCGTGGTGGCTGCGGTCAGCACCAGTGGCAGCGCCGGTCCGTCACCGAGCGACGGCAGCGCGGCGCAGGCGCAAGCGAGCAGCGCGGTGCGTCCGGCCGCGGTGCGCGAGAGCCGCCCGCCCGGCCCGAAGCAACCGCACGGCGCTCCTTCGTTGCCCTGAACGAGCGCGACGACCTGCGCGCAGGCGAAGCCGCCCAGCACGATCGCGGCCGCATACGCCGCCCCGTCGATCCCGGCTGCGAGGCCCGCGGCGAGCGCGGCCTCGACGACGACCAGCACCGCGAACGCGGTTCCCGCGAGCCTGCCCGGGATTCCGTAAGCCGCGAGCGCGACCGTCGTGCCGGTGCGGTCGGCCGCCTTCAGCGCGGCGGCGGCGAGCAGCACCGTCGCCAGCAGCAGCCATGCCGTCGTCGCCAGCATCGACGCCTCAACTTAGCGCCGGACCCGGATCGGTCGGGAAGGACGGGTTGCAACGGCGCGCCGGATCGAAGAGGATCGGCGCCGATGACGCTGCTCCGCTGGCTCACCGCGCTTCTAGTCGCCGCTGTCGTGCTGCCCGCGTCCGCGCTGGGCGACATCGTCGTCGACCGCGACGACGACACGGCATCATCACGATCACCGAGTTGAACCCGGGTGCGGACGCGATCACCGTGACGACCAGCGGCGCGAACCACGTCATCAGCGATCCCGGCGATCGGCGTTCGGAACCGTCAGCACGCGAGTGCGCGCAGACCAACGCGGCACGTACGGTGACATGCGCTGCGGGAACGAGCATCGCCGCCGACCTCGGGAGCGGAGAACGATTCGTTCACGCCGACGGGGGTCGCGGTGCCGGTCAGCGTCGCCGGCGGGCCGGGAGTCGACACCCTGACGGGCGGCTCCGGACCGGACGTGCTCGCCGGCGGCGACGGGAACGACATCCTCAACGGGCAGCGGTGGTATCGACGACTACTTCGGCGAAGGCGACAACGACACGATCGAGGCACGCGACGGCATCGCCGAGCGGATCTCGTGCGGCGCCGGCAGCGACCAGGCGCGCAACGACTTCATCGACATCATCGCGGAGTGCGAGACCGGGATCGACGGCGACGGCGACGGCTTCAGCTCCGCGGTCGACTGCAACGACGGCAATCCGCGGGTCCGCCCGGGCGCGCCCGAGATCTTCGAGAACGGGATCGACGAGGACTGCGACGGCCGCGACAACGTCAATCTCGACCGTGACGGCGACGGGTTCGCGCGCCCGATCGATTGCGACGACACGCAAGAAGCGGATCCGTCCCAACGCGCGCGAGATCCGCGGCAACCGCGCCGACGAGAACTGCGACCGGCGTCGCCGAGCCGTTCGCCCAGCTCGCCACGGTGGTGACGAACCGCTGGCTGGTCGCCGGCGGATCGACGGTGCTGCGCGCGCTGATCGTGCGCAACGCCCCGAAGGGAGCGCGGATCGTGCTTCGCTGCGAGGGCTCCGGCTGCCCGATCGACCGACCGCGGCGCGAGAAGGTGCGCCGCAACCTGGCCAAGGTCGTGCTCCACAGCGGCTTCCGAGGCGCGTCGCTGGGTGCCGGCGCCAGGCTGCGGCTGAAGATCAAGGCGAAGGAGACGATCGGCCGGAACTACACGTTCACGGTCCAGCGCAACGCGCTGCCGACGAGCCGGATCATCTGCCGTGCGCCCGGCGCGAAGCAGGGGCGGGCATGCTGAGAGCGAGCGCTGCTGGCCGCGGTCGCTGCGGCGCTGGTCGCTCCCGCCGCCGCGCCGGCCGACGGGACGTTCGTCGTCGACGAGACCCGCGACCTGATCGTGTTCACCGGTGACGAGGGCGCCGACAACATCGCCGGCTTCGACACCGGCCACGTCGATTCGCTTCACCCGGTTCGGCGGCGCCGAGCTGGACGGCGGGCAGTGCGACGTGAGTCGCCGGACGGCGCAGTCCGTCGACTGCCCGAAGACGGCCGGATCGTGGCAGGGCGTCGAGCTCAACCTCGGCGGCGGCAACGACGTCGCGTCGGTCGCCTCATCCGGTCACGTTCCCGGTCGATCTTCAACGGCGGCAGCGGCAACGACGGTCTGTTCGGCGGCGGCGGGCTCGACACGCTTCGACGGCGGCCCGGACAACGACAACATCGTCGCGCGCGACAACCGCGCCGAGTCGGTCGAGTGCGCCTCCGGCGTCGACACCGCGATCACCGACGACGCCGACATACGCGTCTCCTGCGAGCAGGTCGAGGGCGACGCCGACGGCGACGGCGTGCGCCGGCCGGCCGACTGCGACGACACCAAGCCGCAGATCCGCCCGGGCGTGGGGGATGTCCCGGACGACAGGATCGACCAGGACTGCTCGGGCGCCGACGCGACCGACCTCGACCGCGACAAGGACGGCTTCTCGCGCCCGCAGGACTGCAACGACGCGGACGCCGCGATCAAGCCGGGCGCGAAGGAGAAGCCGGGCAACGCCGTGGACGAGAACTGCGACCGCGAGATCCGCCCGTTCCCGCCGCTCGCCGGCTCCGTCGCGAACGCCTGGCGGTTGGACGGGGGCGGGACGCGCAACGTCGCGCTCGCAGCCAAGGAGTTCCCCAAGGGCACCGTGATCAAGATGCGCTGCAAGGGCGCCGGGTGCTCGATCGGCGACGTCCGCAAGCGCGTGACCAAGCGCGGCCAGTCGATCAACCTGCACTCCGCGCTCGGCAACCGGCGGCTGCGGCCGGGCGCGCGGCTGAAGGTCAGCTTCACGCGCAAGGGGCGCGTGGGCCGCGTGCTGCGCTACAAGTTCCGCTCGGGCGCCCTGCCCGATGTCGACTTCCTCTGCCGGCCGCCCGGCAGCAGGGCCCGCGGCTGCTGAGCGCCTAGGCGCGAACGAGCTTCTTGTACGTGATCCGATGCGGGCGATCGGCCTCGGCGCCGAGGCGCTCGTGGCGGTGCTCCTCGTAGGCCTCGAAGTTGCCCTCGAACCAGACGACCTGCGAGTCGCCCTCGAACGCGAGCACGTGCGTCGCCACGCGGTCGAGGAACCAGCGATCGTGCGAGATCACGACGGCGCAGCCCGGGAACGCGAGCAGCGCCTCCTCGAGCGCGCGCAGCGTGTCGACGTCGAGGTCGTTGGTCGGCTCGTCGAGCAGCAGGGTGTTGCCACCGCGGCGCAGCAGCTTGGCCAGGTGCACGCGGTTGCGCTCTCCGCCCGAGAGCACGCCGACCTTGCGCTGCTGGTCCGATCCCCTGAAGTTGAAGCCCGCGACATACGCCCGCGACGCGATCTCGCGCTCGCCGACCTTGATGTTGTCGTAGCCGTCTGAGATCTCCTCCCAGACGGTCTTGTCGGGATCGAGCGCGTCGCGCGACTGGTCGACGTACGCGAGCTCGACGGTGTCGCCGAGCGTGAGCGCGCCGCCGTCGGGCGGCTCCTGGCCGACGATCATCTTGAAGAGCGTCGTCTTGCCGGCGCCGTTGGCGCCGATCACGCCGACGATCCCGGCCGGAGGCAGCGAGAAGGACAGATCCTCGATCAGCAGCCGCTCGCCGTAGCCCTTGCGCACGTCCGCGGCCTCGATCACCTTGTCGCCGAGGCGCGGCCCGGGCGGGATGTGGATCTGGACGGAGTCGAGCTTGACGTTGCGCTCCTCCGCGAGCAGCCGCTCGTAGTTGTTCAGGCGCGCCTTGGCCTTCTTGCGCCGTCCCTTGGGGTTCTCGCGCACCCACTCGAGCTCCTGCGCGATCGTGCGCTGGCGCGCGGACTCCTGGCGCTCCTCCTGCGCGAGCCGCTGCTGCTTCTGCTCGAGCCAGCTCGAGTAGTTGCCCTTGAACGGCAGGCCCTGGCCGCGGTCGAGCTCGAGGATCCAGCCCGCGACGTTGTCGAGGAAGTAGCGGTCGTGGGTGACCGCGACGATCGTGCCCTTGTACTCCTCCAGGTGACGCTCGAGCCAGCCGACCGACTCCGCGTCGAGGTGGTTGGTCGGCTCGTCGAGCAGCAGCAGGTCGGGCGCGGAGAGCAGCAGCCGGCAGAGCGCGACGCGGCGCCGCTCGCCGCCGGAGAGATTCGTCACGGCGGCGTCGGGCGGCGGCAGCCGCAGCGCGTCCATCGCCTGGTCGAGCTGGGTGTCGAGGTTCCAGGCGTCGGCGGCGTCGATCCGGTCCTGCAGGCGCGCGAACTCGTCGGCGGTCTCGTCGGAGTAGTTCGCCGCGAGCTCGTTGAAGCGGTCGAGCAGCGCGCGCGTCTCGGCGACGCCGTCCTCGACGTTGCCGCGCACGTCCTTGGCCTCGTCGAGCTGCGGCTCCTGCTCGAGCATCCCGACGGTCGCGCCGGGCGCCAGCTGCGCCTCGCCGCGGAAGTCCTGGTCACGGCCGGCCATGATCCGCAGCAGCGTCGACTTGCCCGAGCCGTTGAGGCCGAGCACGCCGATCTTCGCGCCGGGGAAGAACGACAGCGAGATGTCCTTGAGCACCTGCTTGTCGGGCGGGTGCGTACGGGACAGCTTGTACATCGAGTAGATGTATTGGCTCGACATGCGGCGGAGAGCTTAGAACGCCGGAATAGCCGCGGCGGCGCGAGCGTCGAAGTAACGAACCTCTCGAAAGCGAGCGCTGTCTTGACCTCGATCCTGGACCCGTCCACCATCCGCGACTTCGCCGGCGAGCTGCTGGCTCCGGGCAACCCGGCGTACGACGACGCGCGCCGCATGTTCAACGCGGCTATCGACCGCCGGCCGGCGCTGATCGCGCGCTGCGAGGGTCCGGACGACGTGGTCGCGGCGCTGCGCCAAGCGCGCGAGCACGGCCTGGCCGTGACGGTGCGTGGCGGCGGGCACTCGCCGGCCGGCTTCTCGATCGCCGACGCTGCGCTGATGATCGACCTCGCGCGCATGGAGGCGGTCGACGTCGACGCTTCGCGCCGCCGCATGCGCGTGCAGGGCGGCGCCACCTGGCGCGCGATCGACGCGGCCACGCAGGCGCACGGCCTCGCGGTCACCGGCGCGCGCATCCCGTCGGTCAGCGTCGCCGGGTTCACGCTCGGGTCCGGCTCGGGCTGGCTCGAGCGCAAGCTCGGCCTCGCCGCCGACTCGCTGCTCTCGGCGCGCATCGTCACGGCCGCCGGCGAGCAGGTGACGGCAAGCGCCGACGAGCATCCGGACCTCTTCTGGGCGCTGCGCGGTGGCGGTCCGGGCTTCGGCATCGTCATCGAGCTCGAGTTCGCGCTTGCGCCGGTCGGGCCCGAGGTGGTCGGCGGCATGCTCGGCTGGCCGGGCGAGCGCGCGGCCGAGATCGCAGGCGCCTACGCGGCGCTGATGGCCGTCGCCCCCGACGATCTCGGCGGTGGGCTCGCGCTGCTCGACGCGCCGCCGATGCCGTTCGTCCCGCCGGCGCTGCAGGGTGCGCCGATCGTCGCGGTGCTCGCGCTCTGGACCGGCGCGCGCGTCGGCTGCCGAAGCGGCGCTGCGACCGCTGCGCGAGCTCGCGCCGGCCTTCGACGCCGTCGCCCCGATGCCATATGCCGCGCTGCAGGGGATGTTCGAGCGCCCCGCCGAGGTCCAGGTGCCGACGCGCTCCGAGGTCGCGGGCGGCTTCCTCGCGGAGCTGACCGCCGAGGTTGTGACCGCCGTCGCCGAAGCCGGCGCCGAGCGGCCCTCGTCGCTCGGATCGGTCCTGCTGCAACCGCTGGGCGGCGCCTTCGCGCGGGTGCCGGAGGAGGCGACACCGCTCGGGCGCAGGGACGCCGGATGGATGTGGCAGGCCGGAACCGCGTGGGTCGATCCTGCCGAGGACGACGCGAGCCGCGCCTGGATCGGCGGCGTGCGGCGGGCGCTGGCTCCGTGGGCTTTCGGTGAGGCCTACCCCAACTTCATCCCCGAAGCCGATCCCGCGCGGCTGCGGGCGGCGTACGCGCCGGCGGTGTGGGAGCGGTTGCGCGCGATTCGGGGCGTGTGGGACCCGGACGGAGTGTTCGGGGCGGGTCACGCGATTCCGCTGCCGTGAGCGTTAGCGAACGTCAACGGCGGCATTGAAGGGGGAGGGTCGGGATCGGGGTGGCGCCCCTGCGGGACGTGTTGCGAGTTCGCGTCGAATAGCGACGCAAGTCGCAACGGAGTCCGCCGCGGCGGTCTTTGACGACTTCACGTCGCTTAGCGGCGTCAACTCGTCGAGCGCTCGGCGAAACGCCGCCGATCTGGACGCCACCCAGCACCGGAACACTCTCCCATCAATGCCGCAGTTGACGTTCGCCCGCACCAGCGCCGCGGCCGATTCGTCATCCTTGGGAGACCCATGCCGGCTCCCCTCGCAATCCGCCTACGCGGCGTCACCAAGCGCTTCGGCGACATCACCGCCGTCGACGCGCTCGATCTCGACGTGCCCGAGGGCACGTGCGTCGGCCTGCTCGGCCCCAACGGCGCGGGCAAGATCACGACGATGAAGATGCTGACCGCGCAGGCGATGGCCGACGCGGGCGAGATCCAGGTGCTCGGCTTCGACGTCCCGCGCGACTCCAAGCAGGCGCGCGCGCTGTGCGGCGTCACGCCCGCAGCTCGACAACCTCGACGTCGAGCTGACCGCGCGCCAGAACCTCGCCGTGTTCGCGCGGCTCTACCGCGTCCCGCGCCACGAGCGCCACGCCGCGGTCGACCGCGCGCTCGAGATCGCGAACCTGGCCGAGCGCGCCGACACGCCCGTCGACAAGCTCTCGGGCGGCATGCGGCGGCGCCTGCTGATCGCACGCGCGCTCGTGCACCGGCCGCGGCTGCTGCTGCTCGACGAGCCGACCGTCGGGCTCGACCCGCAGGTCCGCCAGGAGCTGTGGGCGCTGATCGACGCGCTGCGCAGCGAGGGCACGTCGATCCTGATGTCGACGCACTACATCGAGGAGGCCGAGCGGCTCGCCGACACGGTCTCGATCATGGCGTCCGGGCAGCGTCGTCGCGCTCGGCCGCCCGTCCGAGCTGGTGCGCGAGCACGCGGGCGCGCAGACGCACGAGGTCTACGGACCGCCGGCGCGCCTCGTCGAGGTGCGCGAGGCGGCCGAGGCGGCCGGCCACCGCGTCCGCCAGACCGGCACGGCGGTCGCGATCCTCCGTGCCGAGGACGCGCAACGGGACGCTGCCCGAGGGCATCACGCGCGCGGCCACGCTCGAGGACGTGTTCGTGCTGCTGACCGGCGAGGAGATCGAATGACCGCGTCGCGACGCCGCGGCGACCGGCGGTCGCCTGCGCCGGCGCCTGCGGCGGCTCGAGCCCGCCGCGATCAGCGGGCGTGATGAGCCGCGACGTGACGAACTTCCTGACCTACTGGAAGGCGACGACGTTCTCGTCGATCCTCGATCCCGACGATCTACCTGCTCGCGTTCGGCCTCGGGCTCGGCACGATCGTCGCCGCGGTCCAGGGGATGGAGTACGTGCAGTTCGTCGGCACCGGGATGGTCGCCACCGCGATCCTGTTCTCGTCCGCGTTCTCGGCGATGTACGGCGTCTTCATCAAGCATCGCTTCCAGCGCACCTACGACGCGATCCTGGCCGCGCCGGTCGACGTCGAGGAGCTCGTCACCGCCGAGGTCGCATGGCTCGGCCTGCGCGCGGGCGTCTACGGGATGGCGCCGCTGCTGGTGACGATGATCTTCGGCCTCGATCCGGCTTGGGGGATGCTGCTCGTGCCGTTCATCGCCGCCGTCACGGGGTTCGGCTTCGCCGGCTTCGGCGTCTTCGCGGCGGCCGCGGTCAGCAAGATCGACCACTTCAACTACATCCAGAGCGCGCTGCTGACGCCGCTGTTCCTCGTCTCGGGCACGTTCTTCCCGATCGAGGAGCTGCCCCAGGGGGCGCGGATCGCGTCGCAACCTCAACCCGCTCTACCACTGCGTCGAGCTGGTCCGCCACGCGGTGTTCGGCTTCGAGTCGATCGACTTGTTCCACATCGGCTTCCTGATCGGCTTCGCCTGTCGCGATGTGGCGGCTGGCCATTTGGAGGATGGAGAAGCGCCTCATCGAGTAGGTAACGTGGACGGGTCATGCCGCACGTGCTGGATATCGAGCAGGCCGTCCTCCTCCTGGAGATCGACCCGCCCTTCGACAAGCGCGCGATCCAGCTCGCGCGCCGGCGCCAGGCCAAGCGCTGGCACCCCGACATCGCACCGCCGGGCCGCCAGCTCGAGCACGAGCGCCATCTGAAGGCGGTCAACGAGGCGGCCGACCAGCTCGAGCAGCTCGCGGAGGGGTCGCGCGGCGGCAAGGTCACCGCCGGCGCGGTCAAGGTCAGCGCCGCGGCCGCGCGCAAGCGGCGCGCGGAGGAGGGCGCCCGCGCCTACGCCGAGGAGCAGCGCCAGCGTGCCGCGGCGTCCGACCAGGCGCGCCACGACCCGTTCGGCTCGCGCGTGCCCGACCACTCGGTCGTGCACCGCTACGCGCGCTGCCTCTCCTATCCCGAGTGGGGCGTCGGCAGCGTGAACGGGATCTACTTCACCGGCGAGGGCGACGACATCCAGCAGTGGGCGCGCGTCTCCTTCAACCAGGGCATCCGCACGGTGCCCGCGGGCTCGCTGCAGTTCGTCGACTTCGCGCGCGCCGATCCGGGCTCCGAGCGCGTCGAGCGCTTCATGACCGCCGCCAAGCACGCGCTCGCCGAGGGCAACTTCGCGCTCGCGGCGCGGCGGCTGGTCTACGCGCGCGACGCCGAGCCGCGCAACCCCGCGGTGCTGCGCCTGCTGACGACCGCGTACTGGCAAGCCGGCCACTATGCGGCGGCTGCTCGCGCGGTGCGCGACTGGATCCGCGTCGAGGGCTCCCGGCCGGCGCCTTACCGGACGGCCGCACGCATCTACGAGGACATGGGCTCGCTCTCGCAGGCGCTCGACGCGGCCGAGCACGAGGTCGAGCGTGCGCCGCGCGATGCGTCCGCACTGGAGCGGCTCGGACGGTTGCGGCTGCGGCGCTTCGACCGGGCGGGAGCACGCGAGGCGCTCGAGCGCGCCTGCGCGATCGCGCCGACCGAGCAGGGACTGCTCGACCTGGCGCTGGTGGCGCACCTGGAGGGCGAGACCGGCGCCGAGGTGTCTGCCTGCGAGCTGGCGACCGCGCTGGCGCCGGACTCGGCGGCGCGCCTGGTCGCGGCTGGCGCATGCGCTGGCGCGCACGGACCGCAGCACGGAGTGCCTGGCCGCGTGCGAGCGCGCGCTCGCGCTGGCCGACGACGCCGAGGTCCGCGACCTGCGCGCGCAGGTGCTGGCGCAGGCGCCGCGTGCGCTGGCGCGCGCATCGGCCGCCGCGTAGGCGCGCGCTAGGCCGTCACGCCTCGCACTCGGCGATGCGCGCGGCGAGGAAGCGGCGCTCGGCCGCGTTGGTCGCCAGCTCCAGCGCGCGCCGTAGGCGGCCGCCGCCTCCGCGCGCCGGCCCTCGCGCCGCAGCAGGTCCGCGCGCGCCGCGTGCAGCAGGTGGTAGTCGTCGAGCGCGCCGCCGTGCGCAAGCGCGTCGACGAGCGCCAGCCCCGCCGCCGGGGCCGTCCGCCATCGCGATCGCGACGGCGCGGTTGAGCGTCACGACCGGGCTCGGCAGCACGTTCGAGAGCTCCTTGTAGAGCAGCGCGATCTGGCGCCAGTCGGTCGCGTCCGCGCGCGGCGCCCCGGCGTGCACGGCGGCGATCGCCGCCTGCAGCGCGTACGCGCCGGGCGGCCGCCGCAGCACCAGCGCGCGATCGACGAGCGGCAGCGCCTGCGCGATCGCGGCGCTGTCCCAGAGCGTGCGGTCCTGCTCCTCCAGGAGCACGAGCTCGCCCTGCTCGTCGACCCGTGCAGCCCGTCGCGAGTGCTGCAGCAGCATCAGCGCGAGCAGCCCGGCCGGCTCGGGCTCGTCGGGCAGCAGCACGTGCACGGTGCGCGCGAGCCGGATCGCCTCGGCGGCGAGGTCGTCGCGCACCAGCCCGTCACCGGCGGTCGCCGCGTAGCCCTCGTTGAAGACGAGGTACAGCACCGCCAGCACCGCGCCCAGCCGCGCCGGCAGCGCCTCGGGCGCCGGCTCGGCGACGGGGATGCCCGAGACGCGCACCTTGCGCTTGGCGCGCACGAGCCGCTGCGCGACGGTCGCCTCGGGCAGCAACAGCGCGCGCGCGATCTCCGGCACCGTCAGGCCGCCGACGAGCCGCAGCGTGAGCGGCACCTGCGCGTCGGCCGCGAGCGCCGGATGGCAGCAGGCGAAGATCAGCCCGAGCCGCTCGTCGGGGATCATCGTCTCGTCCTCGCCCGGCAGGTCGTTGACGGCCTGCTCCAGATCGCGCGCCAGCAGCGCCTGCTTGTCGCGCAGCGCCGCCTCGCGCCGCAGCCGGTCGATCGCACGGCGCTTCGCCGTCGTCAGGATCCACGCCGACGGGGTGGACGGCACGCCGTCGCGCGGCCAGCTCTCGAGCGCGACGGCGTAGGCGTCCTGCACCGCCTCCTCCGCGCGGTCGACGTCCCCGCCCATGCCGCGGGCGAGGATCGCGACCGCGCGGCCGAACTCGGCGCGGAAGCAGCGTGCGACCGCTGCGGCCGCCGGGTTGCGGTCCGGAGCGGTCAGGCGTCCGGGAACTCCATGATCGGCCGCAGCTCGATCGTGCCGTGGCGCGCGCCCGGGCACTTGTGCGCCCACTTGATCGCCTCGTCGAGGTCCGGCACGTCGAGCAGGTAGTAGCCGCCGAGCTGCTCCTTGGTCTCGGCGAACGGGCCGTCGGTGACGAGCGGCTGGCCGCCGTTGTCCTTGACGATCGTCGCGGTCGCCGTCGGCTGCAGCGCGTCACCCAGCTCGGACACGCCGGCGGTCTTCAGCTCCTCCGTGTAGCCGAACCACTCCTGCATCGAAGCCTGCTGGTCGGCCTCGCTGATCTCCGACCATCGCGACTCGTCGCTGTAGATGAGCAGCATGTAGCGCATCCGGGCCTCCTTGGCCAGTCGTGGCGGCGCCGTTCGCCGCCGTTCGATCCTATGACGAACGGAGCAGGCCGGAATCGACAGCTCAGCCGGCAGAATCCGCCGGCGCGCGCGCGGCGGCGAATTCCGCGCGGGCGGCGCGGCGCGCACGCGCCAGCGCACGGGCGAGCTTCGCCTCGGCGGCGCGGACGGTTCCGCGTGCCCGCTCGTAGCGGCCCGGCCAGCGGCTGCGGGCCGCACGGCCGAGCGTCCCGTAGGCGCTCGCCGCGCCGCGCAGCGCGCTGACCGCACGCGACGGCGCGCCGTCGCCGGCATCGCGACAGCGGAGCAAGCGTCGTGCTCGCGGAGCGGTGCGCCGCGGCCAGCGTGCCGGCGGCGCGTGCCTGTCCGGAAGCCTGGCCGGCGGCGGCGAGCGCGCGGCGCCCGCGGACCCGCGCCACGTCGAGCGTCGCCAGCACAGCGGGCAGGCGACTCCAGAACGCGGCGCTCGAACCGAGCGCGAGCGGCGCGGCGCCGGGCGTCGTGAGCGAGCCGGCGATCGACTCGCAGGCCGCGGGCGCCGCGGGCCCGCGCGGGCCCAGGCAGGCGATCGTGGCCACGCCACGCGCGGTCGGGACGGTCCAGACGACCAGCATCGACTCCGTCGCAAGCGCGGTCGCACCGTCGGCTCGGACGAACGCGTAGCGCCAGGCCCGCTGACCGGAGGCGAGTCTCACCGCCTCCGGCGTCGTGGCCGGAAAGTCCGCGGGCAGCAGCGTCGGCGCTGCCGCCGGGAGCAGCTCGATCGTCACCCGCAGCTGATCCGAGCGACGCTCCAACGCGAGCGGATGCCGGAACGGAAGTCCCGGCACGGTGGCGCCGTCCGTGCGCGTCCAGCCGCTCGGGACCGCCACGACCGCGGCACCGCCGGCGATCGCGGTCGGCCGCGGCGGTGCCGGTAGCGCGCGTGCCGGCGCCGGGCGCGGCGCCTCGGAGGGCGTGGCGACCGCCAGGCCGAACAGCGCGGCCGCGGCGACGAACGGGACGGCCGCGACGAGCGGCAGCCGGCGCGGGACGGACGGCCGTGATCGCGAACGCGGCCGGGATCGCGCTCACGGCTCGCCGGTGGTGTCGAACGATCCCGGTGCTGTCGAACGACGGCTCCGGGGTGGCCGCCGGCGGCGGCGGAGTCGGTCTCGGGGTCGCGACGGGCGCGGGCGCGGCGGTGGGCGGGGGCGCGGACGCCGGAGCCGGCGTCGGCGTGCTCGCCGGAGCCGCGCGCGGAGCGACCACACGGGCAGGGCGCCGCGGCGGCGGCGCGGCGCTGCGCGGATCGCGCAGCGCGGGCAGCTGCGCGGTGCTCGACAGGGCGAGCGTGACCCTGCCGACCCTCGCGGCGGGTGTCGGCGCCGGCGTCGCTTCGGCCGGTCAGGTTGCTCGCACTGGCCGGCGCGCTCGCCTCCCCGTCGGACTCCGAGACGGCCTGCAGGCCGACCGGCAGCGCGAAGGCCAGCGCGACCAGCACGAGCGCGATGGGGAGCCTCAGACCGCGGGACATCTCACCGGCCGCTTCTTGTCGGGCATCAGGCAGCGGTCGATCCGCAGCGGGGCGCGGCCGCTGCGGATACGCAGCCGCACGTACTTGCCGATCCGGTCGGGTTGCGTGACGCGGATCTGCGAGGACGGCGCCCGGCCGGTAACGCCGCGCCAGCGACCGTACCTGCCGGACCCTCGCCGCCAGGGCACGGCGCCGGTAGGCGCAGCCGCGCCCGCGGCACTGCACGCCGATCCGCACGCCGCGAGGCGCGCGCACCGATACGCGGGTGATCGTGGTCGAGCGCAGCGTGAAGCTGCCGGCGACGCGCACGACGGGGAACGGCTTGATGAAGCGCGTCAGCTCGCCCCCCGGCTCCAGGATCGGCTCCGGCTCGGGCTGGGGTTGGGTGCCGGACTCGAACTCACCCTGCTTCGGACCCGTGGGCGTCACCTTCGTGCAGCTGCCTGACGCGGCCTGTCCGGCACGGGTAGGTCATAGACCGTGCTCGATCACGGCGGTCGTCGGGTCCGACGATTCCGACGCGGCCGGATCGTTCCCGTCGTCGACCGTGAGCCGGATCCGCAAGCGTGCTTGCCCACGTCGGGAAAATCGGTCAGGTAGCGGCGGCTGCACGCGTCGTCGATCGCCGTGCAGTTCTCGCCGGCTGCGTCGCAGCGCAGCCACGCGTACGCCGCCTCGGCGCCGGCGGGCGACCAGACGCCCGCCGTCGCCTCGAGCAGGCTGAAGACACCGATCGTCGGGTTGTCCACACCTGGCCGATGGCAGGCGGCTCGACGACCTCCGCGGCGAGGGCAGGGGTCGCGAGCGCCAGGAGCAGCGCCACCATCCAACTGGAAATCCGTTTCCTGCGCACCTTCATCCAGAGCGACCTTACCGTCACCGCGTCGTCACATCACCCGCAAGCAGTATTGCATCGGGAGCTCTGTCCGCGCTAGGACCAGGCCGAATGTCCGGACCGAGGCCTAGGGTCCTCGGGCAATGCGCCTGATCGTCGCCCGCTGCGCCGTCGATTACACCGGCCGGCTGACCGCGCATCTGCCCGAGGCGCTGCGCCTGATCATGGTCAAGGCGGACGGCTCGGTGCTCGTGCACGCCGATGCCGGCGGCTTCAAGCCGCTGAACTGGATGACCCCGCCGACCGTGATCGAGGAGGAGCCGGCGCGCATCGTCGTGCGCAAGCACAAGGGCGACGACCGGATCGAGATCACGCTCGCCGAGGTCCTCTCGGACGTGGAGCACGCGATGGACTTCGACGCGGCGCGGCTGGAGAAGGACGGCGTCGAGGCGCACCTGCAGGTCGCGCTGGCAGAGGCGCCGGAACGCTGCGGCGAGGGCTTCCGGCTCGTACGCCGCGAGTGGCCGACCGACATCGGCCCGGTGGACCTGATGTGCCGCGACGGTGAGGATGGCTGGATCGCCGTCGAGATCAAGCGCGTCGGCACGATCGATGCCGTCGAGCAGCTCGCGCGCTACCTCGAGCGCATCCGGCGCGACCCGGCGCTCGCCGGCTGCCGCGGCGTGCTCGCCGCGCAGGCGGTCAAGCCGCAGGCGAGGGTGCTGGCGGAGGCGCGCGGCCTGAGCTGGGTCGAGGTCGACCTGGCCGAGTTGCGCGGCGCGCGCGAGCCGGCGCTCACGCTCTTCGGCTAGTCAGGCCTCGCCCCAGAGCGTCGCGAGCAGCGAGCGCGGCCCGCCGTCGTCGCGGTGCTCGCAGAGGTAGACCCCCTGCCATGTGCCGAGCGCGAAGCCGCCGTCGCGCACCGGCAGCGTCAGCGACGGGCCCAGCAGCGAGGCCTTGATGTGCGCCGGCATGTCGTCGGGCCCCTCGGCGGTGTGCGTCCAGTAGGCGGCGTCCTCCGGCACCGCGCGGTCGAACCAGCTCTCGAAGTCGCGCCGCACATCGGGCGAGGCGTTCTCGTTGAGGCTGAGCGACGCCGACGTGTGCAGCAGGTGCAGATGGGCGATCCCGACGCGCAGCCCGCCGAGCTCGGGGAGCGCCGCGGCGACCTCGCGCGTGATCAGGTGAAAGCCGCGCGGCTGCGCGCGCAGGCGGATCTGGCGCTGGTCCCACATCGTCGCCACACGCTACTTCGTCAGTTGCGCAGCAGCGCGAGGCGGGCGAGCGTCTCGAGGTTCTCCTGCAATCCGTCCGCGATCTGCCGGCGCACCATCTCGCCGTCCGTCACCGGATTGCCCTCGAGCGTCAGTCGCAGCTCGCCGCCGACGCGCGCGACGACCGCGTCGACCAACGCCGGACGATCACGCTAAGCCGTCGCACAGGCGGATCAGCAGGCGGCCGAGCGCATCGTCCAGCCGGACCGGCTCGTGCTTGAGGTTCGTGATCTCCGGTCCGCGCGCGGCCTGCCAGCGGGCGAGCGGATCGGCCTCGGGGTGGTCACCGACCACGCTCACGTGGCGATCGGGGACGGAGGAGAGCTCGACCTCGCCGGCGCGGAAGGCCCGCCAGAGCTCGTCCGCAAGGGCGCTGGCATCGGGCACTCCGAGCGACTCGTGCAGGTCGGCGAACGCGAACGCGCGCGGCTGCTCGCGCGCGAGCCGCGCGACCACCGACGGCCCGCTCGAGCCGTTGCCCGTCGACTCGTCACCCGCCGCCGCGCCCGTGTCCGTGGCGGCGGGTGTGCCGTCGAGCTCGGCGCTCTCCGTCGCGCGGAACCACAGTCGCTCCAGCCGCGCCGGCGCGATCGCGTCGTCGAGTGGTGCGTCAGCGCGGCAGAGCAGCGTCTGGCGGAAGGCCCGCCCGGCCAGCATGTCGGCGTACTGCTCCCAGACCACGCGGTTGCCGCCGGCCAGGGAGTCGAGCTGCGCGTCCACGCCCGCCGGCTGACGATCGGCGCGCAGCTCGGCCGGCTCCGCGTCGGCGAGATAGCGCAGCCCGTGGTGCTCGGCGTGACGCGCGACGTCACGCAGCCAGACCGGGTCGTAGCGCGGGCCGAGGTCGTCGTGGGCGAGCAACGTCTTCGGCAGCCGGCGCAGGCGCGCGAGCTCCGTGGCCAGCACCGCGCCGTAGGCGTCGGGCCGGTCCTCCGCCCAGGGCGCGAGGAACTCATACAGGTCGCGCCCGGCGTCGACGCGCTCGGACAACCCGGTCTCCGCCCCCGCATGCAGCAGCACCATCTCGCGCAGCATCGTGCGCATGCGCGCCCCCGGCAGCGCGTTGTAAGAGACGAAGGCGACGCCGTGCGGCGCCAGGCAGCGGGCGAACAGCGCCATCAGCGCGTCGCGCGTCGCTTCCGGCACCCAGGAGTAGACGCCGTGCGCGACGACGTAGTCGAACTCGCCCCATGCGCGCGCGTCGAGCAGGTCGGCCTGCTCGAGCCGCACGTTGGCCAGGCCCAGCTCGGTCGCCGCCTGAACTCCCAGCACCGGCTCGACGAGGTCGAAGCCGACCGCTTCCACATGCGGCGAATGGGCCGCCATCGCGATCAGGTTCAGGCCGTCGGCGCAGCCGGCCTCCAGCACGCGGGCGTGCTCGGGCGCAGCCGGCCGGAGCCCGTGCAGGATCGCCAGCAGCGCGAGCCGGTCGGGATGCGTCTGCGGGAACGCAAGCCCGGGATATGGGATCCGCGTGTAAGCCTCGGCGTCGGACACGCACTCCGAGGTTAGCCCGGTAGGCGAGCGGCGCCCAGGTCGACGCGGTCGCCGCGGAACGGGATCCCCTCGGCCTCGAGCAGCCTGCGCTGGCGCTCGCCCTTCGCGAGCGACCCGTCGGCGCGCACGATCCGGTGCCATGGCACGTCGGCGTCGGCGCACGCGAAGAGCACGCTGCCGGCGAAGCGGGGCGCGCCGGGCGACACGTCGCCGTAGGTGCGGACGAAGCCGGGCGGGGTGTCGCGCACCCGCTCGAGCACGCGCGCGGTGCGATCCATGACGGGAGTATCGTGGCGCATCGATGCGACGGCCGCACGGCACGTACTCGATCGTCGCGCTCGATCCCGGCACCGGCGAGCTGGGGGCGGCGGTGCAGTCGCACTGGTTCTCCGTCGGCTCGCTCTGCACGTGGGTGCGGCCGGGGATCGGAGCGGTCGCGACGCAGTCGGTCGTCGAGCCCGGCCACGGGCCGCGCGCGCTCGACCGGCTCGCCGGCGGCGCTGCCGCTGCGACGGCGCTGGCCGGCGTGCTGGCGGCGGATGCGCTCGCCGCGATGCGCCAGGTCGGCGTCGTCGACGCGCACGGCAGCGTCTCCGTCCACACGGGCCCGGACTGCATCCCCGAAGCGGGCCACGTGGTCGGCGAGCACTGGGCGTGCCAGGCCAACATGATGGCCCGGGCGACGGTGCCGCAGGCGATGTCGGCAGCGTTCGCGGCCGCCGGCGGCGACCTCGCGGAGCGGCTGATGACCGCGCTCGAGGGCGCCGAGGCCGAGGGCGGAGACGTGCGCGGCCGGCAGTCCGCGGCCCTGGTCGTGGCGCCGGCGCAGGGTGAGCCATGGCAGCAGCGCATGGACCTGCGCGTCGACGACCACGCCGACCCGCTCGGCGAGCTGCGCCGGCTGCTGGGATTGCAGCGCGCGTACGAGCTAGCCGGCGAGGCCGACGAGCTGATGGGCGAGGGTCGTGCCGACGAGGCGGCGGAGCGCTACCTGCGTGCGTCGAGCGCGCGCCCGAGTCCGACGAGCTGCTCTTCTGGGCCGGGCTCGCGATCGCGCAACGGGGCGACGTCGCGGCGGGCGCCGACGCGGTGCGCCGCGCCGCGCAGGTCCACCCCGGCTGGCTCACGCTGCTCGAACGACTGTCGCCTGAGTTCGCCCCCGCCGGGGAGGCGGTGAGGCGGGAGCTGCTCTAGCGCTCGCCGGGCAGCTTGGTGGGATTGACCGACACGGGCACGCTCAGGTCGAGCGCGGTGCGGATGATCCGGTTCTGCTCCATCGTGTGCGCGGCCGGATAGCCCTCGCCCGGCGACGCGCGCTCGGGCCGGCCGACGTAGCCGAACTCGAGCGGCGGCGGCAGGATCTGCAGCAGCCGCGGCGACATGTGCGTGCGCGCGCCCATGTTGCGCGGCTCCTCCTGCACCCAGGCGACCTCGCGCAGGTTCGGGTAGCGCGCCACCTCGTCGAGGATCTGCTGCTGCGGGAACGGATAGAGCAGCTCGACGCGCGAGATCGCGACGCTCTCGTTGTTCTCGCGCGTGGCGTGGCCCTTGAGGTCGTAGTAGATCTTGCCGGAGCAGAGCACCAGCCGGGTGACCTTGTCGACGTCGATCCGCGGCTCGCTCAGCACCGGGTAGAAGCGCGACTCGCTCAGGTGCTCGATCCGCGAGGTCGCCTGCGGCAGGCGCAGCAGCGACTTCGGCGTCATGATCACGAGCGGGCGCTGCTTCGCGACACGCGCCTGGCGCCGCAGCAGGTGGAAGTACTGCGCCGGCGTCGTCAGGTTCGCGACGCGGATGTTGCCCTCGGCCGCGAGCTGCAGGAAGCGCTCCATGCGGGCCGACGAGTGCTCCGGCCCCGAGCCCTCGTAGCCGTGCGGGAGCAGCAGCGTCAGGCGCGAGGACTGTCCCCACTTCGACAATGCCGAGACGATGAACTGGTCGACGATCACCTGCGCGGAGTTGACGAAGTCGCCGAACTGCGCCTCCCACAGGACCAGCGTCTCGGGCGCCTCCATCGAGTAGCCGTACTCGAAGCCGAGGCAGGCGACCTCCGACAGCGGCGAGTTGTGCAGCTCCATCGGCGCCAGCGCGCCCGGCAGGCTCTGGATCGGCGAGATCCGCTGACCGGTCTTGGGATCGTGCAGCACGAGGTGGCGCTGGGAGAACGTGCCGCGCTCGGTGTCCTGGCCGGTCAGCCGGATCGGAGTTCCCTCGCTCAGCAGCGATGCGTAGGCGAGCGTCTCGGCCTGGGCCCAGTCGATCCCGCCGTCCGCACCGACCGCGTCGCGCCGGTGCTCGAGCTGCTTGACGAGCTTGGGATGGACCGTGAAGCCGTCGGGGATCCGCAGCAGGTCCTCGTTGAGCCCGATGATCCGGTCGGCGGAGACGGCCGTCGTGACCTCCGGCGAGGGCGAGCGGTCCAGCTCGTAGCCGCCCGTCGCCTGCTCCTCGTCGGACGCGGTCAGCTCGGACTTCAGCTCGCGATGGCGCTGGGCGAGGTTCTCCCAGATCTCGCTCGCGACCGCGTCGGCCTCCTCCTGGCTCACGACCTGCTGCTCGACCAGCAGCGCGGCGTAGAGCTCGCGCACCGGCGTCTTCTCCTTGATCTTCGCCGCCAGCTCGGGCTGCGTGTAAGCGGGCTCGTCGGCCTCGTTGTGGCCGAAGCGGCGGTAGCCGATCAGGTCGATCAGGACGTCGTGGCCGAACTCCTGGCGGAACGCGAAGGCGAGCCGGACGGCCGCGATGCAGGCGGCGACGTCGTCGGCGTTGACGTGGATGATCGGGACGTCGAAGCCCTTGGCGAGGTCCGATGCCCAGCGCGTCGAGCGCGAGTCGTCGGGGTCGGTGGTGAAGCCGACCTGGTTGTTCTGGATCAGGTGCAGCGCGCCGCCGACCGTGTAGCCGTCGAGCGCCTGCAGGTTGAACGTCTCCGCGACCACGCCCTGTCCGGGGAAGGCGGCGTCGCCATGCAGGATCACCGGGATCGCCGCGTTGTTGTCGAGCCGCGCGTGCGGGCCCTGGCGCGTGGTCTGGAGCGCGCGCGTCGCGCCCTCGACCACCGGACCGACGTACTCCAGGTGGCTCGGGTTGGACTCCAGCCGCACGATGATCGAGTGATCGTCGGGCAGCTGGTAGGTGCCCTGGGCGCCGTGGTGGTACTTGACGTCGCCGGTGCCGCCCTGCGGGATCGTCGTCACGGCCTCGATCGAGGAGGCGCCCTCGAACTCGCGGAAGATCGTCTCGTACGCGCGCCCGAGGCAGTGCGCCAGCACGTTCAGGCGACCGCGGTGCGCCATCCCGATCACGACCTCGCGCGCGCCCTGGGAGGCGGACAGCTGGATCATCTCGTCGAGCATCGGGATCGTCATGTCCAGGCCCTCGATCGAGAACTGCTTCTGTCCCAGGTACGCCTTGTGCATGAAGCGCTCGAGCGAGTCGACCTGGGTGAGCCGGCGCAGCAGTTGCCGCTGCTCCTCGTTCGTCAGCGGCGAGCGGTAGGCGCCGGACTCGATCTTCTGGCGCAGCCACGTGCGCTGGCGGTGCGACGCGATGTGCTCGATCTCGTAGGCGATCGTGCCGCAGTAGGTCTCGCGCAGGTGCGGCAGCGCATCGGCGAGCGTCGCGCCCGGGACGTGGGTGCGCAGGATCTTGGCCGGGATCCGCGCCATCAGCGCCGGCGTCAGCCCGACGGTCTCGGGCTCGAGCGCCGGGTCGCCCTCGGGCTCGGAGCCGAGCGGGTCGAGCCTGGCCGCGAGGTGGCCGTGCATGCGGTGGGCCTTGAGCACCGAGGTGGCGGCCTGGACCGCTTGCAGCAGCACCTCGTCGGGGGCGACGGGGAGACCGCCGGCGGCCGTCGGCTCCTCGACCGCGTGCGCGCGCTGGGCGGCGGCTGCCGCGGCCGGCGCGGGTGGCGCCGGCACGGCGCTCAACTGCGCGTCGACGTCGGCGAAGATGCGTTCGTAGAAGTCGTGCTCGCCCTGCAGGTAGGCCTCGACCTCGGCCAGGAACTGGCCCGACTCCGCGCCCTGGATGATGCGATGGTCGTAGGTCGACGTCATCGTCATCACCTTCTCGGCGCCGATCATCGCGCCGACCGAGCCAAGCCCGGGCGGGTAGCCGATCGCGCCGGTGGCGACGAGCGTCCCCTGGCCCTTCATCAGCCGCGGGACCGATGCGATCGTGCCGATGCCGCCCGGGTTGGTGAGCGAGATGTTGGCGCCCTGGAGGTCATCCGCGCCGAGCTGGTTCTCGCGCGCCTTCGCGATCAGCTCGCCGAACGCGTCGAGGAACTGGAGGAACGTCATCCGCCCCGCGTCGCGGATCACCGGCACCATCAGCGTGCGCGAGCCGTCGTTGCGCTCCACGTCCACCGCGATGCCGAGGTTGACCGCGCCGTCGTCGAGCACGTGCGGCTTGCCCTCGCGCTCCTCGAAATGGTGCGCCATGACCGGCATCTGCTCGGTCGCCGCACGCGCGATCGCGTACGCGATCAGATGCGTGAACGAGACCCGCTGGCCGGCCTCCTTGAGCTGCTTGCGGCGCGCGTCCAGGGTCGTCACGGTGATCGTGCGGAACGAGGTCGCCGTCGGGACGGCGCGCGACTCGTCCATGTAGCGGGCGAGCATCGCCGAGGCGCCCTTGATCTGGGTCGCGGTGGCGCTGGGCGCGGCCGACCCGCCGTTGGCCGCGGCGAGCACGTCGTCCTTGCCGATGCGGCCGTCAGGCCCGCTCCCGTGCACCGCGTCGAGCTCGACGCCCAGCGCGGCGGCGGCCCGCCTGGCGACCGGGGTCGCCTTGTGCTCGCCGTTGTCCGGGGCGGGCGGCGCAGGCTCCACGGCGGCAGCCGGGGCCGCGGCTTTCGGGGCCTCAGCCTCCGCGGCCGGTGCAGCGCCGTTGGAGGGAGCGATCTCGGCGAGCACGGCGCCGACGTGGATCGTCTCGCCCTCGGCGGCGTGCAGCTTCACGACGGTGCCGTCGACCGGCGCGGGCACCTCGGCATCGACCTTGTCGGTCGAGATCTCGACCAGCGTCTCGTCGGCTGAAACGGAGTCCCCCTCCGCCTTGCGCCACTCCAGCACGGTGCCCTCGCTGACCGAGTCACCCATCGCCGGCATGACGACTTCCACCGTCGTCGTGTTTATCGCCATTGGTCTGCCTCAGACCTTATCGCGTGGCCGCGGGCCGGCGGCGTTCCTGCACGATGAATCCCGCGCTCCCCGCGAACGGCCCGACGCCGCCGATGATCGCGACCATCACGCCGAGCCAGAGCGGGATCACGCGCCGGCGCACGCCGT
Source organism: uncultured Solirubrobacteraceae bacterium (assembly GCA_963721315.1). Taxonomy (GTDB): domain Bacteria; phylum Actinomycetota; class Thermoleophilia; order Solirubrobacterales; family Solirubrobacteraceae; genus DASQMT01. The sequence continues at coordinate 589,640 of CAVRIU010000003.1, forward strand.
CGATCGCGAGCAGCGACATCACGATCCAGCCGATGCCGTGGGCCCAGCCGAAGACCAGCTCCAGGCCGGGCAGCCCGGGCACGAGCCAGACGGTCAGCAACGTCAGGTAGATCGCCGAGTGTGCGAAGGAGAGCAGCTTGAGCTGCTCGAAGCTCACGCGCGCGCCTTCAGCAGCGTCGCCATGCGGCGCAGCTCGGGATGCGCCTCGTCGGGCCATGCGGCGGGCTCGGCCGGCCACCAGGCATGGTCGTCGTGCTCGTGGTCGCGCGTCACCTCGGCGCCGTCGGGCAGCCACGCCTGACCGATCAGCATCACCATCCGGTTGGGCAGGCAGACGAGCGCCTCGACGGTCAGCGCCTCCGGCACGACCGACCACTCCTCCTCGAGCTCGCGCCCGAGCGCCGCCACCGGGTCCTCGCCGACCTCGACCGCGCCGCCGGCCCCGAGCGCCCAGCGGCCGGCCCATGTCGCGACCCAGTCCGCGCGGCGACCCGCGAGCCAGCGCCCGTCGCGGGAGCGGACCGCGCACAGCACCGAGAGCGAGCCGAGCGCGTCCTCGCCGAGCAAGCGCAGCGACCAGCGCATCGGCTGCAGCTCGACCGTCAGGCCGCCGTCGCCAGACTCGAACGCCGCGAGCCGTGCGGCCAGGCCGTCGTGTGATGGAGAGCCCCGGCCCTGCAGCTCGGCGATCGCCGCGTCGGCGCGGGCGGCCAGCTCCGAACCCGGGTCGAACCGGTCCTCCCGCCAGCGGGTCGCGACCTGGTCGGCCTGCCAGGGTCCGCGCGCAAGGATGCCGGGCTGAAGAGGAGCCACGTAGCCCCGCTGAGGTTAGCCCGTACTCTTTCGCCGATGAGCGTGGACGCATCGGCCAAGAACATGCAGGCCGTCTGCAATGCCAAGGAGCAGCACGACAAGACCTGTCCCTGGGGCGGCACCGGCACCGAGGTGCACATGAACTGGTTCGACATCGAGCGCATCGGCTGGGACGAGGGCGATGTGATCTGCGGCCTGATCGTCGTCGGCGACGAGACGGTCGCGACCGGGATGATGCGCGTGACCTGCGACGCCGAGGGCGACGGCGGCGGGCGCTCGGAGGAGGAGGAGGTCGAGACGGTCGAGGCCGTCGCGGCCGAGCGCGAGCTCCAGCCGGTGGGCCCGGCGCGCAACTAGCTGACCAGCAGCTCTTTGCCGAACGCGCGCTCGAACAGGTCGGACTGCCGCTGCGCGGCCCAGCGGCTGATCGTGGCGTCGATCTTGCTCTCCAGCCGCAGCTCGACGCGGCCGTCCTCGACCACGACGCCCGCGCTGCTGATGCTCTGGTCGCGCGAGCGCTCGAGCTGCTCGGCGACCCGCAGGGCCGCCGAGCAGCGCGCCAGCAGCGCCTCGTCGCCCTTGTGCGAGAGCGGCTCGAACTCGCGCAGGCCCGGGTGGCCCCTGCGGTGGTAGCGCGTGGCCTGGCCGATCAGCGCCGTCTGCCGCGGTGTGTAGCCCGGCAGGCCGGCGTTGAGGATCAGATAGCGCGAGTGCTTGTGGTGGTCGTCGTAGTCGACTGCGGTGCCGACGTCGTGCAGCATCGCGGCCGCCCACAGCAGCTCGCGCTCCTCGTCGTCGCCGGGGTGCACGCCGGCTGCGGCCAGCGCGTCCCAGAGCTCGAGCGCCAGGCGCCCCACGTGCGCAGTGTGGGCGGTGTCGGCCTCGTACTGGGCGGCGAGGTTGTGCACCGAGGCCGCGCGCACGTCGGTCAGCAGCGGCGGCTCGTCGCCGAGCAGCTCCTCGAAGAACGCGCCCTCGCGCATGCCCGCCTCGGTCACCTCGAGCGTCGCGAACCCGCCCGCCTCCATCACGCTTTGCACAACGACCGCACCGGCGAGGATCAGGTCACCGCGCTCAGGCTTGATGCCGGGCACGCCGCCGCGGTCGGAGGGGGCGAGGTCGGCCAGGCGGTCGACCAGCGCGTCGAGCTCGGAGCGATCGATGCAGAATCCCTGCACGCCGTACGAGGGCATCCCGCGCTCGTGCATCACCGCCGCGGCGAGGTTGCGCACGGTCCCACCGATTCCGGCGAGCCGGCCGCCCGCGTCATCCAACCACGGCGCTTCGGTGAGCTCGTCGCGCACGTGCTCGCGCAGCGCCTTGAGGTGCTTGGGCTTGACGCGCTGGGCTCCCAGGAACCGCTCGGTCGTCACGACCGCGCCCAGTCGCCATGAGCGCGCAGCGCGAGCCAGCCGGTCCTCGACATGCGTCAGCTGCATCGAGCCGCCGCCGATGTCGAGCGCGACGCCGTCGGTCAGCGTGGTCGAGTTGACCGCCGCCAGGTAGCCGTAGCGCGCCTCCTGCTCGTCTGAGAGCACCTGGATGTCGAGGCCGGAGCGCTCTTTCGCGGCGCGCACGAACTCCTCGCGGTTGGACGCCTCGCGGATCGCGGAGGTCGCCAGCGGCCGTACGCGCTCGATGCCCGTGGCGCGGCAGAAGTGGGCGAACAGCTCGATCGTCTCCAGCGCGCGCTCCATCGGCTTGGGCTGGAGCGGCCCGCCGGTCTCCTGGCGCTCGCCCACTCGGACGGCCTCATAGATCTCGTCGGTGCGCTTCCACCAGTCGTCGGTGTGGGTGAACACGACGAGCCGGAACGAGTTCGACCCGAGGTCGATGACGGCGACCCGCTGCTCGCGCCTCACGAGCGCTCGATCAGCTCGATCCGGTAGCCGTCGGGGTCGCGCACGAAGCAGATCCGCGAGCCGCCCGCGCGCACCTGGTACGGCGGCTTCTCGGGGTCGATCCCCTTCTCCGCCAGCGCGGCGAGCGTGCCGTCGAGGTCTGAGACGGTCAGCGCGATGTGGTTGTAGCCCGTGCCCAGCTCGTAGGAGTCGACGCCGTGGTTGAAGGTCAGCTCGAGCCGGTCGCCGTCGCCCGGCAGGCCCATGAAGACGTTGATCGCCTCCTCGCGGATCGGCATCCGCCGCCGCTCCTCGAAGCCGAGCGCCTCATAGAACGCGACCGAGCGGTCGATCTCGCCGATCCGGTAGCACGTATGTATGAGCTCCATGCGGTCGCAGGCTACCCATTAGGCTGCCGCGCATGATCGTCGAGCGCTCGATGCACCCCGACTGGCTTTCGAACACCTACCTCGTCGCGGCCGGGCCCGGTGGCGACGGCTTCCTCGTAGACGCCGGCGGGCCGGTGCGCCCGCTGCTGGAGCGCGCCGAGGCCGATGACATCACGGTCACGCACGTGCTGCTCACGCATCATCACCACGATCACGTCGCCGAGCTGGCCGCAGTGACGGCGCGCTTCCCCGATGCGGACGTCTTGATCCACCCCGACGAGCGCGAGCTGGTCGACGGCGCGACGGGCGAGCTGAACCCCGGTGACGAGCTCGAGGTGGGCGGGCTCGCAGTCCGGGCGCTGCACACACCGGGCCACACGCGCGGGATGCTCTCGCTGCTGGTCGACGGCAGCGAGGTGTTCACCGGCGACACGCTGTTCAAGAACTCCGTCGGCGGCGTTCGCGCCCCCGGGCACACGACCTACGCCGACCTCAAGCACTCGATCATGGACGTGCTGCTCGAGCTGCCGCCCGAGACGACGATCCGTCCCGGGCACACGGAGCCGACGACCGTCGCGGATGAGCTCGAGCGCAACGCGTTCGTGCGCGTCTGGCGCGGGCTCGATGCCGAGGGGAGCCAGCAGTGCACGGCGATGGGCGAGCCGGCGACGCTCGTCCTGCTCGGCGATGACTACGACGGCGGCCACAAGGCCTGGGTGCGCTGGCCCGACGGCGCCGACGACATCGTGCCGGGCTCCCAGGTCCAGCGCGACTGATCGCTCTCGGTAGCCTGGAGAGGCGTGAGCGACGAACGGCGCACGCAAGGCGGCCTCTCCGTCAAGACCCTGCTGATCGCCGGCGCGGCGAGCGCCGTGGCGGCGCTCCTGATCCCGATGGTCTGGCGCCCCGGCACCGTGTTCGCGGCCGCGATGACGCCGGTAGTCGTGGCCCTGGTGTCCGAGCTCCTGCGCAAGCCGGTGGAGACCGTCAGCACCGTGGCCGTGCGGCGCGTCCCGCGCGTCAGCGTGCCGCTCGACCGGCGCCCGGACGAGGCGTTCGACCCGCTGGCGCCGCCTCCGACCGAGGAGCTCGAGGCGCTGCCCGAGACGATCGCGGCGCCGCCGCGCGTCGAGCACCGGCGCCGCTCGCTGACCGGCGCCCAGTGGAAGCTCGCGCTCGCCACCGGGTTGGTCGCGTTCGCCGTCGTCGCGGCTCTGTTCACCGCCTCCGAGCTGCTCGCCGGCGACGCCGCGTCGGGCGGCGGCAAGCGCACGACGTTCTTCGGCGGCGCGAGCACCAATCGCGACAAGCGGTCCGATGAGCGCGAGGACAAGCAGCGCGATGCGCAGAAGAGCGCGACGCCGACCGCGGAGCCGAGCGAGACGCCGACGCCCACCCCGACGCCGAGCGCAACGGCGACCGCGACGCCGACACCGCTGGCGGGAGCCACTCCGACGCCGGCGACAGGCACCGAGCTGGTGCCGACGCCGACGCCCTGACCGTCGAAACGTGCGCATCGGGGCCAGCGGGTTCGCACCGCCGCCGACGCCCTGACGAGCAGCGCTCAGACGGTCTGGATCTGCAGCAGGCTGGTCGTGCCCGGCTTGCCCGACGGCAGCCCGGCCGTGATGCCGACGCGCTCGCCCGGCTTGAGCCAGCCCAGCTCCACGACGCGCCTGGCGCTGGCGTGGATCAGCTCCTCGGTCACCTCCATACGCGGCAGCGAGGCGGCCCGCACGCCCCACATCAACTCGCAGCGGCGGACCGTCTCGCGGCCCGGCGAGAGCGCGTAGATCGGCACCGTCGGCCGGTGCGCGGAGATCAACCGCGCCGAGCGGCCCGAGAGCGTCGGGCAGACCAGCGCCGCCAGGCCCAGCTCGTGCGCCGCACGGCAGGCGGTGTAGGCGAGCGTGTAGGCGGGATCGCGCCGGTCGCGGCGCACGCGGCGCTCGTTCCACTCGCGGTACGGCGCCGTCAGCTCGGTCCGCTCGGCGATCGCGGCCATCATCGCCACCGCCTCGACGGGGTACTGCCCGACGGCGCTCTCCTGCGAGAGCATGCAGGCGTCGGTGCCGTCGAGGATCGCGTTCGCGACATCGGCCACCTCGGCGCGCGTCGGCCGCGAGGAGGCGACCATCGAGTCGAGCATCTGCGTCGCGGTGATCACCGGGCGCGCGAGCGCGCCGGCCAGCGAGATGATCTGCTTCTGGACGATCGGCACTTCCTCGATGCGCATCTCGATGCCGAGGTCGCCGCGCGCGACCATCACGCAGTCGGCCGCGCGCACGATCTCCTCCGCGCGCTGCACGGCCTGTGGCTTCTCGATCTTCGCGATCAGCGGCAGCCGCGTGTGCTTGCGCACGGCCTCGATGTCCGCGGCACGGCGCACGAAGCTGAGCGCCACGAGGTCGACGCCGATCTTCTCGCCGACCTCGAGGTGGCGGAAGTCCTCCTCGGGCACCGACGGGAGCGCAGCGGTCTCGCCCGGGATGTTGAGCCCCTGGCGCGAGGCGACGCTGCCGCCGATCTCGACCACGGCGTCGATCTCGCCCGCGTCCGCCCGCGCCGCGTTGATCTTCAGCCGCACCGCCCCGTCGGCGAGGTAGATCACCTCGCCGGGCCCGACCGTGGCGGCCAGCCCGGCCCACGTGATGTACATCCGCCGCGCGTCGCCCTCGGCGTCGTGCTCGCCGCAGATGAACGTGACCTGGTCGCCGGGCTTGAGCTCGGCGAGCCCGCCGACGAGCTTGCCGATGCGCAGCTTCGGCCCCGGCAGGTCCTGCAGGATCGCGACCTGGCGCCCGGCGCGGTTGGCGGCGTCGCGCACCCGGCTCGCCGTCTCGGCGTGCTGTTCGGCGTGCCGTGGGAGAAGTTCAGGCGCGCGACGTCCATCCCGGCATCGATCATCCGGACGAGCACCTCGGGCTCGCGCGAGGCGGGCCCGATCGTGGCGACGATCTTGGTGCGGCGCATGCTGGGCGGGACCGTAGCGTTCAGCGTGGTCAACTCGCGGCGCGGAGCACGCCGTCGGCCTGGATGACCTCGCCGTCGGCGCTGAGCCGGCCGCCTGAGCGCAGGTCGCAGATCATGTCCCAGTGCACCGCCGACTCGTTCGTCCCGCCCGTCTCGGGATAGGAGCGACCGAGCGCGAGGTGGACGGTGCCGCCGATCTTCTCGTCGAACAGGATCGCCCCCGTCGGCCGGTCGATGCCGCCGTTGGTGCCGATCCCGAGCTCGCCCAGCAGGCGCGCGCCGGGGTCGGTGTCGAGCGTCGCGAGCAGGTAGTCGTGGCCGCGCTCGGCGCGCGCGCCGACGACCCGGCCCGCGCGGAACTCGAGCTCGATCCCGGCGACCTCGACGCCGCTCGGGCTCGACGGGATCGCGAAGCGGATATGGCCCTCGGCGGAGTCCTCGACAGGGCCGGTGAAGACCTCGCCCGACGGCATGTTGCGCCGGCCGTCCGAGTTGACCCAGGTGCGGCCGGCGACGGTCAGCCGCAGGTCGGTCCCGTCGGCCTCGATGCGCAGCTCGCGCGCGCGGCTCAAGCGCTCGATCAGGCGCTCCTGCAGCGTGCCCAGCTCGGCCCAGGCGCCGGCCGGGTCGTCGCGGTCGAGGAACGTCGCCCGGCGCACGAACTCGGCGAACTCGCCCGTGCCCATGCCGGCGCGCTGTGCGCCCGCCGCGGTCGGCCACAGCGTGCCGCACCAGCGCCGCCGCAGCCCGGCCTCGCGCAGCGGCGCCCGGGCGCGCGCGGCGCGCGCCAGCCGCGCCGGATCGACGGCGGCGAGCGCGGTCGTGTTCTCCGGCGCCTGGATCGTCAGCGACGCGTCGGTCCGCTCGGCCTCGGCCAGCTCGGCGGCGGCGTAGCCGTCGAGGTGCCGATCGCGCGCCGCGTCCCACCACTGCTCGGCGGCGCCGGGCAGCTCGGTGCGCAGCAGCGGCCAGGCTTCGCGCTCGAGCAGCTCGCGCTGCACGGCGAGCAGCAGCGGCGCGGCCAGCGTGCTGGACCGCACGACGACCTGCTGGCCCGGTTGCGCGTCGAGGCAGTAGCCGCACAGCAGCCGCGCGAACGCCGCCGGGTCGATCGTCATGGCGGCGTCAGCTCGGGGAACAGATCGGCAAGGTGCTCGCGCAGCACGTCGCGGATCCAGCGGCGCTCCTCGGCAGAGGCGAAGCGATAGCGGCCGAGCAGCTCCTTCTGGCGCGTGATCGGCTCGGCGCCGGCGATCTCCCAGCGCAGCGCTAGCCGTTCGAACAGGAACTCGGCAGCGCGCTGCCAGGCGTCCTCGCGCGAGAGCGGCGCGCCGGCGGCGGCAGCGGCGTACTCGCGCCGCGTGGCGGGCGACATCGCGCCGCGCAGGACGAGCACGTCGCCGGAGAGGCTGCGGTACTCGACCTCCGGCGCGGCGAGGGCGTCCTGCGCACCGCGGCGGCGGCTGCGCTTGCCCATGTGCGGCACGTTAGCGTCCTGTCGATGCGCAAGCCGACCCGGCGCACGGAGACCGGACGCGGGGAGCGGGTGCTGCCCGGCGTCTGGCGGCTGCGGCTGCCACTGCCCTGGCCGGTCGTGCCGCACGCCAACGCGTGGGCGCTGGCGCGCGGCGACGGGATCGTGCTGGTCGACTGCGGGCTGGAGCGACCAGGGCTCGCTGCGCGACCTCGAGCGCGCGTTGGAGTCCGGCCGGGTACGTGCTCGAGGACGTTCGGCTGCTGGTCTGCACGCACGCGCACAACGACCACTGCGGCCAGGCGGCGGCCGTGCAGGAGCGCTCCGGCTGCGAGCTGTGGATCCATCCGCGGCTCGAGCACTTCACCGCCAAGAACGGTCCGCTCGACGTGGCGCGCGAGCTCGTCGAAGGCGTGTCGGTCGAGTCCGACGTGGGCGCATGGGAAGTCCACGAGACGCCCGGCCACGCGCCCTCGCATGTCGTGCTGCATCAGCCCGCGCAGCGGCTGCTGCTGTCGGGCGATCACGTGCTCGGCCGCACCTCGCTGTACTTCGACCACGGCTGGACGCCCGATCCCGTGGCCGAGTTCCTCGCTTCCCTGGAAGCGGTCGAGCGGCTCGACGTGCGGCTCACGCTGGCGGGCCACGGGCGCCCGTTCACCGACCTGCGCGGCCACGTGGCGGCCTGCCGGGAGCGTGTGCGCGAGCGGCTGGAGAGCGTCGGGGCCGCGCTGGGCGACGGCGCCGTGACCGCGCCCGAGCTGCTGCCCGCGGTCTACGGCGAGCTCGCGGTGCCGGAGATGGAGGCATGGCTGCTGACGAAGCTGAACTGCTACCTCGACCACTTGGAGCGGCAGGGGCGCGCGCAGCGGGTCGACAGCGAGCCGGTGCGCTGGACCGCCGCCTAGACTCTGACTCGATGCGGATCGACGAGCGGATCGCCGCGGACACCGAGCCGTCCTTCTCGTTCGAGTTCTTCCCACCGAAGACCGACGAGGGCGAGCGCAACCTCGGCCGCGCGCTGGCGGAGCTGTCGCGCCTGAGCCCGACCTTCGTCTCGGTCACCTACGGCGCGGCCGGGAGCACGACCGAGAAGCGCAAGACGGTCGACATCGTCAGGCACCTCAAGCGCGACTACGGCATGGAGGCGATGGCGCACTTCACCTGCGTCGGCGCCGACGTCGGCCAGCTGCGCGAGATGCTCGACACGATGCGCGACGCCGGCATCGTGAACGTGCTCGCGCTGCGCGGCGACCCGCCCCCCGGGCAGACCGAGTGGACGGCGGCGGAGGGCGGACTGCGCTACTCGCGCGAGCTGATCGAGCTGATCCGCGAGGAGTACGACTTCGCGATCGGCGCGGCGTGCTTCCCCGAGGTCCACATCCACGCCACCGACGCGGAGAGCGACCTGCGCTACCTCAAGGAGAAGGTCGAGGCGGGCGCGCGCTTCCTGATCACGCAGCTGTTCTTCGACAACGACGCCTACTACGACTTCGTCGCCCGCGCGCGCGAGGCCGGGATCGACGTGCCGATCGTCCCGGGCATCATGCCGATCACCGATGCCGGCCAGATCAAGCGGATCACGGAGATGTGCGGCGCGCAGATACCTGCGCGGCTGTTGCGCGAGCTGGAGCTGCGCGGCGACCAGCCCGGCTCGGTCACCGAGCTGGGCGTCGCCTACGCAACGCTCCAGTGCGCCGACCTGCTCGCCCGGGGTGCGCCGGGGATCCATTTCTACACGCTCAACCGCTCTCCGGCGACGCGCGCGATCCTGAGCGCGCTGCGGCTGATGGCGCCGTGGCGCGGCGCAGTGCCGGCGTAGGCGCAGCGCACGCGTCAGTCGCGCGGCTCGAAGTCCAGCGCGTGCGCGACCTGCGGGCGGCCGTCGAGCTCCCACGCGACGTCCACCTTGTCGTCCTTGCGGTACGTCCCGATCCCCCAGGCGCCCCAGAACCAGCGCCAGAAGCCGAGCTTGCCCTCCTTCGCCAGCTCGGCGTCGAAGACGAGCACGCCCCGCTCGACGCGGTAGTCGGTGCCCTCCGCCTGGCGCACGCCGTTGACGAACACCGTGTAGGGCGGGCGGATGCCGCGCGGCAGCCGGACTCGGGTGGACGCCATCGCCGCCATGATGCCGCTCCGACCGCCGCCCCGTCTAGATTCTGCGCGCCGATGGCAGTCGCCGAGTACCGCATCCGCCGCTCCCCGCGCGCGCGCCGCGTGCGCGTGTCCGTCGATCCGGACGGGAGCGTGACGGTGACGCTGCCGCGCAGGGCGCCCGAGCGCGAGGCGAGCGAGGCCGTGCGCGAGCTGGCGCCTTGGATCGCGCGCCGGCGTCGCGTGCTCGCCCGCGCGGCTGCGGAGGTCGCGCGGCCGGCCGGGACTCTGCCCTACCTCGGGGCGACGCTGGTGCTCCAACCCGAGCCTGGGCGGGAGCGGGTGCACCGCCGCGGCGACGTGCTGCTCGTGCCCGGCGACGATCCGCACGCCGCGCTCGAGCGCTTCTACCGCCGCGCCGCGCGCGCCGAGATCGCCGCCCGGCTCGATGCCGCGACCGCCCGCGCGGGCACCGCATATGCCGGCCTGACGATCCGTGGGCAGCGCACGCGCTGGGCGTCGTGCTCGTCCGAAGGGGCGATGTCCTTCAACTGGCGGCTGCTGCTGGCGCCCGCGGAGATCCTCGACTACGTCGTCGAGCACGAGGTCTGCCACCTCGAGCTGATGAACCACTCGCCGCGCTTCTGGGCGCTGCTGGAGGAACGCTCACCGGGCTGGCGCGAGCATGCCGCGTGGCTGCGTCGCTACGGCTCGACGCTCGTGCTCTGAGGCTGCGCTCGCATTGCGGCCGTGGCCGTCGGCGAACGTCAACTGCGGCATTAATGGGGGAGGGTTCTGGTCGTGGTGGAGGTCAGCTCGGGAGCAGCGGCGTCAATCGGAACGGGAGCGCGCGACGAGTTGACGTCGCCTAGCGACGCGAACTCGTCAAACATCGGCCGATAGCGCCTCCGTTGCGCCCCCACACCCCCGCGGGAGCGCCACCCGCGACCCGCGCCCTCCCCCTTAATGCCGCAGTTGACGTGGACCTGGCACCCCGCCAAGCGGGCGCTGCGCCGCACGCACTGCCGACACTCATCCACCAAGCACCCGCCGCAACGCCTCGTACGGCGTCTCGCGCGGCTCCTGCTCGACGACGCGCCGGCGCAGCCGACCCGTCCACGCCTCGGCCGCGCCGTCGCCGCGCACGTCGACGCCGGCGCGCACTCCCGGCCCGGCAAGCTCGACCCGCCCCGCGACCTGCTGCTGCGGCGTGAACGTGCGCATGCGCAGGTCGACCGGCGCGCGGCGCGGGCCGTTGGCGAGCACCCGGGCCTCGTGCTCGACCAGGTCGAGCGCCTCTTCCAGCCCGGCTGCGCGCAGCTTCTGCACGCGCGGCCCCTCGCGCACCGTCACGCGCCAGCTCAGCGTCTCGACCTAGCGGTCGTCCACCGGCACGTACTCGCGCGAGCGCTCGCCCGTGTAGATCTGGCGCGGGCGCGCGATCTTCTGCTCGTCGTCGTCGATCATCTCGAGCCACTGCGCGATCCAGCCGCTCGTGCGCGGGATCGCGAACAGCACCGGGAACATCTCGACCGGCAGCCCGAGCGCCTCGTAGATCAGCCCGGAGTAGAAGTCGACGTTGGGGTAGAGCTTGCGCGAGACGAAGTAGTCGTCCTCGAGCGCATGCTTCTCGAGCTCGAGCGCGATGTCGAGCAGCGGGTTCGTGCCCGTGACCTCGAACACCTCGTCCGAGGCCGTCTTGATGATCTTCGCGCGCGGGTCGTAGTTCTTGTAGACGCGGTGGCCGAAGCCCATCAGCCGCTCCTCGCCCTCCTTCACGCCCTTGATGAAGTCGGGGATGTTGTCCTTCGTCTCGATCCGCCGCAGCATCCGCAGGACCGCCTCGTTGGCGCCGCCGTGCAGCGGCCCGTAGAGCGCCGCGACGCCGGCCGCCACCGCCGAGTAGGGATCGACCTCGGAGGAGCCGACCGCGCGCACGGCTGAGGTCGAGCAGTTCTGCTCGTGGTCGGCGTGCAGGATGAAGAGGATGTCGAGCGCGCGCTCGAGCCGCGGATCGGGCTCGTACTTGAGCTCGGTCATCTTGTACATCATCGAGAGGAAGTTGCCGGGGTAGCGCAGGTCGTTGTCGGGATAGACGTACGGCTGCCCCATGTTGTGGCGGAAGGAGAACGCCGCCAGCGTCGGCATCTTCGCCACGAGCCGGACGACCTGCTCGTAGCGGACCGCCTCGTCCTTGATCTTCGACGGCGTCGGGATAGAACGTCGAGAGCGCGCCGACCGAGGCCACGAGCATGCCCATCGGGTGGGCGTCGTAGCGGAACCCCTGCATGAACGCCTTGACGTTCTCGTGCACGAACGTGTGGATCGTCACGTCGTGCGTCCACTCGTCGAGCTGGGCCTGGGTCGGCAGCTCGCCGTGGATCAGCAGGTAGGCCACCTCGATGTAGGTCGACTGCTCGGCGAGCTGCTCGATCGGGTAGCCGCGGTACTCGAGCACGCCGCCTTCACCGTCGAGATAGGTGATCGCCGAGCGGCACGAGGCAGTGTTCATGAACGCCGGGTCGTAGGTCATCAACCCGAAGTCGTCCTCGTCGACCTTGATCTCGCGCAGCGCGGGCGCGCGGATCGTGCCGTCCTCGATCGGAATCTCGTACTGCTTGCCCGTCCGGTTGTCGGTGACGGACAGCGTGTCGGTCGCGGTGGCTACGCCACCGTCGTTCGTGCTCTGATCCTCGGTGGCCATGCCTGCATCATGGCACCGCGGGCGCTCAGGCGGTCAGCACGGAGCTGGCCATCGCGGCGACGACGATCAGCACGCTCACGACGATCACCCCGCGCTGCGCCCCGGGCGAGCTCGGGAACGACGGCGAGCGCATCCCGACCGCGAACAGGACGATCGCCCAGACTGCCGCGGCGCCGCCCAGGACGTAGAAGAGCGTCTTGGACGTCTCCTCCTCGGCGGTCTCGGCGGCGAACGTCAGCAGCGCTGCGAGCATCGGCGCGAAAGCTAGCGCACGGCGCGCCCGTAGCGCGATTCCGTGGCCGCCGTCTGGCCCTGGTAGTGCGAGCCCAGCGCCGGCGAGCCGTACGGGTGCTCGGCCGGGGCGTCGAGCGCCATGAACGAGAGCTGGGCGATCGGCAGCCCGCTGTAGAGCTTGATCGGGATGCGCGTGAGGTTCGTGATCTCGAGCGTCAGCGTGCCCTTGAAGCCGGGGTCGACGAAGCCGGCCGTCGCGTGCACGATCAGGCCGAGCCGGCCGAGCGAGGACTTCCCCTCGATCCGCGCGACGATGTCGTCCGGGATCTCGACGCGCTCCTGCGTGCGACCGAGCGCGAACTCGCCGGGGTGGATCACGAACGGCTCGTCGCCCGCGATCACCACCTCCTCGGTCAGGTTCGTCGGCGGATCGCGCAGGTCGATCGCCGCCGCGCGATGGTTGTGGAAGACGCGGAAGGAATCGCCCAGCCGCAGGTCGACCGAGGCGGGCTGGACCAGCGCCGGGTCCCACGGTTCGATCACCACCCGGCCTTCGGCGACGAGGCGGCGGATCGTGCCGTCGGACAGGACGGAGGCCGGCGCGGGCACGCTCTACCGCTGGGTGCGCGCCCGGGCGACCGGGGCGCCGCGCACGCGGGCCGGCGGCAGCGGCGCGGGATCGCCGTGCGGACCGCGGCGCGGATTGCGCGGGAGCGGGCCGAGCGGGTGCCGCCGGCGCATGTTGCCGCCGCCGTCGTCGCCCTGCGCCGGGTCGTCGACCTGGCGGATCGCCCACCAGACGAGCAGGCAGAGCGCTATCAGGGGCACCTTGAGCGCCACGAACAGGAAGAACATCGTCCACTCCATCGCGCGCGGATGCTACCCCCTTGCGCCCGGTCTCAGAAGCGGCTGTTCGCCTCGAGCTCGCTCACGCGCGCGTCTATCTCGGCCCGCTCGAGCCCGTAGAGGCGCTCCGAGCCGAAGCCCTCGACGTTGAACGAGGCGCAGGCGGTGCCATAGGCCATCGCGCGACGCAGCGTCGCGTCGTCGGCTTCGCCGCCCGCGGCGGCCAGGTAGCCGATCAGCCCGCCGGCGAACGAGTCGCCCGCCCCGGTCGGCTCGACGATGTCGGTCGTCGGGTAGGCGGTCAGGCCGAAATAGCCGTCGCGCGTGATCATCGCCGAGCCGTACTCGCCCTGCTTTGCGATCACGACACGCGGGCCGAGCTCGATCGCGCGGCGCGCGGCGATCACGACGTTGGGCTCGTCGGTCAGCTGCTTGAGCTCGGCGTCGTTGAGCACCAGGCAGTCGACCTGCGCGATCGTCTCGAGCAGCGCATCGTGCGCGATGTCGATCCAGAGGTTCATCGAGTCCATCGCGACGAAGCGCGCCGCCGTGCACTGCTCGCGCACCTCGCGCTGCAGCTCGGGCTGGATGTTGCCCAGGAACAGCACCTCGGCGGCGCGCGACTCGGCCGAGAGCTTCGGCTGGAAGTCCTCGAACACGTTGAGGTCCGTCTGCAGCGTGTCGCGCTGGTTGATGTCGCGGTGGTAGCGCCCGGCCCAGAAGAACGTCTTGCCGCCGCGCACGTGCTCGACGTCGTCGGTCAGCACGCCGCGGGCGTGCAGGATCGCGTACTCCTCCTCGCCGAAGTCGTCGCCCACCGGCCCGACGATCCGCGTCTCGGCGAACTGGCAGGACGCGAGCGCGAAGTGCACTGCGGAGCCGCCGAGCAGCCGGTCGCGGCGCCCGGACGGGGTCTCGACGGCGTCGAATGCGATTGAGCCGACCACGGTGACAGTCATGAGCGGCGCGGGAGACTATCGTCGGCCGCCGTGCGAGCGATCCGGATCAGCAGGTGGGGCGGCCCCGAGGTGCTCGAGCCGATCGACGATGCGCCGCTGCCCGAGCCGGGCGAGCAGGAGCTGCTGATCCGCGTGACGCGCGCGGGAGTCAACTTCGCCGACACGCACGCGCGCGAGAACACCTACCTCGCGCGCTACGAGCTCCCGCTCGTCCCGGGCGTCGAGGTCGCCGGCGTCGTCGAGCACGACGCGCACGGCTTCACGGCCGGGCAGCGCGTCGTCGCGCTGGTGAGCGGCGGCTACGCCGAGTACGTCGCCGCACCCGCGGCGACCACGTTCGCCGTCGCCGACGGCGTCAGCGACACGACGGCCGTCGCGCTGCTGCTCCAGGGCCTCACCGCGTGGCACCTCTACCGCACGTCTGCCCGTATCCAGCCGGGCGAGAGCGTCGTGGTGCACGCCGCCGCCGGCGGCGTCGGCTCGCTCGCCGTGCAGCTCGGCGCGCCGCTCGGCGCCGGCCGCGTGATCGCGACCGCCTCGACCGAGGACAAGCGCCGGCTGGCGCTCGAGCTCGGCGCAGACGCGGCGGTCGACGTCACGCGCGCCGACCTGGCGGAGGCGCTGGTCGAGGCCAACCTCGGCGCGCGCGTCGACGTCGTGCTCGAGATGGCGGGCGGTCGCGTGTTCGACGCGAGCCTCGACGCGCTGGCGCCGTTCGGACGGCTCGTCACCTACGGCATCGCGTCGCGCGAGCCGAACGCGGTCACGTCGGGCGACCTGATGCGCAAGAGCCGCGCCGTGGTCGGCTTCTGGCTCATGCACTGCCTCACACGCCCCGCCGAGCTGGTCGACGCGCCGCTGCAGGAGCTGTTCGAGCGCGCCGCGGCCGGCACGCTGCGCGTCGTCGAGGGCGAGACCTACGGGCTGTCCGAGGCGCGGCGCGCCCACGAGGACCTGCAGGCGCGCCGCACGTCGGGCAAGCTCACGCTCGACCCGTCGCGATGAATCACCTTGCGGCGACGTTGCGGTAGCGCGCCACCGCCAGCGGCGCGAAGATGGCGATCAGCACGAAGCACCAGATGAACGACATCCAGACGTCGGTGTTGGCCGGCGTGCCGATCCACAGCGAGCGCATCGCGTCCGAGATCGTCGTGAACGGGTTGGCCTCGGCGAACTGGCGCAGGCCGTCGGGCATCGACTCGGCGGGCACGAAGACCGACGAGGCGAACGTCAGCGGGAAGATCAGCGTGAAGCCGATCGAGTTCGCCGTCTCGGGGGTCGAGGAGAACAGGCCGACCAGCGCGAACACCCACGAGAACGCGTAGCCCATCAGCAGCAGCAGCACGATCCCGAGCACGACCTCGCCCACGCTGGCGTCGATGAAGTTGAAGCCGGCGGCGAAGCCGACCGCGAACAGCACGACGAGCGACAGGCAGTTGAGCGCGACGTCGGAGAACGTTCGCCCCGCCAGCACCGCGGCACGCGACATCGGCAGCGAGCGGAAGCGGTCGATCAGGCCCTTCTGCACATCCTCGGACAGCCCGAGCGCCGTCACGAAGCCGCCGAACGCGATCGACTGGACGATGATGCCCGGCATCAGGAAGTCGACGTAGTCGAAGCCCGGCGTCTGGATCGCGCCGCCGAACACGTACACGAACAGCAGCACGAACATGACCGGCTGGATCGTGTAGGCGATCAGCAGGTCGGGCTGGCGCGGGATCCGCATCAGGTTGCGGCGCGCGAGCACGAGCGTGTCGGACAGCGTCAGCGCGAGCGCGCTCATGCCGCCACCTTCGCTCGGAGCTCGTCGTCGGGCGATTCCTCGGCGGCGTGGCCGGTGAGCGAGATGAAGACGTCGTCGAGCGTCGGCCGGCGCAGCGCGATGTCCTCGATGCCGACGTTGGCGTCGTCGAGCCGCCGCACCGCCTCGGCGATCGCGCCGGAGCGGCTGCGCACGGGCGCGCGCACCGTGTGCTCGTCGAGGCTCGGCCGCTCGGAGGCCATCTCCGCGAGCGCCGCCATCGCGCGCTCGGCGTCGCCGTCGTCCTCGAGCTCGACCTCGAGGCGCTCGCCGCCGACGCGGTCCTTGAGCTCGTCCGAGGTTCCCTGCGGCGATCACGCTGCCGTGGTCGATCACGACGATCTGGTCGGCCAGGCGATCGGCCTCGTCGAGGTACTGAGTGGTGAGCAGCACGGTGGTGCCGGCCGCCGTGCGCGCCTCGATCGTCTCCCACATGCCGATCCTGCTGCGCGGGTCCAGGCCCGTCGTCGGCTCGTCGAGGAACAGCACGGGCGGGCGCGCGACGAGCGCGGCGGCCAGGTCGAGCCGGCGGCGCATGCCGCCCGAGTAGGTCTTGACGGGCCGCTTCGCGGCCTCGGTCAGCTCGAAGCGCTCGAGCAGCTCGTCCGCGCGGGTGCGCGACTCGGCGCGCCCGAGGTGGTAGAGCCGGCCGACCATCTCGAGGTTCTCGAAGCCGGTCAGGTTCTCGTCGACGGCCGCGTACTGGCCCGCCAGCCCGATCTTGGCGCGCAGCTTGGCGGCGTCGCGCACGCTGTCGAGCCCGACGACGCGCGCGGTGCCCGCGTCGGGCTCCAGCAGCGTCGCCAGGATCCGCACCGCGGTCGTCTTGCCGGCGCCGTTCGGCCCGAGCAGGCCGAGCACGCTGCCGGTGCGGACCGCGAAATCGATGCCGCAGAGCGCGCGCACCGAGCCGTACGACTTCTTCAGTCCCTCGACGACGATCGCATCATCAGTCATGCGCTCGACGCTAGCGAACACAGGTGCGATCGATGGTCGTGTTGCCCACACCTCTTCCGAGGCCGTTCGGCCTAGGCCGCCTCCGTTCTAAGCTCTGGCTCTGGAATGACGACCTTCGCCGATCTCCGGCTCTCAGATGCCGTCCTCGCCGCCGTGCGCGAGGTCGGTTACGACTCTCCCAGCCCGATCCAGGAGCAGGCGATCCCCGAGCTGCTCGCCGGCAAGGACGTGATCGGCCAGGCCCAGACCGGCACCGGCAAGACCGCCGCGTTCGGCCTGCCGATGATCGACTTCGTCGACCCCGACGACCCCGACACGCAGGCGCTGATCCTGACCCCGACGCGCGAGCTCTGCATCCAGGTCACGCAGGCGCTGCGCACGTACGGCAAGCACAAGGGCATCGATCCCGTCGCCGTCTTCGGCGGCGCCCCGATCCGCACCCAGCAGGCGCAGCTCAAGGCCGGCGCGCAGGTCGTCGTCGGCACCGTCGGGCGCGTGCTGGACCTCGTCTCGCGCCACTCGCTCGCACTGCACTCGTGCCGCTACATGGTGCTCGACGAAGCCGACGAGATGCTCGACCTGGGCTTCCTCGAGGACGTCGAGAAGATCCTCTCGTTCACGCCCAACGGCCGCCAGACCGCGCTCTTCAGCGCCACGATGCCGACCGAGATCCGCGCGCTCGCCGAGCGCCACCTGTACGACCCGGTGACCGTCGTCGTCAAGGCCGCGACGCTGACGATCGACACCGTCGAGCAGTTCTTCGTCGAGACCAGGCAGGCCGACAAGAACGACATGCTCGCGCGCGTGCTCGAGTCCGAGCGGCCCGACCAGGCGATCGTGTTCGTGCGCACCAAGATCCGCTGCGACCAGCTCTATCGCACGCTGCGCGACCGCGGCATGAACGTCAAGGCGCTGCACGGCGACATGAGCCAGGGCGCGCGCGACGGCGTGATGATCTCGTTCAAGGACGCGCGCGTGCAGATCCTCGTGGCGACCGACGTCGCCGCCCGCGGCCTGGACATCTCGACCGTCACGCACATCATCAACTTCGACGTCCCGACCTCGCCCGACGTCTACGTGCACCGGATCGGGCGGACCGGGCGCGTCGGCCGCTGGGGGCGCGCGATCACGTTCGTCGAGCCGCGCCAGGCGCGCGAGCTGGCCGCGATCGAGAAGAACGCCAACACGCACATCTCGCCCTGGTCGGAGGGCGCGAAGGTGCTGCCCGCGAAGGTCGAGGAGGCGCGCCCGCGCCGTCACCACCGCAAGCCGCACGACGATGCCGCCGCGGCCGTCAACGGCGACGCCGGATTCAGCAAGCTGATCGCGTCCGGCGGCCGCGCCGCCGGCCTGGCCGAGGCCGACCTGATCGGCGCGGTCGCCGCGATCGGCATCGACGGCGAGGCGATCCGCAACGTGCAGCTGCTGGAGCAGTTCGTGCTCTTCGAGGTGCCGAGCGACCAGGCCGCGCGCGTGGCCGACTCCGTCGACGGCACGGACGTGCGCGGCCATACCCTGCGCCTGGAACTCGCGAAAGGCTGATGGACCGATGTCAACGATGACCATGACCACCAGCAAGGGCGACATCGTCTTCGAGATGTTCGACGACGACGCGCCCAAGACGGTCGGCAACATGCGCGAGCTGGCCGAGAAGGGCTTCTACGACGGGCTCACGTTCCACCGCATCATCCGCGACTTCATGATCCAGGGCGGCTGCCCGAAGGGCACCGGCACCGGCGATCCGGGCTACAGCTTCGAGGACGAGTTCAACCAGCACAAGATCGTCCGCGGCGCGCTCGCGATGGCGAACTCGGGCCCGAACACCAACGGCTCGCAGTTCTTCATCGTCACGACCGACGCCGCGCCGTGGCTGGACGGCAAGCACACCGTGTTCGGGACGGTCACGTCCGGCATGGACGTCGTCGACCAGCTCGAGGCGCTGCCGACCGACGGCCGCGACCGGCCGCAGGAGCCGGCCGTGATCGAGCAGCTCGCCTTCAGCGACGGCTGACGCGATGGCGATCTCCGAGCAGGTCGCGGACGGCCTCGTCGTCCGCAACCCGGCGACCGGTGAGACGATCGCGACGCTCGCCACCACCGCGCCCGACGAAGTCGCGGCGCTCGTGGCGCGGGCGCGGGCGGCGCAGCCCGCCTGGGAGGCGCTCGGCTTCGAGGGCCGCGCGCAGGTCCTGCGGCGCGCCCAGAAGTGGGTCGTCGAGCAACGCCGAGGAGATCGTCGCGACGATCGTGTCGGAGACGGGCAAGGCATACGAGGACGCCGTCATCAACGAGGTCGGCTACGCCGCCGGCGCGTTCGGCTTCTGGGCCAAGCGCGCGGCCGGCTACCTCGCCGACGAGAAGATCCGCTCCGCGAGCCCGTTCCTCGCCGGGCGCAAGCTCGTGACGCGCTACGCCCCGCTCGGGGTGATCGGCGTGATCGGCCCGTGGAACTATCCGCTGACGAACTCCTTCGGCGACTGCATCCCGGCGCTCGCGGCCGGCAACGCGGTCGTGCTCAAGCCGTCCAAGGAGACGCCGCTGACGTCACAGCTGATGGCCGGCGCGATGCGCGAGTGCGGGCTGCCCGGCGGACGTGCTGCTCGTCGCCACCGGTGACGCCAGGACCGGCGAGGCGCTCGTCGACGCGGCCGACATGATCATGTTCACCGGCTCCACGAGCACCGGCAAGCAGGTGCTGGAGCGTGCCGCGCGCACGCTCACGCCGGTCGCGCTCGAGCTCGGCGGCAAGGACCCGATGATCGTGCTGGCCGACGCCGACGTCGAGCGCGCCGCCAGCGCCGCGGCCTACTACTCGATGCAGAACGCCGGCCAGACCTGCCTCTCGGTCGAGCGCGTCTACGTCGAGGCGCCGATCTACGACGAGTTCGTCGACAAGCTCACGCGCAAGGTCGCGCGCGCTGCGCCAGGGCGCCTCGTCGGGCCCCGGCACGGTCGACGTCGGCGCGATCACGTTCGCGCCGCAGCTCGACATCGTCGCCCGGCACGTCGACGAGGCTCGCGCGGCCGGCGCACGCGTGCTCACCGGCGGCGCCGTGCGCCAGGACGGCGGCGGCCACTTCTACCAGCCGACCGTGCTGGTCGACGTCGACCACACGATGTCCTGCATGACCGAGGAGACCTTCGGGCCGACGGTGCCGGTGATGAAGGTCGCCGACGCCGACGAGGCCGTGCGGCTCGCGAACGACTCCGAGTTCGGTCTCTCCGCCTCGGTCTGGACCAAGGACGCGACGCGCGGCGAGCAGCTGGCGCGCCGGATCGAGGCCGGATCGGTCTGCGTCAACGACGCGCAGCTCAACTATCTCGCGCTACGAGCTGCCGATGGGCGGCTGGAAGGCGTCGGGCCTCGGATTGCGCCACGGCGCGCCCGGGATCCGCAAGTACTGCCGCCAGCAGTCGCTGCTGGTGACGCGCTTCGCGCCACCGTTCGACGTGCAGTTCTTCCCCTTCAAGGCGCGCAAGACGAAGCTGCTCGGCAAGGCGCTCGGGCTGCTCTACGGCCGCGGCCGGCGCGACTAGGCTACGCCGCCAGCGGCAGCGTCACGCGCTCTTCCTGGATCCGCTGCAGCTCGCGCCGCAGCCGCCGGCGCCCGCGGTGCTGCAGGCCGTGGATCGCGTCCTCGGTGCGGCCCAGCCGCTCGGCGACCTCGCTCGGAGAGAGCCCGACCAGGAAGCGCAGGAGGATCACGTTGCGCTGCTCGAACGGCAGCTCGTCGAGCGCCAGGCGCAGGTCCGCGAAGCGCTCGCTGCCGCTGACGTCGACCGCGGTTTCGACGCGCAGCTCCTCGCACGGTGTCGGCCGGCGCGTGCGCATGTGGTCGATCGCGGCATTGTGCGCGACGCGCAGGACCCACGACGTGAACGGCGTCGTGCGCGGCTCGTAGCGCGCCAGGGCCGTGATCAGCTTGGCGAAGACCAGCTGCGTGACGTCCTCCGCCTCGTGCTCGTCGCGCACGATCGAGCAGACGTAGCCGTAGACGTTGCCGGCGTAGCGCAGGTAGAGGTAGCGCAGCGCGTCGGCGTCGCCCTCCTTGGCGAGCACGACGGCGGCGAGCACGAGCTGCTCCGTGGCCGGCGTCCGGTCGAAGCGTCCTGCGGCGATGGAAGCGGCCGCCCTCGACCGACGCTTCGATCAGGTCCGCCTCCCGGCGGATCGCTCCCGCGATCCCTGCGCTGCTGTTCACGGCCACCTTCACCTGCCTCGTTCCGCCTTCCTTGGCGAGTCGCCGCGCTGCTGCGCGGGAGCAGAAGCGTCCCAGCCTGGTGGCAGACCCCCAACCGAACATTCGTCCAGGACGGCGGCTGAACGCTCAATTAGGCTCCCGCGCCGGATGCTCACGGCGCTGCTCGCTCTCGCCTCCTCGATGTCGTGGGGGCTGTCGGACTTTCTCGGCGGCTTCCAGAGCCGGCGCCATCACCTGCTCGCGGTGATGCTGCTCTCGCAGGCGGTGGCGCTCGCGATCCTGGTCGTCGGTGGTGCTGGCCGGCGCGCCGACCGAGCACGACGCGGCGGCGACGGCGTGGGCGGCCGCGGTCGGGGTGCTCGGGCTGGTGGGGCTCACCGCGTTCTATCGCGCGCTCGCGATCGGGACGATGAGCATCGTCGCGCCGATCTCGGCGACCGGCGTCTCGATCCCGGTGCTGGTCGGGCTGTTCTCGGGCGAGCGGCCGGCCGCGTTGCAGGTGGCGGGCATGGTGCTCGCCTGCTGCGGCGTCGTGCTGGCCGCTCGCGCGGCGCCGACGACCGACGCGGAAGCCCGCCGCACCGGGCGCACCGCGGTGGGCCTGGCGCTGCTCGCCGCGATCGGCTTCGGCTCGTTCTTCGCCGGGATCGACCGGGCGGAGCAGACCGCCGACGTCGCCTGGGTGCTGCTCGTCGGCGCGCGTCGCGGACATGGCGGTGCTGCTGGTCGCCGCGGCGGTCGTGCGCCCGCGCATCCCGACCGGCGCGGCGACGCTCGCGGCGCTCGCCGCGGTCGGTTTCTTCGATCTGCTGGCGAACCTCCTCTTCGTGATCGCGACCGGTCGCGGGCTGCTCAGCGTCGTCGGCGTGCTCAGCTCGCTCTATCCCGCCGTGACGGTGCTGCTCGCGCGCTTCGTCCTGCACGAGCGCCTGTCGCGCACGCAGGGCGCGGGCGTCATCATCACGCTCACCGGCGTCGTCGCGCTGGCCGCCGGCTGACGCGGTCACCGCAACCGTCCGGCCCCGTGCGGGTTCGTTCTGTCAGATTGAGCCCGCTGAAGCGATCCTCCACACCCGCGCTCGTCCTCGCGCTGCTCGTCGCCGCGCTGCTCGCTCCTGCCGCCGCGCCGGCCGCGAGCGATCAGGTGATGACCTTCGAGGCGCCG
Source organism: uncultured Solirubrobacteraceae bacterium (assembly GCA_963721315.1). Classification (GTDB taxonomy): domain Bacteria; phylum Actinomycetota; class Thermoleophilia; order Solirubrobacterales; family Solirubrobacteraceae; genus DASQMT01. The sequence continues at coordinate 612,092 of CAVRIU010000003.1, forward strand.
AGCCAGCTGCTCGACGACTCCACGCGCGAGTCGACGCTGGACGAGATCGCCGGCCTTCGGCGTCAAGCGCGTGCGCGCGCTGGTCTACTGGCGTGACTTCGCGGGGCGCCCCAACTCGCGCCGGCGACCGCGCTTCGACCGCGCCGATCACACCGCCTACCCGGCCGTCATCTGGGGCCGGCTCGACCGGCTGGTCGCCTCCACCCAGCTGCGCGGGATCGACCTGCAGCTGACGCTCACCGGTCCGGTGCCGCGCTGGGCGACGCGCAACAAGCGCGGACGCGTCAACACGCCGGATGCGCGCGAGTACGGCCGCTGGGTCGCGCGCGGTCGCGACGCGCTACGGCGCGCAGGTGAACCTGTGGTCGATCTGGAACGAGCCCAACCACCCCGACTTCCTCCGGCCCCAGTACAAGCAGGGCCGCCCGGCCTCGCCGCGGATCTACCGCAAGCTCTACATCGCGGCCGAGCGTGCGATCCACCGCGTACCCGGCGGCGCGAACGACAAGGTGCTGTTCGGCGAGACCGCGCCGATCGGCAACTCCAACCTCGTCTCACCGCTCGGCTTCCTGCGCGGCGCGACCTGCCTGAACGCGCGCTACAAGCGCGAGCCCGGCTGCGGCAAGCTGCGCATCGACGGCTACGCGCACCACGCTTACACGCGCAAGGCCGGCCCGAGCTTCGTCCACCCCGACCCCGAGGACGTCAGCATCGGCGCGCTGAGGCGGTTGGAGAAGGCGCTCGATCGCGCCGCGGCCGCCGGCGTGGTCGACAGGGGACTGAGCATCTACCTGACCGAGTTCGGCATCCAGAGCAGGCCGGACCGGATCGCCGGCGTGAGCTTCCGGCGGCAGGCCGAGTACCTCGCGATCGCCGAGCGCATGGCCTACGCGAACCCGCGCGTGGTCGCCTTCTCGCAGTACCTGATGAACGACGACGAGCCGCGGCGCGGCCCGCGGATCGAGCGCTACTCCGGCTTCGAGACCGGGCTCAAGACGTCCAGCGGCAGCCGCAAGCCGGCCTACGACGGCTTCGTCCTGCCGCTCGCCGTCAAGCAGTACGGCTCCAACGACGTGCTCTGGGGCCGCGTGCGCCCGGCGACCGGGCCGACCCAGGTGACGATCCAGCACAAGGTCGGCAGCGGGCGCTGGCAGCGCCTCGCGGTCATACCCACGAGCGGGGTCTACGGCTTCCGTGCCGCGCACAGGAGCAAGCAGCGCTACCGCGCGCGCTGGACTCGCCCGGACGGAGCGACGATCACCGGCCCGGCGATCCGCCCGTACTGAGCAGTGCAGCACGCGGGTACGCTTATCGTTGCCGTCCGTCCAAGCACCTAGTTCATGGCCACCCAGCAGCTCTGGCTCCTGCGGCACGGTGAAGCCGTCCCGCACGACTCCAAGGACGATTTCGACCGCGAGCTGACCGCGCGCGGCGAGCGTCAGTCGGCTGCTGCCGGCGAGGCGCTCGCGCGGCTCGGGCTGGAGTTCGCCGCCTGTTACACGAGTCCGCTCGTGCGCGCCGCCGGCACGGCCGAGCTCGCCTGCGAGCATCTCAACGTCACGCCCGAGCCGCGCGACGTGCTCGGCAAGGAGTTCGACCGCGACGCGGCGCGCGAGCTGCTCGACGCCCACGACGACGGCGACCGCGTGCTCGTGGTCGGGCACAACCCGTCGTTCGAGCAGATCGTGCACGACCTCACCGGCGCGCGCGTCGACTTCAAGAAGGGCGGCGTCGCCGCCGTGCGCATGAGCGGAGCACGCGGCGAGCTGCTGGCGCTGCTGCGCCCGCGCGAGCTCGAGTCGCTCGCGCTCAGCGACGTGCCCGGCGCCTAGCCGTCCAGCGCCGCGTCGATCACCGCGAGCGCGACCTCGGCGCGGCTCGCGAGCGACTCGCCGAGCACGAACTCGCCCGGGTTGTGCGCCTTGCCGCCGCGCGGCCCGAGGCCGTCGACGGTCAGCGGGATCGAGGGAGCGAGGTGGCTGGCGTCGCTGGCCCCGCCACGCCGCACGCCGACCACGGGGCGTCCCAGCGCGGCGCCCGCGCGCTCCAGCAGCGGCGCCGTCGCCTGCTCCGAGCTCATGCCGGGCCAGAGCCGGATCAGCTCGGACTCGAGCGTGACGCCGTCGATCTCGCGCGGAAGCGTCGTCGAGCACGCCCAGGATCGCGGCGTCGGAGTCGGCGCGCAGGTCGCATGACAGCTCGCCGCGTCCCGGCACCACGTTGAACGCCTCGCCCGCGTGCAGGATGGTCGGGACGGCGGTCAGGCGGTGCTCGCCGTCTGGCGCATGGTGCGCGGCGACCACCTGCGCCGCGGCCGCGAGCGCGAGCAGCGCGTTGCGCCCGCGCTCCGGGGCCGAGCCGGAATGGGCCGAGCGGCCGCGCGCACGGACCGTGATCGTGCCGGCCGCCTTGCGCTGCACGACCACGCCCTCGTCGCCGTGCGGCGTCAGCTCGCCGGCCTCGAAGCAGAGGCAGGCGTCCCAGCCGGCGAAGCGCTCGACGTGCATGAACGGCGCGGAGCGCCACTCCTCGTCGCAGACCAGCAGCAGCGCCGCCTCGGCGTAGTCCGCGCGGCGCGCGGTGAGTGCGCGCAGCGCGCCCAGCGCGAGCACGACGCCGCCCTTCATGTCGACCGTGCCGGAGCCGAGCAGGCGCTCGCCGTCGCCGCGCAGCGGCTTGTGCTGCGAGTGCGCGACGACGGTGTCGACGTGACCGAGCAGCAGGATCCGCCGGCTGCCCGTGCCGCGCAGCGTCGCCAGCAGGTCGGGCGCGTGACCGGGGGAGGAGCACGGCAGCCGCTCGACTTCCGCCTCGGCCGGCAGCAGCGCGGCGCAGACCGCCGCGCACTCCTCGGCGCCGTGCACGTCGCCCGACGGCGAGGAGACGGCGACCAGCGCCTCGAGCTCGCGCCGCGCGCGCCGCGCGATCGCGACCGCCTCGTGCTGCACCCACTCATCCATGTGCCCGAGGACTCTAGAGTTCGCGTCATGCCCGAGCTGCCCGAGATGGAGATCGTCGCGCGCCGGCTCGACGCGGTCCTGCCGGGCGAGACGGTCGAGTCGGCGCTCGCCCCGGGCATCAACGCGCTCAAGACATTCGACCCGCCGCTGGACGCGCTCGCCGGGCGCAGCTTCACGGGGGTGCGGCGGCGCGGGAAGCTGCTGATGCTCGAGCTGGGCGACCTCGTGCTGTTGACGCACCTGATGTCGGCGGGGCGGCTGCAGCTGCACCCCAAGCGCGCCTCGCTGCGCGACAGGACGTCGCGGCTCCTGCTCCGGCTGGACGGCGATCGCGAGCTGCGCGTGCGCGAGTTCGGCACCAAGCAGGCCGCCTGGGTGAAGCTGCTGCGCGCGGGCGAGGTCGAGGCCGACGACGCGCTCGCCGGGCTCGGGCCGGAGGCCTGGCCGGACCCGCCGCCGCTGCTCGAGCTGCTCGACGCGCCGCGGCCGCTGCACACGCTGCTGCGCGACCAGCAGGTGATCACCGGCATCGGGCGCACGTGGGTCGACGAGATCCTCAACGTCGCCAGGCTCTCGCCGTTCAAGCGCGGCGACGACCTCTCCGAGGAGGAGGCCGACGCGCTGCGCGCCGCGATGGTCTCCGAGCTGGGCCGCGTGATCGACGTCTACGAGGAGCGGGTCGACATCCCGCTGCCGGAGAAGTTCCCCAAGCCGACGCGCGTGCACGCCCAGCAGGGCAAGCCGTGCCCGCAGTGCGGCACGGTGCTCGAGGCGGTCTTCTACGAGGACTACGTGATGAGCTACTGCCCGCGCGACCAGACCGACGGCCGCGTGCTCAAGGACCGCCGGCTGTCGCGCCTGCTCAAGTAGGAGTCGTAGTCTCAGCGCCATGATCGAAGCAGGCAACGCCGCCCCGGATTTCACGCTGCCCGACCAGGAGGGCGACGACGTCTCGCTGTCGGACTTCCGCGGCAGCCCGGTCGTCCTCTACTTCTATTCCAAGGCCGGCACGAGCGGCTGCACGACCCAGGCCTGCGGGATCCGCGACCACCGCGCCGACTATGAGGCCGCCGGCGCGGTCGTGCTCGGGGTCTCGCCGGATCCGGTCAAGGCGGTGAAGAAGTTCGCCGACGAGCAGTCGCTGCAGTTCCGCCTGCTCGCCGACGCGGACCACTCGGTCTGCGACCGCTACGGCGTCTGGGTCGAGAAGCACCGCTACGGCCGCACCTACTGGGGCGCCCAGCGCGCGACGTTCGTGATCGACGAGCGCGGCGTCGTGCGCCACGTGATCCCGAAGGTGAAGCCCGCGACGCACGACGAGCAGGTGCTGGCGCTGCTGTCGGAGCTGGCAGCCGCCTAGGTCAGAGCGCCGGAGAGAAGCGGATGCGCCGGCCGGCCGCGGCCGGCGCGATCAGGTCCAGCAGCCGCTCGCCCTCGGCCGTGATCGCGGCGACCGTGCCCGCGGGATCCTGCCCGTGCGGCGTGAAGCGGTCGATCGTCAGCGTCGCCCCTTCGAGCTTCCAGTAGGCGCGGAAGAACCCGTCCACCAGCAGCGTCCCGATCCACTTGCCGGTGGGGAAGGGCAGGCCCGGACCGAGGCCCGCGAGCATGCGCGAGCGGTCGGCGTGGGAGAGCAGCACGTTGTCGTACTCGGGCAGGAAGCGCGGCGGCGCCGGCGTGGCGGGATCGGGCTGCGGCGCGCCGGGCACGTCGAATAGCTCGCGCCCGCTCTCGTCCTGGAACGTCACGAGCTGCGGGCGCAGCCGCTCCAGCACGGCGCGCAGCCCCGTCAGCCCCGACCAGGTGCGCACGTCGGCGGCGGTGGCCGGTCCGAACGCGGCGAGGTAGCGCAGCACGAGCGCGTCGATCGAGGCGCCGGCGTCGAGCGCGCTGTCCAGCCACGCCTCCGTGCGCTGCCAGCGCGCCGTCCCGCTCTGCTCCCACAAGCCACGCGGCGTGACCTGCACGAGCGCCGTGTGGAACGTCACGGCCTGGGCCAGCGCGGCCGGGTCGGCGTCAGGCCAGCGCGGCGCCAGCGCGGCCGCCAGCTCGGCGCGCGTGCGCGCGCCGGCGGCCAGCAGCTCGTGACCCGCGGCGGCCACGTCCGCCGGCTCGGCGCCGGCCAGCTGCCGCGCGAACGGGCTCTTGAACGTGCGCGCCAGCACGGGCATCGTGAGCGGCTGCAGAGCCAGGCAGTCGCGCGCGCTGACGAGGTGGATCGTCGAGCGCATCAGCTGCGCGCGTACGGCGCGGCGCGCGGCGATCAGCTCGCTCAGCTGCCTCGGGGACGAAGCCGTCCAGCCGCGACCACAGCGCCACGTACGGGTTCGACGGCACCTGCGCCTGCATCCCGACCAGCTGCTCGACCATGTCGAGCGGCGCCACGCCGGTGCGCTCGAGCAGTCCCTGACGTGCCAGAAGCGAGCGATTCAGCTCGCGCTGAGTCAGTCGCTCCACCAGCCGGGCACCATCTCGGCGTCCTTGTTGCCGGTGTTGGGGGCGCCGAACGCGATCACCTCGGCGCCGTCGGGGCCGCCCTCGAGGCAGCGCATCGCCGGGCCCGGGATGCGCACCGCGTCCCACTGGTCGAGCTCGAGCACGTCGTCCTCGATCTTCAGCCGCGCGTTGCCGCTCGCCACCACGTAGACCTCTTCCTGCTCGCCGTGGTGATGCCCGAAAGGGGTGCGGAAACCGGGCGCGAACTTGTACAGGCTGACGCCCGAGTGCTCCAGCGCGAGCGGCTCGCGCGCGAAGTGCGACTCCAGCCCGGGCGAGAGCTCGAACTTCGGCGCCATGTCCTCGACGTCCTGCTTGAGGTTGAGCTTGGTGTAGTCGGCCATGACCGGCGACTACCCCCGCGGGCGCCTCCCGTAGCGGGATCCGTGGCGCGTAGGCTGGGAGCAGTGCCCAGCGCGTCGATCGGCAGCTCCTTCTCCTCCTTCTTCGACGCGGTCGGCGACTTCGTCTCGAATCTCGCGGCGGTCAACTGGCTGACGCTGATCGCCGCGCTGGCGCTCTTCGTCGCCTACCTCAGCGTGCGCGCACGCGCGTCGTTCCACATCCTGCGCGCCGCCTACCCGCAGGAGCAGTTCCTCTTCCGCCACATCTGGGGCGCCTACCTCGCGGGCTACGGGTTCAACTCGGTCGTGCCGGCGCGCGGGGGCGACATCGTGCGCCTGTTCCTGACCAAGACCTCGGTGCCGCGGTCGAGCTACCCGGCGGTCGGCTCGTCCTTCTTCGTCGAGCAGATCTTCGACCTCACGCTCGCGATCCCGATCCTGTTGTTCGCGTTCACGCAGGGCGCGTTCCCCAAGCCACCGGACTTCTCCAAGCTGCCGGCCTTCGATCTCGCGTTCTTCGCCTCGCACCCGCGCTTCGCGCTGTTCGTGCTGACCGCGCTGGCGATCCTCGCGCTGGTCGCGTTCGCGCTGCTGTCGGCGCGCGTGCGCGCGTTCTGGGCGCGGGTGCGTCAGGGCCTGACGATCCTGAGCGACCGGCGGCGGTACCTGCGCGAGGTCTGGCTCGTCCAGCTCGGCGGTTGGTTCCTGCGCTTCGCCGCCTTCTGGCTGCTGCTCGAGGCGTTCAACGTCGGCGGCTCGGTCAAGAACGTGCTGCTGGTGCTCGGCGTCAACGCGGTCGCGGCGATGGTGCCTTTCACGCCCGGCGGCGCCGGCGTGCAGCAGGCGCTGCTGGTCAAGGTCTTCGCGGGCTCGGCGGCGGGCGCGACCGTCGCCGCCTACTCCGTCGGGCAGCAGATCGCGATCGCCGTGACGACGTTCGCCTGCGGCTTCGCGGCGCTCGCCTTCATCTTCCGCTTCCGCTCGTTCAAGCAGGTGATCGCGGCCGGACGGGAGGCTAGGAGAGCCCCTGCCGAGCCTCGCGCACCAGCGTGACGGCCTCGGGGAAGACCGTCGCCATGACCGTGCGGATCTGCTGCGCCTGCTGCTCCGTCGTGCCCTGGATGTTGACGCGGTTGATCGCCGCCACCGTCATGTCGACGGCGAGCTTGATCGCGTTGTCGGCCCAGGCGAGCGACTGAGTGGCCTGCATCTGCTCGGCCATCTCCTGCAAGCGCTTCTGGAAGTCGGGGTCCTGAAAGAAGCCAAAGCCCTCCATGGCGTAGATCGTATCCGGCCCCGGCTACGATTGGGCGCCTCGTGGCCTCCGACGAGTCCGAAGACCACCTCGCCTGGGAGGCGCGCCAGCGCACTTCCGCCGCGATCGCGGCGGCCGCCGCCGGCCTGCTGACGTTCCTCGGCACGGTCTGGCGTGCAACGGCGCTCGGCGACCTGCCGACCAACGGCGTGCTGGAGTCGCTCGACCGCGCGGCGCAGCCGGGCGAGGTCGGCGCGCTCGAATCGCTGCGCGTCAACACCTTCGAGGTCTACGACGACCAGTCGCTCAGCGTGCTGCTGGCGAGCATCGTCGTCGCGCTCGGCTTCGTCGCGCATGGGCTGGGCGCTGACCTACCTGGCGGTGGCGACGCGCGCGCGGCGCAGCGAGTTCCCGAAGCTGCTGGTCTACGTGCCGCTGGTCGCCGGGGTGGTCCAGGCGCTGGCGACGATCACCTCCACGCTGGCGACGAACCTGGCGATCAGCGACTTCCTCGCCGGCTCGCGCACCGTCGACGCGGCGGCCGACGTCACGGGCAGCGGCCTCGGCGTGTTCGCCTCGCTGCTCGGGCTGCCCGGCGCGCTCGGCATCGCGCTCGCGCTGGTCCTGATCAGCCTGAACGCGATGCGCGTGGGCCTGCTGACGCGCTTCATGGGGGTGCTCGGGATGATCACCGGCGCGCTGCAGGTGCTTCCCTTCGGCGGCCCGCTGCCGGTCGTGCAGACCTTCTGGCTGCTGATGCTCGGCCTGCTCATCCTCGGCCGCTGGCCGAACGGGCAGCCGCCGGCCTGGCGCACCGGCAACGCCGAGCCATGGCCGGCCTCGGCGCGCCAGCGCCAGCGCGCGCAGGCAGCCGCGGCGCGGCGCGGCGAGGTCGAGCCGGAGCCGGAGCCGGTGTCGGCGGGGCCGTCGCCGAGCGCCACGGCGCGCAAGCGCAAGCGCAAGCGGCGCTAGCACGATTCTTCTGCGCGACCTGGGGTACCCAGTCTGCCGACCCTGTTCGACGAGGAGGGAAGGACATGGCGGAACCGACGGAGCGTGCCGAGACCACGATCGACTGGGAGGCGATCGAGCGATCGTCCGAGTTCCAGGAGCTCGTCCACCGCCGGCGCAGGTTCGTGATCCCGTGCACGATCTTCTTCCTCAGCTGGTACCTCGGCTTCATCCTGCTCGCCGCCTACGCGGAGGACTTCATGGGCGAGCGCGTGTACCAGGGCCTGACCGTCGGCTATTGCCTCGCGCTGACCCAGTTCCTGATGGTCTTCGGCCTCGGGCTGTGGTACCTGCGCAAGGCCGACAACGAGTTCGACCCGCTCGCCGAGAAGGCGATCGCGGCCTACTCGGACGACGCCTCGCACCCCGGCGAGCGGCATCCGAAGACAGTGATCGCGCCGCGTCGACGGAGGCCGTGCGATGACGTTCTTCGCAGAGATCAACGTCGAGGCGGTCGTGATCTTCTCGATCGTCCTCTCGATCACGCTCGGCGTGACCTACTGGGCGTCCAAGCGCATGACCGGCGCGTCGACCTTCTACGCCGCCGGCCGCCAGATCACCGGCATGCAGAACGGCCTCGCGATCTCGGGCGACTACCTCTCGGCCGCGTCGTTCCTCGGCATCGCCGGGCTGATCTACCTCTACGGCTTCGACGGGTTCCTGTACTCGATCGGGTTCCTCGTCGCGTTCCTGACGGTGATGTTCCTGCTGGCCGAGCGGATGCGCAACGCGGGCAAGTACACGATCGCCGACGTGCTGTCGTTCCGGCTGCGCGAGCGGCCGGCGCGCACGGCGGCGGCGATGGGCACGCTGGCCGTCGCGGCCTTCTACCTGATCGCCCAGATGGTCGGGCGCAGGCGTGCTGATCCAGGCGCTCGTCGGGATCGACTTCAGCCTCGCGGTGGTGCTGACCGGCGCCTTCATGCTCTGCTACGTGATCTTCGGCGGCATGCTCGCCACCACCTGGGTGCAGATCATCAAGGCGGTGCTGCTGATGGCCGGCATCGTCGTGATGTCGCTGTTCGTGCTCGAGCGCGTCGGCTTCAACCCGATCGAGCTGTTCAACCAGGCCGAGGCGAACACGACCGCCGAGTCGACGTTCTCGCTCGCGCCCGGGACGTTCCTGTCGATCGCCGATCGACACCGTGTCGCTCGGCCTCGCGCTGGTGCTCGGCACGGCCGGGCTGCCGCACATCCTGATGCGCTTCTTCACCGTCCCGAACGCGCGCGCCGCGCGCGGCTCGGTCGTCTGGGCGATGTTCCTGATCGGCGGCTTCTACCTGCTGACCACGTTCATCGGCTTCGGCGCGCGCGCGATGATGGGCGAGGACGGCGTCGAGGCGGCCGGCACCGGCGGCAACCTGGCGGCGCCGAACCTGGCGCAGGAGCTGGGCGGCGGCGTGGGCACGTTCGGCGGCGACCTGTTCCTGGCCGTGATCGCGGGCGTCGCGTTCGCGACGATCCTCGCCGTCGTGGCCGGGCTGGTGCTGTCCGCGTCCGGCGCGGTGGCGCACGACATCTGGTCGAGCATCATCCGCAAGGGCAAGGACTCCGAGGCCGAGGAGGTCGTGGTCGCCAAGATCGCGGCCGCCGGCATCGGCGTGATCGCGATCGTGGTCGCGGTGATCGGCGGCGAGGGCCTGAACGTCTCGTTCATGGTCGGGCTCGCGTTCGCGATCGCGGCGAGCGCCAACTTCCCGGCGCTCTGCTGGCGCTGACCTGGCGGCGCTTCAACACGATGGGCGCCGTCTGGGGCGTGCTGCTCGGCGTGACCTCGGCGATCCTGCTGATCGTCGTCTCGCCCAAGGTCTGGCCCGGCGCCGACTCCGACACCGGGTCGCCGATCGGCTGGACGCTGGCGAACCCGGGCATCATCTCGATCCCGCTCGGCTTCCTCGGCTGCATCCTCGGCACGCTGCTGAGCAGCGAGCGCGGGACCGAGCACTCGTTCCCCGAGCTCTACGTGCGGTCGGAGACCGGGCTCGGGTCTGAAAAGGCGCTGTCGCCCCATTAGGGTGCGAGCGAGAGAGAGACGACCGGAGGAGACTTGACGATGGCGGACGGCGCGGCGCTCGAACAGGAGCTCGGGGATCTGCTCGAGCAGGAGACCTTCCCGCCCCCGGAGGACTTCCGGGAGCGGGCGGTCGTCTCGGACCAGGGGATCTACGACCGCGCCGAGGAGGACCACGAGGGCTTCTGGGCGGAGCAGGCCGAGGCGCTGCACTGGGAGCGCAAGTGGGACCAGGTGCTCGACTGGTCCGACGCGCCGTCGGCGAAGTGGTTCGTCGGCGGCCGGCTGAACGTCTCCTACAACTGCCTCGACCGCCACGTGGAGGCCGGCCTGGGCGACCGGGTCGCCTTCCACTGGCGCGGCGAGGAGGGCGAGGAGCGCGACATCACCTACGAGTCGCTGCTCGCCGACGTGCAGCGCTTCGCCAACGCGCTCAAGGACCGCGGCATCGAGGCCGGCGACGTCGTCGGGATCTTCCTGCCGATGATCCCCGAGGTCGCGGTCGCGATGCTGGCGTGCGCGCGCATCGGCGCGATCCACAACGTCGTCTTCGGCGGCTTCTCGGCCGGGTCGGTGCGCGAGCGGATGGAGTTCTCCGAGGCCAAGGCGCTGATCACCGTCGACGGCGCGCGGCGCAAGGGCAAGACGGCGCCGATCAAGCAGGCGGTCGACGAGGAGATGGGCGACCTCGAGCAGCTCGAGACGGTGATCGTCGTGCGCCATACCGAGGCCGAGTGCGAGATGGCCGACGGCAGGGACTTCTGGTACCACGAGCTGCTGGAGGCGGCGGACGCCGAGTGCCCGGCCGAGCCGTTCGACTCCGAGCAGCCGCTGTTCATCCTCTACACCTCGGGCTCGACGGCCAAGCCGAAGGGCATCCTGCACACGACCGGCGGCTACCTCACGCAGGTCGCGTACACGCACAAGGTGGTCTTCGACCTCAAGCCGGAGGACGACGTCTTCTGGTGCTCGGCCGACGTCGGCTGGATCACCGGGCACTCCTACATCGTCTACGGGCCGCTCGCCAACGGCACGACCTCGGTGATGTACGAGGGCGCGCCCGACTACCCCGACAAGGACATCTGGTGGGAGCTGTGCGAGCGCTACGGCGTGACGCTCTTCTACACCGCGCCGACGGCGATCCGCGCCTGCATGAAGTGGGGCCGCGAGTTCCCCGACCGCAACGACCTCTCCAGCCTGCGGCTGCTCGGCACGGTCGGCGAGCCGATCAACCCCAAGGCCTGGCTCTGGTACCACAAGGTGATCGGCGGCGAGCGCTGCCCGATCGTCGACACCTGGTGGCAGACGGAGACCGGCGCGATCATGATCACCACGCTCCCGGGCCTGGTCGACACGAAGCCGGGCTCGGCCGGCCAGCCGCTGCCGGGGGTGCAGGCGGCGGTCGTGGACGACGACAACGAGGACGCCGGCACCGACCAGGGCTTCTTGACGCTCACCCGCCCGTGGCCCTCGATGCTGCGCACGCTCTACAAGGAAGAGGACCGCTTCATCGAGACGTACTGGTCGAAGTTCGGCTCCGAGGTCTACAGCGTCGGCGACGCCGCGCGGCGCGACGAGGACGGCTACTACTGGATCATCGGGCGCACCGACGACGTGCTCAACGTCTCCGGGCACCGCATGTCGACCGCCGAGATCGAGTCCGCGATCGTCTCCTACTCGAAGGTCGCCGAGGCCGCCGTGATCGGCCAGGCCGACGAGGACTCGGGCCAGTCGGTGACCGCATTCGTGACGCTCGAGGGCGACACCGAAGGCGACGACGAGACGGTCGACAAGATCCGCGAGCACGTCGCCAAGCGGATCGGCAAGCTCGCCCGGCCCAAGCGCATCATCTGGGCCGACGACCTGCCCAAGACGCGCTCGGGCAAGATCATGCGGCGGCTGCTGCGCGACATCGCCGAGGGGCGCGAGCTCGGCGACGTCACGACGCTGCGCGACCCCGACGTGATGTCCCAGCTCGAGGGCAAGATCAAGGAGCGTCAGGCCGACGAGGAGTAGCGATGCCGACGAGCTACGAAGAGGCCCGCGAGCAGCACTCCTGGGACGTCCCGGAGCGCTACAACATCGCCGCCGACGTGTGCGACAAGCATCCGCCCGACAAGCTCGCGATGATCCACGAGCACTTCGGCGGAACGGTGCGGGAGGTGCACTGGGGGGAGCTGCAGGCGGCATCGAACCGCTACGCGAACGTGCTGCGCGAGCACGGGGTCGAGCAGGGCGACCGCGTCGCGATGCTGCTGCCGCCGACGCCCGAGACGGCGGCAGCCTTCTTCGCGACCTGGAAGTGCGGCGCGATCCTGCTCTCGATGTCGGTGCTCTACGGCGACGACGGGGTCCGTCACCGCGTCTCGGACTCGGCGGCCAAGGTGCTGATCACGGATAAGGCGAACGCCGATCGGATCGACCGCGTCGCTGGTCGAGCACGTGCTGCTGCTCGAGGACCTGCCGGCGGACGGCGACGACAGCTTCACGCCGGAGGACACGCTCGCCGACGATCCCGCCCAGCTCTACTACTCCTCCGGCACGACGGGCCTGGCCAAGGGCATCCTGCACGCGCACCGCTACCTGCTCGCGCACGAGGAGTTCACCTACTGCCACGACGTGCAGGACGGCGAGCTGTTCCACGGCATGGGGGAGTGGGCCTGGGCGGCCGGGATCGCGCCGCTGCTCGGCCCCTGGCGGCACGGCGCCGTGCAGCTCGTGCTGCAGCGCGAGGGCGGCTTCGACCCGCACCGCCAGCTCGACGTGCTCTCGCGCCACGGCGCGACGAACGTCTTCACGACGCCGACGGCGATGCGCTCGATGATGAGCATCGCCGACGCCGGCGAGCGCTACCCGCAGCAGTTCCGGATCGTCTGCAGCGCGGGCGAGCCGCTCAACCCGGAGGCGATCCGCTGGTTCCGCGAGCAGTACGGCGTCACGGTGCTCGACTACTACGGCCTGACGGAGTCCTATCCGCTCGTCGCCAACTATCCGTTCCTGGAGGTGCGCGAGGGCTCGATGGGCAAGCCGATGCCGGGCTGGGACGTGCAGATCCTCGACGAGGACGAGCAGCCGGTCGCAAGCGGCGAGCGCGGCGAGATCTGCCTGCGCGCGCGCTCGAACCCGCACTATCCGCTCGGCTACTGGGGCGACGAGGAGGCGACCGCCGAGACGTTCGGCGGCGAGTGGTTCCACACCAAGGACGCCGCGAGCACCGATGACGACGGCTACGTCTGGTACGAGGGGCGCGCCGACGACGTGATCATCGCGGCCGGCTACCGGATCGGCCCGTTCGAGGTCGAGTCCGCCTGCCTGGAGCACCCGGCGGTCGCCGAGGCGGCGGCGGTCGCGTCGCCCGACGAGCGGCGCGGCAACGTCGTCAAGGCGTTCATCGTCTGCGCCGCGGACGCCGAGCCGTCCGACGAGCTGGCCGACGAGATCAGGCAGTTCGTGCGCGGGCGGCTCGGCGCGCACGCCTATCCGCGCAAGATCGAGTTCGCCGACGAGCTGCCCAAGACGCTGACCGGCAAGATCCGGCGGATCGAGCTGCGCCAAGCGGAGCTCGACAGCGCGTAGCCCTGCCATCCTGAGGAGCGTGGAAGCGAGCGCCACCGCGCAGCGCCGGCCGCCGGCGCTGCTGCCGCCGACGATCGCGCGCCTCGGCGGTTTCGCGGCGCTCGCGCTGCTGGGCGCGCTGCAGTGGCAGCGGATGGTCGAGGGGCTGTCCTCGGGCCGCGCGCTGGTGTGGGTGCTCGTCGCGGTCATCGTCGCCGCTGCGGTGCTGTATGCGGACCGGCTCCGGCGCGCTCGCCGGGCCGTCACGCTCGCGCTCGTGCCGCTGGCGCTGCTGGCGGCGTATGCGAGCTCCGGCCTGCCGCTGGTCCTGCTCAAGCCGCGCCGGATCGACGAGCTCGCTGCCGGGCTCGCGAACGGCGCCGAGGCGATCTCGAGCGTGCAGATGCCCTACTCGGGCGCCGACCCGTGGCCGGCCGACTCGCTGCAGCTGCTCGGGGCGCTGCTGTGCGTCGGCGCGGCGCTGCTGGCGTTCTGGCCGCGTGCCCAGCGGGCGACGACCGGCGGCGGCGGGCACGACCGGCTATCCGTTCCTCGCGCTCGCCCTGCTGCTGATCCTGGTCGCCTCGCCGGTCGTGTCGCTCGGCGGCGCCCAGCCGGTCGCGCTCGGGGCGGTGCTGACCGCGCTGACGGTCGCGTTCCTGTGGCTGGAGCGGCTGCCGCTGCGGCCGGGAGCGGGCATCGCGGCGATGCTCGCGCTCGCGCTCGTGGGGGCGCTTCCGCTCGCCTCCGCGGCCGACGGCGAGGATCCGTGGTTCGACTACAAGTCGTTCGCCGAGGGATTGGGCCCGGACGAGCCGCTGGCGTTCGACTGGGGTCACAACTACGGGCCGCTGGGGCCGCGCGAGGGCATCGAGGTGCTGCGCGTTGCGACCACGCGGCCGTCGTACTGGAAGGTCCGCAACCTCGACGACTTCGACGGCGCGCGCTGGACCCAGAGCGCGGGACGGCTGGGCGGGAGCGCCGCCGAGCCGGACCTGGCGCAGGGCTGGCGGGAGCAGGGCGACTGGCGCGAGACGCTGCGCGTGACGCTCCGGCGCATCCAGACGCGCGACGTGATCGGCGCCGGGACCACGCTGGCGGTCGAGGACGCTTCACGCGAGGTCTTTCCCGGCGGGGAGCCGGGCATCTGGCGATCGCGCAGCGAGTTGCGTGGCGGCGACTCCTACACCGTGCGGGCGCACGTCCCGCGCCCGCGGCCCGACCAGCTCACGGAGTCGGGCGCGGGAGCCGACCCGCGGCGCGCCGACGACCTCAGCCTGACCGTGCCGATGCTGAGCGACGACAGCGGCCTCGCCGCTCTCGGGCGGTCGATCCCGGTGGAGGTGAGCTTCCCGCCCTTCGCGGCCGGCCGCGCCGGCGTGATCCCGTTCACCCGCTTCACGACGATCCTGCGCTCCAACAACGGCAACAGGGCGCTGCGCCGCTCGGCCTACGCTCGTAGCTGGGGGCTGGCGAAGCGGCTCAAGCGCGACGCCGAGACGCCGTACGAGTACGTGCTCGCGGTCAACCGGTACCTGCAGGACGGCTTCAGCTACAACGAGACCCCGGCCGCGATCGAGCCCGGCCGCGCCACGCTCGACGGCTTCCTGTTCGACACCCGCAGCGGCTACTGCCAGCACTTCTCGGGCGCGATGGCGCTGTTGCTGCGCATGGGCGGGGTCCCGGCGCGCGTGGTCACGGGGTTCTCTCCGGGCGGCTTCTCGAAGAGCAAGCGCGCGTGGGTGGTGCGCGACAGTGACGCGCATTCGTGGGTCGAGGCCTGGTTCGACGAATGGGGCTGGGTCGCGTTCGACCCGACCCCCGCAGGCACCCCGGCGCGCTCGCAGATCGCCGCGCTGGAGCGCCCCGCGGAGCCCGGCGACGACGCCGGAGGCGCAGGATCCGACAGCGGCGCTCCGGTACCGCGCGACGGCGCGCCGCGCCCGGGCGGAGCGGGCTCCGCGTCTGGCTCGTCCGCCGCTGGGAGCGACGACGGCGGCGGCGGTGTCGCATGGTGGTGGTTCGCGCCGGCCGTGCCGCTCGCGCTCGCGCTGATCGCCTGGTGCGTGCTGGCGTGGCGTCGCCGCGGCCGCGGCGCGGCGGCGACGCTGGACCGCGCGGTTGCCGAGCTGGAAGCGGCGCTGCGCCGCGCCGGCCGCCCGGCCGCGGCGGGCACGACGCTGCAGCAACTCGAGCAGCGGCTGGGACGCACGCCGCAGGCCGCGGCGTACCTGCGCGCGCTCCGCACGGGCCGCTACGCGCCGACTGCGTCGCCGCCGCCGCCCGGCAGCCGCCGGGCGTTGCGGCGCGAGCTGGCGAGTGGTCGCGGACCGCTGGCGCGGCTGCGCGCGCTGTGGGCGCTGCCGCCGTGGCGCGCTTAGTTGTTGGCGAACGTCAACTGCGCCGGTAAAGGAGGAAGGTCGAGTTGCCGGCGGCGGTTCAAGTCACTGGGCGTCAGTCGGCGGCCCTGCTCGACGTCCGCGGTCCCGCCGCGCCGGCGCGCGAGTCCCGGGCGAACGTCCATCCTTACCGGGCATAGCCCCGACTTACGGACGTTCGCTGCGCGCGGGCGCGGGATCGTGCCGAACGTCGCTCAGTGACCCCTATGAGGCACCCTCAGCGACGTTCGCTGCCCGGCAACGCGACGCGGGGCGCTTTGACCCCGCATGGGGAGGTCAAGGCGCCCGACGCCTCCCGAACCGCCTCCCCGGCCCGAACCCTCCCCCCTTCACTGCCGCCGTTGACGTCCGCCGCCGCCGCCGGCGACGACGCAGGCTCAGCCCGCCAGCGCCGCCCGCCGCGACTGCAGCCGCATCTCCGACAGGATCCGCTCCAGCCGCGGCTCGGCCGACGTGTCGACGTGCGTCATCGCGGCGGCCACCGCGGGGTGCTGCTCCGCGATCAGCGCGTGCATCTGGTGCGCGACGGCGCGGTACGCCGGGTGTCCCTCGCGGCCTGAGCGCAGCTCGACCAGGTGCATCGCCTCGCGCGCGTTGAGATCGAGCACGTAGCGGATCCGGTAACCGAGGCAGAGTGCGTAGGGGGCCGCGGCTTCGAACCCGGCTCCCGCGAGACGGTGATACTCGGCCGCGGACCGGTCCAGTGCGACGCGGTAGGCGTCGCCCTCGCCCGCGGCCGCCACCTCCTCCGGGATCCCGGCGCCGAGGTCGGGCGTGAGGCCCTGCCACTGGACCGTCAGCATGCGATGGCGCTGCAGGTCGCGGAAGGCACCGTAGTCCGACACGATCTCGAAGCGATAGCGCAGCGCCTCGAAGCCGCGTCCCGGCCGGTGGCGGCGGTTGTTGCGCTCGCCGGCCAGGTCGTGCAGCAGCGCGCCGCGGTCGGCCTGCGGGAGCGCGGCGACGACGGCGCGCGTCCGCTCCTCGCTCGCCCCGGCCGCCTCGAAGAGCAGCGCGGCCAGCAACTGGTCCTCGTCGCCGTCGACATGGGTCAGCGTCACCGACGGCCGCGCCTCGGCCGGGTCGGCGTCCTCGAGCCCGAGCCGCGCCGCCCAGCGCTCCCCAGCCGCGCGCCGCTGCGCGAGGTAGCCGGCCCACTCGCCGCCGCGGTCGGGTCGTTCGACACGTGAGACGAAGCTCGGCATGACCGCCTTGATCGCCGCGAGGATCAGCTCGCCGTAGCGCCGCGCCTCCGGCAGGGGGTGGCCGATCAGGTGCAGGATCAGCTGCTCGTAGGACTGGCCCGTCGCGTAGATGCCCATGTGCGAGAGCGAGGCAGCCGGCAGCAGGCCGCGCAGCAGGTCGAGCGCCTTCGCGTTGACGGCGCGTGCCCGCGCCGCCTCGGGCTCGCCCTGCGCGCGCGGGTACGACGAGTCGACCCAGGCCCGCAGGCGCGGAAGCGCGGCCGCGTAGGTGTCGAACAGCGCGTCCATCGCCGCCTCGTACTGCGGCCCGAGCTCGGCGTCGCGGTAGTAGCGATAACCGCCGCCGGGCATCGGCGCGTCGTAGGCGATGTAGCGCGTGGATTGCTCCAGGTAGGCGGCCAGGCGCGGACGCTGCAGCACCTTCGTCAACACGTTGGAGACCCATTCACAGGCGACGTGCGCGCCGCCCAGCTGAGCGACCGAGTCATCGCCGTAGCCGACGAAGATCCGCTCGTACAGCTGCGCCGCCCGCTCGCCCTCCGTGCCGTCCCAGGCGCCGGCCTCCGGCAGCGAGTCGGCGAACTCCTCGAGGAACAGCCGCCGCAGCGTGCCCTGGTAACGGGAGTAGCGCGCGAACAGCGCGCCCTTGACCGTCTCCGGCAGGTTGACGAGCGCGAACACGGGTCCGTCGAGATCGGTCACGTGCGGCGCCAGCCGCGCGCGCTCGCTTTCGGTCAGGTCGTCGGACGGATAGCGCACCGGACGGGTGAGGCTAGCGCCGCCCCCCGATGGCACGGCGGGCAGGCCGCAAACACCGCACGACCGCGGACGGCGGCGTCAGCTGCGCTCGTCCCGGCGTCGCGAGGCGTCGCGGAGCAGGTCGGCGCCCCAGAAGCGGTCGCGATCGATCAGGCTGACCGCGAGAAGCCCGATCACGAACGCTGCGAGGTAGGCGGCGGAGCCGAACGAGAGCGCTTCGCCGATCAGCGCTATGCCGACCGCGAGAACCACCATCGCGGCGAAGACGAGCACGAGCGAGCGCATAGCCCTAGAGTACCTCCGCGCCGGTCGAGATCAACGCCGCGAAGATCGCGCAGGCGCCGATCCAGATCGCCTCTATCTGGCGGGCGCGCCGCGCGGGGAGGTCGCCGCTCCGGCGCTCGAGCCGCCAGATGAGCAGCTTGGCGGTCGCGGCACCGGCGCCGACACCGATCAACACGTCGGGCAACACGGGCAGGTCGTTGAGCGCCGCGAGGCTGGGCAGCCGGCGACGCTTCACGTGCCGATGCAGTCGAACCTGCGCTGCGGCGGGCCGCCGCGGACCCAGGCGACGGCGTCGACGAGCCGGCGCTCGGCCGCGATGCGGTGGTGTGCCAGCCCGAGTGCCACCCCGAGCTTGCCCGCGACGGCGAAGCCGCGCCGCTGCTCGGAGACGCTGTAGCGGGTCCAATCGACCACGCCGTGGCTTCGAACTCGGGCGGCGAGCGCTTCCAGGTCCGACGACCTCGACGGCCCCGGGTGCAGTAACCGCTCTGCGACGGCGCGGTTATCCGCGTCGCGCAGGTCGAGCCGAGCGCCGAACTCCTCCAAGCGCTCGCCTCCGCCTGTCGCGGCGCGCAGCACGAGCTCGCGGGCCTCACCGCCCTCCCAGCTGACGTCCGCGACCCAGGAGCGGCGCGTGCCCGCTCCGGTCGGCAGGCCGCTCAGGATGCCGGAGAAGAGCGGGCCGTCCAGCTCGAGGTCGAGCGTGAGCGTCCGGCGTGCGCCGTCGGTGCGCAGTCCGATCGCCTCGGAGGCCGCAGCGCTCACCCCCGCGCGGGCGAGATCGGCGAGCGCTATGTCCGCCTCGGCACCGGCGCGACCGCTGACTGCGTGCCAGCGCAGGTCCGGCGCGCGCCCCGCCTGGGCGGAAGAGTCACGCGTGGCCGCCGCGAGGAACGCGCTCGCCGAGCGTGCATCGGGGAAGCGCCAGGCGCGACCTCCCCGGTAGCCGGCGACCAGCGAGGCGGAGGCCGACGCGGACACGCCGGCCGGACTGAACGTCACGCCGACGCCGACCGTCCCGCCGGCCTGGGTCTCCTCGAGCTTCGTCACGATCGCCTGACCGTCGGAGCGCAGCGCGAGCTGCCACTCGTCGTGCTCGCCGAGGCGCACCACCGCGACGTCGAGCGTCGTGTCCTGACGCCTCGAACGCTGGCTCGTCAGGCACGGTTCGAGACCTGCCGCCTCCGCGTCGGCGCCGCGACACAGGTCGCCACCGACGATGCACAAGCCGGTCCGGACCGACTTGACGACCCGCTCTCCGACTCCGGTGACGGCCAGCGTGGCGCCGCCGGCCAGCACCGCCGCCACGACGAGCAGGGTTGCGACGTACTCCGTCGACGCCTGGCCACGGTTGTCCACATCGCGTACTAGGCCGCGACGCGCGGGATTCGCCCCCCGGCTAGAACAGTCCCGTCAAGATCGCCCCCGCATCGCGGGCGACGTCGAGCAACGGCTCCGGGTAGACGCCGAAGAAGATCGTCGCCGCCGCGCACAGCAGAGCGAGGCCGACCACCTCAGGCTGCACCAGCCGGTCGGACTGCCGCGGGTCGAGCTCCTCGACCTCGACCTGCCCCGCGACCGAGGCGCCGAGACCCGGGTCGGCCTCGGCCGAGCCGCCCGCGATCGCCGGGCGCGGCACTCCGCCGCCGACAGCCGCCATCCGCGTCTCCGGCGCCCGCATCCAGACCGCCGCCACCACGCGCAGGTAATACGCCAGCGAGATCGCCGAGCCGACGACGATCGCGACGCCCAGCCACGCGTAGCCGTTGTCGACCGCCGCGCCGATCAGGTAGACCTTGCCGAAGAATCCCGCCGTCGCGGGGAAGCCCGCGAGCGCGAGCATCGCGATCGTCATCGGCCACGCCAGCAGCGGGCGCTCCTCGCCCAGCCCGTAGAGCGAGGAGATGTCGTCGCCCACGCCGGTCTCGCGCTCGCGCGCGATGATCACGGCGAACGCCGCCATGTTCATGAAGAGGTAGACGGCGAGGTAGAAGACGACCGCGCGCGCCCCCAGCTGCGTCGTCACGACGACGCCCGCGAGCATGTAGCCGGCCTGCGCGACGGACGAGTACGCGAGCAGCCGCTTCAGCGACGACTGCCCGATCGCGCCGACGTTGCCGACGATGATCGTGATCAGCGCGAGCACCGCCAGCGCTGGAGCCCACGAGTCCGAGGCGCCGATCACCGCGACGTCGAAGAAGCGGATGATCACGCCGAATGCCGCCGCCTTGGTCGCCACGGCCATGAACGCGGTGATCGCGGTCGGGGCGCCCTCGTAGACGTCCGGCGTCCACTGGTGGAACGGCGCCACCGACGCCTTGAACGCGAGCCCCGTCACGACCAGCGCGAGCCCGGTCAGCAGCAGGACGTCGGTCGACACCTCGTCCAAGGCCGCAGCGATCTCGGCGAAGTCGGTCGCGCCCGTCGCGCCGTAGACCAGCGCCAGCCCGTAGAGCAGCGTCGCCGAGCCGACCGACCCGATGATCAGGTACTTCAGCCCCGACTCGAGCGAGGTCGCGCGCCGCAGCTCGGTCGCGCACAGCACATACAGGGGAATCGAGAGCAGCTCGTAGCCGATGAAGACGGTCACCAGGTTGGTCGCGCCGGCCAGCACGACCATCCCGGCCACGACCGTCAGCAGCAGCGCGTGGTACTCGCCGTGACCGGCCTCGCGTGGCGCGACCGCACGCCAGGAGAGCAAGACCGTGCCCGCCGCCGCGGCGGCGAAGATCAATGTCAGGAACAGCGTCAGGTCGTCCATCGCCATCGCGCCGGCGATCACCTCGACGTTGTCGTTCCACGTCGCGACGGCAAGCCCGGCCGTCGCACCGAGCGTGGCCAGCGTCATCAGCGGCACGAGCGTGTGGCGCACGAACGGAGCGCGCACAAGCCCCGCCATCAACACCAGGCAGGCGCCGCCGACGAGCGCGACCAGCGGCGAGATCGCCATCCAGTCGATCGTCGGGCCGCTGACCTCCGGGTTCACGGCGCCGCCTCCACCCGCGCGACCGCATCGGGCCCGCCCACGACCCGCTCGACAGCCGCCTCGGAATGGCGCAGCGCCTGCTGCGGATAGACGGCGAAGGCAAGGATCGCGAGCACGAGCGGCACCAGCACGAGCCCGTCGCGCACGCTCATGTCGAACGACCGCACGTTCGCGCCGACGCGGTTGTGCACGGCGCGGATGAACGCGCGCAGCATGTAGACCGACGCCATCGCCACGCCGGTGAAGGCGATGATCGCGATCGCCATCTTCGTGTTGAAGAGCCCGAGCAGGATCAGGAACTCGCCGGCGAAGTTGGCCGAGCCGGGCATCGCGAGCGTCGCGAGCGCGACGATCAGGAACAGCGTCGACAGCACCGGCGCGCGGAACGCGACGCCGCCCATCTCGCGGATGTCCTCAGAGCCGGTCCGCTCCACCAGCAGCGCGACGATGAAGAACAGCGGCGCCACCACGAGCCCGTGGTTGACCATCTGCAGCAGCGCGCCCTGCGCGCCCGCGGCCTCGCCGAGCGCGAAGATCCCCAGAGTGATGAAGCCGAGCTGCGCGACCGACGAGTAGCCGAGGATCAGCCGCGCATTGGTCTGCGTGAAGGCCTGCGCGGAGCCGTACAGGATCGATGCCAGCGCGAGCAGCAGGATCAGCGTCTGGAAGTCCTCGACCGCGTCGGGGAAGATCGGCAGCGCGACGCGCAGGAAGCCGTATGCGGCGACCTTCGAGAGCACGCCTGAGAACACCGCCAGCACCGGGAGCGGCATGCTGCGATAGCCGTCGGGCATCCAGCCGTGGAACGGGAACGCCGGCATCTTGATCAGGAACGCGAGCGCGAAGGCGACGAAGATCCAGCGCTGCGGCCCCTCCTCGACCGGTGCGGCGGCGAGCGCGGCCATCGAGAAGCTGGTCGCGCCGTCGGCCCCGGCGTCGGCGTAGATCCCGGTCGCGACCGCCGCGGCGAGCATCAGCAGCGAGCCGACCAGCGTGTAGACGACCAGCTTGAACGTCGCCGCGACCCGGTCACCCGTGCCCCACTGGCCGACCAGGAAGTAGAACGGCACCAGCATGAGGTCGAAGAAGAGCACGAACAGGATCAGGTCCTGGGCCAGGAACGCGCCCAGCACGGCCGTCTCGGCGAGCCCGAGGTGGAACGCGTAGAGCTTCGGCCGCGTCGCCGGCGGGCGCAGGCAGATCCACAGCGCGGACGCGGCGAACAGCAGCGCGGTCAACGCGACCAGCCACAGGTTGAGCCCGTCGATGCCGAGCGTGTAGCGCACGCCGAGCTCCTCGATCCAGGAGTCGTCGGTGACGTACTGCAGCCCGTCGCTGCCGGTCTCGAAGTCGAACAGCAGCAGCACCGAGTAGGCGAGCGCCACCAAGGACCCGACCAGCAGCGCGGCCGGCGCGATCGTGCGCGGCAGCGCCGATCCGAGCGTCGCGAGCGCGACCGGGAAGAAGAGCAGGATCGAGAGGTGGATCGTCATGAGGCGGCGAGCAGGAAGTAGAGCCCGAGACCGCTGATGCCGAGCAGCAGCAGCGCCGCGTAATAGCGCAGGAAGCCCGACTGGACTGCGCGCACCGCCGCCGAGCCGGCGCGCACGGCGCCGGTCGGGCCGCCGACGAACATGCCGTTGATTACGACGCGCTCGAACACGTCGCGCGCGAAGCGGCCGGCCATCGCGAACGGCCGCACGACCACGGTGTCGATCAGCTCGTCGAAGTACCACTTGTGGACGAAGAACCCGTGCAAGCCGGCGAGCCGCGCGCGAATCGCACCCGGCCGCTCCGGGCTCTGCACCCAGAGCCGGTAGGCCAGCGCGATGCCGCCGAACGCCAGCAGCGCGCCGACCGCGAGCCCGGCCCAGGTCACGCCGTCGGACGGCTCGAGCTCCTCGTAGAGGCGCGAGTCGTGGAAGCTCGGCTCGAGGAACGAGTGCAGCACGGTGCTGATCTTCGGCGCCTGCAGCAGGCCGCTCAGCACCGCGCCGACCGCGAGCAGGCCCATCGCGAGCTTCATGCTCCACTCGCGCTCGGCGATGTGGTGATCCGGGCCGGGGAAGCCCACGTCGGTGTCCTCGACCTCGCCGGTGGCGGGGTTGGTGTGCTCGGGCGCGTGGTAGAGATGCCCGCTCTCGAGCTCGCGCGCCGGCTCGACCGGGTCGCCGAGGAACGCGCGGAAGATCATCCGCCAGGTGTAGACCGCGGTCAGGAACGAGCCGACGTAGCCGAGCACGCCGAGCACGATGTGCCAGTCGTCGCGCGCGAGCACGAGCGCGAGGATCTCGTCCTTGGAGAAGAAGCCCGCGAACGGCGGCACGCCGGAGAGCGCGAGCCCGCCGACCACCATGCAGCCGAACGTGAACGGCATCGCACGCCGGAAGCCGCCCATCCGGTCGAGGTTCTGGTCGCCCGCCATCGCCGCGATCACCGAGCCGGCCGCCATGAACAGCAGCGCCTTGAAGAACGCGTGCGTCATCAGGTGGAACAGCCCGGCGGCGTAGGCGGCCGAGCAGACGCCCATGATCATGTAGCCGATCTGCGACATCGTCGAGTACGCGATCACGCGCTTGAGGTCGGTCACGACGAGGCCGATCGTGGCGGCGATCAGGAGCGTCGCGCAGCCGAGGATCGCGCCGACGTCGGCGGCGATCGGCGCCTGCTCGAAGAACGGGTGCATGCGCGCGATCAGGTAGACGCCCGCGGTCACCATCGTCGCGGCGTGGATCAGGGCGGAGACCGGCGTCGGCCCCTCCATCGCGTCCGGCAGCCAGGTGTGCAGCGGCACCTGTGCGGACTTGGCGAACGCGCCGACCAGCAGCAGCAGGCAGCCCGCGACGAGGTCGCCGTCGTTGCGCGCGAACTCGCCGGCGCCCTCGAACGCGCGCAGGAAGTCGAGCGAACCGGTGTGCTTGAAGATGAAGTAGGTGCCGAGCACCAGTCCGACGTCGCCGACGACGTTGATCACGAACGCCTTGATCCCGGCCGCCGTCGCGGTCGTGCGCCGGTACCAGAAGCTGATCAGCAGGTAGGAGGCGGCGCCGACGAAGGCCCAGCCGACGATCAGGAAGAAGAAGTTGCCCGCCAGGACCAGCAGCAGCATCGAGAAGACGAAGAAGTTCAGGTAGGCGAAGAAGCGCGTGTAGCCGCGGTCGGACTCCATGTAGGAGAGCGAGTAGACGTGGATCAGCGTCGACACGCCGGAGACGACGAGCGCCATGAAGATCGAGAGCGGGTCGAGCAGCAGCGAGAGCTGGGCGTCGACGCCGACGGTGCTCGCGTAGTCCCATGCGACCGTGACGACCTGGCGCTCCTCCTCGCCGAGGTCCTCGAGCGCGAGCAGCGCGCCGACCGCGCTCACGAACGAGAGCAGGATCGCGAGCGTGCCGAGGAAGCCGTGCAGCTTCGACGGCAGCAGCTGCGAGGTCAGAGCGATCAGGACGGTGCCGCCGAGCGGGAACAGCAGCACCATCCAGCCGTAGGTCTGCAGGCTCATCCCTGCAGCTCCCGCAGCTCGTCGACGTCGATCGGCAGCCGGCGGCGGTAGATCGCGACGATCAGGCCGAGCCCGACCGCGACCTCACAGGCCGCGACGACCATCACGATGAGCGCGAAGATCTGGCCGTCCTGGTTCCCGTGCGCGCGCGCGAAGGCGACCAGCGAGAGGTTGCCCGCGTTGAGCATCAGCTCGAGGCAGAGCAGGATCACGAGCGGGTTGCGCCGGACGAGGATCCCGCCCGCGCCGATGCAGAAGACGAGCGCCGAGACGACGAGGTACCACTCGACGCTCATCGCTCGGGCGGCCCCCCGGCCTCGAGCAGCGTGCCGCGCTCGGCGTCGCCCAGCGTGCCCTTCTCCTGCGGCGAGTGCAGCAGGTCGGCGACGGAGATCTCGCGCGGGTCCTCCAGGCCGGTGCGCCGGCGCGCGAGGATGACCGCGCCGACGGCGGCGACGAGCAGCAGGATCGATGCGACCTCGAACGCGAGCAGGAAGTCGGTCAGCAGCAGCCGGCCGATCTCACTCGGCGTGCCGAAGGCGGGGAACCAGTCGCCGCCCTCCTCGCCGAAGGCCGTCAGGCCGGTGCCGAGGATCGCGATCGACAGCTCGGCGAACAGCGCGCCGGCGAACAGCGCGCTCGCCCAGCGCAGGCTCGGCCGCCCGGCCGGCCGGATCGGGTCTTCGCCGCCGCCGACGTAGGCGACGACGAACAGGTACAGCACCATCACCGCGCCGACGTAGACGATCACCTGCGCGGCCGCCAGGAACTCCGCCCGCAGCAGCAGGAACAACGCCGCCAGCGACAGCAGGTGGCAGACGAGCGCCAGCACCGTGTAGAACGGGTTGCGCAGCGTCACTACGCCGATCGCGCCTGCGAGCGCGCCGATCGAAGCCAGGAAGAAGAAGACCTCGGCCATGCGCGCGCGGAGGCTACTCGCCCATCGAGCGCAGCGGAGTGCGCTCCAGCGGCTCCGCCAGCAGCATCTCCTTGGTGAAGATGAGGTCGGAGCGGTTGTAGTCGGACAGCTCGTAGTCGTGGCCCATCGTGATCGCGTCGAACGGGCAGGCGACCTCGCAGTAGCCGCAGAAGATGCAGCGCGACATGTTGATCTCGTACACCGCCGCGTAGCGCTCGCCGGCGCTGACGCGGTTCTCCGGCGTGTTCTCGGCGGCGACGACGCGGATGCAGTCGGCCGGGCAGGCGGCCGCGCAGAGCGAGCAGCCGACGCACTTCTCCAGCCCTGAGTCCTCGAAGCGGTGCAGCTTGTGGCGCCCGCGGAAGCGCGGGTAGACGGGCGTCTTCTCCTCCGGGTACTGGTAGGTGTGGGTGCCCTCCACCCAGCGGCCCATCACCGTCTTCATCCCGCGCAGGGTCTCGCCGAAGGCGCGGTACGTGCCGCGGACGGGGCCGCCCTTCGGCGCGCGCACCACCTCGACGACGTCAGCTCCAGGGTCGTAAGGCATCAGATAGCTACCACCAGGATCGCGGTGACGAGGGCATTGAGCGTCGCGACGGGCAGGAAGACCTTCCAGCCCAGCGCCATCAGCTGGTCGTAGCGCAGGCGCGGCAGCGTCGCGCGGACCCAGATGAAGAAGAAGACGAGCGCGAGCGACTTGGCGATCACGACGATCGGGTCGACCCACGTCGGCGGGTCGACGAAGGGGATGTTCCAGCCGCCCAGGAAGAGCGTCGTCGTGAGCGCCGAGACGACGATGATGTTCAGGTACTCGGCGGCGAAGAAAGCGGCGAAGCGCCCGCCGCCGTACTCGGTGATGTAGCCCTGCACGAGCTCGGCGTCGGCCTCCGGCAGGTCGAACGGCGGCCGGTTGGTCTCCGCGAAGCCGGCCACGAGGAAGATCACGAAGCCGACGAACTGCGGCACGATCATCCACAGGTTGTCCTCCTGGTAGTGGACGATCTCGGTCAGCGACAGCGTCCCGGCCATCATCACGACGCCGACGAGCGCGAGCCCCTGCGCGATCTCGTAGGAGATCAGCTGGGCGGCCGCGCGCATCGAGCCGAGGAACGCGTACTTGCCGCCCGAGGCCCAGCCGCCGAGCACCAGGCCGTAGAAGGCGAGGCCGCCGAACGCGAACGCGTAGAGCACGCCGATGCTCGGGTCGATGCCGTACAGCCCGACCTGGGTGCCGAAGATGTCGACGGTGTCGGAGAACGGCACCAGCGCGAGCGTCGCGACCGCGGTGAACAGCGAGATCGCGGGCGCCAGCGCGAACATCCAGCCGATCGAGCCCTCCGGCCGGAACTGCTGCTTGAAGACGAGCTTGCCGAAGTCGGCGATCGGCTGCAGGGCGCCATAGGGGCCGACGCGGTTGGGACCGTAGCGGTGCTGGAAGCGGCCGAGCAGCTTGCGCTCGGCGAGCAGCACGACGGGGACGAGCTGGAAGACGATGGCGAAGATGACCAGCGCCTTGAGCAGCTGGATCCACCACGGCTCGTAGTAGCCGACCTCGGCGAAGACGGTCACGAGAGTCGCCTGCGTCGGCGGGATGTCAGCGGGGCGCTGGCGGGCGCCTCCGCGTGGCCCTCGCCGGCGGGCGTCAGGATCGCGGAGGCCGCAGCCGTCTCCTGCGCGGCGCCGCCGACGCGGCGGACCTCGACCAGCGGGCCGGCGAGCCGGTTGGCGGGCTCGTCGTCCGTGCCCTCGACCAGGAACACCGAGCCGCCGGGGATCGACGCGCGCAGTCGCGCGGCCGCGCGCACGCGGGTGCCGTTGCTCCCCAGCTCGACCTGATCGCCGTCGCGCACGCCCAGCCGGTCGGCGTCGGCCGGCGAGAGCTCGGCCAGCTGGCGCGGGCGCATGAACTGCAGCGCCGGTGAGAGGTCGACCTCGGGCGACGCCCACAGCGAACGCCAGGTGCCCAGCCGCAGTGCGCCGTTCGTGGCCGCGGCCTCGACCGGCGGGACGTCGAGCCGCGCGAGCTCCCAGGTGCCGGCGCCGAGCGCGCCGGCGGCGGCACCCGCGGGCCAGCGCACGCCGCGCCCGCCGATCACGTCGAGCGTCAATCCGGCGTAGAACGGCACCGCGTCGAAGAGCTGTTGCGAGGCCATCGGGCCGGCGAGCACCCCGAGATCGAGGCCGCAACGGGTCGCCAGCTCGGCGATCACCTGCCAGCCGGGGCGCACGCCGGCGTCCAGCGAGCCAGGCCGCCCGATCGCGGGGCGCAGGCGCTGCACGCGGCCGTCAGGATGCACCAGCGTGCCCTCCTTCTCCGCGTAGGCCTCGGCGGGGAACACGACGTCGGCGTGCGCGCGCACGGTCTCGGTCAGCGTCGCGGCGTGCGTGATCACGGTCTGGGCGCCGGCCAGCGCCGCCTCCCAGCCGGCGCGGTCGCGCTCGCCGCGCAGCGGATCGGCGTGCAGCAGGTAGAGCACGGCCGCGTCGTCGTCATCGACCGTCGCGGTCTCGAGGTGCGCGTAGCCGGCGCCGTGCGCGATCGCGAACCCGGCCTCGCGGATGCCGCGGCCGTTCGTGGCCGAAGGGATCTCGAGCAGGCCGGCACCGTCGCGCTCGCCGAGGCCGAGACGGCCCGCGAGGTTGAGCAGCGCATGCGCGGCCTCGGCGCCGCGCGGCCCGCTCAGCAACCGCTCGCCGTAGAGGATCACCACGTCAGCGCCGGCGCCGGCGAGGAAGTCGGCGATCGCGCGCACGGAGGCGGCGTTCGACCCCGCGGCGGTCGCCGCGCCGCCGAGGTTGCCCTCGTCGCCGCTGAGCGCGGCGTCGAGACCGACCAGCAGCGCCTCGCCGGAGCCGGGCGCGTAGCGCAGCACCGCCTCGGCGTTGGGGTCCAACGCTCCCGGCCGCGCGCTGGCGACCGCGAGCCGGACGCCGTTGCGGCGCACGCCCTTGCGGATGCGCAGGTCGAGGATCGGCGCGTCGTCGACCGGGTCGCAGTCGAGCACGAGCACGGCGTGGGCGAACTCGAGGTCGGGCACCGTCGCCTGCAGCGCCGGGTCGGCGAGCGCGCGCGAGAGCACGGGCGAGAGCGCGCGCCCCGGGCTGACCGCCAGGCGACCGGAGCCGAGCTGCTCGCGGAACAGCCGCGCCAGCAGGAACGCCTCCTCGCCGGTCGTGTCGCCGCCGGCCAGCGCGGCGGCGCGCCCGCCGGCCTTCCTCAACGCGCTCGCTGCGGCTTCGAGCGCCTTCTCCCACGTCGCCGGCATCAACTGGTCGCCCTCGCGCACGAGCGGCTGCGTGATCCGCTCGTCGGTGTGCGTCGACTGGTACGCGAAGCGGCCCTTGTCGCACAGCCAGCCGTCGTCGACCTCGTCGTGGTCGCGCGCGAGCACGCGCAGCACGCGGTCGTCGCGCACGGTCAGCTCGACGTTGCACTGCGACGGGCAGTAGGTGCAGATCGTGCCCGCGCCCTCGATGTCCCACGGGCGCGCGCGGAAGCGGTAGGCGCGCGAGGTGAGCGCGCCGACGGGGCAGAGCTCGATGATGTTGCCGCTGAACGGGCCGACGTAGGGGTGCCCGTCGAACGTCGAGACGAACGAGTGCGCGCCGCGCTCGGACAGGATCAGCTGGTAGTCCTCGGACACCTCCTGCGAGAAGCGCACGCAGCGGTAGCAGAGGATGCAGCGCTCGCGGTCGATCGCGATCAGCGGCGAGAGCTCGAGCGGCTTGCGGAAGTGGCGCTTCGGCTCGATGAAGCGCGACGTGCCCGGGCCCCAGCCGTAGGTGATGTCCTGCAGCGGGCACTCGCCGCCCTTGTCGCAGACCGGGCAGTCGAGCGGGTGGTTGATCAGCAGGAACTCGACGACGGCGCGCTGGGCGACGTGCACGCGCTCGGTCTGCGTGTGCACGACCATGCCGTCCTTGACGGGAGTCGAGCAGCCCGTCTGCAGCTTCGGGATGCCCTCGATCTCGACCAGGCACATGCGGCAGGCGCCGACCGGCTGGCCCAGCTTCGGCTCGTAGCAGAAGACCGGGATCTCGGCGTCGCCCAGCTTGGCGGCGTCGACCAGCATCGCGTTCTCCGGCGCGGACACCTCGACGCCGTCGATCGTGAAGGTGACGTTGCGGACCTCGGGCCGCGGCATCAGTGCAACCCGGCCCCGGCGCCCGCCCCGGTCGGCTCGAGCATCGCGGTCTGGCCGGCGTGGTCGCCGCGGTTGACCTGCGACACCCCGACGCCGGCGTCGGCCCGCTCGCGCGCGGCCTCGATGTGCGCCTCGAACTCCGGGCGGAAGTGCTTGATCATCGAGCCGATCGGCATCGCCATCGCGTCGCCCAGCACGCACAGGCAGTTGCCGATGATGTGCTCGCAGACCGAGGCCATGATGTCGAGGTCCATCGGCGTCGCCTCGCCCGAGTCGATCCGCTCGAGCATCTTCACGGTCCAGTTGGTCCCCTCGCGGCAGGGCGTGCACTTGCCGCAGGACTCGTGGCGATAGAACTTCGCCGTCTTGAGCGCCACGTCGACGACCGGGATCGAGTCGTCGACGACGATGATCGCGCCCGAGCCGAGCATCGAGCCGGCCTTCGCCATCGACTCGAAGTCGTAGGGCAGGTCGAGGTACTCGTCGGTCCCGGGCAGCACCGGGGCGCTCGAGCCGCCGGGGAACCAGAACTTGATCGAGCGGCCCTCGTCGGGCCCGCCGGCCAGGTCGTAGATGAGGTGGCGCGAGGGCACGCCCAGCTCGATCTCGTAGTTGCCCGGCCGCTGCACGCAGCCCGACACCGATACGACCTTGGTGCCGGTCGAGCGCTCGGTGCCGATCTTGGCGTACTCCTCGCCGCCCATGCGCAGGATCAGCGGGGCGTTCATCAGCGTCTCGACGTTGTTGATCAGCGTCGGCCCGCGGTAGAGGCCTTGCACCGCCGGGAACGGCGGCTTCAGGCGCGGGTTGCCGCGCTTGCCCTCGAGCGCGTCGAGCAGCGCCGTCTCCTCGCCGCAGATGTAGGCGCCGGCGCCGCGATGCACCCACAGGTCGAGCGCGCCGATCAGGCCCTCGGCCTTCGCCTCCTCCAGCGCGGCCTCGAGCACGTCCGCCTGGTGGGAGTACTCGCCGCGGATGAAGATGTAGGCCTTGTTCGCGCCGACGGCGTGCGCCGCGACGCAGATCCCCTCGATCAGCAGATGCGGGTTCTTCTGCATCAGCTCGCGGTCCTTGAACGTGCCCGGCTCGGACTCGTCGGCGTTGCAGACGACGTACTTGTCCATCTCGCCCTTGGGCAGGAACGACGCCTTGGTGCCCATCGCGAAGCCGGCGCCGCCGCGGCCGCGCAGGCCGGAGGCCTGGAGCTGGGCGAGCACGTCGGCGGGCTCCATGTCGAGCGCCTTGGCGAGCATCTCGTAGCCGCCGCGGTCGCGCCGGTAGACCGCGAGCGTGTTCAGCCCGGGCTGGTCGATGTTGTCGTAGAGCAGCTCCATCAGCTACCCGCGGCCTTGCGGAAGCGCAGCTGCTTGGCCTCGAGCACCGGCCGCCCGGCCTTCACGTCCGCGACGATCTGCGCGCAGTCGGACTCCTCCAGCGGGCCGACGTACTCGCCGTCGACCGAGGCCATCGGGGCGATGTCACAGGCGCCGAGGCACTCGAACGCCTTGACGTGGAAGTCGGGGTCGTTGCCGGCGGCGTCGAGCATCGCTTCGAACAGCGCGTCCGCGCCGCGCAGCGAGCAGGAGATGTTCGTGCACACGTAGACGTCGACGCGGCCCTTGGGCTGCGTCTCGAACATGTCGTAGAACGTCGCGACGGCGGTCAGGTAGCCGGGCGTCAGCCGCATCACGCACGCGACCTGCTCGATCGCGGTCGGCGAGCACCAGCCGTGCACCCGCTGCGCCGCGTGCAGCCCCGGGATCGCCGCCGAGCGGAAGTCCGGGTAGCGGCTCATGTAGTCCTCGATCTCCGCGCGCAGGTCGTCCGGCACCGGCGTCGTCGCTGGGTCCGGGACGACCGCCGGGGACTTGCGTCAGGTCGACCGCGTCGTCCCAGCCGGGCACGCGGCTGCCGTGCTCGTAGCGACGGATCCTTGTCGGGTCGATCGCCATCAGCGGTCGATGCCACCGAGCACCGGGTCGAGCATCCCGAGCGTCGCGATGAAGTCGGCGATGTAGAGGTCCTTCACCATCGGCCGGAACGCCTGCAGGTTCACGAAGGAGGGGTCGCGCATGTGCACGCGCGCGGGCTTGGAGGAACCGTCTGAGCGCAGGAAGATCGCCATCTCGCCGCGCGGCGACTCGATCGGGTAGTAGACCTCGCCCGGCGGCACGCGGAAGCCCTCGGTGACGAGCTTGAAGTGGTGGATCAGCGCCTCCATGCTCGTCGCGAGCTCATGGCGCGGCGGCAGCGCGTACTTGCGGTCGGGCGTGATGTACGGGCCCTCGGGCAGGCCGTCGAGCGCCTGGTCGATGATCCGGCAGGACTCCTTGATCTCGAGGATGCGCACGATCATCCGGTCCCAGTTGTCTCCGACTGTGCCGACCGGGATCTTGAAGTCGAAGTCCTCATAGGAGCAGTACGGGGCCGCCTTGCGCAGGTCCCACGGGTTGCCCGCGGCGCGCAGCAGCGGCCCGGTGACGCCGTGCGCCAGCAGCGTCTCCTCGTCGAGCGGCGCGACGCCGCGCAGCCGCTGCAGCACGATCTCGTTCTTCATCAGGATCGCGAGGAACTGGTCCACGCGATCGGGCATCTGCGCGCTGTACTTGCGCGTCTTCTCCTCCCAGCCCTTGCGGGATGTCCTCGAAGACACCGCCGACCTGGAAGTAGCGCGTGTGCATGCGCTGGCCCGAGGACATCTCGAACAGGTCGAGGATCTGCTCGCGGTCGCGGAAGCAGTACCAGAACATCGAGATCGCGCCGAGGTCGAGCGCGGTCGTGCCGAGCCAGACGAGGTGCGACATGATCCGGTTGAGCTCCATGTGGATCACGCGCAGGTACTGCGCGCGCGCCGGCACCTCGAGCTCGAGGATCGTCTCGACGGCGCCGCAGAACGCCATCGCGTTGAAGTAGTAGGCGAGGTAGTCCATCCGCTCGATGACGGGGATCGCCTTCCAGTAGGCCTTGTCCTCGGCGGTCTTCTCGATCCCGGTGTGGACGTAGCCGATGATCGGCTTGATGTCGCGCACGATCTCGGCCTCGAGCGTCGCGATCAGCCGCAGCACCCCGTGCGTGGCGGGATGGTGCGGGCCGAAGTTGATCGTCAGCAGCTCCTCGGACTCCGGGTGCGCGATGTGGGAGAGCTCGACCGACTCCTCCCGCTCGCGGTACGGGATGTCGGGAACGAGGCTCACTTCCACCACTCCGGCGTCTCGTGCTCGTTGTGCGTGAACAGCACCGGCTCGCCGCCGATCGGGAAGTCGCGCCGCTGCGGATGGCCCTCGTAGTCCTCCGGCATCAGGATCCGGCGCATGTCGTGATGGCCGTCGAAGATCACGCCGAACATGTCGTAGATCTCGCGCTCCTGGTGGTCGGCGGTCGGCCAGTCGGGCGTCACGCTCGGCACGTGCGGGTTGTCGAGCGGGACGCGCGTGCGCACACTGATGCGGTCGACCGCGCGCATGTCGAGCAGCTCGTAGTGCACGCCGAAGCGCGGCTCGACGGGGAAGTAGTCGACGCCGTGGACGGAGGCCAGGAACGCATAGCCCTTGCCGCGCAGATGCTCGAGCGTCGCCGGCACCGCCGCGGGCGTCACGTTCAGCGCCGCCTGCTCGCGGAAGAAGACCGTGTCGAGCACCGAGTCGGCATCGGCGTCGAGCAGCTCCTGGGCGATCAGCTCGAGTCCGGTTGCATCAGGCATGACCGGCCTCCGCCCCGGGGCGGCCGACGGCGTTGATCTCCTCGACCGCGCCCGGCCCGAGCGCCGCGACGACCTCCTCGGTCCCGTGACCGCCGTAGCGGCTGCGCCAGCCCTCGCTCGGCTGCGAGAGGATCGCCGCGCGCAGCTTGAGGATCCCGTGCACGAGCGACTCCGGGCGCGGCGGGCAGCCCGGCACGTGCAGGTCGACCGGCAGGAACTTGTCGCCCGGCACGAGCGCGTAGTTGTTGAACACGCCCATCGAGGACGAGCAGGCGCCCATCGCGATCACGTAGCGCGGTTCGAGCATCTGCTCGTAGATGCGCCGGATGATCGGCGCCATCTTGATCGAGATGCGGCCCGACAGGAAGATCGTGTCGGCCTGGCGCGGCGTCGCGCGCGCCGCCTCGAAGCCGAAGCGCGCGATGTCCAGGCGCGGGCCGATGTGCGACATCCACTCGATCGCGCAGCAGGCGAGGCCGAACGAGAGCGGGAAGTTGGCGTTGCCGATGGCCCAGCGGCCCGCCTTCTCGATCGTCGTCGTCAGCACCGACTGCTCGACGTGCTCGGCCAGCTCGGGACCTTCGAGATCGCCGCGCAGCATGTCGCGCGCGCGCAGCTGGCGGGCGCGAAACTCCTCCTTCCCGCCCGCGCCGAGCTGGTGGCGGGTCACCTCCATTCCAGGGCCCCTCTCCGCCAGACGTACACGTAGGCGATCAACAGCAGGACGATGAAGACGATCGTCTCCACCAGGGCGAAGGTGCCGAACGCGTCGAGTTGCAACGCGACGGGATAGAGCAGGATCGTCTCGATGTCGAACAGGATGAAGAGCATCGCGACGAGGTAGAAGCTGATGCCGAAGCGGAAGTCCTGCTTCACAGCGGACGGCAACCCGCACTCGTACGGGTCGCCCTGCGAGCGCCGCGGGCGCTTGCCGCCGCCGAGGTACCTGCCGGTCAGCGTGTTGATGTTCGCGAAGACGAGCCCGAGGATCGCGCCTAGTCCGAGAAACACGAGCGCAGGAAGGTACGAACGGATCATCGCGCCCGGATTTGTACCACTGCTTGTGCGGGAATGTTACTTAGTGGCATTCGGCACGCTGGACTCAGATCCACTCGGATGCCCGTACCCCCAGCAGGGCGACGACGACCGCGGAAGCCGCCATGACGCCGATCTCGCGCCGCACGATGGCGCGAACGAGCTCTCGCTGTGCCGGTTCGCTGAGCGCCGCGACGGCGGCGCGACCCTCCAGCCCGCGCCGGTCGAGCTCGGTCTGCGCGGCGACCGCGCGCAGCTGCTCGGCGAACAGCGCGACCGCCAGCGGTGTCAGCCCGTAGACCAGGTGCAGCGGCGGCAGCTCCTCGCCGGCGAGGATCAGCACGCCGCCGCCCGCCGCCTGGAGCGCGACGAGCGCCTGGCCGGTGCGCAGCAGCGGCCAGAAGCCGGGCGCCGGACGCTCCTCCCACCAGGCCCACGCGCCCAGCGCGCCGGCGGCGAGATTGACCACCACCACGGCGACGCCCAGGGCGATGTGCACGGCGGTCACCGACAGGATTGTTCCGTATGCTTGCCGCCCGCATGCCGCGCCGCTTCGCTCGACCTCTGCTCGCTCTCGCCGTCGCGGCCGTTGCGCTCGGGGCGGGCGCGTGCGGCGAGCAGGGCATCCAGCTCGCGGAGTCCGACCCCAACTACGAGGGCGCCAAGCTGTTCCAGCAGAACTGCTCGGGCTGTCACACGATCGACGCGGCCGGCACGCAGGGCTCGGCGGCCGACGCGAACGGGCGCGAGTACGTCGACGGGCCCAACTTCGAGGCGCGCAAGGAGGACGTCGAGCAGGTCCTCTACGCGATCCGCAACGGCGGCTTCTCCTCCGGCCCGATGCCGCAGGACATCCTCGTCGGCGAGGAGGCCCAGAAGGTCGCCGAGTTCGTCGCGGCGTACTCGGGCGGGGAAGCCGCGCAAGAGTAGGTCGTTCGTGCTCGACCTGAAGGCGATCAGGGCGGATCCTGCGCCGGTGCGCGCGGCGCTGGCGAGGCGGCGCGACGGGTCCGATGCACGGCTCGACCGCGTGCTCGAGCTCGACGCGCAGCGGCGCGAGCTGCTGCCGCAGACCGAGGGGATCAAGGCGCAGCAGAACGCCGCCTCGCAGGCGATCGCCGCGGCTAAGAAGGCGGGCGAGGACGCTGCGGGCGCGATCGCGTCGATGCAGGACGTGGCGCGTCGCGGCAAGGCGCTGCGCGAGCAGCTCGACGGCGTTCAGGCAGAGCTCGACGAGGCGCTCGCCTCGCTCCCCAATCCCGCCCGATCCGTCCGCAGCGGACGAGGACTTGGTGCTCTACGAGCGCGGCGACGCCGGCCGCGCAGGCAAGGACCATCTCGAGCTCGCCGGCGAGTGGATCGACATGGAG
Organism: uncultured Solirubrobacteraceae bacterium; assembly: GCA_963721315.1. GTDB lineage: Bacteria > Actinomycetota > Thermoleophilia > Solirubrobacterales > Solirubrobacteraceae > DASQMT01. The sequence goes on from CAVRIU010000003.1 coordinate 648,029, forward strand.
GCGGGCGCGCGCGTCGCCGGCTCGCGCTTCGCCTACCTCAAGGGCGACCTCGTGCTGCTCGAGCTGGCGCTGGTGCGCTGGGCGCTCGAGCTGCTGCGCGGCAAGGGCTTCGAGCCCGTGATCCCGCCCGTGCTCGTGCGCGAGGAGGCGCTGCACGGGACCGGCTTCCTGCCCGACACCGAGCAGCAGATCTACCGGCTGGCCGACGACGCTTTGTATTTGACCGGCACCAGTGAGGTGGCGCTCGCCTCGCTGCACGCGGGCGAGATCATCGACGCCGAGCGCCTGCCGCTGCGCTACGCCGGCTTCTCGCCCTGCTTCCGGCGCGAGGCCGGCGCCGCCGGGCGCGACACGCGCGGGCTGTTCCGCGTGCACCAGTTCGACAAGGTCGAGATGTTCTCGTTCGTCGCGCCCGAGGATGCGCGTCGAGGAGCACGAGCGGCTGCTCGCGAACGAGGAGGAGATCCTCGGCGCGCTCGGGATCCCCTACCGCGTCGTCAACATCGCGGTCGGCGACCTCGGCAACTCCGCCGCCAAGAAGTACGACTGCGAGGCCTGGCTGCCCGGCCAGCAGCGCTACCGCGAGCTGACGTCGACCTCGAACACGACCGACTTCCAGGCGCGGCGGCTGAACATCCGCTCTCGGGGTGCGAGCGGCGCGCTGCGCCACGTCGCGACGCTGAACGGCACCGCGGTGGCGGTCGGGCGGACGCTGATCGCGCTGATCGAGAACGGCGCGCGCGACGACGGCTCGATCGCGGTGCCCGAGGTGCTGCATCCGTGGGGTGCGCCGCGCGAGCTGCGGGTAGAGGCCGGGGGATGAGCGAGACACCGATCACCCCCGAGGATCCCGACGTGCCGGACGAGGCCCCGCCGGCAGACGCGGGCGAGCCCGAGATCGACGACCAGCCGCTCGGCGTGCCCGAGGACCTCGATCCCGACGACGCGCCGCTGCCCGGGATGCCCGAGTCCGAGCCACCGGAAGCCAGTTAGCCGCAGCGGTCACGCCGCCCCGTATGCCAGGGTGAAGGCGTGACGCGGGGCAGACGCTCAACCCGGCGGCGCGGTCTCTTCTCCGCCCTGCGCAACGTCGGCGACATGGCCATCGACCTCGGCACCGCCAACACGGTCGTCTACGTGCGCGGGCGCGGGATCGTGCTCTCGGAGCCCTCCGTCGTCGCTATCGACGAGCGCACCGGTGAGGTCCACGCGGTCGGCTCGGAGGCGCAGATGATGATCGGGCGCACGCCCGCGAGCATCTCGGCCGACCGTCCTCTCCGCCACGGCGTGATCGCCGACTTCGAGGTGACCGAGGCGATGCTGCGCCGCTTCATGGAGAAGGTTCTCTCGTCGCGCTTCTCACGCCCGCGGCTCGTGATGTGCGCCCCGTCCGGCGTCACCGAGGTCGAGCGGCGCGCGGTCGAGGAGGCCTCATTGTCAGCGGGCGCGCGCGAGGTCCACCTGATCGAGGAGTCGCTCGCCGCCGCGATCGGCGCCGGCCTGCCGATCGCGGAGCCGGTCGGGCGGATGGTCGTCGACATCGGCGGCGGCACGAGCGAGGTCGCGGTGATCTCTCTGGGCGGTCTCGTCGTCAGCCGCTCGCTGCGCGTCGGCGGCTATGACCTGGACGAGGCGATCACGAACCACATCCGCAACGAGCACCGGATGGCGATCGGCTCGCAGAGCGCCGAGGGGATCAAGCTCGCGATCGCGGCCGCTACGCCGCAGCCCGAGGATCTCGTCGCCGATGTGCGCGGGCGCGACCTCACCTCCGGCCTGCCGCGCGAGATCAGGCTGACGAGCGACGAGGTGCGCAGCGCGATCACCGGGCCGCTGGCCGACATCCTCGCCGCCGTGCACGCGACGCTGGAGGAGACGCCGCCGGAGCTGGCGGCCGACATCACCAAGGAGGGCATCCTGCTGGCTGGCGGCGGCGCGCTGCTGCGCGGGCTCGTCGACCGGCTGGAGGCCGAGACCGGCATGCCCGTGCGGATCGCCGACGCGCCGCTGGAGTGCGTCGCGCTCGGCGCCGGGCAGTCGCTCGAGGAGCTCGACCGGATGGGGCGCGGGCGGCGTTAGTGCCCGGCTGCCTCCGCCGCGATCGCGGCCGGGCCGTTCTCGTCGGCGCGGATCCGCCGGTGCTCGAGCCAGTCGAGCAGCAGGATCTGCAGCGTGCCCGCGATCGGGATCGCGCCGAGCGCGCCGAGCACGCCGGCGACCTCGGTGCCGATCAGGATCGAGACCAGCACGACGAGCGGCGAGAGCTGCACCGTGCGCCCGTAGACGAGCGGCTGCAGCACGTGGTTCTCGATCTGCTGGTAGAGCACGAAGAAGATCAGCATCACCACGCCCGCCGTGACCGAGGCGAGGAAGCCGACGGTCGTGAGCAGGATGCCCGCGAGCGTCGCGCCCGCCAGCGGGATCAGGTCGAGGATCGCGACGAGCAGGCCGAGCGCGAGCGCGAACGGCACGCCCATGATCAGCAGCATCGCGGTCGACGAGACGCCGGCGATCACCGACAGCAGCAGGTTGCCGGTCACGTAGCCCGAGACGGTGCGCGCGATCCGGTTGCCGACGTTGCGCCAGCGCGGACGCGACGCCTGCGGCATCAGGCCGAGGCCGCGCTCCAGCCAGGCCGGGCCCTCGAGGATCATGAACAGCGTCAGGAACACGATCGTGATGAAGCCGACGATCGTCGGTGACGATGCCGACGCCGACGGCAACGACCGTGTCCGCGCCGCCGAGCATGTCGCCGCCGCGCCCGGTCGTCGCCTCGCGCACCTTCTCGACGATCTGGTAGTCGCGCTCGAGGAAGCCGAGCGGGCCGCGACCCGCCGTGATGTCCGCGACGTACTGCGGCGCGGCCTCGGCGAGCCCGTCGGCCTGGTCGATCAGCGGCGGGACGAGCAGCGCGGCCAGCAGCGCGGCGACCCCGATCGCGGCGAGGTAGATGACCGCTGCCGCGGCGCCGCGGCGGCGCATGCCGTGCTCGTTGAAGAAAGCGCACCGCCGGATCGAGCGCGAGCGCGAGGAAGAGCGCGACGAGCACCCAGCTGATCACGCGGCGCGAGACCCAGACGATCCACAGCGCCACCGCGACGCCGAGCAGCACTCCCGCCACCTGCAGGACGGTGCGCGGCCGGAACAGGACGACGCGCTCGGGGGTCATGGCCGTATGACCGTGCCCGGGGGCGGCGCGCGGCGAAACAGTGCTGCGATGATCGTGTCCGAGTGACGAGCCTGGTCCAAAGAGAGCGTTTAGCGCGCGGCGAACCCGAGGGGCTGCTGGTCCTGCACCACGGCCGCGGCGCCGACGAGCACGACCTGCTCGCGTTCGGCGACGTGCTCGATCCCGAGCGACGGCTGCACGTCGTGACGCCGCGCGGGCCGTTGCAGCTGCCCGGCTGGCCGGGCTATCACTGGTACGTGGTGCCGCGCGTCGGCTATCCCGACCACGACACGTTCCACGCTGCCTTTGCCTCACTGGCGGCGCTGCACGACTCGCTCTGGGAGCGCTTCGGCATCGAGCCTTCGCGAACCGTGCTGGGCGGCTTCTCGATGGGCTCGGTGATGAGCTACGCGCTCGGGCTCGGTGCCGGCCGTCCGGCGCCGGCGGGGATCCTCGCGATGTCGGGCTTCGTGCCGACCGTCGACGGCTGGGAGCCCGAGCTGGCCGGGCGCTCGTACGCGTGCCTTCATCGCCCACGGTCGCAACGACCCGATCATGGACGTCGAGCTTCGCGCGTCGCGCGCGCGAGTTGCTCGAGGGCGGCGGGCTGGATGTCTCGTATCACGAGTCCGACGCCGCGCATCACATCGATCCCGCGCACGTCCCGGCCGCGGTCGACTGGGTCGCGGAGACGCTCGCTTAGCGATCGGCGGCGAGACGCCGCCGGTCGCGCAGCCACGTGACCAGCTCGTGCGCCTCGCTGCGGGCCGCGGCGTCGAGCGGCGTGAGATCGTCGTGGCCGACCCAGTTGATGTCGGCGCCGCGCTCGAGCAGGTATTCCGCGGTGGCCCGCTGGCCGCCATGGCAAGCGCCCCAGAACGCGTGCGTGATGTCGTCTGCGGTCGCGCCTCGGGCGACGTGCTGCTCGACGCGGTCGAGCAGGCCGAGCGCCGCGGCCTCCCAGAGCGTCGCCTGCGCGCCGCGCTCGATCAGCCTCCGGGCGGCGTTCCACTGCCCGAAGGCAGTGGCGTCGGCGAGCGCCGTGCCGCCCGCGATCACCGCGCCTTTGGCTTCGATGTCGGCGCCGGCGTCGAGCAGCGCGTCGAGCACCTCGACATCGTCGCTGCTGGCGGCCCAGTGCAGCGGCGTCTCGGTATGCGGCGCCTTCGAAGCGGGCGTTGACGTCGGCGCCGGCGCTGATCAGCGCCGCGACGGTCGCGGCGCCGCGCGGGTAGTGGCCGGGCCAGTCCGTCGCGATGTGCAGCAGCGATCGCGAGTCCGCTCGGACGTGCGATGCGTGCGCGAGGTCCGCGTGCTCGGCCAGCAGCGCTTCGAGCGCCGCGAGGTCGCCGCCGCGGATCGCCGTCGTGACGGCGACGGCGAGCGGATCGTCACTGTCGAGGCTGGGCATGGGAATGGCGGAGGGGGTGGGATTCGAACCCACGGAACCGGTGTGACCGGCTCAACGGTTTTCAAGACCGCCCGATTCAGCCGCTCTCGCACCCCTCCTGTGTGGGGCTGAGCGTAGCCGCCTACTGCGCCGCGGCGCCGGTCCCGACCGGGCAGCTGACGCCGGTCCCGCCCAGGCCGCAGTAGCCGTTCGGGTTCTTCGCGAGGTACTGCTGGTGGTAGTCCTCGGCGTAGTAGAACGGTCCGGCGGGTGCGATCTCGGTCGTGATCTCGCCCTTGTCCGGCCGCGGTCAGCGACGCCTGGTAGCGCTCACGCGAGCGCCTCGACGGCCTTCTGCTGCTCCTCGCTCGCGTAGTAGATCGCCGAGCGGTACTGCGTGCCGACGTCGTTGCCCTGGCGCATGCCCTGCGTCGGGTCGTGTCCCTCCCAGAACGTGCGCAGGATCTCGTCGAGCGAGACCTTCGCCGGGTCGAACACGACGAGCACCGCCTCGGTGTGGCCGGTCGAGCCGCTGCAGACCTCGTGATACGTCGGGTTCGGCGTGAAGCCGCCGGCGTAGCCCGCCGCCGTCGTGTAGACGCCGTCGAGCTGCCAGAACAGCCGCTCCGCGCCCCAGAAGCATCCGAGCCCGACGACGAGCTGCTCCATCTGCTCGGGGAACGGCGGCTGCAGCGGGGTGCCGAGCACGTCGTGGCGCTCGGGCACGGGGATCGGCGTGTCACGTCCGGGCAGCGCGCGCTCGGGGTCGATCGTCTTCTTCTCACGGAACAGGAACATGCCCGGGAGGGTAGTCCCGAGGGCTTACGCGCGCCTAACGCGGGCGCGCAGCCCTACACTCCGTCCCCTCGGAGAGGTGGCCGAGTGGCTGAAGGCACTCGCCTGCTAAGCGAGTATGGGGAGCCAATCTCCATCGCGGGTTCGAATCCCGCCCTCTCCGCTGGCGGGGGATACACTGCCCAGCCGCTCATTGCGCCCGTAGCTCAGCTGGATAGAGCGTCGGTCTACGGAACCGAAGGTCAGAGGTTCGAATCCTCTCGGGCGCGTAGTACGAATCCCAGTCCTGAAGGGGATTTGCGGCCATTGGCGAACGCCGCCACGTGGCAACACCGGGGGCAACGGGGCAACAGTGAGCGAGTTGCCCCTCGAGCGGACCGATGTGCCGGGCATCTACCGGCGTGGGTCGAAGTACGTGCTGGTCTACCGGATCGGCGGTCGTCAGCGCAAGCAGTACGCCGGGACGTTGGCCGAGGCTCGCGCGATCAAGCTCGAGCGTGACGCCGAGGCGCGGGCGCTGCGCCGCGGCCCGACGCTGCACGGGTTCAGTCTTGCGTGGCTTGATCGCTACGCCGGTACTGGACGCGACAGCGTGCGCGCCAACACGCGCCGCGAGTACCGTCGGCTGCTGGTCAACTTCGCGCTGACCTACTTTGACCGCGAGGTCCGGGTGCGCGATCTCGATCGCGCCACGGTGCAGCACTTCGTGGACTGGCTGACGACCCGCCCGGGCCGCGATGGTCGGCTGTGTGATCGCTCGATCGCGAACACGCTCACGCCATTGCGCCTGGCGCTTGACGCAGCGGTCGCCGAAGGACTCCTCGATGCCAATCCGGCCGAGCAGGTCGTGCTGCCGCGGCGGCGGGCGGGTCGCGCTTGGTCGACGCGCGAGCGCCGCTTTCTGACTCGGGCGGAGCTCGTTCGTCTGCTCGATGAGGTACCAGCGAAGTGGCGGCCGCTGTTTGAGCTGCTCGCGGCGACCGGGCTGCGGATCTCTGAGGCGACCGGTCTGCGCTGGAGCGACCTCGTGCTGAACGAGCCGGCGCCGCATCTGCAGGTGCGCCGCGCGATAGTCAAGGGCGCGATTGTCGCGCCCAAGTCTCGCCACGGCGCACGGCTGATCCCCCTGACGCCCGAGCTCGCCGCCACGCTGCGCGCGCATCGGCCTCGCGTCGCCGGCGACGACGCGTTCGTCTTTCCCGGTCGCGAGGGTGCCGCATCGGATCAGGGCAGCCTGCGCCGGCGCGTGCTCGTCCCTGCCGCCGAGCGCGCGGGACTGGCCGGCGTCGGCTTTCACACCCTGCGTCACACGTGCGCCTCGATGCTGATCGAGTCCGGGCTGAGCCCGCTGCGACTGCAGCGCTGGATGGGCCACCACTCACCCGCGTTCACGCTTGAGACCTACGGCCACCTGATCGACGGCGACCTCGGCCCGGGACTCGACCTCCGCAAGGAGCTACGGCAGGCCCAGCGACGAAGCGATCGAGCCGGTCTGCCGGCATCACGGCGTGAAGACGTGCGTGCAAGTCGGCACCCGGCGGCCTCCGAACTCGCATAGCGCCGGTGGCACTGCTCCCTCCCTCGAAGCAGCAGCCGGCACGCTTTTTAGCTTCGTGGTCTAGCGAGCGCCTGGAGGTTCCAGCGTGCGCTCCGCGCGCCTGCCAGGTAGGCGCCGTCGAGGAAGTCCAGCAGGGTTTGGGCAGGGTCGTCGGCGGTTCTCATGGCGTCGTAGGTCAGCACCGCGAGTGATCCGTTGCCGGTGTCGTGCCATTGCGCCTGCTCGATGCCGAGCGGCTGCTCGGCTAGGCCGTCGGGCTCTGGGGCGGTGTAGGAGTAGAACGCGGGGAATGGGTTTGTGTGGTCATCGCCGGGCCAGAAGCCGAAGGCGATGACTTCGTGCGAGTACGCCTCGACCGTGATGCGATCGACGCCCGCGGCCTGCGGGGCAGGGCGGCCGGAGTAGCGGGCGTGCGCGAGGTCAAAGGAATGCCAGAACAGGTGGACTGGGGACGCCTTGCCGAGGAATGAGCCCTGGAAGCGGTTGAGGACTCGCTGGGTGGAGGCGAGGATCTGCCAGTAGCGCGCGACGGCGTCGGCGTCGTAGCTGGCGTTGATGCGATCCTCGGATAGAGCGGGGCTGTCGCCGAGGTCGAAGGGCTCGGGGTGGATGTCGACGCTGACGCCGACCTGGGTCAGCGCGCCGAAGAGGTCGCTATAGAAGTCAGCGCATGCGGGCCGCTCGGTGAGCGAGAAGCCGGCTTGCCGCCCGTCGCTTGAGCGGACAACAAGCCGGTGCTCCGCGAAGTCGAACTCGACACTGATATCGCGCTGCTCGAAGGGCATCGGGCCGGTGCTCAGGCCGCGTTCGGTGACGTAGAGCGTCACGTGCCACCAGTGGTTGCGCGGCGGCACCAGCGCCATGCGCACCTTGCCGACGATCTGCATGTAGCGGTGCAGGGTGCGCTTGGTGGCGGCCCATTGTTCGTAGGGCAGTTCCGGCCACTCGGACACGGTCGTCTCCTTCGTTTGGGTCATGCTCGGGCCCGTCCAGCGCGTAGGACGTCGGCCCACCAGACGAGTTCGTCGAGCAAGGCGCCGGCTTGGCGTTCGTGCTGGCTCCCGTCAAAGACGCCGTCGTGCAGCTGCGGCCACGGGCGGTAATGATCACCTGCGAGCGCAGCGGCGCCTGTTGAAGCTCGACGGCGACACCGCGCAGCTGCTCGACGGCGCGCGTTCCGCCGCCCGGGCCGCCGTAGGAGACGTAGGAGACCGGCTTGCGGTTCCATTCGCCGTAGACGTGGTCGAGCGCGTTCTTCAGCGGCGGCGGGTAGCCGTGGTTGTACTCAGCGGTGACCAGCACGTATCCGTCCGCTTCGGCGACCTTCGCCGCCCACCGAAACTGATGGTCGGTCTCGTAGCCCTGCGACGGCGGCTTGCGCGTGTTGAGGAACGGCAGGTCCCACTCGCGCAGGTCGACCAGTTCGCTGGTCATGTCCTCGCGCTGCGCCGCGAGCTCGGCGAACCAGCGCGCAACGGGCTCGCCTACCCGCCCTTCGCGGATGCTGCCGATAATGATCTGAATGTGCGGAGGTTTCACGCGAGGCCGCGCTTGCGCGTCTGGGACGCGTTGGCGACGGGACATTCGAACTCGACGGCACGGCGCCGACCTGCTCGACGAGCCGGGCGTTGCTCGCGCGTCCGCGTGCCGGGTGCAGATCGTCGTCCGGACCGCCGCGCGCGCCGCGAGCGCGCCCGATCGACGATCTGCTCCGGGCTGATCGGCAGGTTCTGGCGGCGCTGCGGGTCCGGGTCGGCTGACCCGGTGACGGCGCACGGGATGATCAACGGGTCCATGGCATCTCCGTCACAGCGAGGCGTCGCGGCGTGATGCTGAGAGCCGCGTCCAGATGTCGCCGAGGACGACCGCGTCGGTCGTGTTGAGATGGTCGAGGAAGTGGTGGTGGACGCCCTGGCGGTGGATCGGCTGGGCGGCTTGGAACTTCTCCAGGCCGGCACCCGTCAGCTCCGCGTAGGCGCCGCGGCCGTCGGTTTCCGCCGCGCACCTGGTGACGTAGCCGAGCTGGACGAGCCGGTCGACGAGGCGGGTGCACCCGCTGCGGCTGAGAAGCACGCGGTCGGCGATCTCCGACATGCGCAAGTGGCGGTCGGGGGCGTCGGCGAGAAACATCAAGACCTCGTACGCGGACAGCGACAGGCCGTGTTCGGCGCGCATCTCAGCGTCGAGCGCTCGTGTCACATCGGCGTGGATCTGAAGCATGCCGCGCCAGGCGGCTAGCTCCATGGCGGAAAAGGCACCAGATTTGTCGGTGTCGAGAGCGATGGTCGTCATCGTAAGTGCGCGAGCGTGACTGCCGGCCGGCGCGGGTCGCCGGCCGGCGCGGGTCGCCGGCCGGCCGTTGGGTCCTAGCGCTGCTTGGCCGCCGAGATGTCGAGGTTCAGCTTGACCTTGTCGGCGACGAGCACGTTGCCGCTGCCAAGGGCCTGGTTGAACTTCATGCCGTAGTTGCTGCGGCTGAGCTGACCCGTGATCTCCAGCCCGACCTTCTCGCTGCCGTAGGGGTCGACGTCGGTGCCGTTCACCTCGGCGGTGAGAACGATCTCGTTGCTGACGCCGTGGAGCATGAGCCGGCCGGTGATGCGGAACGTCTCGTCGTCGATCGCCTCGATGCGTGCCGACTCGAAAGCCAGCTCCGGGTAGGTCTCGGCGTCGAAGAAGTCAGAGGAGCGCAGGTGTGCGTCGCGCTGGGCCTCGTTGGTGTCGACGGAGGCGGCCTTGACGGTCCCGTACGCCTTGGCGGACGCGAGGTCCTCGGCGATCTCCAGAGTGCCCTCAAAGTCGGTGAACTCGCCGCGGACGGTCGCGATGCCCATGTGCTTGACGGCGAACCCGACCTTGGAGTGTGCGGGATCGACGGTCCAGGTGCCGGTAGGGACAACAACGGGGCTGGCAATGGCGCTCATGGAGGTCTCCTTCGTGTGACCGTCGGTTGCTCCGACGGCGTCAGGTGGTTGCAAATGCAAGTATAGCGTGCGCTTGAGTTCGCAACCAAGATGCCCTCGCTTGATGAAGCTGGATGGATCCTATTGATCAGGACGACGCGGCATCCGCCGTGCGCTCAGGCGTCTGCCAATGGTCCTCAGGTCCATCGCGACGAGGGCTTCATCGACTCACGGATACTTGTAATCGCAATCATCTTTGCTATGTTCGAACTAGCAATCACTTCAGGAAAGGTCCGATGAAGCTCGAAGGCATGCACCACATCACGATGATCACCGGCGACGCGACGAGGAACGTCGAGTTCTACGCCGACGTCCTCGGGCTACGACTGGTCAAGAAGACGGTCAACTTCGACGCCCCAGAGGCCTACCACCTCTACTTCGGCGACGAGCAGGGTTCGGCCGGCTCGATTCTCACGTGGTTCGAGTTCGCCGGTGCGCGGCCCGGCCGCGCCGGTGCGGGCATGATCCACACGATCCAGCTGGGCGTCGCGTCCGACGCGTCGCTGGACTTCTGGGCCGACCGACTGGCCGCCAAGGGATATGACAGCCAGCGCGGCGAGCGGTCGCTGAGCTTTGCCGACTACGACGGACTGCGGTTCGAGCTCGTGGTCGCCGATGACGGCAACCCGCCGCTGCGCGCCGAGCACCCCGAGGTGCCGGCCGAGCACGCCATCCTCGGCGTCGAGGGCGCCCGGGCGTACAACGCGCGCGGGCTGGACGCCGACCGCGACCTCCTGACGCAGACCCTCGGCTTCAGTGAGCTCTCCGCGGGCGAGTACCGCCTCGACGGTGATGAGCGCCACTTCCACTGGGGCTACGACAAGTCCGATCAACGCGGCCTCCAGGGTGCCGGCACCGTGCACCACATCGCCTGGCACTCACTCGACGAGGACCACATCCCGTGGCAGCAGCGGGTGGCGCAGGGCGGCATGGGGGTCACGACGGTGATCGACCGCGACTATTTCAACTCGATCTACTTTCAGCAGCCGCAGGGCGTCCTGTTCGAGATCGCGACGACCTCGCCTGGCTTCGCCGTCGACGAGGACCCCGAGCACCTCGGCGAGGCGCTGCGGCTGCCCACCCAGCACGAGTACCTCCGCCCGCAGCTGGAGCGCATCCTCACGGCGCTGACCAACCCGCGCGCCGCCCAGCGCGCCGAGGCCCGGTCGTGAGCGCGCTGAGCTACCGCGAGCGGCCGGCGGCGGGAGACCCCGCCGGGCTGCTCGTCCTGCACCACGGCCGCGGCGCCGACGAGAAAGACCTGCTCGGACTCGCAGACGTCCTGGACCCGCAGCAGCGTCTGCACGTAGTCACACCGCGAGCACCGCTGACGATCGGCGGCGGTTACCACTGGTACGTCGTCCCGCGAGTCGGCTACCCCGACCACGACACGTTCCACGCCGCCTACGACAAGCTCGTCGCCTTCCACGACGAGCTGTGGCAGCTCACCGGCATCGCTCCCGACAAGACCGTGTTCGGCGGCTTCTCGATGGGCTCGGTCATGAGCTACTCGCTCGGCCTCGCCCGCGAGCGCCCGGCCCCAGCGGGCATCCTCGCGTTCTCGGGGTTCATCCCGACCGTTGACGGCTGGCAGCCCGACCTCGGCTCGCGACCGGACCTGCCGGTGTTCCTCACTCATGGCCGCCGGGACCCGATCATGGACGTAGAGTTCGCCCGCCAGGCGCACCGACTGCTTGACGCGGCCGGGCTGCCGGTCGAATACCACGAGTCAGACGCCGCCCACAGCATCGACCCGGCACACGTCCCGGCCGCCGTCCAGTGGCTCGACGGCACCATCTCCGGCAAGACGAGCGTGACCGCGGGCACGGCGCGGGAAGGACGCTGATCTCCATGCGCAAGATCCAGACCCAGGGCGTGCACCACATCACGCTCCTAGGCGCCGACCGGCAGACCTCGATCGACTTCTGGGAGGGCGTGCTCGGCATGCCGTTCGTGTTCGAGCAGCCCAACCTCGACCGCGCCGAGGAGAGCCACCTGTACTTCGATCCGGGCGACGGACGGCTGATCACGATCTTCACCAAGGAAGACCGCGAGCCCGACCCGACTCCCACGCCGGGCGATGTCGGCAACGTGCACCACGTCGCGTTCTCGCTGTCGAACGCGGTGTTCCGCCAGATCGTGGAGCGCCTCGACGAGCGCGGCATCGAGCACTCGGGCGTCAAGGACCGCGGGTTCATGGACTCGATCTACTTCCGCGACCCGCTCGGACTGCTGATCGAGCTCGCCTCCTACCGCTTCGAGCCGCCCGTCGGGCACACGCACGCCGACGTGATGCTCGAAGCGCACCTCCTACGCACCGAGCGCGGCGACTACAACATCGCACCGATCCACCTCGCCGACGCGATCGAGCGGCTCGTCACCCGCTCCCAGCGCTCGCTGTCAGAGGACCGCGCACCAAAGGACCCCTACGCGGGCGCGCAGTCGACCGAAGTCAACGAGCCCGATGAGTGAGCCGTTCCGTCACATCGACCGCGACCAGACGATCGTCTTCGGCGCCGGAGCACTCGCCGCCGCTGAGGACCTGCTCGGCGACGGCTACACGCTGCTGACCACCCCGCGGGCATCCGACTCGGCGCCGGGCCTGGCGGAGCGTGCCGTCGACGTGGTGCTTGTGCCGGCGGGACTGGTCGACGTCGTCGCGGCCGAGCTGCGAGCGAACGTGACGGGCGAGCGCCTTTTGGCCCTGGGCGGCGGGCGCGTGATCGACGTGGCCAAGGCGCTCGCTGCGGCCGACGGCCCGCGCGAGGTGGCCGCTGTCCCCACCTCGTTGTCGGGCGCGGAGATGACCGGCGTGCATCGTCACGCGAAGGGCGTTGCCGACTCGACGCCCCGGGTGCGCGCGACGGTCGTCGTCAACGACCCCGCGCTCAGCGCATCGCAGCCGGTCGACCAGCTCGCGGCCAGCAGCGCGAACGCGCTCGGCCACGCCCTCACCGCGCTGGTCAGCGGGCACGCCACGACGATCGCGCGGGCGGTCGCCGCCGAAGCCGTCGGCGAGCTCGCCGCCTGCTGGTCAAACGACAAACCTGACCGCGCCCGGGTGGCGCTCGGAGCGCTGCTCGCAGGCTGGGCGGTCGACCGCAGCGGACTAGGTCCCCACCACGCGTTGGTGCAAACCGCGGTGCGCCTGGCCTCGCTCGAACACGCACACGTCAACGCCGCGCTGCTACCCCACACAGCCGCCGCGATGCGCGCCCGCGACCCCGCCCGCTTCGAACGGCTCGACGCCGCGGTCGGACGGCCGGTCGAGACACTCGCCGAACAACTCCGCAACCGCGCCGGCGTCAACGGCCTCGACGAGCTGGGCACCGACACCGAGCTGCTGGACCGCACGGTCGCCGCTGCCGCCAAGCGCGCTGAACTCGCGCGCGTCACCCCAGCCCTCGAGCGCAACGAGGTCGCGGCCATCTACCGCGCCGCCTCGTAGGCATCCCCCTGCCACTTCGCATTCGACTGCATGCGGTCGTCTCGTGTGAAGCCCACGAGGCGCCCGCTCGCGACGAGCGGCAGGCGCCTCTTGGCCAGGCCGGTGCCACCCGCCACCAGGAGCGAGCGTCGCCCTCAAGCGCAGCTGGAGCCAGTCGGCTGGCCAGGCGAGTCTGATTTCCTACGGAACCGAAGGTCAGAGGTTCGAATCCTCTCGGGCGCGTAATTCGAATCCAGGCCCTAGCTCGGCCGACGGCCTCAAAGAGAGTCGGCTCGCCGCCCGGTCGGGACCTTCTCCTCGACGTCGGACGTCACCGACCGCACGAATCAAACAGCAAGCCTCGGAGCAGCAGCGCTCAGCGGCGGGCCGAACGAGACTCCCGGCTCCACGTCACGCAGGGCGACACGCCGTCTAAGGTAGGTGAGCCTCATGTCCCCGCTTGAAGGTGAGACCCGAGCCCGTACGGTTGGGTGCGCGAGCAGGTAGCGGAGTACGAGGCGTCCGGCGGCCGACAGGCCAACACGTTGCGCGACACCGGCCTGCCGATCGTCGTGGTGACCCTGCGCGGGAACAAGTCCGGCAAGCTGCGCAAGACGCCGCTCATGCGCGTCGAGCACGACGGGGAGTACGCGCTCGTCGCGTCGCAGGGCGGTCGGCCTCGACATCCGGTCTGGTACTACAACCTCAAGGCCGATCCCGACGCCGTGACGATCCAGGACGGCCCAAAGCCCTTGGACCTGCACGTCCGTGAGCTCACGGGAGACGAGCGGGTCGGTGGGGGGAGCGGGCGGTCGCGGCCTATCCGCCCTACGCCGAGTACCAAGAACGCACGGAGCGGCAAATTCCCGTCTTCGTCGCGACGCCCCGCTGACGCGGCGGCTGCGGCGCCGATCGCTACGCGGGACAGCCGGCCATCAGCGCGATCCGTCTACCGATCGTCAGGACCGCTCCCGGCGAGACACGCCAGCCCAAGCAGCCTGCCGTCGCCTCGGCTCCTCTGAGGCCGAGATCCGCGTCGACGACGGCTCAGACTCGCCCATCCGCACCAAGCCAGAGGATCTCGACGGCTTGAGTCCTCGACGATCCATGCGTCGACCGCGCTGAGTCGGTCAAGCGGCACCGACACTGCGCTAACCGGCCCGTCTCCACGTGCGTGGGGACGCAGGAGACAACTGGTCCCGACTCCTTTCGTGACTGTCGATGAGCATGCGACGGAGCAGCGCCGCGACTGCTCCTCCTCATACCGAGCGGAAGCCGGGACGTCACCGCGTGTGCGGGACTGCTAGGTGCGACTCGCCGCGGGCATGGTCGCGTTGACGGCCTGAAGGATGAGCTCGGTCGCGGCGTCGGGCCGTGACACGAACGAAACGTGCGAGGCCGGCACCTCGACGATCGTCGCGTTCGCGCGCTCGGCCATGAACCGCTGGAGCGCCGGCGGGATCGCCTTGTCCTCCGTGCCGAGCAGATACCAGCACGGCAGCGTCTTCCACGCCGGCGGGGCCGACGGCGCGCCGGCGAACGCGGCGGCGGCGTAGGGCCGCTGCGCAGCGGCCATGACGTCCGCCGTGGCCTGGTCGACGTCGGCGGCGAAGGCCTCACGGAACGCTTCGGGGTCGAGGAACAGGTCCGCGCCGTCGCCCCCGTCCGCGCTGGTGAAGGGCACGGGCCTGATCGAGGGACCCACGAGGCTGCCCTCGAACCGCTCAAGGAGCTCCTGCTGGCTCTCGCCCTCGTCGCACATCCATCCGTTGAGAAACACGAGTGCTTTGACCTGGTCGTTGCCGGTCGCGGCGGTCGAGATCACGTTCCCACCGTAGGAGTGGCCGACGAGCACGATCGGGCCGGTCAACGTCCGCAGGAACTCGGCCAGGTAGGTCGAGTCGCGAGCGAGGTCGCGAAGCGGATTGGCGAACCCGATGGCGCGGAATCCGTCGCGCTGGAGAGCGCGAATCTCGGCATCAAAGCCCGTCGCATCGGCCCACGCCCCATGGACAAGGACGATCGTCGGCCTGTTTTCGTCGAGCTGCGTGGTCATGTCTGCTCCTCTCGCGCGCCGTGTGTCCCTGGACCGCCGTGAGCAGTCTCTTCGAAAACGCCCAACCGCCGCAAGCTCGTTGACAAGACGGCAGATCAGACGGCTGGATTCAACAACGTTGCAGAGCCACGATCGGTCGGGATCAGGCCTCCGCGAGGAAGGCGTGCACGTCGACGGCGAACTCGGTGTGGTGCTGAAAAAGGAAGCCGTGAGCCCGCGTCCGGGTAGATCTTGAGACGCGCGTCTGGGAGCAGTCCGGCAAGCAGGTAGGAGTGGGGCAGGATCATCGGGTCGCTGTGTGTCGCTGTCGCTGTCGCTGTCGCTGTCGCTGTCGCCGTTGGCGACGAAGACCGGCACCGTAATCGCGGCGACGCGCTGGAGGAGCGAGTGGTCCGGGATGCCCCACGCGCAGACCGCGACGTAATGAGCCAGGCGGGTCTGCCATGTGGTTGGTGCTTCTTGGTTGGTCGTCCGCCTCCCATCTCGGGTGGCTGGCTTCACTCTGTGATATAAAACTAGACGACTAGTTTCGAAATAGGAGATCGAGATGCAACAGACGACCCTTGCGACCACGCAGCTCGGCCAGACCGGCCTCGAGATCACCCGCGTCGGGTTCGGCGCGTGGGCGATCGGCGGCGGTGACTGGGAGTTCGGTTGGGGCGCGCAGGATGACGCGGAGTCCGTGGCCGCGATCGAGCGGGCGCTCGAGCTCGGCGTCAACTGGATCGACACGGCGGCGGTCTACGGCCTCGGGCATTCCGAGACGATCGTGCGCCGGGCGCTGGAGGGCGTCGACCGGCGCCCGTACGTGTTCACCAAGGCCGGCCTGCTCGACGGCGGCGGCGGCCGCGTGGTCAACAGCCTCAAGCGCGACTCGATCCGCCGCGAGGTCGAGGCGAGCCTCACGCGCCTCGGGGTCGACGCGATCGACCTCTACCAGATCCACTGGCCGAACCCGGACCGCGACGTCGAGGAGGGCTGGTCGGCGTTCGCCGAGCTAAAGGCGGAGGGTCTCGTGCGCCACATCGGCGTCTCGAACTTCAACGTCGACCAGCTGCGCCGCGCCCAGGCGATCGCGCCGGTCGAGACGCTGCAGCCGCCCTACTCGCTCGTCGACCGCGCGGTCGAGGACGGAGATCCTGCCGTTCGCCGAGCGCGCGGGAATCGGCGTGATCGCCTACTCGCCGATGGGCTCTGGCCTGTTGAGCGGCGCGATGACGCGCGAGCGGATCGCCTCGCTGCCGGACAACGACTGGCGCAAGCATGACGAGCGCTTCTCCGAGCCGGCGCTGTCGCGCCACCTGGCGACCGTCGAGCGCCTCGAGGCCGTCGCGCGAGCGCCACGACACCACGCCCGGCGCGGTCGCGATCGCCTGGACGCTCACCAACCCGGCGGTGGACGGCGCGATCGTCGGCTTCCGCCGCCCGGAGCAGGTCGACCCGCTGCTCGCCGCCGCGAGACCTGGAGCTCACGCCGGAGGATCTCGCGGAGATCGCCGCGGCCTGATGAGCGCGCCCGCCAACACGTCGCGGCGGCCCGGGCGCCCGCGCAGCGAACGGGCGCGCCAGGCGATCCTGCGGGCGGCCGCGGATCTGCTGCTCGACGAGGGCACCGCCCAGGTCAGCATGGACGCCGTCGCCGAGCGCGCCGGCGTGAGCAAGGCGACGATCTACCGCTGGTGGCCGTCCAAGGAGCGGCTCGCGCTCGACGCGCTGCTCGAGTGGGCGGCCACCGGCAGCTCCGCCGCGCGACACCGGCTCGCTGCGCGCGGACCTGCTCGCGCTCGTGCGGCCGTGGGTGCGCGAGATCCGCCGTCGGCCGCTTCGCGCGGGTGATCGCCGCGCTGCTCACCGAAGCGCAGTCGGATCCCGCGTTCGCCGAGGACTACCGTCGCCACTTCGTCGAGCAGCGCCGCGCGCCGATGCGAGCCGCCTTCGAACGCGCGATCGCCCGCGGCGAGGTGCCCGCCGACCTCGACGTCGAGATCGCGCTCGACCTGATCTACGGCCCGATCTACCACCGGCTCCTGCACGGCCACGCGCCGCTCACCGACCGCTTCGCGGCCAGTGTGATCGACCTCGCGCTCGCCGGGATCCTGACCTCGCCCGCCGCGCCCGAGGTGTGAGCCGATGACCGCACGATCTCTCGTCTCTACCCGCGGGCCGCCGTCGCCGGCGCGGCCACGCTCGGAACCGGCATGCCAGTGCTGGACGCCCGCGCTGATTTCCAGCGCGCTCGCCGCGCGCAGATCGCCGCGCGAGCGCTCCACTGGCTCGTGCCTCGTCGCACCCGCCAATCCCAGCCGCGCGCGTTAGACGGCATCCAAGCGCTCTCCTGGACCGCCAACAGCCTGCGCGTGATCGCGCTGCGGGCGATCGTCGGAACCGCGATGCCACGACCGACTTCGACGCAGACTTCCGGCCGACCACCAACCGCATCTCCACCCGTTGGCAACGCGTAGCGCTCGCCCATCGCCGCGGCCAGTCGCTGCCGCCGATCACCGTCGATCGAGCGGCCCGACGGCTACTACGTCATCGACGGACGCCACCGCGTCTCGGTCGCACGAGCACTCGGCCAGACAGACATCGAAGCGTGGGTCAGCCCGACCGTGCGACCCGCCGCCCGCGGACCGTCGGCCGCTCCGCCGGCAGCGACACCGCGCGCCTCAGTCACAACCACCTCCACCTGACAAGGAGCAACCATGAACCAGACAGCAGATCACCCGCGAGGATCTCGCGGAGACCGACGGACGAACGCGATCAGCTCGATCGGGTTCATCGGCCTGGGGGCGATGGGCAGCCGCATCGCCGGTCGCCTGCTCGACGCCGGCCATCGCGTCTACGCGACCAACCGCACCGCGGCCAAGGCCCAGCCGCTGATCGAGCGCGGCCTGGTCTGGCTGGACACCCCGCGCGAGGTGGCAGCCTCGGCCGACGTCGTGCTCAGCATGGTCACCGACGATGAGGCGCTCGAAGCGATCGCCGCCGGGCCACAGGGCCTCCTCGCCGGCCTCCAGCCGGGACAGGTCTACGTCGACATGAGCACCGTCAGCCCGCAGGCCAGCCGCCGGCTCGCCGAGCGCGTCCGCGCGCGCGGCGCCCACATGCTCGACGCGCCCGTCTCCGGCAGCATCCCCCAGGCCGAGAGCGGCACGCTCGCGATCATGGTCGGCGGCGAACGGCACGCGTTCGCGGCGGTGCGAACCGCTGCTGCGCGAGCTCGGCCAGACGGTCACCCACATCGGTCCCAACGGCCAAGGGCTGGTGCTCAAGCTCGCGATCAACATCAGCCTCGCCGTGCAGACGCTCGCCTTCAGCGAAGGGCTGCTGCTCGCCGAACGCGCCGGCGTCGACCCCGAAGTCGCGGCCGAGGTGATGAGCACCAGCTCGATCGGCTCGCCGATGCTCAAGGCGAGGATCCCCCTGCTCCTCGACCTGCCCGAACACGCGTGGTTCGACGTCGAGCTGATGCAAAAGGACATCCGGCTGGCGCGCCAGACAGCCGACGACCTCCAGGTCCCCCTACCGTCGGCCACGGTCGCCGACCAGATCCTCACCAAAGCACGCGACCTCGGCTACGCACACCGCGACCTGGCCTCCCTCCACAACGTCCTCGCGAACACGGCCGCCAACGCGTCGCGGCAAGCCAGCAATGACACGGGTCGCTGCTTCTCCCCCGGTATCACCTCGGCGCCGAACGAATCGATCCCATGACGAATCGCGCAATCGGTGCACTGACGCGACGCTGGCCGTGGGCCGGCAGCGCGCACGGACCGCTGCCGGCCCTTCTGGTCACGCTGACCGTAGTCACCGGCATCGTCGACGCCGTCAGCTATCTCGCTCTCGGCCACGTGTTCGTCGCCAACATGACCGGCAACGTCGTATTCCTCGGGTTTGCTCTCGCCGGCGCGCCAGGACTGTCCGCGCCCGCCGCGCTGGCCGCGCTTGGCGCGTTTCTTCTCGGAGCACTTGCCGGCGGTCGTATCGCCGATCCGCTCCGGCGGGCACCGAGGCCGGCACCTGCGGACGGCGATGACAACCGCGCTCGCCTCGGTGCTGCTCGCCGTGCTCCTCGCGGCGATCCTCGGCCAGCCGGTGTCCCAGGACGCGCGTTACGCGCTGATCGTGCCGCTGGCGATCGCGATGGGGATCCAGAACGCGACGGCGCGGCGGCTCGCGGTGCCCGACCTCACCACCACAGTCCTCACCCTGACGCTGACCGGGATCGCGGCCGACTCCCGGCTCGCCGGCGGAACCGGAGGTCACCCCGGCCGTCGCCTGATCGCCGTGACAGCGATGTTCACCGGCGCCCTGCTCGGCGCACTGCTCGTGACCAACACCGACCTCGTGCTCCCGCTCTCGATCGCCGCCGCATTGATCGCCGCAAGCGCCCTCGCAGCCCACTCGCTCTCCGCCGAGGGCTCCGACTGGGCCCAACCCGCGGGACAGCCCTGACAGCTCGCCGTCGCCGTCCCATCCCATCCTTGCGGGAGGGCCGACGACGGACAACGCAAACACCGCCCCCGCCCGGGTCGTCGCTCGATAATGGCTGCGCAGCTCTGGACCCCTAGATGGTGCCCGCTCAGAACGTCTCGTTACCTGCGACCCGATGCCGTTGACTACGCCGGGGACCGGGCGGCGGGGACGCCGCCCGGCCCTGACCGGTGTTACCTGATCGACCGCGCGGCTTTGACGATCAGGTGGGTGGTGACCCTGGGACGGGAGACCATCACGACATGTGATGCGCCCCTGACCTTCACGGTCTTGCGTGGGTGGATGCGCTCGGCCATGGCGAGCAGCACGTCGGTGCCGATGGCGCGGTCGCGCGCGGGCACGAGGTACCACGACGGGATCGTCTTCCAGGCGGGCGGGCCGGAGGGTTCGGCGAGCGTTGCCAGCGCGGCGGGGCGCTGGGAGAGCGACATGATGCGTGCCCGCCTGCGGGAGATGTCCGCGGCGAAGATGTCGCGGAACACGTCGAGCTTGATGGAGCCCTCCAGGGGCGGGAACGGAAACCCTGCGGGGACCGGATATGGCCGCAGGTCGAGCGTCGCGGGGCCGAGCTCGCCGCCGGTGCCGAGCGGTCCGAGCGACTCGACGGTGTCGCCCTCGTCAGGCGCGAACGCGGCGACGTAGACGAGCGCCTTGACGTTCGGATTGCCGGTCGCGGCGTTGGTGATGACCACGCCGCCGTAGGAGTGGCCCACGAGCACGATCGGCCCCTCGATCGTGGCCAGGACGGCGCGCAGATAGGCGGTGTCGGCCGACACGCCACGCAGTGGGTTGGCGGGCGCGATCACGGGATAGCCCCGGCGATCGAGGCTGTCGATTACGTCACCCCAGCCGGACGCGTCGGCGAACGCGCCGTGCACGAGCACGACGGTCGGCTTCGACGCGCTCGGCGGCGACCGCCGTCGAGCTGGTGAGCGTCGCGCCGACGAGCAGCGCGACGGCGGCGGCGAGCAGCGAGGCGCGCAGGGCGCGGGGACGCGCCCGGGTCAGACGGAACATGGGTCTCTCCTTCGTTGGGGTTCAGGCGAAGCGCTGAACGACTAGCAGCGCCGTGTCGGCTACGTCGCGTCACGGGGCGCGTCAGGACGACGTCTCACATCGTCTTGACCAGCCCGCCGTCGATCACGTAGTTGGAGCCGGTGACGTTGGCCGTGCGTGGCGATGCGAGCAGCACGACGAGCGTCGCGACCTCCTGAGCGGTGCTGAAGCGGCCGGTCGCGATCGCTGCGGCGGCTTGCTCGCGCACGGCCGCGGCATCGATGCCCGTGGCGTGTCCGATCGTTGCCGCCACGCCGTCGTCTCCGAGCCAGAGGTCGGTCGCGACCTGGCCTGGGGAGACGCTGTTGATGCGGATACCGGCAGGGCCGAGCTCCTGCGACAGCGCCTTGGCGGTGTTGAGCAGCGCCGCCTTTGCGGCGCCGTAGTCGATCACGGCGCCGTCGGGGTGAAAAAAGGCGTTGACGGACGCGACGTTGACGATTGCTCCGCCGCCCTGGTCGATCATCGCCGCCACGGCCGCGCGCGTCGCGCGCAGCGCCGCGAAGAAGTTGATCTGCAGCGAGGCCTCGAAGTCGGCGTCGCTCGTCGCGAGGAACCCGTCGAGGCGAAGCTGTACGCGGCCGACGTTGTTGACGAGCACGTCGACGCGGCCGTGGCGGTCGATCGCATGGCGGACGAGAGCCTCCGGGCCGCCGGGCTCGGCCAGGTCGCCGGCGAACGCCGTCACCCCGTCGAGGCCGGTGACTGCGTCGACGTTCCGCGCGCCGGCGACGACCGTCGCGCCCTCGCCGGCCAGCGCCTCCACCACCGCGAGCCCGATGCCCTTGCTCGCTCCGGTGACGACGGCGATCTTGCCATCGAGCTCGAGGTCCATGGCGGTCGGGCTACGCCGTCAGCGCCGACGCCGCGTCGAGCACGCCGTCGAGCCAGCCGTCGATCGCCGATGCGACCTCCTCGGCGCCGTCTCCGACGAGGAACAGGTGCGGGCGTCCCTCGAACTCGAGGTAGTCAGTCTTCGCCGAAGAGCCTCCGTACTTCTTGTACTGGGCCTTCGAGACCGATGCCGGGACGGTGTGGTCCTGGTCGGCGCCGACGATCAGCAGCGGGGCCCGCTTGTCGTTCTTGAAGTGCACCTCGGTCGGCGGGTGCAGCGAGAAGTTGGCAAAGCCGGCCTCGTAAAAGATCCTCCCGGTCTCCGGGACGGCGTAGCGCTCATACGCCGCGGCCGCGTCCTCGGCGGTGAACGTGTTCACGAACCCGTAGGCGAACTCGTCCTGCGTGAGCGAGACGACGCCATGACGCTTGGACGGGTGCGCAAGCGCCGGAGACGCGGCCTTGAGCGAGGAGAAGGGGAGGACGAGGATGCCCTTCGGCGGGGCCGGACTCAAGGCCACGCCGGCGCGGCCGAGGCCGCGGTCGAGCAGCAGCTCGACAATGAGACCTCCGAAGGAGTGGCCGATCAGCACGGGCGCCGCGGGAAGCTCCTCGATCAGCTGCGCGTAGTGGTCGACGATCTCCTCAAGGCCCAGGCCCTCGAGCTCGGTGGCGTGCTCGCGCAGCTCCTCCACGTCGCCGTGCTTTCGCGGCCACTCGGGGGCAGAAACGTCGAAGCCGCGCTTGCCGAAGTAGTCGCGGAACGTCTCCCAGCTGCGCGCCGAGAGCCACGCGCCATGGATGAGCATGAGCGGGATCGGGTCGCCGGCGGGGTGGGTCGCTGCCATGAGAAGCCTCCTCGGTGGTCGTCGTCGACGACGCTACGCCCGCCCCGCGCGGAAGTGAAAGACCGATACGGTGCGGCCATTGAGACCGCTTATGACTCAATCCGGTCGCTCTGTGCGGGGGGACCGCCGCGACAGCCAGCCCTCGGCGTCACGCATGGCAAGCGACGCGCCGACGACCAGGTCCGCTCCATTAGCTGAAGCAAGGTCGATCGGGAACGTGATCGGTGGGTCGAACGGCACCGTGACGACGTCCGGTCCGAACGTCTGAGCCCAGTCCGAGACGACGGGCGCGACGCCTTCGCCGGCGGCCACCGGCAGTACGCGACGGTCCCACGGAAGACCTGGCATCTCGCGCGTGCGGTCCAGCTCGCATCCATTGGTCCTGAGAACCGCCCGCAGCCACGCGTTGAACGGGCGCCCGGTCGGCTCGCGCGGGAGCAGCACGCGCTCGCCGGCGAACTCACGCACCGAGATCACGGGGCCGCGCGCCAGGCGGTGCGTCACGGCAAGCGCAGCGAGCAGCGGCTCGTCCCTGAGCGCGTCGACGCGGATGCCGTGACGGCGAGCCGCCTCCGGGGTCTCGAACACGGCGGCAGCCACGAGCTCGCGGGAAGCGACCCGTCGCAGGAGCTCCGGCGTCACGTCCTCCTCGAGCCGGACGTCGACCTCCGGCCGCTCGACGGCCACCGCGGCGGCGATGCGTAGCGCCACGGTGCGGCTCAGCGGCCCGTGGCCGATCGTCACGACGCCGGGCGGCTCCCCATCGGCGCGACGCGCCTCGTCGATTGCGAGATCCACCTCCGCCAGCACGCGCCGCCCGCGCTCCAGCAACACCCGTCCCGCCGGCGTGAGCTCGACGCGCCGAGTGGTGCGGATGAACAGGACGAGCCCGAGGTCGCGCTCCAGCTCCCGGATCGCCCGCGACAGCGGCGACTGCGACATGTGCAGCCGGTCCGCGGCCCGGCCGAAGTGCAGCTCCTCAGCGACGGCGACGAAGTAGCGCAACTGCCGGAGCTCGACAGGAGGGTCCACTCGCTCAATAGTGACTGGACGCGGCGGGACACTTAGGCATCGCGTATACCTCCCGGCTCAGCTCGCAGCAAGACCGGAAGCTGGACTTCCCACGCTTCGGTGAACACCTGGATGTAAGACGTCGTCTGACGCTCGGCGAGGATGGTGTGGCGTATGTCGAGGGCGTATCGGCAGGAGGTCAATCAGGGAGCGATCACGTCAGCTCCGGGTGCGTGAGGTCGAGCTTGGCCGGCGTCGCCGAGATGGATCGCGGCGACGCCGCTCGTCTTCGCAAGAGCCCTTACCCGCCTCGCGACTCGGTCGTCCTCCAGCGGGCCCGGCGATCGGGAAGTAACCCGACCGGCCAGCCAGTGGCTCTCGATTCGTCGCGCCGCTCCTACCCGCAACGCTGAAGGCGCGGGACGCGGACGCAGCATCTAACCCGCTCACCGGCAACGTCGTGCTCGACACCTCCGTGCTCTCTCCAACCCGGGCCGGATCGAGAGCGTCCCCAACACTCAGAGACGCCGTCTGGATAACGGGAGACCGGTCGTCGTGCTCCGAAGACCGCTGAAGGGTGTTGTTGCTTCGCCGCAGAGCGGGCGCCACGAGACCCGAGCGCAAGACGCTCGCACCGGGGATCAGCGGGTCGTCGGGTGGCACGGTCACCGCCGCTCCCATCTGCCGATGGCGAGCCACCCGCTGTTACACGAGGACGTCGCCGCCCGGGGTGAGGGGCTCGCTGCAGGCGTGCAAGCTCTGATTTTCTGGCGCATTCTTGGCGCCCCCTGGGGCCGAATTTGGCTTGCTAGAGCCAGATTGGTGCCAAAGCCGCGGTCTACGGAACCGAAGGTTCGAGGTCGGATACTGACGCCGCCTCCCACGACCGTCGGCACAGCTCCGTCCCGGCATCGAGGGTCCCGGCCGGCACACCGTCGCCGACCGCGTCGCGCACGAGCGCGAGCAGTTCCCCGCTGCCGCCGGTCGCCTTTGACGCCGCCCGGGCGCCGATCGTCACGGGTCCCGACCGACGGCTTTGCGCGACAGCCACCGCGATTAGCAGGAGCGCAGGTGGCGCCACTCGAGACGCTGCTTCTCGTCTGAGGGGAGCGAAGCGCCGCCGCAGTTGAGACGCCCTGCGGGCACGAAGCGGATGTCGTGAAGCGCGGGGTTTGAGGTTGGTCGTGGCGGTCGTGGCGCGCGGCTTGTGGCGGACATAGACTCGGCTGCGTGTCGGGCCGGCTTCAGGAGCGGGGGCGCGAGCTGCACGTCATTGTCGATGCGCTCGACCACGCGGCTGAGGGCCAGGGGCGCGCGATCGTGGTGAGCGGCGCGGCGGGAATCGGCAAGACGAGCGTGCTTGAGCTGGCCAGGGGGGCGGCGCAGGAGCGCGGCTTCGCGGTGGCGAGCGCGCGTGGCTCTGATCTGGAGGTCGCGTACGCGTGGGGGGTCGTGCGCCAGCTGTTGGAGCCGCGGTTGCGGGGTATGTCGGCTTCGGCGCTCAGCCGGACGCTCGCCGGCGCCGCCGCGCTGGCAGGGCCTGTCGTGTTACCGGACGCCGCTCTGCCGGCGGTCGAGGCGGACGCGTCGTTCGGGGTGCTCCATGGTCTGTACTGGCTGGTGGCCGGGCTTGCGGAGCAGCGGCCGCAGCTGCTGATCGTCGATGACCTGCACTGGGCCGACGGCGCCTCGGTCCGGTTTCTCGAATTCTTCACGAACCGGCTTGACGCGGTGCCGGCGTTGCTGTTGGCGGCGCAGCGGCCGGCCGCGGCGACGGATGCTGCGCTCCGAGCGGCGCCGCTTGTCAGATCGATGGAGCTTGCGCCGTTGTCGCTGGGAGCGACGGCCGCTGTGCTCGCCGAGCGCCGTGGCGCGCCGGTCTCGGCCTCGTTCGTCCAGGCGTGTCATGACGCGACTGGCGGCAATCCGCTGCTGATTCGGCGGCTGGCGGACGGGCTGCTCGAGGGCGCGGTCGGCGACGCTGATGCGGTGGTCGCGACTCGGGCCTTACGTCGTCGCGGACGCGGTCGGCGCGACGCTCGCGCGTTCGGGTGAGGGACCGTCGCGGCTCGCCGACGCGGTCGCGGTGCTCGAGCGGTCGCCGCTGATCAGGGCCGCGCGGCTGGCCGGCGTGGACACACGCGAGGCGTCGACGTTCGGCGAGCGGCTCGTGCGAGCCGGGATCCTGCGCGACGCCCGCCCCGTCGAGTTCGAGCACGCGCTCGTGCGCGAGGCGGTGCTGAGCGGACTCACGGCGGGAGAGCGCGAACGGCTGCACGCGGACGCGGCGCGGATCCTTGGCGCGGCGGGAGCCGCGCCCGAGACGGTTGCCGTGCATCTGCTGCACGTCGAACCGCGAGGGGACGAGGCAGTCGCGCAGACGTTGGCCGAGGCGGGCCGACGGGCGCTCGCGTCGGGGGCCTTAGATGAGGCCGCCGCCTGCCTGGCGCGCGCACTCGCCGAGCCACCTTTACCGGGGGAGCGCTCAGCATTGTTACTTGACCTCGCGCGTGCCGAGCACGGCCTCGGCCGTCCCGAGGCGCTCGACCATGTGATCGAGGCGTCCGACGCCGCGGTCGATGAGGTGCAGAGCGCGCAGGCGGCGATCGCGCTGATGTGGGCGAGCGGCCCGGGCCGCCAGGATCCTTTGGAGGCGCTCGCAATGGTCGAGCGGGCGCTCGCCGGCGTCGCGGGCCGGCACCGCGAGCTTGAGCTCGAGCTGGAGGCAGTTCGCCTGATGGCCGCCTTCATGAGCACCGAGCTGATGCAGCATGCGCTCGGTCAGGCCGAGCGGTTCGCGGAACTGGAGGGGCGTACTCCGGGCGAGTGCGCGCTGCTGTTGCACGTGGCGATCCACCGGTTCCTGCTCGGGCGCTCGGCTGCCGACGTCGCCGAGCCGCTCGCCAGAGCCGCGGCTAGACCCGAGCTGGTGGCAGCGATCGGCCCGGAGTCGGCGTGGCTGAACTTCGTCGTTGGCGCGCTGTTCAAGACCGACAGGCTCGATGCTGCCCGTCGCACGGTGGCGATCGCAACCGCCGAGGCGCAGCGCCGCGGCTCGGCACCCGGGTTCGGGGTGGCATCCATGTGGCGGGCCTGGATCGCGCTGAGAGGGGGCGGCCGCCGAGGCCGAGGCCGACGCCCGGGCGGCGTACGAGGCGCTCCCGGCCGGCGTGTGGCAGCACTTCATGGGCGCGTCGTGCCTGATCGAGGTGCTCGTCGAGCGCGGCGAGCTCGACGAGGCGCAGGCGGTGCTCGAGGCGTCGGGCGGCGCGGATGCGATCGCGGCCGACACCGGCGCGGATTGGCTGCTGCCCGCGCGCTCGGCCCTGCGGGCTGCGGCTGGCGACGCACAAGGCGCGCTGGCCGACCAGCTCGCGTACCGCCGGCTCCAGGGCGAGGGCCCGATCGATCCTGTCTTCGACGGCTGGCTCCGGATCGCTCGGCTGCACCACGCGACCGGCGACGAGGCGGCCGCCGCACGGGAGGCCGAGGCGGCGCTCGCCTGGGCGCGCGTCTGGGACACGCCGGGCTACGTCGGGCAGGCGCTGACCGTCTCCGGCTTGATCCTCGGCGGCAACGAGGGCCTCGCGCAGCTTCGCGACGCGGTCGCTCACCTCGAGCGTTCGCCGGCGCGCCGCGGAGCTCGCGCGCTCGCTGCTCGAGCTCGGCGCGGCGCTGCGCCGGCGGGGCGAGCGGACAGCAGCCCGCGAGCCGCTGCGGCAGGCGCTCGACATCGCCTTCGCGGCTGGTCTCGTCGTCATCGCGGAACGCGCGCGCGAGGAGCTCCGTGTGACCGGAGCCAAGGTCCACCGGCCCACAGCCTCCGGGAATCGACTCGCTGACGCCCAGCGAACGACGGATCGTCGACCTCGCAGCCGACGGCGCCAGCAACCCGGAGATCGCGCAGGCGCTCTTCGTGACCGTCAAGACGGTCGAGATGCACCTCGGCAACGCCTACCGCAAGCTCGACATCAGCTCCCGGCGACAGCTCGCACCACTGCTGCCGCCCGCCCAACCCTAGGGAGCGATTACCGGGAGCACCCCGTAGCGGTCCGGCCCGACCGGCGCGACGATCGTGGCGACAACGACCCTCCGATCGAGGAGCACCATGTTCGCCCGCCTCACCGTTTACGAGAACGTCGACCTCGACCTGGCCGACCAGGTCAAACAGTGGATCGAATCGCTGGAGGCCGATCCGTTCGGCGAACTGCCCGGCTATCGCGGATCGATGACGCTCGTCGACCGCGACAACGCGCGGCTGGTCGGCATCGGCTTCTACGCAAGCTCCGGCCAGGCGCAGGAGGCCGACACGCTGCTCAAGACGATGTCCGAGCGCGTCCGCGCCGAGGTTCCCGACGACATCCGGCCGGCGCTCGACATGCAGCCCGAAAGCGTCGGCCTCTACGACATCGTCCACCGCGACTGAGATCGATCCATGTGCCCCTGGTGCTTCATCTCGCCGGTCTGCCCTTGCCGTCGCGGCGCCGCGCCGCACGCCTTTTGGCTGCCGGTCGCCAGGGTGATCGTGGCAGCGGCGAGGCGCCTGAGATCAAGGCGAACGCCCGAACTCTACGATCGCCCGCCACAGAGCGCTCGAACCTGAAGCCCTCGCCCCGCGGGAATGGCGATGCCTGGGCCACCGCCCGCGAGCGTCGGCGCATGTGCCAAGCGCTGCCCTGCCGCGCGTTGCACTGCGTTGGTCCGGCCGGCTCGGAGATTCCGGATGGAGTCGATCAAGCATGATTGACCGATGACGGTGGAACGCGGAGTCACCGGCCGGCTTCCCTACGTTGGAGTGGGCAGCGGTCCTCCCCTTCTTTTTCGTCGCTGGTCTCGCTCCGTATGCCGGCGTGGAATGGGGCACGTCAGAGCGCATGATGAACCGCTCGACGCTTCTGCGGCCATTCGCGAACTTGCGCCGGGTCGTCTACGTCAACCGCCGGAAAGGGCTCCCGCGCGGTATGTCGATGGCCGATCTCGCGGAGGAGCACGCCGACGCGATCCGTTCGCTCGGCGCCGGGCCGGTGGACGTCGCCGGAATCTCGACCGGCGGCAGCATCGCCCAGCAATTGGCCGCCGACCACCCCGACGTCGTCAGGCAACTCGTCCTTCTGAGCACCGCGTGTCGGCTGTCGCCGCAAGGGCGAGCCCTCCAGCGCAGGGTGGCCGCCCGGATTCGCCGCGGCGCGCACCGGCAGGCGCTCGCCGTGATGATGACGGGCGTCGTCCCGCCCCGCCGCGGGCAGCTCGCCGCCGCGGCCCTCGCGAGGCTGGCCCCGTCGCGCCTTCTCCCCAGCGAAGACGATCTCGCCGCCATGGCCACGACGATCGAAGCGGAGGACGCGTTCGACCTCGCGGCGTGCCGGAGGCCGATCCGCGCACCGACGCTGATCCTGGTCGGCAGCGCGGACCACTGGTACAGCCGGGAGCTCTTCGCCGAGACAGCGCGCTTGATCCCCGGTAGCCGGCTGCGCGTGTTCGAGGGGCGCGGTCACGTTTCGGTCTACAAGCATCCCGAGTGGGCGCGTGACATCGAGCGCTTCCTCTCAGACTCCGCTCCGTCTCAGGAGCCGCGTCGCGCTACGGGCCCTAAACGCGCTCCGGCCCATCGACTTTGCCTTTAGGGCCATGCAGCGGCGGCGACGGTCGGCTGGCGGGTCGGTTCGCCGGGCCCATGCGGTACGCGCAGTGTCGGCATGGGCAACGGAGGTCAGCACGCACCAGCGAGCTGGAGGCCCATCAACCGCTTCACATCTCGGCGCGCGGCACGCGCCGACGGTCCCGGCAAGCGCATCGCAGCGGCTGTGATCGACACTGAAAGCCTGCTTCGCGTCGCGAAGCTCGCTTGTGCACTCATGGCCGTCAACCGCGCGGCGGAGCTCTCCGCAGGCGTCGAGATCCTCATCTTGGAGCGGGCGGACCTCGTGGTCTGAGGCATCGCCGCCACGCGGGCTCCCGGTAATGACGGCGACGGGTTCCTTAACGGTGAACCCAAGGACCGCGTAGAGCGCCAGTGAGCGCATGTGAAAAGCGTCTTCAAGCAGGCGGATACCCGGGGCTTTCTTTCCACGCTCGAGCACTGCCTCCATAATCCGGCGCCCGACGCCGCAGTCTTGCCCCTCAGGAGCCACCGTGATCGGCCCGACGCCACGGATAGGGCTGCGCTCATCGAGGAAATTTCGAGCCCACGATCTGCCCGTCGACCTCCGCGAGCACGCCCCAGATCTGCGAGTGGCGATGAACATGTCTACCAACCCAGCCGCCGCCTCAAGCGCGGGGAAATCACGCTGGAACGGTGATGGTCATGAGAGCGCCGAACGCTTCGAAACGATTCCAGCGCATCGCGCAGCGCAGCGGGTTCGGCCTCTCGCAAGGTGACCCTGTCAGCCGACGCTACCGCCATTCCAACCCTCCCCTAAGGGTGCCTTGAGCGGCCGACCCTACGCCCACCATCCGCTCTGGCCAAACGGCGCTGGGCGAAAGCTCGAAAGCAGCAGCGTGCTTGTAAGGCGCAGTGGCGGGGTGGAGCAGAGCTGCGCCTGAACACTCACCGCTGGCGGCGTTTTTGTCTTCTCAGCCAGAACGCCAGTGCGCCTACCGAGCAGCCGATCAGAATCGCCAGCGCTGTCGGGCGCACGACCATCGTCTCCCGCGAGCCACACGGCGAACTCGCGGAAGGCAAGTCGCGCCGACCAGCAGCGCGTCGTCCCGCCACGCACCTTCACAAGACGTTGCGCGTCGCTCTGCTTTCCGGTTAGGCTCGGCAAGACCCCCGAGTCAGGAGGATCGCCGTGAGCGTCCTGATGCGTTTCGCCCCCGCTGGTACCCCGGAGCAGTACGACGAAGTGATCCGGCGGTTCGGCGCGGATTTCCCGCCCGACGGGCTGGAGCTCCACGTTTGCTTTCTCGTGGATGGGGGCTTCCGAGTCAGCGAAAT
This sequence comes from uncultured Solirubrobacteraceae bacterium, assembly GCA_963721315.1. GTDB lineage: Bacteria > Actinomycetota > Thermoleophilia > Solirubrobacterales > Solirubrobacteraceae > DASQMT01. Next base: position 678,567 of record CAVRIU010000003.1, read on the forward strand.
TTGGGAGTCGCAAGAGCACTTCAACGCGTGGGGTGAGCGCCTCATGCCGGTTCTAACCGAACTCGGGGTGAACCTCCCCAACGAGCCGGAGGTGTTCGAGGTGCACAACATCATCCGGCGCTAGACCGCGCGCCGCAAAGGGCACTGCGCCACGCACCCGCACCAAAACGGCTCGTCGTAGTCTGTGAGCTGCGCCCTGCAAGCCAGTCCGTGGACTTATGCGAGTCTTGGCGCCGCGCGATACGAAGATTTGGCTGTAGGTCAGCGGCTTCCGAGTGTTGCGTCGCCGATACCGATCGCGCGCACGGCGGGTCGGCCGGGGACGACGCGTACCGGCAGCTTCGCGTGGTCCAGCCAGTCTTCTAACCGCGCCGCGTCGCCCGACAGCTCGATCCACGTGATTCCCCCCACCTGCCCGGCGGCGCCCGGGTCGGGGATGCCCGCGTCGCGGCTGATGAAGAACGGCAGAAACGGCTCGCGCATCGCCTCGGCCAGCCCGGTGAGGCGCGCGCTCAGGCCCGATCGCCGAATCGTCGTCACGGCCGTCCCCAGGCGCCGCGCAACCGCCGGGGCGTCGTCGACGGCGACTACCCAGCCGAGCAGGCCGTCTCCCGTCCGCTCCAAGTGATCTAAGAGACCGCGGCCGAAGTCTGAAGCCGCTGCCTCGTGCGGGTCCGCGACCGCCAGCAGCTCGAGATAGCCGCCACCGAGCGGAATGATGCGGTTCTCGGTGCCGAGTCCCTCGTGTCGACCGCCCGGCAGGCTCACCAATCCCAGCTCGCGCTCAAGCCGACCCGCGGCGTCATCGAGATCCCGCGTGGCGTAGATGACATGGTCGATTCGCATCAGCCTGCCGAGAGTCGCGCGAACGCGTCCATCGACCAAGCAATCTATCGGCGGGAGCGGTGCGGTCGCGCGCGCTTGCTTCGCGCACGGTCATTGCCTGCGGTCCCGCGGCGACGCGCTCGATCGTGTCGTCCGCGCCGACCACGCCCTCCTCGAGTACGCGGAAGTAGAACCCAGGCCTGCCGTGCGTGTAGAGCAGTGCCGGCATCTGCGGCTCGTCCATCCGCAGACCGAGCTTGTGACAAGTGACCCGGTGGCTGGATGACCTCGAACAGCGGCTCGGGGATATCTCCGTTTCCGGCGCGGTCAACTTCGCCTGCGCCGACACCCACCGTCTGTACATCACCACCGACACGGCGGTCTGGATCGCCGAGTTGGAGCCTGAGCATGCACCCGTCAGAACACGCAGGATCATCGACGACGCCGGCGCATAGACGGTCCTCGCCGCCGCGGAGCGCACGGCCACCGAACAGGGCAGCCGCGTCGTGATGGCGGTCGTCGACCCGTGGCCGATGCGGACCGCGAGCTCCAGCGGGCGCTCGATATCCGCGAATACACGGACAACCACCACGCCGCGACGGTCCCGCACACGCTCGTGTTGGCGCCCGGCCTCGTGATCGACAAGGTCTACGTCGGCTACTGGTTCTAGGGCCGTCCCTCGCCGGACCAGCGGTGGCAGGACCTGCAGGACCTCCACCGGCGCATCAAGCCCGACTACGACCCGACCACGCCCGCGGCCCGTGAGGCGTACGCGGCGCTCGAGGCGCAACCCGCCTAGGGGGTCGAGCGATACGGCTAGCGAAACCGGGTTGCTCGACGCCACCAAGTGGGCGTAGGATCGCCAGAGACCGCGGCGGAGGAGATTCCACATGCATGTAGGCGTCATCCATCGGATCTCGGATCCGGAGGGGTTCCAAGAGGCTGAGCAGAAGGCCCTTGAGGCGGGGCTGCCAGAGGACTTCCGCCTGCCGGTTCACGCTGCGGCTCGGGACCACACGACGGCGATTTGCATCTGGCAGGGTCCGTCTGTCGATGCGGTCCGCGACCTGGTCGAGTCGGTCGTCGGCCAGTACAGCAAGAACGAGTACTACGAGATGGAGTTGGATCAGAGCGCCGCGTAGGCGGGTCGGCTTACGCGGCGGGCGGACGGCTCGCGAACAGGTCGAGCGCCTCCTCGTCCTCGTCGGTCAGCGCGAGGCGGGACATCCGCCGTCCGCCGTCGCGCCGGTCTCCGCCATCTCCATAAGGCTCCGCCACAGGGGATCGTCGTCGGTGCGCAAGGAACCGATCGCGTGCTTACGACGTCGCGCGTGTCCGGTCTACATCCCACCGCTCGGCACGCTGTTGCATGGCGCGCCACTCGTCCGCTACGTCGAGGTGGTTCGCGAACCAGACGTCGGGGAAGCTCTTCATGAAGCGAAGGAGCTCGTCGAGCATCTTGATGCGCGGGTGGCGCCCGATGCAGAACGGATGCACGACGAGCAGGAAGCACCCGCCGGCGCGATACGACCCCTCGAACTCCTCCTTCCAGATCTCGAGCACGTGCCCCGGGGTCGCCATGCCGCTCATGTACGGGAAGAAGTTGAAGAGGAAGTACGGGGCATCGTCTAGCTCCCAGCTCACCGGAAGCTCGACGAAGTCGCGCAGCCGGCCACCGACCGACGGAACTCTCGGCCGGTACGGCTCGTCGTGGCCGAACAGGCTGGAGTCATAGCGGAACCCCATCTCCTCGAGCAGATCGGCGGTGTGGGGTCCCAGCGCGAACGGAGGGGAGCGGTTCCCGCGCGGGGTCTGCTCGAACATGTCCTCGAGCCGAGCGATCCCGCGCCTCATCAGTTCTCGCTCCTCGTCGATGCCGAGCTCGAGCACGCTCTCGTGGAAGTAGCCGTGATAGCCGATGTCGTGAACACCCTGGGCGGCGATGTCCCGGCACGCCTCCGGATGCTCGTCCACGACCTGCGCCGGCACCATGAACGTGGCAGGCAGCTGATGCCGGTCGAAGAGCTCGAGAATGCGCGGCAGGCCCGCGCGAATGTCGTAGTCGCCGCGCGACATCGGGCTCGGCGTCGCCAGCTTGAACGTTCCGCTCCAGAGCGACTCCGCATCGAAGTCGACCGACACCGTCACCGCGCAGCGATACCTGTCGCGCCACTTCAGCGGGCCGTCCATCGTGGTGGACCTCCTGGGTGTTGATGTTTGCGGACACGGCGCGCGAGTCTCACCCCGCGACCGGATCTCGAACGACGGATGCACGCATCGAGTCGCGGGCGTCCGTCGACGGGAACGGGAAGCTGATCGGCGCGCCGATGACGTGAGGCGCACTGCAGCAGTTGAACGGCCGTGGACGCTCCCGCGCGCGCACGACTATCGGACGAGCCCGCGCGCTGCCACGGCGATCACGCGCTCGACGGTGTCGGACCGCACGCCGAGAAGCCCGTCGTGGAGGTTGACGCAGCCGCAGGCATGGTTCGGGATGACCTGTAGACGGTCACCGACCGCCGGCCGGTCGCTCACGCGGGACACGTCGACATACCCGTGTTCCTCGTTGAGCTCGTGCAGATGCGCATCCGGCAGTTCGTAGATCTCCCCGTATGCCCCGTCGGGGTGGGCGTCGGACGTCAGCGTCTTCGATCCGGCGTCGACGACGATCTGTTCCGGCACCCGGTCCGACACGACCGTCACCGCGACCCGTAGCGCGCATGCGTCACGTCCGCCGTCGGGCTCGTACTCGTTTCGGTCGAGCAGCGCGTACGTGCCCGCCCGCAACTCGTTGACGCAGGTTTCGTGCGTGAGGTAGCGCCCCGGCGTCGAGCCGCCGGAGATGCGGTCGCAGGCCAGGCCGGCTGCTACGAAGGAGTCGCGGGTCTCGCGCAGGAAGGCGTCCACCGCAGCCAGCTGCCCGCGGATCGTCTCCCGATCGCCGTGCCAGAAGCCCGGGTAGCAGCTGACCCCCACCACTTCAACGGCTTGCAGCTCGGACAGGCGCCGCCCGAGGTCGAGCGCGGCTGCCGTCGTCTGCTCGCCCGTCCGGTGCAATCCGACGTCCAGCTCGACCAGCAGCGACGCCCGCGCGCCGTGCCGGCGCAGTGCGGCCGACAGGCCCGCGGCGCCCGCCACGCTGTCGACCGCGACCGTGAGGTCCAGACCCGCGGCGGCGAGACGCGCGAGCCGCTCGCACTTGTCAGGGTGCAGCGCCGGATAGTGGAGCAGGAGACGTGGCACGCCGGCCTCATGGAACACCTCTGCCTCACCGGTCTTCGCGACGGTGAGACCTCCCGCGCCCAGCGCGATCTGTCGCAGCCCGATCTCGGGCGACTTGTGCGTCTTGGAATGGGGCCAGAGCACGATGCGGTATTCGTCCGCATACCGTTGCAGCGAGCCCAGGTTGTGCTCGAGGCGGTCGAGATCGACGATGGCGACCGGCGTCTCGACCTCGCTGATGTGACGGCCGACCTGAGCCTCCAGCAGCTCGATCGTACGGTGCGCCGCGTTCCTCATAGTCACCTTCCTTCGATGTCGGGCCAGCGTTCTTGCAGCTCCGGCGTCGCGGCGTAGAACGCCTGCGCGACGCCAAGTACGTCCAGATCGCTCCAGTACGGCCCGGTGAACTGGACGCCGGTCGGGATGCCGAGCTCGTCGAAGCCCGCTCGGACCGCGCAGGCGGGAACGCCGAACAGGTCCTGCGGGACCGTGTAGGTCATGACGAGCTCGCGGAATTCGATCTCCTGCCCGTGGTGCGTGACCCTGTCCGCGCCGATCGCCGCGGGCGAACCGGCCGCCACGGGCGTGAGTAGGACGTCGACCCGCTCGAAGATCGCGGCGAACGACGAGCGCAACCGCTCGCGCCGAGCCGTCGCCTGAAGATAGTCGTCCAGGTCCACCTGCTGGGCCGCCTCGAGGCGGCCGCGAACATCGTCGCCGTACCGGTCCTTGCGGTTCGGGAACAGCCCCGCGCGCCTGTGCGTCGACAGCGCTTCCGCGCGCTGGATCACGCCGAACGTCGGATAGATCGCGGGTGCATCGAGCAGCGAGATCTCCACCACCCGGGCGCCCAGGTCGCCGACCGTGCGCACCGCGGCGTCGAACGCCGCCTGTATGTCCGGGGCGAGTGGCACGCGGTGGAGGTCCGGGCAGACGCCCACGGTGCGGCCGGCCAGGCCCCGGCGCGCGGTGCGCTCGAGGGCATCGAGCGCCTGACGCCCGTCCGCGCCCTCCATCGCGCTCAGCAGGAGCGCACCATCGGCAGGGGTCCTGGTCATCGGTCCGGGATGATCGAGCGACGGCGCGAGCGGCCAGACGCCGTCGGTGCTGAGCCGCCCGAACGTCGGCTTGAAGCCGACCGTCCCGCAGAACGCGGAGGGGACGCGGATCGAGCCGCCTGTGTCACTGCCGATCGCGAGCGGCGCCAGGTGGGCAGCGAGCGCTACGGCGGAGCCGCCGCTCGAGCCGCCGGACATCAGCCGGCGGTCCCACGGGTTGCGGCTGGTCCCCGTCAGCTCGTTGACCGAGGTGATTCCCCACGCGAACTCGTGTGTCTGGGCCTTGCCGAGCATGATCCCGCCGGCCTGGCGCACGTTTCGGAGGACCGCGGCGTCCGCAGCCGGCGTGTTCCCGGCGAACATCGGCGAGCCGTACTGCGTGGGAACGTCCGCGGAGTCGAAGAGGTCCTTGACGACGAACGGCACTCCGGCGAGCGAGCCCGCGGAGCGGCCCTGCCGGTAGTCCTTCTCGCTCGCGCGCGCCTCCTCGCGCGCGCGCGCGGGACACAGAGTGGTGAGGCCCCCCAATCGGTGGTTGCAGGCGTCGATCCGCGCCAGCGACGCGTCGACCATCTCGACGGGCGACACGGTGCGACGACGGTATTCATCCAGGAGCTGGCGCGCCGACAGCGCGCTGATGCGGGAGGGTCCGCCTCCCGCGTCGACCCCGATCATGCGGCGGCCGTGAGGCGCGGGTCAGAATCCGGCGGCATAGCCATCCTTTCGCGGGTCGGAGCCGCCGAAGAGCGCATCGCCTTCGGCCAGTATCGCCTGGCCTCCGCCGAACGTGGACGTGTCGCGCTCGAGCAGTGTGCTGATGCCCATGCGCTCGAGTTCGTCGGAACGGTCCCACAGCCCCTCCTCCAGGCGCACGACGTCGCCATCGACGAGGAAGCGTGAGCGATCGAGCGCCGCTTGGGGGTCGAGGCCGTCGTCCACGAGCCCCGACACGAGCTGCATGTGAGCTTGTGCCTGGATGTGGCCGCCCATGACGCCGAACGGGCCCGCGAGATCGCCGCCGCGGAGGAGCATGCCGGGGATGATCGTGTGGTACGGCCGCCGGCCCGGCTCCACGCGCCCGTTGACCGCGAAGCACCCAGCCCGGTTCTGCAGCACCACACCGGTGCCCGGGGCGACTATCCCTGATCCGAAGCCGCCGAACAGGCTCTGGATGAACGACACGGCCATACGGTCGCCGTCGACCGCGCAGAGGTAGACGGTTCCGCCGGCCGGCTCCGCGACGTTGGCGGGGAGGTCTCGCCGCCGCCGCGCGAGACGGGCCGGGTCGAGCAGTGCGCTCACATCCGCGCCGTCGCGCACGTGCTCGAGAGCGTCCTCCACCGCCAGGCGCGCACAAGCGATCTGGTGGGCCAGATCGGGCGTAGTCCCGGCGAGCAGACCGAGCGCCTCGGCCGCGGCGAGTCCCTGCGTGGGCGGCGGTAGCTCGATCACCTCGTGGTCGCGGTAGGCGACGCGCAGGACGTCCACCCAGGACGACCGGTACGTCGCGAGGTCCTCCTCCTCCAGCCAGCACGCCTTGCAGATGGCGTGGGCCGCCGTTCCCTCGTAGAGGCCCGCCCGGCCGTGCTCGGCGATCCGCCGGAGCGTAACGGCGAGGTCGGGAAGGCGGACGCGATCGCCTGCCCTGGGCGGGGGGGCGAGCTCGGGCGGCACCTCCGCCGCGGCCCAGGAGGTGCTCGTGTGATCGGCGGTGGCCCCCCAGGCAGCGGCCGTCCTGGGAGCGACGACGAAGCCCCGTTCCGCGGCGTCGATCGCGTCGACCAGGCAGGTATCGAGCCCGAGCCGGCCGAACCGCGCCGACAGCTCCACCCAGCCATCGACTGCGCCGGGGACCGTAACCGACCTCGGTCCGCGCTCTACGGGATCGAGCGGGTGGGCGCGAGCGGGCGCCGGTCCGGCGGCGTCGAGGCCCACCGCCTTCCCACCCTTCCAGATCAGCGCGAAAGCATCGCCGCCGACCCCGGTCGACATCGGCTCGGTGACCGCCAACACGGCAGCCGCCGCCAGCGCCGCGTCCGCTGCGTTCCCGCCGCGTTCGAGCGCGCGCAGCCCGGCGCGGGTGGCCAGCGGCTGGCTCGTCGCCACCATCGCTTCGCCCGCCACCGCGGGAGGCCTGCCGAACGCAAGGCGGAATGTCACGACGCCCGCCTGCCAGCGGATGACCGGGGCCGGGCCGGATACACGATCACCGCACACCACTGCGTCGGTTTCCGGGCAGCGATCCGCGTGCTCGCAGGTCGCAGGCCGTCATCCGATGTCGCCCAGCGACTCGGGAGATTCCGGCAGCACCTGCCCGCCATCGATCACGAGCGTCTGTCCCGTGATGTAGCGCGCCTCGCTCGAGGCGAGGAAGCGCACGGCCCAGCCGACATCGGCAGGAGCGGCGAGGTCACGCATCGGGATCGACGCGACCATCCTGCGCTTGTGCTCCGGGCCCAGCTCGTCGATGCCGGCGGTCTGCACGTTCCCGGGCAAGACGGCATTGATCGTCACGCCGCGAGCCGCTACCTCGACCGCCGCCGACCGCATCATCCCGAGCATCGCGGCCTTCGACGCTCCATAGTGCGCAAATCCCGGCTGGCCGGTGATCGGACCGGTGATCGACGACGTGAGCACGATTCGCCCGTACCGGGATTCGAGCATCGAAGGAAGGCACGCCTGGATCGCGTGGAGCGCGCCCTTCACGTTCGTGTCCATGACCCGGTCCCATCCGGGATCATCGATGGCGCTCAGCGGGTCCATCGGATAGATGCCGGCGTTGGCCGCCAGAATGTCGATCCGCCCGAAGGCCTCGAGAGCCGCCGCGGCCATCGCGTCGGTGCTCGCGCGATCCGTCACATCGACGCGCAGCGCGATCGCATCGTGCCCCTCGCCGCTGAGCCCGTCCGCCGCGGCTTGCGCACGGGCGAGGTCGATGTCGGCGATGGCCACACGCGCGCCCTCCCCGGCCAGGACCATGGCGATGCCATGCCCGATTCCGCTCGCCGCGCCGGTGATGACCGCCGACCGGCCGCTCAATCGCTCCACGCGCTCGACCTCCCTTTCCCCGCATGGTGTTGATGACCGGCAGCGGTTGCTCTCGGGCCCCGATGATCTCCGGGCGTCATGCGACGGCCGCGCCCGGCATGGAATCCAGCAGCTTGACCGTGTACCAGTGCTGCGGCTGCCCGAGCACCTCGTCGACCGGCCCGGACTCGACGATCTCGCCGCGGTAGAGAACGTGGACCGTCTCCACCATCTGGCGCACGACGGTCAGATCGTGGCTGACGAACAGATACGTCATGTTCAGCTCGTCGCGGAGTTCCTTGAACAGGTTGAGGATCTGAGCCTGCACCGAGACGTCGAGCGCAGAGACCGGCTCGTCGCACACGAGGACCTTCGGCTCGACGGCGAGCGCGCGGGCGATGGCCACGCGCTGGCGCTCTCCGCCGGACAGCGCGACGGGCTTCCGTCCGGCGTACTCGGCGGGCAGACCCACCCGGCGAAGGAGCGCCGTCACTCCGGCATCGAGTCGTCCAGGACGCCGGTCGGAGACGGCGAGCGCCTCCTTCAGCGTCGCGCCCACGGTCAGCACGGGGTTGAGCGAGGAATACGGGTCCTGGAAGATCATCTGGATCGTCCGGCGGAGCTGCCGGCGCTGGTCGGACGTCAGGCGCTCATAGCTCGTCGCGGGAACGCCGTCGATCGTGAGCGTTCCGGCAGTCGGCGTCTCAAGTCCGACGAGACACCGCGCGAGCGTCGTCTTGCCGGACCCCGACTCACCGACCAGCCCGACGCTCTCGCCGCTGCGGATGTCGAGTGACACGCCGGCGAGTGCCGTATGGCGCGCGCCCTTGCCGCTGCTCGAGCGTCCGGCGAACTCCTTCACCAACCCCTCGATGCGTACGACCGGCGCGCCCAGCTCGCCCGGATCGGGCGGGTCGTCCCTCCGGGCCGCGACTCGGCGCGTCTCGCTCATGCCCGGGCGGATCTCGTCCAGGCGGATGCATGCAGTGACTCGCCCGGGCTCGACGGCGCGGAGCTCGGGTCGCCGCTCGGAGCATGCCGCGGCGGCCCACGCGCAGCGCGGTGCGAACGAGCAGCCGGACGCGAGCTCGCCGGACTTCGGCACCGAGCCCTCGATCGCGATGAGCTGCGCGACACGACGGTCGCCCGGCGGCTCCGACAGCAGCAGGCCCAGCGTGTAGGGGTGGAAGGGCTCGGCCTCGAGCGCCGGCGCTGCGCCCACCTCGAGCACCGAGCCGGCGTAGAGGACGTACACCCGATCGCAGATCGAGAAGGCCACGCGAAGGTCGTGCGTGATCAGGATCACCCCGAGCGCCCGGGATTCCTGCAGCGACCTCAGCAGGCGAAGGATCTCGCTCTGTGTCGTCGCGTCCAGGGCGGTCGAAGGCTCGTCGGCGATGAGCAGCGCCGGGTCCCGGGCGAGCGCGGCTGCGATCCCGACGCGCTGGCGCATCCCGCCCGAGAGCTGGAACGGATAGCGCTCCGCGACCGCCGGATCCTCGATGCCGACCTCCGCGAGCCGCCGGAGGGTCTCGCGACGGCGCTCATCGCGGCGCAGCGTGCGGCCGGCGTTCAGGCGGAGCCCCTCATCGATGTGCCGCCCGCACGGGACCAGTGGATTGAGCATCGTGAACGGGTCCTGCATCACGAGCCCGAGCTCCGAACCGCGCATGCGCTGCATGGCTTGCTCCGAGAGCGAGAGCAGGTCGCGGCCCGCGTAGACGACGCTGCCCCTCGCCTCGACCCCCGCAGGCAGGAGCCGCATCAGCGCGCGCGCGGTCATCGACTTCCCGCTTCCGGACTCGCCCACGATCCCTACGGTCTCGCCGCGCGCCACCGAGAGACTCAGTTCGGACACGATCGTGTTGGTCGTCTGGCCGATGCGACTGACCACCTCGAGATCGTCGACGGCCAGGAGGGTGGCCTGCGGGTCGAGCCGGTCGGAGGTGTCGGTCATCGTGCGCTACCCCGGTCCGAGAGCCGTTCGTAGAGCCAGTCGCCGATCAGGCTCACGCTCGCCGCCGTGAGGACGAGCAGGACTCCCGGGGCCAACGCCGCGACCGGGTTGTCGAACAGCAGTTCCCGCCCATCCGAGAGCATCCGCCCCCAGTCCGCGGTGCCGGGCCCCGCCCCCAGCCCGAGGAAGGAGAGCGCCGCGAGCGTGACGAGGCTGAACGCGAACGTCAGGCACGTGTTGACGACGACGAGCGGCGCCAGGTTGGGCCAGATGTGGCGCAACATGATCCGTCGCGGACTCAATCCCAAAGTCCGTGCCGCTTCGACGTACGGCAGCGACCGTTGCTCGAGCGTGGCCCCGCGGACCAGGCGCGCGTCGAACGGCGCGCTCAGCAGGACGAGCAGGCCGACGGCGACGAAGTAGCCGCCGCCGACGATGCCGACGACGACGATCGCCACGAGCAGGCCTGGCAGCGCGTACATCAGGTCGGCCCACCGCATGATCACCGAGTCGGTGCTCCCGCCGCGGTAGCCGGCGAGCAGGCCGAGCAGGTTGCCCAGCAGCATCGCGCCGATGGCGATGATGAGCGGGCCGACGATCGCCGTACGGGCTCCCACGACGGTACGCGCGAAGACGTCCCGGCCGAGATCATCGGTGCCGAACCAGTGATCGCCGCTCGGGGGCGTGACGCCGATCGCAAGGTCCTGGGAATCCGGATCGGGGACGATGGCGGGGCCGATCGTCGCGGAGAGCACCACGACGGCCACGAACGCCCCGCCGGCGAGCACGAGCAGCGGTAGCCGCTGCCGCCGCCGACGCGGGACGGGCGGACTGATGCCGACCGTGCGGAGCGCGACCGGGTCCGTCACGACGCCACTCGCTCGAACCGGATCCGCGGGTCCAGGTACAGGTACAGGATGTCCGTGGCGAGGTTCACCACGATGATCAGGGTCGCGACCACCATCGCCATCCCCTGCACCATCGGTATGTCCTGGAAGTTGACCGACTCGACGAACAGCGTCCCGATGCCGGGCAGCGCGAACGCGACCTCGACCAGCAGCGCTCCGGTCAGCATGTAGCCGAAGACCAGCCCGGCCGATGTCACGACCGGGATCAGTGCGTTGCGCAGGGCATACCCGAACACGACGCGCCGTCTCGAGAGCCCGCGCGCCCGCGCGAAGGTCACGTAGTCCTGCGCGAGCGCGACGATCATCGCCGCCCTCGTCAACTTGAGCAGCAGCGCCATCGCCGTCAAGGCGAGCGCGACCGCCGGCAGCGCCAGATGCCACAGGCGGTCGACGAACCCCTCGCCCGGGCCGAAGACCGGGAACCATCCGAGCACGACCGCGAAGAGGTAGAGCAGGACGATCCCGGTCGCGAAGGCGGGAGCGCTGATCCCGATGACGGACAGGCCGACGACGGTGCGGTCCAGGGCGGTGCGCTGGCGGAGCGCCGCGAGGACACCCAGGGGGACGCCGATGCCGACGGCGATGACGAAGCCGAAGATCCCGAGGAACGTGCTGAGGTAGAGCCGATCCGTGATCGATGACAGGACGGGCTCGGACGTCCGGATCGAACGGCCGAAATCCAGCTGTACCGCGCCCTCGAGCCATAATCCGTACTGCGCGAGGAACGACTTGTCGAGGTTGTGCTCGGCGCGGATCGCCCGGACGGTCTCGGGATTCGGCGGACGCGTGCCGATCAGGACCTGTTCGACGCTTCCGGGCGCGGCGTAGAGGAGCCCGAACACGATCAACGAGATCAGCAGCAGCAACGCGACGAGCGCGACAAGGCGTCGCAGGACATAGACGCTGAGGGACCGGTAGCTCATCGTCCGTCGCTGCGGGCCCAGCGGGCGACGCGCGTCCCTCCGACCAGCGTTCCGCGCTTGATCGTGAAACGCCGGGCCGCCAGCCCGCGCAGCACGTCGGTGGTCGTCTCGGCCTCGAGCACGACCAGGTCTGCCACGGAGCCGACGGCGACCTTGCGGTCCGGGCGCAGCAGCGCACGTGCGGCCCGCGTCGTCACCATCTCCAGGGCCGCAGCCACCTCGTCCTCCGTCTGGAGTCCGGCCGACAGGATCGCCAGGTATGCCGTCTCGACGGGGTCGAGACGGCCGAAGGCGAACCACATGTCGTTCATGTTGTCGCTGCCTGCCGCGACGTTGACGCCGGCGTCGAGAAGCTCCTTCGTGCGCGAGCTCCCGCGGTGGACGGGAAGCCGCCCGGTGCCGCCCACATGCTGCAGGTTGGCCGCCGGCGCGATGCAGACGGTGATGTCGGCGCGGCGCAGCTTCTCGATCACCCGCGCACTCTCCGGCGGCGGATGGACCGCGAGGGAGCAGCAGTGGTTGGCGAGCACCCGGCCCTCGAAGCCTCTCTCCAGCGTCACGTCGGCGAGCATCTCGAGCGCCCTCTGCGACGGGTCGGTGTCGTAGTCGACATGCGCGTCGACCGGCGTACCGAATTCCTCCGCGATGTCGAAGAGCGTCTCGATGTGCCGTCTCTGGCCGGCCGTGTCCCGCTCGAAGTTCGGGATCCCTCCGATCACGTCAGCGCCGCGCCGGAGCGCCTCGCGCGCGCGGGACGGGAGCTCCGGGTGATCCGACGACGCTGTCCTCGATCAGCGCGACTATCTCGATGTCCACGGCGTCCGCCCACCGCCGTCTGCGCGCGGAGCACCCCCTCGAGCGAGATCAGCTCCTGCTCGGTGTCGACGGCAACGTGCGCGCGGATGATCCCGATCCCGTTGGACACCGCGAGCTCGATCGCCCGCGAGGCGCGGGACTCGACGTCCTCGGCCGTGAACTCGCGCTTGACCCTGCGCTGGGCGACGCCGGCCTCAGCCCAGGTGGCCGCTTGCGCGCCCGGAAGATGCCGTGTCGACACCTTGTCGAGGTGGATGTGCGGCTCGACGAAGGACGGGAGGACGATGCCCCCGCCCGCGTCGAGCTCGCTCATCGCGCGGTCCCGACGTCGGCTCCGATCGCCTCGATCATCCCCGCGCGGATCCCGATCGCCACGGGGTCCCCGTCCCCGTACGGTCGAACGCCGTCGATGATGAGATCAAGCATCGGACCCGGCGGCCGTCACGCCGGACCCTCGAGCTGCTCGACGAACGCCCTCTCGACGCTGCAGGAGCCCGTGTGCAGCCGGTTGCTCACCTGGCAGACCGCCGTGTCCGCGACCATCCCCAGCAGACGCGATCGCTCGCCGGGACGCGCCCGTGTCCTCCTCGATCCACAGCATCAGCTCGCGGAAGGCCTGCCGGCACGCGTCGGCCAGCGAGATGTCCGAGACGACCGTCGCCCAGAGCGAATCGGTCTCGATGCGAGGCCAGCGTCATCGACGCGCGGTCGCGGCCGGCGCGTCGCGGTGACCGTGAGCCGGGTTCCCGACCTCGGGCGCCGCCACGATCTCCCCGTCCCCATCCGCGCCTTGCAGTCGCCGAAGTAGACCAGGGCCACGTCGACGTGCGCCGGGAGGATGACGGTGGCGCCGGTGGACATGAGTCCGCAGTCTTGGTTCCCGCCGAACTCGCCCTCGTGCCGGCTGCGGATGACTTCATCCTCCGGGGCGGTCGCGAGGCAGCCGAGGAGGGGCTCGACAGGCACGCGCAGCCGCGTCGCTGAGGACGACTGCCCGTCGGTCGATCGGGCACGGCCGCGGAGGAGTCCTCGTCGAGCCACCAGTCGTCCGGCGACGGATCGGTGTACCGGCCGAGGACGAGCGTGCCGGGAGTCGTGATGTCGATCGCGTCGATGCGCACGGCGACGACGTCGCCGGCGCGCACGCCCTCGACGTAGATGGGGCCGGTGACGACGTCGAGATTCTTCTCGACCCAGGCGAGCGTCTCGGCGTGAAGTTCGCGGGATCTCGCAGGCGTCCGTCGAAGCAGTCGGCCGTCTCGATCTGGAACGTCTCGCCTGAGCGACCCGGCCGTGTGGCCTCGTGGAACGGGCTGTACACGTTCTTGAGGTCGGTCGCGGGAAACAGCTGCATCGGCGCACGCCTCGCGCTGTCCGCGGTCACTCCCGCCCCGCCGGCGGGGGCGAGGCTCATGGAGAACGGCCAGCGCGGCGGGAAGCCCGGCGGCTCGCCGAACCAGTCCTCCGCGCGCAACTGCTCCCACAGCATCGATACCGCCTCGCCTCCGCGCCGCTGGACGCGCGCGATGTCGTCGACGCACGAACTCGCCGTCCATGACCTGGACGTTGCCGTCGGTCACGACGTGCTGGACGGAGAGGCCGTTCGCGTAGAGCAGGTTGTTGAGCGGCTCGGCGGCGTCGCGCCTCCACCGACGAGCAGGCCGGTCACGTCGATGCTGCACAGGTCGGCCTTCGCGCCGGCGTCGATCCGCCCGAGGTCGTCCCGGCCGAGCCCGCGCGCCGCGTTCAGCGTCGCCGCATCGACCGCGTCCCAGATCGTCGGCATCTTCATCGGCACGTCGCTGACGTCGCGCAGGAGGTAGCAGCGCGCCCGCCCGTTGAGCACGGCGAGCTTGAGGTTCTCGACGTAGTCGTTCGAGTGCGTGTCGTGCCCAGCGCGGTGTTGATGCCGGCCGCGAGGAGCTCCGGGAACGGCTGGCGAGCCGTTGCTGCCGCCGGCGCCGCCACCGGACGGGCAGTGCACGTACGTGAACGTTCTCGTAGCGCTGGAGGATCGGCAGGTCGCTCTCGAAGTCCATGCACGGACAGGTGCACACCGAAGCAGCCGCTCGGAGAAGAAGCCGAGCTCCTCCAGCAACTGCGATGGGGCCACAGCCCCAGAGCCGCTTGACCGTCGTCGACCTCGTCGGTGCAGCCGCGAGAGGTGGATCTGGATGCCGTTGCCCAGCTCCTTCGCGACCGCGAGGCCGCCTCGAGCGTCTCGACCGTGTTCGTGTCCGGGCCGTGCGGCGCGATCATCGGGCAGGATCCGCCCGTCGTCCGCGCCGTTGATGCCGGTCGCGAACCGGCGGTACGCCTCGATCTCGGCGAGCGATTCGCCGGCCGATGCCAGGATCGCGTCGTCGCGATCGTCCTTGGCCCAGAGCGCGCTCAGCCGATCGAAGCCGGGGATCGCGTTCCCCGGATACGCCCTGACACCCCACCGCCGCGCGAGGCGCACGTACGACTCGAGGTGGCGGCGGCTGAGTGCTCATGTCGAGCTGCGTGGTGCAGCCGGACCGCAGCAGCTCGGCGAGGTTGTACGCCGTGAGATCGTCGATCGTCTCGTCGTCGAGCGCGGTCGCAAGCTCGAATGGCCGCATGAACGAGCGGCCCTCCTCGATGATCCCGCGCGTCGGCGTCCCGCCCGACACGTGCGCGTGCGCGGAGATGAAGCCCGGCAGGACGATCTGACCCTTGGCGCGAGATGCGCGGACCCGTGCTCCTGATCCGCCCTTCGCGCACTTCCTCGATCCGGTCGCCGCGAACCCGGATGGAGGCGTCCCGCAGCAGCTTCGGCTCGTCGTCCTCGCACACGAGCACCCAGTCGGCCTCGAGGATGAAGTTCCCGTCTGGGGCTTGGGCGGACGCGGTCATCCTGTTCTCCTCAGCCACTCATGTCCTGGAGTTGACGGTGTAGTGGGGCATGTAGCGCCGGCGACTGGCCAGTCGTCGTAGAACGGCGTCGCAGTACGGCTTGACCTCGGCGAGCGCGCGCTTCCAGCCCCGGAGCCAGTCGGCCGGCGGCGCCGCGGGCTCCCTCCACCAGCGTCCGCACCGCCGCCTCGTCGTCGAACGCGACGACGTCGCCGGTCGCGCAACAGGACGTCGCCGCCGACGATCACCGTCTTGACGTCGAGGCCCTTCGCGCGCGCGAGGAGCACGTCGACGACGGCGCGTCGCTCGGGAGCATGGGGATGCGCGATCCGCTCCCAGTCGACGACGACGACGTCCGCCGGCCCGCCAGGCGCGATCCGGCCGATTCCCGCCATCTGAGCGGCGTGCTCGCGTTGACCGTCGCCTGCGCGAAGTATCGTCGGCGGGGTGAGGCTCGGCGTGCGCCGCATCCCGCGCGGCAGCTGGTGCAGCAGGTGCGCGAGCCGCATCTCCTGGAACATGTCCTCGTCGTCGTTCAGCGTCGTGCTGTCCATCCCGAGCGCGATGTTGACGCCGCGCTCGGCGAGCACGGCGCCGGGGAGCACGCCGACGCGCAGCCGCAGGTTGGAGCTCGGGTTGTTGCAGACGGTGACGCCGGTCTCGGCGCACACCGCGAGGTCGTCGGCCGTCGAGCCAGACGCCGTGCGCGAGCGAGACGTGCGGCCCGGCGACGCCGAGCTCGGCGAGATGGCGCATCGTGGGCTTCCCGTACAGGCGCGTCGAGGTACTCCCGCTGGTAGGCGACTCGAGGCAGTGGAGCTGGATCGCCGCGCCGTCGTCCCGGCTCGCGATGCCGGCAACCTCCGTCGAGCAGCTCGTCGCAGCACCACTCCGGGCCGAGCGGGCCGAGCGCGATCCGGATCCGCTCGTGGCCGGCGTACTCGTCGCGCAGCGCGGCGTAGACGCGCCTGAAGTCGTCGACGGTGGGGAAGTCGATCTGCTCCATCGCGTCGCGGACGCGGTGCTCCGTGTCGGGCAGGCAGCGACCGAGGAACGCGTCGTCGTCGTGCGTAGACGAACGTGCTCCGATCCATGACGTGCACGCCGAACGAGACGCGGATCCCCGAGTCGTCGTACGCCCGGAGCGCGGCGCGGATCCCGTCCTCGTACTCGCTCCAGTCCCGCGAGAAGCCGGCGTGCCAGACGATGGTCACGCCCGACCGGATCAGCTTCGCGCACGAGTACAGCGTCTCCGCGTAGACGTCCGGCGGCGTCGCGGCGAGGAGGTTGATGTTGAACGCCTCCAGGTAGTCGTCCTCGACGCCCATCTGGAGCGGGGTCAGGCCCCACCCGTGCGAGTGGCTGTTGACGAGCCCCGGGAGGACGACGTCGTCCGCCGACCCGAGCTGCTCGGCGTCGGGATACTGGCGCGCCAGCCGCTCGTGCCGGTCGACGGCGACCACCTGCCGCCGTCGATCGCGACCGCGCCCGTCCTCGACGATCCCCCCTCCGGAAGGAGCGCCGGGTCGTGGATCACGTAGCGGCCGCTGACCAGCTTCATCGGGCCGCTCACGGCAGTCGCCGGCCGGCCGCCGGCGTCCCGGACGCGCTACGGCGCGACCTCGACGGCTGCGCCCCACGCCTGGAACTGCGTGAAGGCGTTGAAGCCGTCGTAGACGTAGCCGTCGTCGATGCCCATGACCGTCTCCTCCCACCAGATCGGGACGTACGGGAGGTCACTCGCCGCGCTGCTGGAGGACTTCGCCGGTCAGCGTCGCGCCGCTCGGCCGGGTCGAGCGACGCGATCTGCCGGTCGAGGAGCTCGTCGACCGCCGGGTTCTTGTAGTTGGCCATGTTGTAGCCGCCCTTCACGGCGTACTTGCTGTGCATGCAGACGTTCGGATAGTCCGCCGGATCCGGGTAGTCGGGGAACCACAGGTTGATGTGCAGGCCCGTCTTGTGGGCCATGGATGTCCGCGAAGAACTGCTCCTGCGTGACCTCCTTCACGTCGATCTCGACGCCGAGCGGCCTCAGGTTCTCGGCGAGGTTCAGCAGCGCCTTGCCGAGGCTCTGGAACGAGCTCGGGTAGGTCGACGTGATCGAGAACGTCGGGAACTTCGAGTTCTTGAGCTCGAACTCCGCCTTGTCGAGATCGAACTCGTGCTGCGGGAACGTCGCGTAGAGCTCGTCGACCTTCGAGCGCTCGAGCAGCGTGCCCCACTGCTCCGGGCGCGACGATGCTCGTCGCCGGCTGTCCGTGCCCTCGCCAGCACGGAGTTGACGAGGCCCTCGCGGTCGGTCGCGTGCGAGATCGCGCGCCGGACCCGGATGTCGCTCGTCGGGCCGTTCGGCGACGTCGAGCTCGTAGAACACGCTCCAGAGCGACGGCGCGAGACGACGCCGCGTCGTCGAGCTCGTCCCATCTTCGCGCGGCCTGGGCGGGCACGAAGAACGCGCCGTCGATCTCGCCGGACTGCATCGCGAGCAGCCGCGTCTCGTCGTCCGGGATGAACGTGTGGGTGAGCTCCTTGATCGACGGCGCGCTCGCCCCAGTAGCTTCTCGTTGCGCACCATCACGACCTTCTCGCCGGCGACGTACTCCGTCACCTCGTACGGACCGGTCCCCATCGTGAGGACGTCCGGCAGGCCGATGTTCTTGCCGTGCTCCTCGGCGAACTTCTTCTGGACGACCCTCGCCGCGCCGTGCGCCGGGATGTACTGGAAGAACGCGTCGGGCGACTTCATGTGCACCGTGATCTCGTCGTCCGCGGTCGCCTCGATCCGGTCGACGGTCGTGTAGTAGAAGCTCCAGGGCGACTCGACGTCCGGGTCGATGTGCTGGGTGAGCGAGAAGACGACGTCCTCGGCCGTGAGCGGATCGCCGTTCCAGAACGTGACGTCCGGCCGGAGCTTGTAGACGTAGGTCAGCGGGTCCGGCCGCGACCACGACTCGGCGAGGCTCGGCTGCAGGCGCCGGCCTCGTCGAACGCGAGCAGCCCCTCGAGCGAGTTCGACAGCACGCTCGGCGTCGTGAAGTCGAGGGTGTGCACGTAGTCGAGATTGGGCGGCGCCGCGGGATGCGACCACGTGAGCGTGTCGATCGCGTCGTCGCCGGAATCGGACCCGCCGCACGCCGCCAGCGACCACGGAAGGCTCAGCGCGAGCCCTGCCGCGCCTACTCCCCGTAGGAATGCGCGGCGGCCGAGTGGGTGGCAGACGACGTCGAGCTGATTACCCGTATCCATCTCTTCCTCCTAGAGACGAGGCATGATGCGCTTCGGGAACTGGGATCGACCACGCCGCATGCCGAACCACGAACCGCGACGCTCCAGCGAGTTTGCGGGTCGCCTTTGGTCTGACAATCAGACCGCTACCGTATGCCACCCGCGGCAGGCTTGTCAATCCCGCGAACGCGCGGGCGGAGCCGGAGAGGGCGATAAATGAACAGCGATCGGACGCTTGCGGCTCAGCCGACCCGTCATCGCAGCCTCGCGCAGACCATCGTCGTCCAGCTCCTCGAGCTCATGAGCGCTCACGAGGAGGTGAGCATCCGGCTGCCGCCAGAGCGCGTTCTCGCCGAGCAGCTCGGGGTCAGCAGGGCGTCGCTGCGCGAAGCGCTGGCCGCGCTCGTCCACGCGGGCGTCGTGACGGCGCGGGGAAAGGCGAAGTACGGCGACTGCAAGCGGGCAAAGGTGCGGCTGCTGACGGAGACGACGCCCGCTTCAGAGCGCGAGCTCGTCACCGATCCGCTCGAGGTGCGACGCATGCTGGAGCCCGAGATCGCGGCGAGAGCAGCGGAGCGCGCGACCCCCCGAGCCATCGCCGAGCTCGAGCAATGGCTCAGGCTGATGGAGGCGGGCATCGAACGCGGCGAGCGCGTGGTCGAGTACGACGTGGCCTTCCACGTCGCCATCGCGGCCGCGGCGCAGAACCACGCGCTGACCGTGGTGGTGCAAGGGCTTGTGGACTCGCTGCGAGACAGTCGCGAGCTCTCCTTCTGGCCGGCGGACGGAGCCGCGCTGTCCTGCGCAGGACACAGAGAGATCTTCGCCGCGCTCCGCGACCGCGATCCCGATGCCGCGCGGCGCGCGATGCGCAACCACCTCGACCAGGTCGAGTCCCTGATCCGTGCCACGCTCACGACCTAGCCTCGGGCGTTCGGGTCGGCGCTGATGACATCGCACGCAGCGGATACGGAGCTGCCGAGGCGCTTCGCGGGACGGGTCGTCATCGTCACGGGTGGGGCCAGCGGGATCGGCGCCGCGACGGCGGTCCGGTTCGGAGCGGAGGGAGGAGCGGTGGTCGTCGCCGACACGGACGAGAGCCAGGGGGAGCGGGTCGCGACCGCGATCCGGGAAGCGGGCGGGGATGGTCACTTCTGCCGTTGCGATGTCTCCCGCCTGTCGGATTGGCGGAGACTCCTGGACACGACGTTGACGACGTTCGGGCAGCTCGATGTCGTCCACAACAACGCCGCCACCGTCGAACGGAGCGCGACCCACGAGCTCTCGGAGGAGAGCTGGGATCGCCAGATCGCCGTCTCGCTGAAGTCGGTGTTCCTTTCCGTCAAGGTGTGCATCACGGCCCTCTTGAAGACCGACGGCGCGATCGTCAACACGTCGTCGATACACGCTGTGGCCGGCTTCCAGCATCACGCGGCCTATGACGCGGCGAAGGGCGCGATCTGTGCCTTGACGCGGGAACTCGCGGCTGAGTACGGGCCGCGCATCCGCGTCAACTCGGTGCTTCCCGGGATGATCCTGACGCCCGCGTGGAAGGGAGCGACCGACGAGGAGCTCAGGCGATCTGCGGACGGTGCCCCCGCGGGTCGTCTGGGCCGTCCCGAAGAGGTGGCGGCCGCCGTCTGCTTCCTGGCATCTCAGGACGCATCGTTCATCACCGGCGAGAACCTCGTGGTGGACGGCGGGTGGACGATCACGAAGGCGTGACCGATGATCCCCGGCACGCTCGCTGGACGTCGCGTGAGATGGTTCACGATCCGTAGCAACGCAACACGGTTACCGGTCTCACGAAAGAGGCTCGCCGTGAGGTGCGCGAGAGTCGTTGTAGACGCTGAACCTTTGAATTTCTGGCGCATTCTTGGCGCCTTGTGGGGCCGGCTACGGAACCGAAGGTCAGAGGATCGAATCCTCTCGGGCGCGTTACGAAATTCCGCTTGTGTAGGGGATTTGCGGCCTCTGGCGAACGCTCAGACGTGGCAGCAGCGGGGGCAACGGGCAACAGTGAGCAAGTTGCCCCTCGAGCGCACTGATGCGCCGGGCATCAACGGCTCGTCCCAGTAGACGCCCCTGGTCAGGCGTCCGGATGGGTGAAGGTATCATCGACTTCGATGACTTTCTCACTGATCTCGACTGAGGCGCTGCCGCTCTCGGTGCTCGATCTCGCGCAGATCCCGGAGGGTGGCACCGCGCGGACCGCGCTGCAGCGGTCGCGCGAGCTGGCGCGGCATGCGGAGGAGCTTGGCTATCGCCGCTTCTGGCTTGCCGAGCACCACAACATGGCGGCGATCGCCAGCGCGGCGACCTCGGTGGCGATCGGCTTCGTCGCGGAGGGTACGAGCACGATCCGTGTCGGCGCCGGCGGCATCATGCTGCCCAATCACGCGCCGCTTGTGATCGCCGAGCAGTTCGGCACGCTCGAGGCGCTTTATCCCGGCCGCGTCGACCTGGGGCTCGGCCGCGCTCCGGGCAGCGACCAGCCGACGATGCGTGCATTGCGTCGCGATCACACGAGCGCCGACACGTTCCCGTCCGACGTCCAGGAGCTGCAGGCACTGCTCGGTGACCCAGCACCCGGCCAGCATGTCCAGGCCGTGCCCGGTGCCGGCTCGCGTGTGCCGCTGTGGATCCTCGGCTCGAGCCTGTTCGGCGCCCAGCTCGCCGCCGCGCTCGGGCTGCCGTACGCGTTCGCGTCGCACTTCGCGCCGGCCGCGCTCGTGCCCGCGCTCCAGCTCTACCGCACATCGTTTCGTCCGTCCGCACAGCTCGCGGCGCCATACGTGATGCTCGCCGCCAACGTGATCGTCGCTGACAACGACGAACAGGCGCGCCGGCTGTCCACCTCGATGCTGCGCTCGTTCATCGACGGCATCTTCCGGCGCAAGCGGACGCTGCTGCCGCCGCCGATCGACTCGATCGAGGCCTACTGGCACCCGCACGAGCGCGAGCAGCTCGAGAGCATGCTGCGCTACTCGTTCTTCGGATCGCCCGACACCGTCCGCTCCGGGCTCGAGGGGTTCATGGCCGAGCACGCACCGGACGAGCTGATCGTCACCACGAACGCATATGACCAGGACGCTCGGCTGCGATCGCTCGAGCTGCTCGCCGCACTCAGCCTCGGTGCGGCGATTGCTCGCCGATGACCCCGTTCAGCGTCGAGCCCGCGGTCGAGCACGCCGAGCTACGTGCAGCTCTGTATGAGCTGGTCGGCCGGTTCCTGACCGACTACGAGCGCTGCGCGAACGTTCACGGGCTCTCGCTCCCGCAGGCGCGCGTGCTCGCCTTCGCAGCAAGCGAGCCGCTCTCGCAGCGACGGCTCGCGAAGCACTTCGGATGCGATCCCTCGAACATCAGCGTGCTCGTCGACCGGCTCGCCGAACGCGAGCTCGTCGAGCGCCGGCCGGACCCGCACGACGCGCGTGTGAAGCTCATCGTGGCGACCGAAGCTGGACGCGAACTCGCGATCCGCTGCTGCCAGGATCGCGAGTGGCTCGGCCCAACACTCGACGGTCTCTCGCCTGAGCAACTCGAGACCGTGCGCGAAGCCCTCCTCCTGCTGGTCGGCACCTAACGCCCGCTCCGGACCGGTCAAGAGCACTCACTGCCCGCTGCCGGCTGTCGCTCGCGTCGTGCAAGCCACTTGGAACCGCGCAGTGCTGCCAGGAGCGGCGCGGGGACCACCGGATGGCAGTTGTTTGTGAGCGCGGTGGGGTCGGCGTCTTGCGGGAGCTTGCCTCGGGTCTTCATGCGACTCAGGCCGGGGGCCCAGGTGCGCTTCCCAGCGTTCGAGGCCGGCGGTGATCGCTGGAAGCATCGAAGCCCTGTAGGCGCCGGCGATGCCGACGGCGAGGTAGGAGCCGCCGCGGCCGCGGTCGCGGATTACGCGCAGCGGCATTAGCAGGTTGGCGACGCGTGTCTAAATGGCCACGAAGACGGCGAGCAGCGCGAGTCGCCGGCGAGGAAGGCGAGGGTCAGTAGCAGCGCCGCGGGCATGGTCGCTGCCGCTCTTGCGGGTTCTCCCGCAGCGCCCGATCTGACGAAAGGCGACGCTCGCTCAGTGGACGAGACCCAGCAAGATCGACGCTGCCATCGCCGCACAAACAAGGCAAGCGGGCTCGCTTGACGATTTCACCGTCACTGCGCGAGCGCGATCCGCTCCCTGGCGATCTCGGAGAAATCGCGCTCCGCGCGGTCCGATCGCTCGATCGTCGCCTGGAACTCCCGCCAGCTCAGGGCGATCAGCTCGACTTCGCCGACCGCACGGACGGTCGCCGTCCTGCGCGTCTCGGCGAGGATTCCGACCTCGCCGAAGAACTGCCCGCGGCCGAGCTTCGCGAGCTTGACCTCGTCGCCGTCGGGGCTGCGCTTGCTGATCGCAACCTCACCCCGCGCGATGACGTAGAAGCGGTCCGCGGCGTCGCCCTCGGCGACGATGGTGTCGCCGGCGGCGAACGAGACCTTCTCGGCCCGCTCGCCGAGCGACGTCGAGCTCCGAGCCGACGAGGTCGGGAAACACCTTCCCGAGCCAATCGTCCTCGCCCGTCAGCGTCGGATCGCCGGGCACCCAGTCCGCCGGGCACATCGCACCGGTCTTGAACGCGCGCAGGACCCGCAGCACCTCGTCGACGCTCCGGCCGACGTCGTGCTCGCTGATGCTCATGTGCAACAGCACACCGCTCGGGTCGATGATGAAGGTGCCGCGAGCCGCCGCCCCGTCCTCGAGCAGCACGCCGAAGGAGCTGCTCAGCTCGCGGAGGCTGTCGGCGATCACGGGATAGCGGACCCCGGCGAGACGCGGATCGGTCTCGAACCAGGCCTTGTGGCTGAAGCAGCTGTTCGTGCTCGCCGCGAGCAGGACCGCGTCCTCGTCGAGGAAGTCATCGTGGCGCTTGGCGAAGGCCGCGAGCTCGGTCGGGCAGATGAACGTGAAGTCTCCCGGGTAGAAGAACAGCACGATCCAGCTGCCACGGTGACTCCGAGAGGTCGAACATGATCGGGGCAGGCGCTCCGCGCACGTAGGCCTGCACCTTGTGATCGGGAACCGGACGGCCGACTCTGACAGCCACTGAGTCACCCCTTAGTAGATGTGCATCTTGTCGAGGAGCGCGAGCGGGTCGTCGAGCAACTGGAACAGATCCTTGTTGTTCTTGATCATCTTGCTCTGCATGTACACGCGCAGCCACTGCTTGTACATGTACCGCTCGATAGCGATCGAGCATGGCGTCGACCGGCACGTCGCGCTGCGCGATGAGCCCAGCCAGGAACATCGCGCACTCGAAGCCCAGCGAGATCGACTGGAAGTAGGGAGAGCCGATCGCCGAATCGCCGACGAGGAGCACCGGCGTAGTGGCGAACGGATGGTCGCGCGGCCCCGCCGTGGCCCACTGCAGGCTGGTCACGTTACGTGCGCGGTAGAGGTTCAGGGGGATGCGGATGATGCCGAGGTCGCCGACGACCTCGCCGTGTGTCTCCTGCTTGATCTTGTCGATGAAACGCTCCATCGACCGGGCAGCGTCCGGCAAGTTGTCGCGCAGCCACTCGCCGTCGAACCGGCCCGGCATCGCCGCGTACTCCTCGGGACTGATGGTGACGATGCCCGGTCACGTGGCTCATGGTGCCGTCGTAGGAGACGCGCGAGACCATCGGGATGAACTTGTAGTGCGGGTTCTCGACGTTCTTGTAGTACTTGCAGTACTCGTTACAGGAATACGTCTGGCTGTACAGGAAGGTGACGACGAGCGCGTGCTCGAAGAGGAAGCTGAGCGTGTTCGCGTCTTCGTCCAGGCCGTCGGAGCCCGGGATCAGCCGATCGCGAAGCAGCGACCGGCTGCCCGTGCAGTCGATCAGGACGTCGCCCGGCTCGAGCATCGCGATCGCGTCCTCGGCCGTCAGGGCCGTCGCGATGCGCTCCACGGGATACTCGTGGCGCGCATCGATCAGCTCGCTGATGGAGCTCTCGATCGCGTTGAGCGGGATGAAGCCGCGCGTCCAGCCGCGCAGCAGCTCCATCAGGTCCGGAGGGATCGACTGTCTGAACGCAAGGCCCGCGGCGAGCTCCGACGGGTCGAAGACGGCCTCCACGTTGTCCCCGTCGTAGTGATCGGCGCGGTACGCCTCGACCGAATCGGCGACGAGGTACGAGCCGAGCCGGACCATGCGCGTGCGCGTGTAGTCGCGACGCTTCTCGTAAAGGTGCACCGCGGCACCGTCGAGCGGCTGGAGCAACGCCGTCAGCAGGAGGCCGACGGGTCCCGCGCCGAGGACGTGCACTCGACCGTCCGGATGTTCATGGGTTCCGCCACCGGCTTGCGGGTCCATCCGCCTCCTGGGTCGAGCTGGCCGTCAGATTGCGCCAGTCGCACGCTATCAGTGCAAGGACATCCGACGGGGAGCGCTTCGCTAGCGCAGCGGACGGCCGATCCTGGGCCGTGCTGCTATCAGGCTCGCTCGAGCGGGCGGAATGGGGGGGTGTGTGGACGCCCCGACGGCCCGCTGTCCACCCGATGCCGGGCAATTTGCCGCCTCAGGCGGGCTGGCAGACGGTCCGGTCGGGCCGGCCGGGTAGCGCGTCGGCCCACTCCCGCGAAGTCAACTCACGACCCGCGACGCGGCGGGCGTGCCGCTTCCATGCTTCCGGGGCGATGCCCCAGCGGACGGCCCGACGAGTGAGAGGCTGCTAACAAGCGCGAGCCGTCAGCCGACGTGTCGGCGGCCAGGTAGCGAGGAGCTGTTTCGTTTCCGCATCGCGCTGGTAGATGAGCTCGGCGACATCTGTGCGGCCGCAGGCTCTACGAGACGACAAACCTATGGGTCTCCCCCTCGCTGCTTCGGACGCAGCCTGAACTCGGCAAGCGTCTTGTCAACCGAGGTTTACCGCGACGCCGCAGGACCATGCAAGCAACAGTCGTAGCGATTCGGCCCACGTCGAGCCGCCAACGAGCCCAACCCGGGAAACAGGGCGCCTGGGCGAATTCGGCGCCGGGCAGCTGCGGCGCACGAGAGACGCCACGGGCGATCAGGCGCCGGCGCACGCCGCGTCCGGCGAGACGGCGCGCCACACGCCCGCCCAGCTCACCGGCGGCGGCGTGACGGCGACGAGCTCGTCGAGCATCTGCCTCGAAGCGACACTCGGCGGCGGAGTGCCGGTCGCTGCTAGGCCTCGCCGAAGATGAGAAGCGTCTCCGGATTGACGCCGTCGTGCTTCATGGCATCCGCCGCGGCCTCGCTCTTCATGACCTCCTGGAAGGCCTTCATGTCGGGGATCTCGGCGATGAGCGCGGTCTTGTTGGACCCGTCCGGGTCACGGAACGTCCGAACGGTGATGCCCATCGGCCCAAACACCTCCTCACGCTTCGGCGAGCTCAGCCAATGCTCGACATCGTCCACTTCGTGGGTGATGACGTAGGTAGCCATCGAGATAGGTCCCTCTCCTCGCGTACGGTCTGCTGGATTCCTCCTGCGCCCTTCGGCGAATCTACTCCTTGCCGACACCGAGGACAAACCGCCGCATCCGGTCGCCTCAGCGTGCTGCTTTCCATGCCAGGGGGCGCGAACGCCGGTGGAGCGGGCGCTGCTGCATTCGCGTGGATGCGGTCGTCTCCGCCGTGACGCGCGGGCCGCCCGTGAGGGACGGTCAGAGGTCATCTGTGGCAGCCTCGACTGCGCCCTCACCTCCCATCGATTGAGCGAGGCTTCCCTGAGGTGGTGCGGGCCTGTTGCAGCCGTGCAAGCTTCGATTTTCTGGCGCATTCTTGGCGCCCCTGAGGGCTATGCTTGGCTTGCTAGAGCCAAACTAGCTGCAAAAGCTGCGGCTACGGAACCGAAGGTCAGAGGTTCGAATCCTCTCGGGCGCGTTACGAAAGTTCGCTTGTGTAGGGGATTTGCGGGCTCTGGCGAACGCTCAGAGGTGGCAACAGCGGGGGCAACAGAGCAACAGTGATGGTGTTGCCACTCGAGCCCACCGACGTACCGGGCGTCTACCGGCGTGGGTCGAGTTTGTGGTGGTTTATCGCGTCGAGGGCCGTCAGCGCAAGCAGTCGGTCGACACGTTGGCCGACGCCCGCGCGATCAAGCTGCTGCGCGACGGCGAGACGCGTGCGCGACGGCGCGGCCCGACGCTGCATGAATTCAGCCTTTCGTGGCTTGATCGCTACGCCGGCAGCGGGCACGACAGCGTGCGCACCAACACGCGTCGCGAGTACCGGCGACTGCTGGTGAATTTCGCGCTGACCTACTTCGACCGCGGGGTCCGGGTGCGGGACCTGGATCGCCCCGCTGTGCAGCATTTCGTTGACTGGCTGACGACGCGTCCGGGCCGCGACGGCCGGCTGTGTGATCGCTCGATCGCGAACTCGCTAACGCCGCTGCGCCTGGCGTTGGACGCGGCAGTCGCCGACGGTTTGTTGGATGCAAACCCGGCCGAGCACGTCGTGCTTCCGCGCCGCCGCGCGGGCCGGGCGTGGTCAACGCACGAGCGCCGTTTCCTCACCCGCGCCGAGCTGGTGCGCCTGCTCGACGAGGTTCCGGCGAAGTGGAGGCCGCTGTTTGAGTTGGTCGCCGCGACGGGGCTGCGGATCTCGGAGGCGATTGGGCTGCGCTGGAGCGACCTCGTGCTCGATGGTGCGGCGCCTCATCTGCAAGTGCGCCGCGCGATCGTCAAGGGCGCAACGGTCGCGCCAAAGTCCCGCCACGGCGCACGGCTTATCCCACCGACGGCCGAGCTCGCTGCAGCGTTGCGCGCGTACCGACCCGATGACGCCAGCGACGACGCGTTCGTGTTTCCCGGGCGCGGCGGCGGCGCCTCCGATCAGGGCAGCCTGCGCCGTCGCGTGCTCATCCCCGCCGCAGAGCGCTCCGGTCTGACCGGCGTCGGTTTTCACATCTGCGTCACACGTGCGCCTCGATGTTGATCGAGTCCGGTTTGAGTCCGCTGCGCCTGCAGCGTTGGATGGGCCATCATTCACCAGCGTTCACGCTTGAGACCTACGGGCATCTGATCGACGGCGATCTCGGACCCGCACTCGACCTGCGTAACGAACTCGCATCGGCCAGGCGAAGAACGACGCCGCGCAACAAGAAATGACAGATGATCAGGTTCGGTTACGCCGTTCTGCGTAGCTGCCGGACACCTAGCCCATTTCTCAGCCCGCAACAGATGGGCATGAACGTCTCGGCCGCCGAGTCGGAAACGCGCTCCGGCCGCGTCCGAGCGACCTGACGGCGCTGCGGCGTCGCCGATGGGGCGGGACCCGTCGTGGCCGCGGCTGCGTACGGTAGAGAGCATGGCGCATTCGCGCACGGCGCTCGGCCGCTGGGTACCGGGGATCGCGCTGTTGCGGGGCTATGGTCGCGACGGGTTGCGGCATGACCTGCCGGCCGGTGTCGTGCTCGCGGCGCTGCTGGTGCCGCAGGGCATGGCGTATGCGCAGCTCGCGGGGCTGCCGCCGGTCACGGGGTTGTACGCGACGCTTGTTCCGCTGGTCGTCTACTTCCTGCTGGGTCCGTCGCGGATTCTGATCCTTGGGCCGGACTCGGCGGTTGCGCCGCTCGTCGCTGCGGCGGTCATTCCGGTTGCGGCCGCGGGGGTGCTGGGGGACCGGGTCGTGCTCGCCGGCGCCTTGGCGGTGATGGTCGGCATTCTCATGTTCGCGGGCGGGCTGGCGCGCTTTGGCTTCGTCACCGAGTTGCTGTCGATGCCGGTCCGGATGGGTTACCTGATGGGTATCGCGGCGACGGTGATCGTCGCGCAGCTTCCCCAGCTGTTCGGTTTGTCGATCGAGCCCGATCGGCTTGTTCCGGGAATCCGCGATTTCATCGCGGAACTCGACGAAGCCAACTCGACGGCGCTCGCGCTGGGCGCGGGCTCGCTCGTGTTGGTCCTTGTACTGCGGCACTTCGCCCCGCGGTTCCCGGGCGTGTTGCTGGCGGTCGTGGGTTCGACGCTGCTGGTCAGCGTGCTTGGTCTCGCCGACGACGTTTCAGTGGTCGGCAGCGTCCCGGGCGGGCTGCCCGCTTTCGGGGTGCCGCACATCTCGCTCGAGGAGTTCACGACGCTGATCCCCGCCGCGGTCGGGATCGCGTTTGTCGCGTTCGCGGACACGAGTGTCCTGTCGCGCAGCTACGCCGCACGGCTCGGCCAAGAGGTCGACCAGAATCAAGAGCTCGCGGTGCTCGGCGTCGCAAACGTCGCCACCGGCCTGTTTCAAGGCTTCCCCTTGTCGACGAGCAGTTCGCGCACCGCGGTCGCCGAGAACGTCGGCGCCCGCAGCCAGATCGCTGGGCTCGTCGGCGCCGCCGCGCTCGCGATCGTGCTGCTGTTCGCCACCGAGCTGGTGCAGGATCTGCCGACTGCGACGCTCGCGGCGATCGTGATTGTCGCGGTCCTCGGCTTTTTCGACGTGCGCGCCGCGCTGCGGCTGTGGCGCTGGCGACAGTCGGAGTTTCTCCTCGCGATGGTCACATTCGCCGGCGTGGCGTTGCTCGGCGTCCTGTGGGGCGTCGGGATCGCGATCGCGGTTTCGCTGTTGAGCTTCATCCGGCGGGCATGGCATCCGCACGACGCCGTGCTCGGCCGTGTCGAGGGGCTCAAGGGCTACCACGACACCGAGCGCTACCCGCAGGCGCGCCGGATCCCGGGCCTGACGCTCTACCGTTTCGATGCGCCGCTGTTTTTCGCGAACGCTGACATCTTCCGCGAGCGCGTGCGCGCGCTCGCGCGCGAGCCCGGCGCCAGCCGGATCGTTGTCGCCGCCGAAGCGATCACCGACATCGACGCGACCGCCGGCGAGACACTGCACGAGCTCTACGCCGAGCTCGACGACGCCGGGATCGAGCTCACCTTCGCCGAGCTGAAGGACCCGGTGCGAGACTGGCTGATCCGCTACGGCATCCGCGATGAGATCGGCCAGCACAGATTCTGGCCGACGGTCGGCGCCGCGGTCACCGCCTATCTGACCGCGACAGGGATCGACTGGGATGACTGGGAGGACCGCCAGGAGCAGGCTCGGTGACGGTGCACGGGCCGTAGTAACGATGCCGCGAGCGGGTGTCTGCCTCTGACTCACGATCGCACCGCTGAGGCGCGATGCTCTGGGCGCCACCACCCGAACAGCGCCGCGGTACGGAGCGCAGTTCGACCCGATCCGATTGGTCGTGCCGCGAACAGGTTGCGCGCGAGGATGCCGACCGATTGCGGCGTCGTGCGCTCGCCCATGCCGATCATCACGGCGCCGTTGCCGATTGTCTCCACGTCGCCGCCCTCGATCGTGCAGCGACCCAGTCCTGCTCGACGCCGCCGAACCAGACCTTGACGCCGCCGTCGGCGCTGAACATCGGGTGAAAGCGGTAGATCGCCTCCATGATCGCCGTCTCGGGCCGGCGCGCCGGCTTGGTCATCGGGTTGATCGTGACGCCGCCGTAGATCCACGAGGACGGGTCGCGCTGGAAAAGGAAGTTGGGCAGCGGCGGCAGCATCATGTCCATCGGCCCCGACGAGCCGAAGAACAGGCCGGCGCCACTCTCGAGGTCATCCTTGGTCATGCCGCCGATGAGGAAGTTCGAGACGTCGCGGGCGCTCGCGCCGTCGGCCCACTCGCGGCCGCTGCGCGCGAGGTACTGACCGACCTGACGCTCCTGGAGCACCTGATCGAGGATCCACTGCTTGCCCGCGGGCACGTCGAGCGTCTCGAGCAGCAGGTCCTCGGCGTCGAACACCTCGACGCCGTGCTCCTTGAGCACCTGGACGAACGCAGCGTGCTCGACCTTTGCCTTGCGCACCCAGATCACGTCGTCGAAGAGCAGTCCCTCGGCGTTCTCGGGCGTGAGCCGGCGCTGCTCGAGCCCGGGCCGGTGGACGATTACCTGGCGCAGCCGCCCGACCTCGGAATCGACCGTGAATCTGGAACCGACGGTGGCCGACATGTTGTCTCTCTTCGTTTGGATTACACGCGGGCTCAGCTGAGCGTGGCGGCGAGCACGACGAAGCCGAGGCTTAGAGCGAGCGCGATGCCGAAGAATGGAAGGACGAAGCGCAGGAAGCGGTCGTAGCGGATCCCCGACAGCGCAAGGCCGCCCATGACCACCGCCGACGTCGGCGTGATCAGGTTGACCAGCCCCGACGCAGACTGATATCCGGTCACCGCGATCGAGCGCGGCACCTCGGCAAAGTCGGCCAGTGGCGCAAGGATCGGCATTACCAGCGCTGCGTGCCCCGACGATGACGGCACCAGGAACGCTATCGGCAGGTTGACGAGCAACAACAGCCCGGCGAACACGCCGCTCGAGGTACCGGTGACCGCATTCTCGGTCCAGTGCAGCATCGTGTCGGTGATGTCGGCGTTCTTCATCACGACCGTAACGGCGCGGGCGACGACGATGATCAGCGCAGCACCGAGGAAATCCGACGCGCCGGAGATGATCGTCGTGACGGTGCCCTCCTCGCCGAGTTTGGCGACCATCCCGATCACGACCGCCATCACAAGGAACAACACCGTCGCCTGCGCGAAGTAGAACGACGTGAACGTCGGCAATGGGAAGTCTGCGCTGAAGATGCTCGCCCAGATCTCGCCCCACGGTACGAAGCTGTAGATCATGATCGCGAAGGCGGAGAAGAACATCACGAGCACGAACTTCTGGCGCCCGCTCAGCGGCGACACGTCGCCGGCGGCCTCGTCGGCCAGCTTCAATCCGGCCCCGGTCATGCCCTCGGCGCCGAGCACCGAGTTCGACGAGTCGTGCCGCACGCGATACGCGTAGCGCAGCACGTAGGCGATCGCCGCGCCGACGATCACGACGAACATCGCCACGCGCAGGCCGATGCCGTCGCCGACGCCGATCCCGGCGGCGTCTGACGCGACGCCCGTCGCGAACGGATTGACGGTCGACGCGAGCACGCCCGCGCCGCAGCCGAGAAAGACGATCGCCGCGCCGGTCATGCGGTCAAAGCCGAGCCCGAGCGCCAGCGGGACGAGCAGCACGAAGAACCCGAGCGACTCCTCCGAAATCCCCTCGGTCGTGCCGGCGAGCGCGAACACCGACATCAGCACGACTATCAGCAGCGCGGGACTGTGGCGAAGCGCAATGCGAGGCGCCCGATGCCCGCCTGGATCGCGCCCGTCTTCATCGTCACGCGATCCGGCGGCTGGTCGAGGGCGGGTTCCTCGTCGTCTGCGTCGGCGGCGGCGGCGTGCCGGTGGTCCGCGTCGACGGCATCGACTCCGGCGTCGAAGCGGTGATCGACAAGGACCTTGCATCCGCGCTGCTGGCGATCGGGCTGCAGGCCGACGTGCTCGTGCTCGCGACCGACGTCGACGCCGTCTACGCCGGCTGGGGCAGACCCGACCAGCGCGCCATCAACCACGCCGCGCCGTCCTGGCTGCGCGGCCAGGCATTCGCCGACGGCTCAATGGGCCCCAAGGTCGAGGCCGTCTGCCGCTTCGTCGAGACGACCGGCGGGCGCGCCGCGATCGGACGGCTGGAGGCGATCCCGCAGCTGATTGCAGGACGCCAGGGCACCCAGATCCGAAACGACGGTGCGGACGCCGAGCTCCGCGGCTGATCGGCCACATTCGTCGCCCACGCTTTCGGCGCCGTGGTCCGCGGCGCGATGGGTGTGCTCGCGACGGCGCATGCCCCGAAGCCGCGCACAGCCACTGGCCGAGAGGTTCAGCGATCTCGCGTCTCGCGCATCCGTCGTCCGAGCGCGCTGATCGCGGGGTCGGCGCTGCGGAACTGGCGTGCGAGGTCGTGTAGGTACTGCGCCTCTGGGCCTTGCAGCTCGCGCAGTGGGCGGTGGATCGTGACGCCTTCGTGTGGCGGCTCCTCCGCCTGCGGCGCGATGCCGTGCTTGGACAGCCACTGCGGCAGGTACTCGCCGCTGACCTTGCCGGCGGGCCACCACAGCGGCGCGGCCTCGGCGTCGCCGCGGCCGCTGAGCCGGCGAGCGCGCCCGGCGCCGATCAGCAGCCGGCCGTGGAGCACGGGCTCGCCGGGGTCGGGCGCGTCGTCGATGCCCGCCAGTCGCGCGATCGCGGCGACGGCACGGCGCGCCTGGTGGGTTGCGAGGCCGCCGAACTTGATCGGTGAGACGACGCCGTCGCCGGCGGCCCAGGTGCGTTCGCAGCCCTCTACGCGGGCGTGCTCGTCGGCGAGGATGAAGCCCTCCTCGTCGCCCGGCAGTCCCTCAAGGCCGGGTCCGAGCAGGCGCGGGACCGCGAAGACGCGCTGCACCGCGAGCTGCTCGCCGCCGGGCTCGAGCACCAGGCCGCCGCTCGTCTTGCGCGCGACGACGCCGGTCTTGAGCGCGATGCCGGCGGCATCCAGTTCGTCCGCGACGACCGAGCTCGCTTCCTCGCCGAACAGCGACAGCGGTGCGCGCTCGGGTGTGACGACGGTGACGGTCACGTCGTCGTGGCCCATCGCGCGTGCTTCGCCGGCGGTCATCAGCGCCAGCTCGTAGACCGGCAGCGGCCAGACCGCGCCGGGCGGGACGACCATTGCGAGCTGCTTGCTGTAGCCCTCTTCGATGTCGCGCAGCAGGCCGCCGTAGATCTCGGGGTCACCGCCGGGCCACCAGGTCGTCGCACCTTCGATGCCGCTGACCGCGTGCGCTCCCGGCGCGACGATAAGCGCGTCGAAGGCGCGCGTGGAGTTGTCGTCCAGGCGCAGCTCGCGGGCGGCGTCGTCGACGGCGACTAGCGCCGCCTGCACGAGCTGCGCGCCGGTCTCTTCCGTGACCGTGCTGAGCGGGACCTTGTGCGCGCCGCCGAGCGCGAACGGCTCGGCGACCGCCATCGGCCGGAAGGAGAAGTCCGCGTCCGGGGCGATCAACTCCAGTTCGACCCGCTCACCGGCCAGTGCATGCAACGCCAGCAGCGCCTCCAACCCCGCGACACCACCACCCGCAATGACGAATCTCATGGCGCGAAGGTAGCGCCGCACCGACGGGTAGTGTCGAACGCCCATGACGTCCACGTTCGCGCTCTACGACGCCGAGCTGCGCGTCGGGGAGCATGCCGCGGCCGTACGGGTCGGCGCGGAGGCGCGGCTGGCATTTCTCGGCGTCGCGCTGGAGCCGGAGGCCAGCGCAGTCGCCGCCGGCGACACGGATCTCTCGGCGCCCGGTGCGCTCGTGCGTACCGCGGTCGTGGCGGCGCGCGAGGACATCGAGATGGCACACCAGGCGCGCGCGGTGCTCGGCGCATGATCCTCGCGACGGACGTCGTGCTGCGCGACGGCTCGACCGCTCGCGTGCGGGCCGCCGGGCGCGGCGACGTCGCGGCGCTGCGCGAGTTCCTCGAGCGGCTCGAGCCCGGTGCGCGCTGGTTCCGCTTCTTCTCGGCGGGCGTCGACCTCGCGGGCGCCGCGCGCGACGCCGTCACGCCGCGCTGTGGCCGCGCGCTGCTGGTGCTCACGGGCGAGGACGATCACGTCGTCGGCCACGCGATGTTCGCGCGTGACGGTCCGGCCGACGTCGAGGCCGAGATCGCGTTCGCCGTCGCCGGCGATTGGCAGGGCCGTGGTCTCGCGACGACCCTGCTCGCGCACCTCGCGGCGGCCGCGGCAGCGGACGGCGTCACGACTTTCGTCGCGATCACGATGCCCGACAACCACCGGATGATTGGCGTCTTCCGCGACTCCGGCTTCCCCGTCGAGGTGCACGCTGCGCCGGGCGAGCTGCACATCCGCTTCCCCGCCTCGCTGACGGCTCGGGGGCGACGCCGGTTCGAGGCGCGCGAGCGCGACGCGGCCGTCGCGGCGGTGGCACATGTCCTGCGCCCGGCGTCGGTGCTCCTGGCGGCCGCCGTGGCGCAGCGGGGCAGCGCCGGGGGAGAGGCGCTGCGCAACCTCGCCGCGGCAGGTTTCACCGGCACGCTTCACGCCGTCGTCGGCGCGGGGGAGGCTCCCGCGGGCGTCGCGAGGGCGCGCACGATCGCCGACGTTCCGGGGGAAGTGGAGCTGGTCGTGCTCGCACTCGCGCCCGGCGCCGTGATCGAGGCTGCGCGCGCCTGCGCGCGTCGCGGTGACGTGCGCGCACTGGTCGTGCTGCTGGAGGGAGGCGGCCGGATCGACAGCGATCAGCTGGTCGCCGTCTGCCGCGCGTCCGGGATGCGACTGCTCGGGCCGGACTGCCTCGGCGTCGTCAACACCGATCCGGCGATCGCGCTCGATGCCACGTTCGCTCCGGTCCCGCCCGCGCGCGGGCGGGTCGCGTTCGCGTCGCAGAGCGGCGCCTTCGGGATCGCCGCGCTGGATCTCGCCGCGCAGCACGGCGTCGGCCTGTCGTCGTTCGTCTCGATGGGCGCCAAGGCGGATTTGTCGGGCAATGACCTGCTGCGCTACTGGGAGGCCGATGAGGGCACCGACGTGGTGTTGCTCTACCTGGAGTCGTTCGGCAACCCGCGCCGGTTCGGGCAGGTCGCCCGCCGCGTGACTGCCCGCAAGCCCGTGATCGCGGTCAAGAGCGGCCGCGCCCAGGCGGCACCGCCCGACGGAGCGTCGCGGACCGGAGCCCTGCTGGCGAGTTCGGACGCGCACGTCGACGCGCTATTCGGCCACGCCGGGGTGCTGCGGACCGACACGCTGGGAGAGATGTTCGATCTCGCCGGGCTGCTCGCCCGCCAGCCGCTGCCATCCGGCGACCGCGTCGCGCTGCTGACCAACGCGGGCGGGCTCGGGGTGCAGTGCGCGGACGCCTGCGCCGCGGCCGGCCTGCGTCTCGTGGATGCGGTCGACCTCTCGGCCGAGGCGAGCGGCGACGACTATGCGCGCGCGCTTGCTCGCGCGCTCGCCGACCCGGGTGTCGACGCCGTGATCGTGCTGTTCGCCCGCTCGCTGGCGACGCCCGCGGCCGCCGTCGCCGCCGTCGTCGACGCCGCCGCCGCCGGCTCGCAGGCGCAGCCGATCCTCGCGGTGTTCATGGGCGCCGGCGCGCCGGCGCTCGCGGCCGATGCCGAGGGCTGCCCGCGCTTCGCCGCTCCGGAGGAGGCCGTTCGGGCGCTCGGCCGCGCGCTCGAGCATGCGCGCCGGCTGGCGCGACCGCCGGACGAGCCCGGGTTGCTCGAAGGCGTGGATTCCGATCGCGCGGCGGCGATCATCGCGACCGGCCTGGCCGCGGGGGCGGGGTGGCTGGGGGCGCCCGAGGTCGAGGCGCTGCTGCACTGCTACGGCCTGCACACGGCGGCGGGCGAGGTGGCGGGGGAGGGCACCGAGCTGCTGCTCGGAATCGCCGGCGATGCGCGCTTCGGGTCGCTCGTGGCGCTCGCGACGGGCGGTGCGATGGCGGAGCTCGCCGGTGACGCCCAGGTCCGGCTGGCGCCGCTTGGTCCCGCGGAGGCGGATCGCATGATCGCCGGCCTGCGCGGCTTCCCGCTGCTCGACGGGTTCCGCGGGCGCCCGCGAGCCGACCTGCGCGCGTTGCGCGATGCGGTGCTGCGCGTCGCAGCGCTGGCCGCCGACCATCCGCAGCTCGCGGAGCTCGACTGTGACCCGCTGATCGCCGGCCCGTCCGGCGCGGTCGTCGTCGCGGCACGGGCGCGCCTCGAGCCTCAGCCCGCTCAGCAGCCGTACGCGGCGGTCGGGCGTTAACGAGAACCGGGCCCGGCTGATGCCGGGCCCGGTCGTCTTGCTCTGAGCCTCCCCAGGCTCAGCCGGTGACCACCGCCGGCGTTCCGGTCCGCACGGTGCGCGCCGGCGCGGCGTTGGGCTTCAGCAGCCGCAGCGTCAGCACAAGGAAGCCGATGCCGACGAGCAGGAACGCGGCGCCCATGACGGTCACGAACAGCGCGACGCTCTCGGCGAAGTACGCCGTGTTCAGCGCCGTCTGGAAGGCGGTCGAGCTGATCCAGATGTCGCGGGCGGGGTTCGTGACGGGCTGACCGCTCTTCTCGTCGAGCGCGGCGGCCTTCTCGTCGCTCGTCGCCTTGCCCGAGTCGTCCAGGAAGCGCCCCATCTGCGAGTACGTCTGGCCGCCTGTGGCCTCGATCGTGTGCTTACGGACGGTGGCGGCGAACTCCTTCGCCTCGGCGCCCGTGTCGACCTTCTGGCCCGGGATGGCCGAATCCGGCGTGCCGACGATCTGCTCGCGTGCAAGATCGTTGCGGACGGTCTCCCGTCCCGAGATGCCGATCACGACAGCGCCGATGCCGAGCGCGATCAGGAGGATGCTGGCGACGATGCCGCCCCTGCGGAACGTGCTGGTCATTGCGGACTCCCTGTGAAGATGCTTGTGCATTGACCACAAGCGTGTCGCGGATCGACGCCCGGTTCATCGGGCATCCGCCACAGTCCCGCTCAGTAGAAGACCGCGGCATCGTCACGCTCATCGTGTCGGCAAGCACCAGATGACCGACCTCCTAATCCTCTTCGGCCTCGGCTCGCTGACTGCGCTGGCGTGTGGGCTGGGGGCGATCCCGGTCTTCGCACTGGGCGAGCGGGTCAGTCAGTTCCGGCCGCTGTTGTGGGGGCTCGCGGCCGGGCTGATGGCGCTCGCGTCGCTTGTCGGCTTGCTGCTGCCGGCCCTCGACGAGGGCGAACCGGCGGCGGTTGGCGCGGGACTGGCGGCAGGGGTCGCGTTCCTGTTGCTCACTCGCCGGGCGCTCGCCGGGCGCGACGTGCACGTCGGTCGGCTCCGCGGAGCGGGCGTGCGACGGAGCCTGCTCGTCTTCATCGTCTTGCTCGTGCACAGCCTTCCCGAGGGATTTGCGATCGGTAGCGCCTACGCCTCCGACCGCGCCGGGCTCGGCGTCTTCGTGATCCTCGCGATCGCGCTTCAGAACATCCCGGAAGGCACCAGCGTCGCGATCCCGATGCGCGAGGCCGGCTTCAGCGCGTCCCAACAGTTCTGGGCCGCGGTCGCAACCAGTGCGCCACAGCCGATAGGTGCTGTGATCGCGTTCGCGCTGGTCGAGCTCGTCGACGGCTTGTTGCCGGCCTCGTTTGCGTTCGCAGGCGGCGCGATGCTCGCACTGGTGGCCGCCGAATTGCTTCCCCAAGCGTTCACGCGCTCGACCTGGCGCTCCGCGCTGTCCGGTTTTGCCGGCGGCGCCGCACTCATGCTGGCGCTCAGTTCCCTCCTCGGGGTGTGACGAGATCAGCGCCGTCGTCTCCGGAGGTTCACGGGCGTTGCGCGAGCTCGGGGGTGCCTCTAGGCCAGCGTCCACCCGGCGAGCGCACCTACCGAGACCGAGACCGCGACCAAGGCGAGTGCGATCCTGGTCGTCTCCGGCTGGAGCGCGCGATGATACGCGGACCCACAACAGCTGGGTCCGCGTGCGACTCGTCGCATGAAGGGCAGCAGTACGAGCAACAAGACCGCGTTGAGCGCTTGAGAGAGAAGCATGATCGGTACCCGCGTGGCGCCGGTAATCAGTATCAGCGACGCGGCGATCTTCCGCTGCGAGAGCTCCTCCGCACGATCTGCTCGGCTGCCGTTATCGACCCAACCTCGCGCGGCGATTGCGTCGACGAGATCAGAGCCGGAGCGCCGCTCGCCGTGAATCCGACAAAGCCCGTAGTGCGCACGAGCCGACCGAGACCTTTAGGACTTACACAGCAGGCCGAGGCGCAGGAATGGCGGGCCAAGCCGACGCTCAGCCTGCCTCGATTTGGCGTGGGATTGGTTTCGCCTGGCCTGGGTCGGCGGGATCGCCCTCTCCACCTGGTCGGCGGCGTCGGGGCAGGAGCAGCACGCTGTCCCGCGAGCAGGCCAGGCTGATAGCGCGAGGGATTGCTCGATGGCCGGCTGAGTAGCGCATCGTTCTGTGCCGCCCGACGGCTGGGATGCTCGAGCGCCAGGACGGACATCGCGGTCACCGGCCGTCAGCGCTGCGACACGGCGCGTCTGCTCGAGCGTTTCGTTTCGCCATTCGGCTCATCGGCGCCCGCGAGCCGACGCACGCGCCGGCTGGAGGCGCACATCACCCACAGCCGCTCCCGGGCGCCGTCATGTCGTTGATCTCAGTTGCGGATTGCCACGCCCTTCACCGCCGCGAGATAGACGACCTCGCACAGGAGGGGGTGGCGGTGTCCGTCGCGTTTTGACGCTCGGAGGTCTCCGGACGGAAGACGCCGTTGACCGGCTCGCGAGTGCTGCTCGACTCTCCTTATCGGATGGAGAATGAACGGCTTCTTCGAAAGCGAATGAACGGAGTAGTATCGCCGCCGGATGTCGCGAGCGAGAGACTCGGTCGGCCCGGTGTGCGTCGGTGTGGACGCGAGCGCGGGTTCGAGTGATGCGCTTGCGCTAGGCCGCGTTCTCGCCGAGCTCTTAGGCGCTTCGCTCGTGGCGGTGCACGTAGTGACCGACGAGAGGCGCGGCGAGTTTGACGCCGCAAGCGTCGATGCGGACGTTCGCACCGTTGACGGCGATTCGGGCGCTCAGGGACTGGGGCAGTTCGGCCGGGCGGAAGGTGCGAGCCTGCTGGTGGTCGGCGCGTCGTCACGCACCGGGCTTGGGCGTGTCCGGCCGGGTGAGACCGCCACTCAATTGTTCTCGGAGGCGTCGGTCAGTGTCGCGGTCGCGCCGCTCGGTTACGCGAACCAAGGCCGCCAAATCTCGATCGTCGGTTGCGGCTACGACGACGGCGAGGC
This sequence comes from uncultured Solirubrobacteraceae bacterium, assembly GCA_963721315.1. GTDB lineage: Bacteria > Actinomycetota > Thermoleophilia > Solirubrobacterales > Solirubrobacteraceae > DASQMT01. Next base: position 718,006 of record CAVRIU010000003.1, read on the forward strand.
GGCTCGATCGGCGCTGCAATGGGCGGTGGCTCTCTGTGCCGAACGTCCCACCATGAAGCTCGAGGTGTTGTCGGTGGTTCCGCGCCTGGCTTTTGGAGGAGCGAGTGTCGGCGCTCTGCCATCCGTGACGGCGCAAGCGGCCCTCGGAGCGGCGATTCAGCATGACGTCGACGCCGCGGTGCAGCGAGCCGGCGACCCGAGCGCAATTAGGGCCGTGCGGCTCGCCGGGAATGCCGTCACGGCCCTCGTAGCCGAGTCCGCGCGGCTCGATCTCCTCGTCTTGGGCTCCCGGGGGCGAGGCTCGGCACGCAGAGTGTTGCTGGGGAGCGTGTCGACTGAGGTCATCCGGGCAGCGACCTGCCCGGTCGTGGTGGTCGCCCGCACTGCCTGATCTCTGAGCCACGATCACCGGGCTGCTGCTCGACGTGTGCCTGACCGCAGCCCGACCTCTCGAGTACATCGAGATCTGCAACGCCACCGGGCCGCACACGACGCTCGGATGCTCTCGCCCGCGCGGGTCGAGATGCAGATCACGTTCCCAGGTCACGATGAAGGACACACCGAGTCCGAACCGAACCGAATGACTCCAGCCCGCTCAGTCCCTGGCTTCACCATCGGTCTCATCGCCGGAGCGACCGTGCTGACCTCGCCCTGCACTCGGCTGTCATAGGGGATCGAAAGTGCGCAGGTATCAGGAAGCGAATAGTGCGTAGCTGCGTGAGGCCCCGCGCGGCCCGGCTGTGGTTCGGTCGCGGAGTGAAATCCTCGGCGACGCGATGGACGCCGCCGCCCCTCATCGGCCGACTCGTCCACTACGTAGCGGTTTAGCCGCCTGAGTTCGGCGTCAAAGCGTTGCGATGTTGGGCTTGCCCGAGGTTGCTGGGCGGTCGCGAAGGTGACGCGGTGTTCAGCCTGGCTAGACCCCGCGCTGAAATGACCGCGGCGGCGGGCAGAACAGCGGGCGCACCGCGCGTAGGTAGTCATCGACGATCGTCATGCCGCCATCAAACCCAGCGGCGCGATCAGCTCGCGGATCCGCTGACCGGGAAGCTTGGCATCCAGGCCCTACCAGCCGATGGATCTAGTCCTTGAACGGATCAAGCTTGGAGCCCGTCGCCTCACCCTCACAGCACGTCGCTTGAAAGCGCTCGGCGCATCGTCTCGCGATGAACCCGGGTCCGGCGATGGATGTCACCGGTCGACAAGCCGCGCACAAAGGAAGCCGACGCACCTCCGCCACACTGCTCCACTGCGACCACCGGTCCTCCCGAGCTCGCTCTGCGCTAACGAACCCAGGCTCCGCAGATCACCGGACGCCTCTCCGGTGGTCCGGATTTCAACCGGCGCAGGCGGTCCAGTGTTCACCCGGCGCGGCAACCAGCGGTAACCGCATCCTGACGCGGTGAAGCGCGTCTGGATCGCAGCGCGTGACGCCGAATGCGCGCGTACTACCACGGCAATTGCTCTTCAGCGCGGTCTTGAGCAGATCCGCGGCCTCTTGCGAAGTCGCTCCGGGCGAGCCATGCAGCGAGGCTGTCCAGCATCTCTGTTGAAGGCGCCGGCGCGTTCCAAACGGTGGGTGGCGCCAGCCTCGTACACGTAAGCGAAGCCGACGCCACCAGAGCCCCGGAGGGGGGCGCGTTACGAGTTCCGCATCGGCGGTAGAGATCGCCGCCTTGAGGGAGGCGGCCGGGCAACACCTAGTTGCTCTGCGTCGCGCCGGGCAGCAAGCGGTCCGCGCGAAGCAAGTTCACTGAGCATTGTCAGCCTCTTTGCGCGCTTGCGGTCGTCATGCGGCAGGTCAGGGACGGCGCGCGAGGATCGCGATCTGCGCTTCAGACTTGTCCTCTGCCGCCTGGCAGCTCCGGCGCGCCGAGCGATTCGAGGTAGGGGCCGAGATGGCGGCCGACGACTTTGTGCGCGGGCCACCACAGGAATGCCGATGAGGCGCGCGAGCTCGGTGGGGCGTGCGGGCGCCGCTCGAGGTATACCGGCTCATCTCCGGTGAGCAGTAGGCCTTGCAGCGACGGCTGATAGGGGTCGACGTCGACTGGGGCGCCGGCGCGCGCGGCGATGTCTGCGGCGGCGACGTCAGCCTGTTGAGCGGCCAGGCCGCCCTGCTTGAGCGGCCGCGACGTCATGTCGCCGACTGCCCACACGCGGTCGACTCCGCGTACCCGACAGTAGGCGTCGACCGCGACGAATCCGTCGTCGTCGCCGGGTAAACCCGCGACCGCCGGCCCGCGCAGTGCCGGCAACGCGATCACGAGGTCGACGTCGAGCGTGCCCTCGTACTCCAGCCAGAGCTTGCCGTCGCTGACTTCCTGGGCGAACGTGCCGGTTCGGAGGTGAATGTTGGCAGCGGCGAGCCGTCGCCTGACTTCGGCGCTGGCCTCGGTCCCGAACACGCCCAGCGGCTCGGACTCGCGCGTGATCAGCTCAATGTTGACCTCCAAGTCGCGAGCGCGCGCGCGCTGGGCGGTGAGCAAGGCGAGCTCGTATAACGGCAGCGTCCAGCCGATGCCGGCCATGGCGACGAAGGCGATCGCATGCCGAGCACCGGGCTCGAGGCCCTCGATCGCCTCCATCACGGCCAGCACGTCGCGCGGACCGCCGAAGCTGATCGCGCCCGGCAACACCGGCTCCGGCTTGGCCCCGAGCGCGAGCAGCAGCGCGTCGTAACGGAGTGGTGGACCGTCGCGCGTGTCGAGCTCGCGCTCGTCGGGGCGCACGCCGACGAGGACATCTGAGATCCATCGCACGCCGCGGTCGCGGGTGATGGCTTCCCAGTCATATTGCGGCACAGGGTCGGCGCCGAACGGCTCGGCGACCGAAAGCGCGCGGTAGGTCAGGTGTCGCCCTGCCGTGAGCACGCTGATGCGGACGCGATCCTCGGCCAGCGATTGCAACGCCAGCAGTGCCTCGAGTGCTCCTACGCCGCCGCCGACGATCACGACCTGCTCGGCCACGCCCACATGTTGTCAAAGGGTGAGAGGCGTGCGCGAGATGTCGCCTGCCTGGAACTCGTGCCAGCCGGCGAGCCGACAGCATCGAGATCGCCTCCGGAGAAGGTGCGTCGGCGCGGCCAGCGCGAGTTCGCCCGGCCGTAACCTGGACTTCACTGGTGTATGTCCATCTATCGATCGGGGACATCGCCGCAACCTCGCGGTAGTTGCCGCGCGAGGTCGTCGCAACCCGTGTTCGTCGACGACCACTGGCGACGCCGCGACGAGTTCAGTTTGCGCGGCAGCCTTGCGTGCATGCGGTCGTCTCCGCCCCCGTGCTCGGGACCCCCGTAAGGACGATCAGTAGTCGTCCTGGGCCAGCGCCGACCGCGCGCTCGCCTTCTGCAAAGCGAGGCCCCTGTGGTAGCCCGCGAGGCTTCCCCTCTTAGGTGTGCGGGCGCCGTTGCAGGGGTGCAAGCTCCGATTTTCTGGCGCATTCTTGGCGCCCTACAAGACTCGTTTTGGCTTGCTAGAGCCAAGTGCGTCGCCAAGGCCGCGGCTACGGAACCGAAGGTCAGAGGTTCGAATCCTCTCGGGCGCGCTTCCGAGATTCCGCTTGTGTAGGGGATTTGCGGCCTCTGGCGAACGCCCAGAGGTGGCAACAGCGGTGGCAACGGAGCAACAGTGATGGTGTTGCCACTCGAGCCGACCGACGTGCCGGGCGTCTACCGGCGTGGGTCGAAGTTCGTCGTGGTCTATCGCGTCGAGGGCCGTCAGCGCAAGCAGTCGGCCGACACGTTGGCCGACGCCCGCGCGATCAAGCTGCAGCGCGACGGCGAGGCGCGGGCGCTGCGGCGCGGCCCGACGCTGCACGAGTTCAGCCTCGTCGTGGCTTGATCGCTACGCCGGCAGCGGGCACGACAGCGTGCGCGCCAACACGCGCCGCGAGTACCGGCGGCTGCTGGTCAACTTCGCGCTGACCTACTTCGACCGCGAGGTCCGGGTGCGCGATCTCGATCGCGCCGCTGTGCAGCACTTCGTGGACTGGCTGACGACCCGCCCGGGCCGCGACGGGCGGCTGTGTGACCGCTCGATCGCCAACGCGCTCACGCCGCTGCGCCTGGCGCTTGACGCAGCGGTCGCCGAAGGGCTGCTGGACGCCAACCCGGCCGAGCAGGTCGTGCTGCCGCGCCGGCGCGCCGGCCGTGCATGGTCGATGCGCGAGCGGCGCTTTCTCACGCGCGCCGAGCTCGTGCGGCTGCTCGACGAGGTACCGGCGAAGTGGCGGCCGTTGTTCGAGCTGCTCGCCGCGACCGGGCTGCGGATCTCCGAGGCGATCGGGCTGCGCTGGAGCGACCTCGTGCTCGACGGCGCCGACGCCGCATCTGCAGGTGCGCCGCGCGATCGTCAAGGGCGCGATCGTCGCGCCGAAGTCACGCCACGGCGCGCGGCTGATCCCGCTGACGCCCGAGCTCGCCGCCACGCTGCGCGCGCATCGGCCTCGCGATGCCGTCGACGACGCGTTCGTGTTCCCCGGTCGCGACGGCGGCGCGTCCGATCAGGGCAGCCTGCGCCGGCGCGTGCTCGTCCCCGCCGCCGAGCGCGCCGGCCTGACCGGCGTCGGCTTTCACACGCTGCGTCACACGTGCGCGTCGATGCTGATCGAGTCCGGTCTGAGCCCGCTACGCCTGCAGCGCTGGATGGGCCACCACTCACCGGCGTTCACGCTCGAGACCTACGGGCACCTGATCGACGGCGACCTCGGACCCGCACTCGACCTCCGCAAGGAGCTGCGCGCGCGCCGGCCATGATCGAGGCCGCACGCCGGGCGCGGCTGATGTCATTCGTCCCTTGACCGGCGGCCGGTGGTTCCGCCGCTGGCGCCTAGCTTCCACAGCCCCCGCCTGATCGGCTTCGCGATGCTCTCGCTCGCCGGGCTCTGCCCAGCCCGTGCATCGTCCGGTGGGGCACACCTACGAGGGGCTGCGCACCTGCTTGCGCGTCGCGGTGCGGACGGCGACGGCGAGGCCGCTCGTGAGCAGGACGAGCCCGAACGCCGCGGCCATGCCGATCCCGAAGTCGTCCCACGCGAACGACGTCGATGCGGAGGTCGAGGGCACGGGCGTCGATGCCTGCAACGTTTTGCCGTAGCTGTTGAGGCCTTCGCTGCGGACGACGAGCGCGTTGAACGCGTCGGGCGAGAGGCGCGAGGCACCCGCGTTCCAGGAGGCCGCGAACTGCGCCGGCGTGAGCCTTGTCACGGCGTTGCCGTGCAGGTTGTTCAGCGCCTCGCTGCGCATCAGGAGCGCCCGGTACGCGGCCTTGGGCATGCCCTCGGGCACGCCGGCTGAGGCCGCAGTGGCGGTTTCGCCTGCGAGGACGGCTCCGATTGCGAGAGCTGCGAGTGTCCGGCGAACGAGCATCTGACTCCTCCTTGTCGGGGCCGCCCGGTGCGGCCGCTTGATCAGCAGACAGCGCTCCGCTGAAGCGAGCGGCGCAGATCGCTGAACGCCCGCTTAAATCCCTGCAAGCGAGACGCTTTCCGCTTCTCCTTCGCGCGACCGTGCTACGGTCGCGTGGCGCAATGGACTTTCGCATCCTCGGCCCGCTCGAGGTCGGATCCGACGGTCAGGTGCTCCCGATCGGGAGACGGCAGCCGCGCGCCCTGCTCACGCTCCTGCTGCTCGACGCCAATCATGTCGTCTCGCGTGACCGCCTCATGGAGGCGCTCTGGGGCGACGAGCCTCCCGAGCGGGCGACGAACGCGCTCCAGGTCTACGTCTCGCAGCTGCGAAAGGCGCTCGGCGCGGATGTGATCGGCACGCAGCCTCGGGGCTACCTGGTTCACGTGGCCGACGGCGAGCTTGATCTGGAACGCTTCGAGTCGCTCGTCGCCGCGAGCCGCCGGTCGGAGCCAGCCGCCGCCGCCCGTCTGCTCCGCGAGGCGCTCTCATTGTGGCGGGGCGAGCCGCTCGCCGACCTGGCCGACGTGCCCTACGTCGAGGGCGACCGGCGCCGCCTCGAGGAGCTGCGGCTGGGGGCCTTCGAAGCGTGCGCGGAGGCCGACCTCGCGCTGGGCCGGCACGCGGAGCTGGTTGCGGAGCTCGAGTCACTCGTGCGCAAGCACCCGCTACGCGAGCGTCTGCGCGGCCAGCTGATGCTGGCCCTCTATCGCTGCGGCCGCCAGGCAGACGCGCTCGAGACCTACCGCTCGGGGCGGCGGCTGCTGAACGAGGAGCTCGGGCTCGAGCCCGACGATCAGCTCCAACGCCTCGAGAGAGCCATCCTCAACCACGATCCTTGGCTCGAGTCGCCGGCAGTCCCGCGGGCCAAACGATCCTCCGTCGCACAGCGTCGCCGAGCGTCGTCGCGCACCGAGGCACCTGTACCTCCCGACTCGGTCGCTGTGATCGACCCGCAGCGCTCCCGGGTCGTGGGCCACGTGCTCGTAGGCCGAAGGCCTGTCGCCGTCGCGATCGGGCACGGCTCGGTCTGGGTCGCCAACGCCGACGATGGAACGGTCTCGCGCATCGATCAGGAGCGCCACGAAGTCATCAGGACGATAGGAATCGGAGCACCGGCAATAGACCTCGCTGTCGCCACCGATGCGGTCTGGGTGGCGAACGGGAGCGACGGTACCGTCTCGCGCATCGATCCCAGCGCCGACGCCGTCGTCGAGACGATCGACTTGAGGGGCTCGAGCGAACTCGCCTGGAACCCGACCTATGCCGTCGCCGCCGATGACGATTCGGTCTGGATCGCCGCGGGTCCTCACCATGTGCTCCGCATCAACCCGACAACGAACGAGCCCTTCGCGATCATCGACGTCGGCCATGCACCGATAGGCGTGGCGGTCGGCGAGGAAGCACTCTGGGTGGTTACGATCGCCGAGCGGGCCTTGCGCATCGAGCCGCACACGAACACAGCCACAACCGAGGTGCCCATCGGGTATCCCGTCGCGCTGACCACTGGAAAGCAGGCCGTTTGGGTCTCTGACTCGCGAGGCCAGGTCTGGCGCATCAACCCCGACACGGCGACAGTGAGCCAGACGACCCCGGTTGGCAGAGGGCTGGTCGGCCTGTGCGCGACGGACGGAGCGGTGTTCGCAGCCAACAACGCCGACGGCACCGTCGTCCAGATCGATGCTCAAGACGGTCGGGTGGCAGGCCTCGTTCCGGTTGGCCACGCGCCAACGGACGTGGCCTCTTGCGACGGGCTCGTCTGGGTTTCGATACAGAGCGAGAGTGCTATATGACCGAGGTCGCGATCGGGACCTTGCCGGCGACGATCTCGGCCCTGACGTCCTCGATCTCGGCCTTGAGCGAGCGGGGCACCCGCGCGCAGATTGTGCCGAGGCCGACACCGCCGTTCCGGAGGCAGAAGCGAGAAGTGCGACCGGTCTCCAGCGTCCCGCCCACAAGCTCCTCGATCGTGTCGAACACGGCCACGTCCAGCCTCTTCACCGCGCTCGTCAGTATGTGCTGGCCGAGGTGGGATTGGTCGACATCGACTCCGATCCCCCAGATCCCACGCTCGCTTGCCGCCTCCAGCGCACCGAGGCCGCAGGACCCGGCGACCTGGAACACGACTCGCGATCCCTTCGCGATCTGGCTCAGAGCGACCGACCTACCTTTCGCGGGGTCGAGGAAGTCGTCGGTATAGCTGTTCAACGTCGTCACGCGAGGATTGGCTCCTCGCGCGCCTGCCTGATAGCCGGCAATCCACCGCTCGACCGACGGCACCCGCTGGCCGCCGACCGAGCTGATCACCTCCTCCCCGGGAGAGAGCCTCAGCACGAGCGCAGCCAGGTGACCGGCCAGATAACCGGCTTGCTCTTCCCTGAACACGAGGCCCACTACGTTGCTCGGGCGATGCGCCAAGTCGTCATGGGCGACGTCGATGATCGCGAACCTCGTCTCGGCAAACCCAGTCGCGACTTTGTCGATCGCGGGGGCGGCAACGCCTCCTGTGGCAACGACCCCTATTGCGATGACGAGGTCGTACTTCTGCCGCGCGAGAAGTGAAAGGCTCGGGACGTAGCCTTCCTTCGGAGCGGGTGTCAGCACTCGCCCTCTGATCCCCAACTCGCGGACGGCCCGCTCCAGGCCGAGGTAGGCCGCGTGGCTATACGGGTAGTCGATGCCTCCCGGCTCTACGACGAGTCCGACTCTGAGGCGCATTTCGCTCACCAAACCAGTGACATCCTGTCCGATGCGCATTGGCTGCGGGTCGCCGGCCTAGCGGCGCATGGCCGCGACCGAGTACACGCTCCATCTCAACCAGCCCCGGACATTCGCGACCCTCACGCGAAAGTGGTCGTCTGCGCTGAGGAGGGCGAACCCGCGCTGCGGACGATCAGCGAGCGTGCATCGCGGGGCTGACCGTGCGCTTGCCTTTCGCGGATAGCGAGCATCCGTTGTTACACCAGACGCCGCCAAGGCTCCCGCAGCCTTCGGTTTCAGGCGGGCAAGCCGGAGTTCCGGCGCATTCTTGGCGCCCTGCGGGTCAGACCTTGGCTTGCTAGAGACAATTACGCCGCTCCGGCCGCGGTCTGTGGGCAAAGCGGTTTGACCGTCGCTTCGGTGTTGGGTCGCGTCAGCCGGCCAGTGCGGCTGCGGCCGCCGCGAAAGTGTCGTGGCTCGTGTCGAGGAGGGCGTCGATCCGGGTTGGGAGTTCCGCGGACGTGGGCCTGGCGCTGACAGCGATTGGGCCGCCGGGGGCGGCGATGAGCGCTCGGTCGACGAGCAGCACGATCACTGCGCCGGTGTGCTCGGCGGCGGAGCGCGCGACCTGTAGCGGGCGGCGTTGAACTTCTTCTGCTGCGATTCCGAGGCGCTGCCCTAGTTGCGCGGCGCTCACGACGACGATCGGCGCTCGGGAGGTCGGCTCGGCTTCTCCAGAGGCGGCTTGCCGCGCTCGTGCGGTGATCAGGCCGGCGGTCGCGACCGCCGGCCCGCCCGGCGGGATGCCGATGTCGATCACCTCGATGCGGCCTGCGAGTGCGGCCCCTGCACCGACGTGCAGCCCGATCGGGCGTGGTTGGTCGCCGTGAGCGCCGCTTGGACGACGGGTCCGTCCGCCTCACCGGTAGAGGCGTCAAGCCCCGAGGGGACGTCGGCAGCGACGATCAGAGCGCGACGTTCAGAGCCGCGATAGCGCCGGCTACCGGCTCGAGCGGCACGCCCTTGAAGCCGGTGCCCAGCATCGCGTCGACCACGATCGCTGAACCCATCAGCGCGGCGGGGGTGAAGCGGACGGGCGAGGGGCCCTCGAAGCGCTCGAGGGCTGTCTGCGGATCGCCGCGCAGCTCCCCGGGTGCAACCACGGCGAGGACGTCCACTTCTCGACCTTGCGCGCGCAGCACCCGCGCGGCGACGAGACCGTCGGCCCCGTTATGGCCGCCGCCGACTACGATACGCACCGTTCCGCTCGGGATGACGCTGGCCACGGCCCTGAGCGAGCCCCGATCCTGCGCGCTCCATCAGCGTAAGGGAGTCCACGCCACAGTTCTCGATCGCGAAGCGATCGGCGGCCCGCATCTCCTCCGCGGTGTAAAGCGGGTCCAGATACGCTGGAAGGCTCACTCCGACACAGGCGCGGCGCCGGTCGACCCGGGCGCCGGACTCAGGTTGGAGCCGCGTGGATCGCTCCCCGCGGCATGCACGCCGACTTCGCCGCGCGGCGTGATCAGGATCATCGCCGCGACGACGAGCACGGTCACGGCTATTCCAGCGACGCCGACGAGCATTTCGAGCGCGCTCATTGTGTCCTCAGCGCGGTGATCCAGAAGCCGCCGGCGGCGAGAATCGACGGCACCCACAGCCCCACGAACACGCCCTCCTCGCGGTTGTCGGTGAACCAGAGCGCGATCGAGAGCAGGAAGGATGCGGCGGCGCCTACCAGGAACAGCCGCACGCCCGCGCGGTGTCTGTTCATGTCGCTGCTCAGCCTTCGGCGATCTGCTTGAGGCGTGCGAGCGAGGACTCGGCTTCGCGCTGGGCGTATCCCGAGACGATGCTGCTCGCCGCTTCGCCGAGCTCGCCGGCGGGGAGCTTGAACTCGTTGCGGTAGACGAAGCGCGTGCCGCCGTTCTCACCCGAGAGCGAGTACGTGGTCGATGCGGTGGTGCCCAGCGGGCCGGTGCCCTCCCATGAGAGGAGCTCTGGGTCGCGCACGTCGACGGCTGTCCACTCGACCTCGAGGGTGTGCCGGCTACCGCGAGCGTCTGCCCGAAGCGGGTGCCCGCCTTGACCACGGCAGGAGGCGGATCGGGGAAGTCGCGGTGGATGGTCACCCAGGCACCGAGTCGCTCGAGGTCGGTCACCAGCTCCCACACGCGCTGTACGGGGCGGCGATGTCGATCGATGTCTGCACGTTGGCCATGGTGGAGTCCTGTCTTGGAAGGGAGGGGGGTGCAGTGGTGGGTCGGGCCCCGCAGGGCCCGGACCGACGGTTGTCCTGCTTAGCGGGAGCGGGGAGGAAGCAGCACGCGGTTGATCACGTGGATCGTCCCGTTGCTGGCTGCGATGTCGGCCTGCGTGACCTTGGCCGAACGGTTGAGGAAGACGTTGCCGTCTCGGACGCGGATCTTGATCTTCGCGCCGGCGAGCGTCCGGACCGAGCGGTGGTTGACGATGTCTGCGGCCTTCACGTCACCGCTGACGACGTGGTACTTCAGCACCCGTCGCAGGAGCTTGGGCTTGCGGCCGAGCTTGGCGAGCGTCGCCTCGGGGACCTTGCTGAAGGCCTTGTCGGTCGGTGCGAAGACGGTCAGCTTGTCGTCGCCCGAGAGCGCGGCGGCCAGGCCGGCCTTCTCGACGAGCGCGACGAGCGTGGTGAAGTCGCCCGCCGCGACGGCTGTTTCGACGATGTTCTTCTCGGCCGCAGCGGTCGGTTGCGCGGGCGCCGCAGAGGTCCCCGCGGCAGTCGCGAGTGCGACGCCCGATGCAAGGACGAGCGGTGTGAGCAGCTTCTTCATTTCGATGAATCCCTTCTGCCTGACAGGCGGTGGTGGGGTGTGGTTGCGGCGCCGGCGTCGGCGGACCGCGCGAGGACGTCCGGCATCCTCGTGGACCCAAGTCCCTGTAGAGGGCTTGTACAGGGATTGTATGCATAGCTGGGGCCGCACTGTCAAGTGCTGTCCAGTGTGCGTATATGTTTCCGGACATGGTGTCCGACGATGGTCAACTCCGGATCGGCGAGCTCAGCAGGCGCTCTGGGGTGAGCAACGAGCTGCTGCGCGCGTGGGAGCGGGCGGCAACGACTCCTTCGCCCGACTCGATCGGACGGCGGCTATCGCCTCTACTCCACGCAGGACGAACGGCGGGTCTCCGCGATGCGCGGTCACCTCGGGCGCGGCTTGTCGGCTGCGGAGGCGGCGCGGCTCACGCTCGACGAGGACGCCGACGACGCGCCGTCGTCACGGACACCCGTCCTCGCCCGAGGCAGCGGGCAGCTACTCGGCGGCGCTCGACGCGCTCGACGAGGCGGGCGCACACGCGGCGTTGGATCGGCTGCTGGCCGAGCTGTCGGTCGAGACGGTGCTGCGCGAGGCCGTGTTGCCCTACCTGCGCCAGCTCGGCGATCGCTGGGAGCGAGGGGACGGGTCGATCGGCCAGGAGCATTTCGCCACGGGTGTCCTGCGCGGCCGCCTGCTCGGGCTCGCCCGCGGGTGGGGTCGCGGTGGGCGCGCGCACGGGCTGCTCGCATGCGCGCCGGGCGAGCACCATGAGCTCGCGCTGATCGCGTTCGGGCTGGCGCTGCGGGACCGCAACTGGCGTATCACCTATCTCGGCCCGGACACCCCGCTCGAGACCGTCACGGAGATCGCCCAGGCGATCGCGCCGAATGCCGTGGTGATCGCGGCGACCAGCGCGGCCTACCTGGAGGATGATCGCCCGGCACTTGCCACGCTCGGCCGCGCCTTCCCACTCTGGCTCGCGGGTCCGGGCACTGACGCGAAGCTCGCCGCTGCAGTCGACGCGACGCTGCTCGACGTCGAACCGTTCGCGGCCGCGCAGCGCGTGACGGACGCGCTGTAGCGAACTTCTCCTTCCGTGGCGGATACGAGCGCCTCGAGGTCGGCAAGACTCACGCGCGCTAGACGAGCAACAGGCGTCTCGTCGGGCGCCAACCGCGCTCGCTCGGGTAGGGAGGTACGGGCGCGTCCGCGGCCGCCGCCCATGCGGCCACACCGGAGGAACACCGCGCGTGTCGGCCAGGCGAGCAATCAACGCTCGCTTCCGTCAAGCCCAGCGACCGCGGGGCAGCGGGGCGCACGAGGCGCTCGTGTGTCGTCCAATGCGAGCGTCGCGGTAGCGCAGCACACGCTCGCTGCTGCACGAGTGGAGGTGTCGTCTGCCTGGTCACATCGGCGTCGCGCATCGCCGGCCGGCGTCGGTCGCTGATGCCAGCAACCTTCATGGTGACCGGAGGCGAGCGTGGTCGTCGAGGACGATCCAATCGGGATCAGATCGTGATGAGGCGGGCGCTGGACGCGCCGCCTGCGGACCCTGTCGATCTCACGTGTACCAGTCCAAGTAGCTCCGCAGCCATCCGCGTAGGGCGTCGTCTTCCAGTCGCGGATCCACTCCGTCTGCATCGCGTTGAGGGTGACGTGCCGGCTTCCGGCTCCGATCATGTGGTGCGTCGCCGTCTCGTGGGCGGTTGGCTGCTGCCACCCACGGCGTCTAGGGTGCGGGGTGTCGCCTTCGAGCCCGACAGCTGCGAATTGCTGTGCCTGGACCTGCCCAAGGCCGAGGCGGCCCGTGGCCGGCTGCCCGACCCCGACCGTCTGGAGGGCGTGGGGCAGTCGGCGCCAAGGCGCTGTCCGATCCGACGCGGCTGGCGGTGGCGGTCGCGCTGGCTGAGTGCGGGACGGCGTGTGTGTGCGATCTGGCGTGGATCGTGGCTCGCGACGAGAAGCTCGTCTCTCACCACGCCCGCGCGCTGCGCGCCGCCGGCCTGGCCAGCTCGGCGCGCGACGGGAAGATGGTGATGTACCGGCTCACCGACCGCGGCCGTGCGCTGCTGGCCGCCGTCATCGCGACCGCGGCGAGCGCATGAGCGCATCCGCCGAGCCGCCGATCGCGTCGCCGGTCGCGGCCGAGTGGGCCCGTGGCGACGATCAGCGTAGAGCGCTATCGCGCGCTCGCGGCCCGCGTGAAGCTGCTGTCCTGGCTGTCGCTCGGAGTGATGAGTGTCGAGGGGGTCGTCGCGATCGTCGCCGGCGTCATGGCCGGTTCGATCGCTCTGGTCGGCTTCGGCTTGGACTCGGCGATCGAGGGCTTTGCCAGCGTGATCATCATCTGGCGCTTCACCGGCTCGCGCGTGATGTCCCAGGTCGCTGAGCAGCGCGCGCAGAAGCTTGTCGCGATCCAGTTCTTCATCCTGGCGCCCTACGTCGGTTTTGAGTCCGTGCGCGCTCGCCAGCGCCGAGCACCCCGACGTCAGCGTGCTCGGCATGGCGCTCGCCGTGTTCAGCCTGGTGACGATGCCGCTGCTGGGCGTCGTGAAGCAGCGCATCGCTGAGCAGATCGGCTCGGCCGCGACCAAAGGCGAGGGCCGCCAGAACGTGCTCTGCGCCTACCTTGCCAGCGCGTTGCTGATCGGCCTGGGGGGGCAATGCGATCGCTGGCGCTTGGTGGCTGGATCCTGCGGTTGGGCTGCTGATCGCCGGCGTCGCCGTCAAGGAAGGATTGGAGGCCTGGCGAGGCGAGGGCTGCTGCGTCGGCTCCCCGCTCGACGGCTACACGGGCGATGCGGCATGCGAGGACGACTGCTGCCGCTGACGCCAGCGGATCGCGTGGTAACGGCGCGGCCGCCAACCGCCGACCGCGTCAGCGCGCCCCAAGCCTGGAGCGCGTAGCGCACTGCTAGCGCTGCATCCGATGCCGCGCTCTCGCGTGTCGCGCATTGCGACACTCCGCGACGGCGTTCCGCCGAGAGCGTCTGACTGTCGCGATGCGCAGATCGGGCGAGTGCGACGAATCGATCCCGCCGGCATCGTGCACGCTGCGGCTTGGAGGCTTGCGGCACTCGCTGACGACCGGGCGGCCATTTCGCGACGGACGATTACAGGCGCGACCCGGTCGTGTGATG